>JAPPMO010000109.1 GCA_028873975.1 Chloroflexota bacterium
CCCCGGTCTCCCGCCCCTTTTTTTTCCCCCCCCCACCCCCCCCCCCCCCCCCCCCCCCAAAACCCCCCCCCCGCCGGCGGGCGCGGGGGCGGCCCCCCCCCCCCCCCCCCCCCCCCCCCACGTCATGTACGGAAACCGGCTGGAATTTGGCTTTGCCCCCGCCGATCAAGGGAAATACGATCGGCGTCAACTTGAGCAGACGCGCGAAAGTATTGAAGAATTCGTCTTGCGGGCCGAAGATGGCCGAGGGGCGCAGCGCTGTCCACTGCAAGGCCGATGCGGCGACATATTCCTGGGCGCGCCCTTTGCTGGCGAGGAATCGGTAGGGGAGATCGCTGCGGGCGCCGTTCTGGCTCATATTGATGAATCGTTTAACGCCGGCCGCTTGCGCCGCATCAATCACATTGACCGTGCCTTGAAAGTTGACCGCTTCGTAAGTTTGCCCGCGCTTTTCCATGGCGATGGCGACCAAGTGAATAACCGCGTCGACATTCTCCATGACCGGGGACAAACTAGCCGGCACGGTGACATCGCCCTCGACGATTTCGATGCTCTCGGCGACTTCGCGCAGGCGCAATTGCGCTTTCGCCGGGCGGCGCGCCATCGCCCGCACCGGATGGCCCAGCGCGACCAGCTTTTTGACGATCTGATTGCCGAGATATCCGGCGGCGCCTGTAACTAATACTGTCATCGGGCATTCCTCTCCGCTATGATTCTCTCTCACGCTACTTGCCAATTCTTTCGGCGCTGCCGCAAGCGCGCCGCGCTTCACTTAACAGTATATCTCACCAGGCGGGCGGCCTCTGGCAAATGCGCGAACCATACAGGACCAGCACAATAACCTTCCGGGTTGATCCGCAAGTCCCGGAGCCGCGCCCAATAGCATTGGCGGGCGAAGCGATCCGGGCTGGCGGATTGGTCGCCTTCCCCACGGAAACGGTCTATGGGCTGGGCGCCAACGCGCTTGACAGCGCCGCCGTCGAGAAGATTTTCCGCGCCAAGAGCCGCCCAGCCAACGATCCGCTGATCGTGCATATCGCTGATTTGTCCCAATTGCCGGGCTTGGCGGTATCGGTTTCCGAGCTCGCTTACCGCTTGCTCGAGCGCTTTGCCCCGGGCGCCTTGACGCTGGTCTTGAACAAGCGCGAAGCTGTGCCGGCCAATCTAACCGCAGGTATGGATACTGTTGCAGTGCGCATGCCGGATCACCCTGTCGCTCTGGCGCTCATAAACGCGGCCGGACTACCCATCGCCGCGCCCAGCGCGAACAGATTCTCGCGCCCCAGCCCAACCACGGCGCAGCATGTCGCCGATGACCTGAAAGGGCGTGTGGACATCATCCTGGACGGCGGTCCTACGGGGATCGGGCTGGAGTCGACCATCCTCAGCTTGGTTGGGGAGGCGCCGCAGGTTTTGCGCCCGGGCGGCGTCTCGCTGGAAGAATTGCGCGCGATCGTGCCGGATCTGACTTATCAACCTCAGTATCTGGCCGACGAAGCCGCCGCCGCGTCGTCGCCTGGCAGCATGCTCAAACACTACTCGCCGAGAGCGACGGTCGTCCTCTTTCGCGGCGACGATGACCTGGCCGTCTGGGCGGCTATGAGGGCATTCGCCGACGAGCATGACCATGTCGGCGCAATGACGCTGGAGCGGGAAGCAAGTCGCTTTGCCGATCTCGATGTCACAGTCGAGAGTTTGGGAGCGGATCTCGATGCGGCGGCCGCCCGCTTGTTTTCAGCATTGCGATCGCTTGACAGCCGCGGCCTCAAGTGGATATTGGCGCGGGCTCCCGATTCATCCGGCCTGGGCTTGGCCATCGGCGACCGGCTGCTGCGCGCTGCCGAAGGGGACGTGATTGACGTGAAGCCGCGACGTTAGCCGCTTCCGTCAGTCATGTTATACTTGCTGAAGAAAGCATCAACTGCATACCGAGGAAGACGCCGTGGCAGAAGTCATACAGATCAAAGATATCGCCCGCTACGCAGGTCAAGAAGTCACCGTGCGCGGTTGGGTTTACAACAAGACCGGCAAAGGCAGGCTGCAATTCATCCTGCTGCGCGATGGCAGCGGCCAGGCGCAATGCGTCGCCTTCAAACGAGAAATGGACGCGGAGGCATTCGAGATTGCCCGCGGGCTCAGTCAAGAGTCTTCCGTCGTCATCACGGGCGAGGTCCGCGCCGACGAACGCGCGCCGGGCATCCCTGGCGGTTTCGAAATCGGCATCCGCGATCTGCAAGTCCTCCAGCAGGCGCAAGATTACCCGATCACGCCTAAAGAACATGGCACCGAATTCCTGATGAACCATCGCCACTTGTGGGTGCGCAGCAGCCGCCAGTGGGCGATCTTGCGCATCCGCGCCACCATCATCAAAGCGATGCGGGACTGGCTGGACGATCAGGGTTTCTTGCTTGTGGATACGCCAATCATCACGCCGGCGGCTGGTGAAGAAACGACCACGCTTTTCGAGGTTGATTATTTTGGCGATCCGGCTTTTCTGGCGCAGACCGGCCAACTCTACAACGAAGCCAACATCATGGCTTTTGGCAAAGTCTATTGCTTTGGACCGACCTTCCGCGCGGAAAAATCCAAGACCCGCAGGCACCTGATCGAGTTCTGGATGCTGGAGCCGGAAATCGCCTTTTGCAGCCTGGAAGAGTTGATGGACATAGAAGAGGGCTTGGTAACCCATGTCGCAGCGCAGGTCTTGGAAAAGCATAGCCAGGAACTGGCGATCATCGAGCGTGATGTGAATAAACTGCGCGCGATCACGGCGCCCTTCGCGCGCATCAGCTACGACGACGCCGTCGAGCGGCTGCAAGGGCTGGCGGAAGCGACCGATGATCCTGAAGCGAAAGCCGAGTTGGCAATTGCCTGGGGCGAGGATTTCGGCAGCCCGCAGGAAACGGCGCTGGCGGAGCAATTCGACAAACCGGTCTTTGTCTATCACTACCCAACCGCCGTCAAAGCCTTTTACATGACGCCGGTGGCAGGACGCCCAGAGGTCTGCCGCAGCGTCGACCTGCTGGCGCCGGAAGGATATGGCGAAATCATCGGCGGCAGCGAACGCATTCACGAACTCGACTTGCTGGAGCAAAATATCGACAAGATGGGCTTGGGGCGCGAAGCCTACCAATGGTACCTTGAGCTGCGAAAATTCGGGACAGTGCCCCATGCTGGTTTCGGCATCGGCATTGAACGAACGGTAGCCTGGATCTGCGGACTCAATCACGTGCGCGAGACGATACCCTACGCGCGCCTGCTCAATCGCAAATATCCTTAGTCAGGATCTCAATTCAATCGGTTCAATCGGTCGAAAAGACTTCCCGCAGGGCGCCCGACAAGTTGCGCGCCTGGAGCAACTGGATGCCCGGCGGGATCTCGTCGGCATTGCCCCCCAGCCTGGGGACCAGGACGCGCTTAAAGCCGATCTTGCGCGCTTCGTTCAAGCGCATGCTTAGCTGGCCCACTCGGCGAATCTCTCCGCTTAAACCGACTTCTCCGACAATCGCCAGATCCGCCGGCGCCGGGCGATCGTAATAGCTTGAAGCGATGGCAACCGCCATCGCCAGGTCGGACGCAGGCTCGCTGATCCTGATGCCGCCGATGACATTGACGAAGATATCCTGTTCCCACAATTTTAGCCCGATTACTTTGCTCAAAACGGCGCTGATCAAGAGCAAGCGATTGATGTCTACGCCATTGGGCGTGCGGCGCGGATTGCCAAAAGAGGTGGGGCTGGTCAGGGCTTGCATCTCGACCAGCAGCGGGCGCGTGCCTTCCATGGTAATGGCGATGGCGGAGCCTGATGCCTGGACGACGCGTTCTTCCAGAAATACCTGCGAGGGGTTCTCCACTTGCGCCATGCCGCGCCCGCGCATCTCGAAGACGCCCAATTCGCTGGTGGCGCCAAAGCGATTCTTGACACTGCGCAACAGTCTATACTGTTGAAATGGATCGCCTTCCAGGTACAGCACCGTATCAACAATGTGCTCCAGGGCGCGCGGTCCGGCGATATTGCCGTCTTTGGTCACATGGCCGATCATCAACACGCTGACGCCTGAGTCTTTGGCCAGCGACTGCAAGCGCAGGGCGCATTCTCGCACTTGCGCTACCAAGCCCGGTGAAGAATTCAATTCCGCCGTATGGGTTGTCTGAATCGAATCGATCACAACCAGCACGGGATCCAAAGCGGAGATCTGATCAAAGATATTGCCCAGATCGGTCTCCGTCAGCAGGAATAGATCTCGCGCGGACAGACCCATGCGCTCGGCGCGCATCTTGATCTGGCTCGCGCTCTCCTCGCCGCTGACATAGAGCACGTTTCCGGCCGATTCCGCCAGCAGCGCAGCCAACTCGATGACCAGCGTGGATTTGCCGACGCCGGGCTCGCCGCCGAGCAATACCAGGCTGCCCGGCACCAAGCCGCCACCGAGAACGCGATTGAACTCGCCCATCGGCACCGGCAGACGATCCTCCTCCCCCGGACCGACCGCCTCAAGGCGCAGGGGCTTCCGCTGAACCCCGCTCGAAGCTTGGCTGTGAGCGCGGGACTTGGGCGCCTCTTCAACATGCTCAACCATGCTCTCGAACTCGCCGCATTGCGGACAACGTCCGAAGTAGCCGGAGCTTCTCCTGCCACAATTTGAGCAGATAAATGCGCTGCGCTTTTTCGCCATGGCTTTCTGTGTTTGAACTGAGAGACTTTTCAAATCGTCCGGCGATGATAACATAGATTCGCCCATTCCAGGAACGCGGCCCTCCTCTGTAACGAGCGCTCGTTACAGAGTTGATGCCGGAAGTCGCATCAATCCCGCGCGGTTTCAAAATTCGATTAGGTCCGCAAGCGCAGAGCCCAAAGACACGATCAGGTATCTATACAGTAGATAGGGTCGGCGACGCGTAGGTTAGCGTCTGCGTCCGCCGACTGTTGCCCGGTTGTGGAAGCCAGCGCGCTTCCCAAGCGATATCAAGCAACCGAAATCGAGCCCGTTTCCCCCGCTTGTCAGGTACAGTCCCTCGCGCGCCGCTCATTATTTACGCGGGTTCCAGGCAATTCGGCATCCGCGCGGCGAGAATTCTCAGAAGTTCAATCGAGGCAAACGCTGGCGCCGGCGCCAGCGGCATTTCAACTGAACCAGAGTCGATCCGCCATTTCAAAGCGCATTTGAAGTATTCACGCACTGTATAAGCCTCCGGTTTCCGCGTAGGCTAAGCGTAGAAAAAGCGAAGGTTTAGCAAAGGCGACGCGTCGTCTCTGGTATTACAAAATATGTTAGAGTGAACGCAAGTCCGAGTTCTTTGTCCCCACACAGAACCAGGACACCCCCCAAATATACCAGGCGTCCCATGATGAATTGGGACGTTTGGCTTTTATAATAGCACCTGTTAAGGCAAGACTACCTGTCCACAAGCTGACCAGTCCCCATCAGCGCGAAATGAGTCAATGCAACGGCTCAGCAGTTCGCCCATCTTTTGGTGGCCCGCGTTATTCCAGTGGACATCGGGCAAAGCTGTGTAGTCAACCGTTTCTTCGAGTTCTGAACGCGGATCGATATACGGTATCTCTAGCTCTGCCATGAGTTGCATGGCGGTAGAATAATGACTGCCGGGCGCTGCCAGGTCGCTGCGATGCGGGATTAGCAAGACCAGGAGTTCGCTAAACTGAGCCGATACCGAATCGCGCAAGTCTGCCAGGTAGTCCCGCGTGACCTCCCTTTCCCTGGCTGCCCTAAGTCGTTCATAGGCGCTGTCGCCAATCACGTCAAACAGACGCAGCGCCAATGTACCCAGGCGCGTGATGCCAACGAGGCGCTCAAGCTCGCTCGCGGGCGGATCTTTCCGCTGTTCGCGATAGTACCAGGTGGAAGGCAAATCCAGCATAATGATGTTTCCCCAGCGATCCTCCCAGCGGAACCAGATCTCGCTTTCATCCGCGCCGGCTGTCATCTTCTGGCCGTGAATAGGCGTCATATTGTCTTTGAAGTCGTTGACGTAGAAGCCGAGTAAGGTCAGATCAGGCTGCATAACCGGCCCGAATGCCGAAAAGGATTGCAGCGCCTGCCGGGTTCCCGTGCCCGGGATGCCCATATTCCACAGTACGGCATCGGCCTGATCGGACTCGATTCTCTCGATATAGGACTTTCCCATGTCAGCCGTCATGCCAAAGGTGAAGGAATCTCCCAGGGCAATGATCCTGAACTTGCCCTGCAAATCATCGCTCGCTGAAAAGTCTTGCGAATCATGGAATCCCTGTTGATTGAGGGAGCAGTTTCGGCCCTCCGTTCGCCCCAACCTGCAAGCTTCTGCCAGGACTTCCGGGTCGAAATGGCAGCCAGCCTCATCGCAGATATTCCAGGGCTTGCCACTGTAATACTGTTCGGGGATGCGAGCCGGAAAATAAGTCGACATATTGAGTACCGCCAGGGTAAGCTCCAGGGCGACAAGCGTGCCGGCTGTGATGAGCGCCGCAGCGAGCGCGTTCTTGCGCCAGGCGGCCAATCGACGCCGGCGCAGATCATCCCGCCGCAGCGCATAGGCAAAAGCCGCCAGCGCGAGGCCGCCGACAATCGCCAAAAGCTGTGGCAGGTTAAAGCCGGGGCTGGTCCCAGGGAACAGATCGAGAACGATGCCAAAACCGGCAATAACCAGCCCAATGATCGCAAGAGCCCAAAAGAGCGCGTCGAGTACAAAATTGGCGCGCGCGCGTGAACGCGACATGTGAGACAATCCTTCGCGGCCTCTAAATCTCCAGGGGCGCCGATAGCAATTATAGTCGATTCCTCATGTAATGCCCTCGCCATTGACGTCTGGGCGCCCGGAACCGCGCCCCAGGCTTCGGGAGCGACCCGCCTGTAAGGGTATCGTAATCAGAGCGCCCTACAATGGGAGCAACCGTATTGGGAAAGGACCGCATCCATGCGCAAGGCGCTCGTTCGGCGCGGAACAATTGCAGTTGCCGCCGTCGCAACAATTCTCGCATTCCTCTGGGTTTTTGGCTATGCTCGCAACCAGGCGCAGGATCAGGCAGGCTGCAATCCCCCCGATTTGCGGACGGTCAATTGGTCGACCGATTTCTGCAACAGCATTGTCGACTTCGACGAGATTCTGGTCGGTAATCCCACTAAAGACGGCATACCTTCGCTCACAGACCCGAATATGGAGCCAGTTGCACAGGCTGCCGCCTGGCTGAGCGATCGTTCGCCAGTGATCGCCGTCGAGATCGATGGCGAAGCGCGCGCCTATCCGCAGGCGATCCTGATGTGGCACGAGATCGCCAATGTCGAAGTCGCCGGGATCCCGATTGCGGTCACATTTTGCCCGCTTTGCAACAGCTCAATCAGCTTTGATCGGCGCGTCGATGGCGAGACGCTGGACTTTGGCGTTAGCGGATTCCTGCGCAATAGCGACCTGATCATGTATGACCGCCAGAGCGAAACCTGGTGGCAGCAGTTGACCGGCGAGGGACTCGTGGGGGGTTATGCGGGCCTGCTGTTGGATATCGTTCCGTCGCAGGTGATCAGCTTTGCCAGCTTTGCCGAACGCCATCCGGAAGGGCTGGTCCTGTCGCGCGATACCGGTTTCTCGCGTCAATATGGCATCAATCCCTACCGAGATTACGACAGCCGTCCGGGGCGCCCCTTCCTGTTCCGAGGCGAAATCGACGCCAGGCTCGGCTCGCCGGTGGACCATGTCTTGGCGGCGACCGTGGATGGCATCGCCAAAGCCTATCCCTTCGCGATATTGCGCGAGCAAGGCGTGATTAACGACTCAATCGGGGAAAAGCCAGTTGTGGCTTTCTTCCAGACGGGCCTTGCCAGCGCGCTGGGCGACTCGGTCATCGACAACGCTGCCGATCTGGGCAGCGCTGCATTATATCTTTCGACCCTCGATGGACAGACGCTGACATTCGTCATGCTGGAGGATGGCAGCTTCACCGACGAGCAAACGGGATCGACCTGGAACGCCTATGGAGAAGCGATTGCCGGCAGCCTGCAAGGACGCGAGTTGGAATGGGTTCACGCCTTCCCCCACTTCTGGTTCGCCTGGGCCGCCTTCCACCCGGAAACTGAAGTCTACGGCATTTAGCATCTCGCTGGACATGCCGGATGAAACAGGAGTTCTGGCAGCGTGAACAAGCGCAAGAAAAGCTTCAAAGATCTGGCGACTCTTGTGCTGATCGCGCTTGCTTTCATTGTGATCGGGCAGGGACTGTTTCAGGAGCCCGGTTCGGGCTGGAAAACCGACTTCGACAAGGCGTCGATTGACATGGACGAGGTGATTTCGGGCGGGGTGCCGCGCGATGGCATCCCGCCGATCGATAATCCGATCTTTGTTGAGGCGGCGCTCGCCGTTGAGTTGTCGCCGCGGTCGCCCGTGATCGCGCTGGCAATAGACGGTGACGCGCGCGCCTATCCGCTCGAGGTTTTGACTCGCCACGAGATCGTCAACGATGTCCTGAGCGGCACTCCCGTAGCAGTGACATTCTGCCCGCTCTGCAATAGCGCCGTCGTCTTCGATCGTCGCGTCGCCGACCAGGTCCTGCGTTTTGGCGTATCGGGCAATCTGCGTTACAGCGACCTGATCATGTGGGACGATCTCACGGAGACCTGGTGGCAGCAGCTCACCGGCGAAGCCATTGTCGGCCACTACCGCGGAACTGTACTGCGGATGATAAGCTCGCAACTGGTCAGCTTTGAAGTCTTCAAGGGGCGTTACCCCGCGGGCAAGGTATTGCGCGGACCCCTGGGGGGCTATGGGCGCAACCCCTACATCGGCTACGACAGCAGCCCGAAGCCCTTTCTCTTCAAAGGACCCGTCGACGATCGTCTTTTCGCGACGGAGCGCGTGCTGGGGGCGGTCATCGGCGATCAAGCCGCAGCCTACGCCTTCAGCGCCTTGAAAGAGAGACCCGTCCTCAATGACAGGATTTCGGAGCGCGATATTGTGATATTTTGGCAGCCCGGCGCCGTGAGCGCCCTGGACGCGGGCGATATCGATTCCTCAAAGGATGTCGGCATGGCGCTGATGTATGACCGACGCTTGCCTTCGGGCCAATCGCTGAGCTTCCGTCATGATGCCGGGCGATTCGTCGACGAGGAAACGGAGAGTGTTTGGAACATCTGGGGCGAGGCCACCGACGGTCCCTTGGCGGGCAGCAGACTGCGCCAATTGCATGCCTACCCGCATTTCTGGTTCGCTTGGGCGGCTTTTTATCCCGAAACGATTTTGTACTCGATCGAATAACAATTCATGACAAAGGACATATCATGCAAGAGATCCGCAAGATTCTCCCGATTACGCTAGCGCTTGTCGCACTGCTGCTCCCGGCAACCGGTCACGCTCAGCTCAGCTGCGAAACGCCCCCCGCCCCTTTCGACAGACCAGAAGTGCTGGAAAACTGGCAATCGGTCTGGGATCTGATGGACCTTTGCCAGTACCAGGAAGGCGTCTTCAGCGAGATCATTTCCGGCGGCGTCGGCCGCGACGGCATCCCGCCTATCGACAACCCGGCATTTGATGACCTGAACGTGGCCGATACCTGGCTGCAAGACGCCTCTCCGGTCATCGCCCTGGAAATCGACGGCATCGCCCGCGCCTATCCTTTGGCGATCTTGACGCGCCATGAAATCGCCAATGACAGCATCGGCGAGACGCCGATTGCCGTCACCTTCTGTCCCTTGTGCAATAGCGCCATCGTATTCGACCGGCGCGTAGACAATGAAACGCTGCGCTTCGGCGTGAGCGGATTGCTGCGCAAAAGCGACCTCATCATGTGGGACGACGTGACACAGAGCCTGTGGCAGCAATTGACCGGCGAGGGCATCGTCGGGGCGCATACAGGCAGGCTTCTGGATATCGTTCCGTCGCAACTGGTGGGCTACGGCGCATTCAAAGAGCAGTACCCGCATGGGGAAGTGCTTTCGACCAATGGGCGTTTCTACGGAAACAATCCCTACGTCAATTACGATAGCACTGCGCGGCCCTTTCTGTTTTTTGGCGAGCCGGACGGTCGGCTTTTCGCCACGGAACGCGTGCTCGGCGTTGCGCTGGGGGATCTGCGCACCGCCTTTCCCTTTGCCGCCTTGTCCGAAGCCCGGGTGATCAATGATACCCTGGGCGATGTCGCTGTCGTGGCGATTTGGCAGCCCGGCGCCTTCAGCGCCCTGGACGCGGCCAGCATCGATCTCTCGCGCGATGTGGGCATGGCTGGCTTGTTCGAACGGACCATTGACGGGCGGACGCTGAACTTCCGCGTCGACGGCGATGCGATCGTCGACGAAGGGACGGGCAGCGTCTGGAACGTCTTCGGCACAGCGATCGCGGGCGAGCTCGCCGGAACTCAGTTGCGGTCGATTAACGCTTTCCCGCACTTCTGGTTCGCTTGGGCGGCTTTTTACCCGGATACCGAATTATACGGTTACGAGCCATAAATCAGAGTGCGACTGACAGTAGATTCAACAAAGTAATTGAAATCCGAATTATTTACGAATTGTAGGGGCGTTTCGCCGAAACGCCCGAATAATCAGTCATCTTCTCCGATTTTCTCTGTGCTCTCTGTGTTCTCTGTGTTTAATTATCGTTACATGACTTACTTGCACTTACTGACGATTGAAGGCAATCGGCATTGCGGAAGCGCGCTTGCCCTGCTGGGGCAAATGCAAAGTCCCTTTCGAAGGGACTTTGCATTTGCTTGTTTTAATTGAAGCGGCAACTAGAGTATTTGATCGAGGAATTCCTGCGTGCGCGGGTGATGCTCGATATCGGGATTGAAGAAGTTCTCCGGCGGACCCTGCTCGACGATGCGTCCCATGTCCATGAAAATGATGCGGTCAGCGACTTCCCGCGCGAAGCCCATCTCGTGCGTCACGACCAGCAGCGTCATGTACGTGCGCGCCAGTTCTGTCATCACATCGAGCACTTCCTTGATCATTTCCGGATCGAGCGCCGAGGTGGGCTCGTCGAAGAGCATGATCTTCGGCTCCATCGCCAGGGCTCGCGCGATCGCCACACGCTGCTGCTGCCCGCCGGATAGCTGGCCCGGGTACTTGAAGGCTTGTTCGGGAATGCCCACGCGCTCCAGCAATTCCATGGCGCGCTGTTCGGCTTTGTCGCGCGCCCAATGCCGCACTTTCATCGGCGCCAGAGAGATATTGTCCATGACTGTCAAATGCGGGAAGAGATTAAATTGCTGGAATACCATGCCGGTTTCCCGGCGGATATCGGCGATGTTCTGCACGTCATGGCTGAGCTCGATGCCATCGACGATGATTTGACCGTCCTGATGCTCCTCCAGCCGATTGATGCAACGGATGAAGGTCGACTTGCCCGAGCCGGAGGGCCCAATGATGACCAGCACTTCTTGCGGCATGACTTCCAGAGAGATATTGCGCAGGACGTGGAACTCGCCAAACCACTTGTTCATGTCGCGACAAATAATGATCGGCTCGTCGCCCGCCATCACTTGCCTTGTGCCGTCTTCCATAATATCCTCCCTCGATCCCGTAGGCCGGGCGGGAAATCCTCCAGGTTATTTCACAACTGCTGCGCCCGCGCCGCGCCCGAGCCAGTCGCCTCGACGCGGCGACTGATGTATGACATGATGTAACTGAACACGAAATAAATGATCGCGACGTACAAGAAGGTCTCTTGCCGCCGCTGCAAGAACTCCGGCTGCGCCACCACACGATAGGCGATACCGGTAATCTCCGCCAAGCCCACGATGAAGACCAGCGAGGTGTCTTTGAACAAGGAGATGAATTGTCCGACCAGCGCCGGGATCACAGCGCGCAAGGCTTGCGGCAGCAAGATGTAAAGCGTCGTCTGCCAGCCGGACAAACCGATCGCTTGCGCCGCTTCAGTTTGCCCAGTGTCGAGCGACTGCAAGCCGCCGCGGACGTTCTCCGCCAGGTAGGCGGCGCTAAACAGGGTAATGCCAACCCAGGCTCGCACCGCATTTTCCACCGACGCCAGCGTCGGGTCAATCAGCGGAACCATCAAAACCGCCATAAAGAGAATGGTGATTAATGGCACGCCGCGAACCGTTTCGATGTAGACGATACAGGCATATTTGACGACAGTCAGATTGCTGCGCCGCCCCAGCGCCAGCAGCAAGCCAATCGGGAAGGAGGCGCCAATACCGAGGATCGTCAGTTGCATCGTCAGCATCAAGCCGCCCCAAAGGCGCTTGTCGGAAAGCGGCAGCAGGTCGTGCGGCGATGCTTGCAGCGCGCCTTGCGATTCCAGACCTAGCACGATGCTCGGGATAATGAGCAGGACCAGGAACCAGGCCAGCGTTATCGCGCCCATCATGCGCTCGGGATAACGATAGAAAAGCGGGCCGCTCGCATCGCGCTTCCATTTGAGTTTATCGCCTTGGGCCCTTTCCCCGCGCTTGAACGCCAGCGCGCCCGCCCCCAGCCAGATGATGAAATAAATGGTTGACCAGCGATCCACAGACGTCCAGGTCTGCATCCAGAAAAACGTCATCAAGAGCAAGCCAATGATGATGCGGCTTGAAGACCAATGCAGCGTTCCACTGAAGAACATCCAGCCCAGCCACAAAGCCACGGCGACAGCAATCATGGTCGCGGCCGAGCCGTCGCCGCTGATCGAAAGCAGGTTTGTATTGGCGAAGATGAATACGAACACGAGGCAAGAGAGCAAATAGCCGATACGCTTGGCATTGGCGTCAATGCTGCCGCGGCGGGCGAAGCCCAGCAAACCCAAGCCGACGCCGACGACCGCCAAAACAATCCAGATCAACACGGAACTGATAGAGTCAAGCGTCCAGTTCTCCCAAACAACGTTGATGACATGGCTCTGCGCGATCTGCAGGAAGAATCCGCCGATCAATAACAGGTATCCCGCGTTGCCCATAAAACCGAGGCCGACAAAGTACATCAGCAGCAGCCAGATCAAACCGCCGGCCATGCTGCCAATTGCGGCGCCCGATAAACCCCCGACGCCGGAAGCCAACAAGTACATCGCGAAGGGGTAGATGCCCCAGCCGTAAATCAGCAACCGGGTAATCGAAGCTTCCGCCTCGTCCCCGCTATTCGCGCGGTTAAGCCAAGCTTCGACGCGCTGTAAGAGCAGCACTGTGCCAAATGCCGCAGCGATTTTCAGGATCAGTGCCGGCAAGCCGCCAATCGCGCCATTGCCGCCCAAAAGCGCGAAATACGCTAACAGGATGAGCAATGGCGATGTTGCCGCAGCCAATACCGTGGCGCGACTATTGTTGCTGTTGAACAGCGTCTGCTCGCCTAGCAGATGCGCAAGCGCCCGCCCCAGAATATAGCCCCAGGCGACGGTGATAAAAAACGGCAACAGCAATACCTCGATCTGCTCGAGGAAGAGCGGGATGAAATGCACCAGGTAGGTTGGCAAATCGCGCAAGCCGCGGAACTGATTGTCGATCAAAGCGATGATCGGCGCGTCCCTGCCGTCGATCTGCGGTCGACTGCCAAAAATCTCCAGCTCGTTGTCGGTCAGCCGCACAAATTGCGACTCTGACGCGCTCAAAGTGCGCTCGACAATCGGGAAGATGCCGCGGACCGCCAAGATGCCAGTGCCCGCTTCGCCCGCGGCCGCGTCCTTTGACAAGATATACCAGCCGTCGCGCGGTATCTGGTAGGAGACCGTCTCCCCTGCCCGGCTGACCAGGCCCTGCGCCAATATCTCAAAAGACTCCGCATCGTGGATCGCGACCTGCATCGGGCTTTGACCCAAATCGTAGATATCGACCACTGATTGCGGCGTCAGCAGGCGCACAAACATTTCCCGCAGGAATTGCTCTTCCCATTTTACCGGTTGAATGAGCACTTCATCTTCGTCAGCCTGGTCGGGCTGGCCGATCAGATCTTCCGACAAATCCAGGATCAACCGCTCCCCCAGATCCTCGATCTGGGCGCTGCTTTGAAGCGCCGCCGTCAAGTCCATGGTGGCAGCGCGCGCCTCGGCAGTCATTGGGTCGTTCGCCGTCAAGTTGGCCACGGCGGCCTCGACGGCGCTCGCGGCGGCCTGGACGGCATCTTCGGGATTGTCAAGCCCTTCGAGCGCTTCCCCCAGCCGCTTCAGCCAGGCTTTTAATTCGGCGATCGAGGCTTCAGCAGCCGTGAAGTAGTCGCCGAGATAGCCGACGTATTCGAAGCTGGACGCGCCCATGTCGTTGGTACGGCTAAAGGTGCGGATGGCTAGCCGTGTGCGTTCTTCAAGCGCTTCCGTCAATTCCCGGCTGACCATGCGGTCGAATGTCTCCCTGGTCAATTCGATCTGCGCGAGCCGGTTTCTTGCTGCATTGGCCAAGGCGTTGGCCGCGCGATCGGAGAAGCCGGCCAAATTGCTGAGCGTCTCGACATCGGCGACCTCTTCCTGCGCCAAATGTATGGAGACGGTCTCCCCCGCTTGCGCGATAAATGCCAGGTTCTTTTGCGGTGTCAGCGACGAAGCGCGGTCGATGATGTCGATATTGCCCGAGGTCAAATAAGACTTCGGCTGCGGGATCGCCGCATTGATCAGCGGCGGCAAGACAGCCATCAGAACCAAAGCCGCGAGCGTGATGATTGTCAGCAGACGCACCACCGACTTGCGCGCCCAAGCCGCGAAGCTGACCCCCGTTAGCAAAGCCGATAGCAATACGGTGAGCGCCAGCCGCCATTCCAGGCTGCGCTCGAAGCGCTCCATCATGAACAGCCGCTGGTTATTGATGATGGCAAACCAGTTGGCCGAGCGTATCGCCCAATCAAAAAAGCCGATAACCAGCGCCAAAACCAGAATCGACATCAGGATCGAAACGACGATATCCGCGGGCGAGCCAAAGAGATTCTGACGCAGCCAGGCGGGCAAGCCCACCTCCAGCGTCGGCGGCGGCCTGGTCGGCTCATCGTCGTAGTGGATGATCGATTGCTTGATGCCCCTGTCTTTGTCTTCCGCCATGGTCTGGCTACCTTGTCACCAATTGAAAGCGCTGATTAACCAGGTTCATCACCAGCGAGATCGAGAGGCTGATAAACAGATAGGAAAACATGATCATCACGATGCCGGTCACGGATTGCCCCGACTGATTGATGATAGTATTTGATACCTGATAGATATCCGTGTAGGACACCGCGATCGCCAAACTGGAATTCTTGGCGAGATTGAGATACTGATTGCCCAAGGGCGGGATAATCACGCGCAGCGCCTGCGGCAAGATGATCAGGCGCAGCATCTCGCCTTGAGAAATGCCCAGCGCGCGCGATGCCTCGAGCTGCCCCTTGGGAACAGCCTGAATGCCCGCCCGCACGATTTCGGCTATGAACGCGGAGGTATAAATCACCAAGCCCAGGAAAACCGCCAGATAGGAGGGCGAAATCTCGATACCGGTCTCGATATTGCGGCCGCGCCGATCCAATGTCGGCGGACGATAGATCAGCGGCTGCCGCGTATACTCCAGTTCTTGTTCAATGGTCAACAGGCCGGACTCGAAGGCATCCTCGTAGGGCATATCGACAGTGCTGTCTTGCTCTTCATCAAAAACAGCGATGGTCGTCGGTGTTGGGCGCATGCCCAGGACCACCCACCCGAGCAATGCAAAGCCAATGACCGAAGCAATCGCGTAACGGGTACGCGGGATTGGCTTTCCGGTCGACTCGGTAACATAAGCGAAGTAGCGCCACATGAGCGCCGCCACAACCAAGCCTATCACCACAAATACCATCCAGATCCCGAACATCGACGAAGGGATCAACTCGAAGATGGCGACGCCCTTGATGCTGATGTACAAGCCAGGGCGGAATTCGAGCGGGCTGCCAGCGCCCACCAGCACGATTCCCAAGAGATTGACCAAAACCACAATGGCAATGCCGCCCTGCCGTATGCGCGTTCGCCAGATCAGGTTGCGCAGGCCGCCGCTGTATTGCCAGATGACAAAAATGATGAACAAAGACAGGGCATATTGCAGCAGAGGCAAGCTGCGAATGCCTTCTATCGGGAAGGCAATCGCATCCTGTTGTGGCGGCAAGGCAAAAATAGCGATGAAGAACCAGGCGATAATTTGCAGCAGGACTGGCGTATTGCGCAGCACTTCGACATAGGCTCGCGATATGGTGCGGACCAGGTAATTGCTGCTCAACAAGAATATGCCGACCATAATGCCGATCGCCGTCGTGGCGACCAAGCCAAGCAAGACAACGCGCAAGGTATTGATGAAGCCAACCCGGAAGGCGTCAATATAGCGGTCGCTTGATTGATAATCGCCGGAATCGGCGATGCCGAAGCCGGCGCGATTTTGCAAGAATTCAAAATTGGGGGACTGGTTGGTCGCTTCCAGCGCGGTAGTAATGCGCGTACTGAGATCGTTCAACACCAGAACCACGATGAGCACAAAACAGAGTTGAGCGATTCCCTGTAAGATCCTGCCATCCCGGAAAACAGCGGGCAGAACGTTTTCACCCGGCGTCTCGGCGCGCATCTGCATCGGAAACTCCCCAAGCATGCGGAATTGATATTTTTAGAACAAGAATTTTATCTCTGTACATTGTAAGCAAAAGCGAGCAATTAGACAAATAATTGATAGTCGCGGGCGCCAGAATCTGTTAGGCCCGTAACGAATTGAGCGCCCGTTTCGGTGAAAAACAAACGGGATGCGCCGCTCCCCCGCGACACATCCCGCTGCAACAATTGCGCTAGAGAGTTCTAGCTGTCGGTTTAACGGAAGGGCGCCGCGTACATCAGACCGCCGTCCGTCCAAAGGGCGTTAAAACCGCGTTCCAGACCAAAGATCGTATCCGGACCCAGGTTGCGATCGAAGATTTCGCCATAGTTGCCCAGTTGCGTGATCACAGACACCATGAAGTCATCGGGGATGCCGAGATAGTCGCCAGCCACGTTGTCGCCCAAGCCGAGCAAACGGCCGATTCCGGCGTCTTCGCTGTCCATGAAGCTGTCAACATTCATGCTGTCGATGCCGAACTCTTCCGCGGTCAGCAGACCCCAGACAACCCAGCGGATGATGTCGGCGAAATTGGCGTCATTCTGCGGGCTGACCGGACCGAGCGGTTCCTTGCTGATGGCGCCCGGCAAGATCACATGCGCGGCCGGATCGGCCGAGGTGGCTTTACGCGAAACCAAACTGCTAATGTCGCTGGTGAAGGCGTCGCAGGCGCCGGCTTCGTAGGCATCCATGATGGCGTCGAAATCCGGGAATGTACTCAATACCCAGTCCGCGCCGAGCGCGTCCGCCTTGTCGGTGATGTTCAGCTCGGTGGTGGTGCCGGCCGTGGCGCACATGGTGATGCTTTCTTCGCCGAGTTCATCAATGGTGCTCACGCCAAAGTCAACCTTGACCATGATCCCCTGACCGTCATAGAAGGTCGTGGGACCGAAGGTCGCGCCCCATTCCGTATCGCGGCTGAGCGTCCAGGTGGTGTTGCGGCTGAGCATATCAATTTCGCCACTGGCGAGAGCGGTCGGGCGTTCAGCAGCGGCGAGCGGGCGGAAGGCGATCGCATTGGCGTCGCCAAGGATAGCGGCAGCGACGGCGCGGCAGATGTCCACGTCAAATCCTTCAAATTCACCGGCGTCATTCTGCGTGCCGAAGCCGGGCAATACCGAGTTCACGCCACAGATCAACTCGCCGCGATCGCGAATGCGCTGGACAATATGCCCATCCTGCGCGGCTGTAAGCCCTGTACTCACGACGAATACAGAAATGACAAGTAATACTACCAATACCAGACGTTTCATCTTGAAACTTCCTCCTTTACTTCGGACAAATCTCGTTTGACGAAAAAATACACCGCAAGCGCTTTCTGGCGCTCACTACTATATATCAGTGTATAACAAAGCGAGCAACATGCCAAGCCTTTGTCCACAGTATTACAACTCTAATAGAGCCTGTCGCAAGGCTTGGCATGGTTTTGGGGCTCAAAATGAGAAAATCGCGCCGGTGACAATGCCGCTGGCTAATCGCCGGCCAATTCGAAGTTCGCCGGGCGGATCGTGTTAAGCACGCCCATGATCCCGCTGCGGATTTCCCCCGGTTCGGCGTGACGGCCGACTTCCTTCTTGGAGAAGACCAGGTCGCCGTTGACCCAAACGTCAAATACGCCGCCGGTGCCGGGCACCAACCTCCAACTGCTGACAAAGTATTCGATTTCGCGTTCGTTCAAGATTTCGTCCGTCAAACTGACGGCAATAGGCTGATGCCCTCAAGTGGCGCAGTACTTGACGACGATATCCATTCCACCTTCTTGCATGAGCTTCTTCCTTTCTAAAATTACGGCGCTTGCGATAGCGCAATTATAGCTAATGCGCGGAAAAAAGCAAAGGTCGCGCCGAAAAGGCAGTGTATCGAAGTCGGTTGAAATTCAAATGAGCTACATTCAGTGTCACCACAAAGACACGAAGGACACAAAGAAAAAGACTATTTCGCAACCAATTCTCGGTGCCCTCGGTGTCCTCGGTGGTTAAGCTTTTTGTTTCAACCAAAAAAAGGATACACTGCGCCGAAAATGCGCTGAAGCGGGGGAAAGCCTGCCAGCGACTTTTGCCGCGATGGGATTTCTACTCATTGCCTACGCTCGATACACGCATTGCCAATTATTACCGCGATTCATTTGACCTTCGCCTTGCTCCGCATAATGATAGGGGCGAGAGATTTTACGACAGGGGGGTCGAATCATGTTCAAGCCAATTGCGCGAATCGTTATTCCGTTGCTTCTGCTGTTTGTTTTCTTTGTCGCGGCTGGCGGCGCGCTGGCGCAATTTGATGTGCTCTACGAAGAAGACCGCGAGCATTTGAATGGAGATACGGACGAGGAAGAAGATGTTGAGGAAGAAGAGGCGGATGAGGAACCCGAGACCATCATCAAGCGCCCCAAAGCGGAGACCTGCCCCGAAATGCCGGAAGGCATCGTGATTATCGGTTTTGTCGCCCCAACGCAGTGCCAACAGCTTACGCTGGGCGGCATCGGACGCGTCGACCTCATACAGCTGGGCGTCGCCGACGCGGCTGATATTTGGGGAGTTGTGCCGGGCAGCCTCGACATCTGCTTCCAGCAGTCCGGCTATCTGGTCTTCCTGGATGCCGCCGACTCGCCTCGCACGCTCGCTCCCCTGCTGTCATTTGAACGCGATGGCATGACCTGCGGGCGCATTGACCGCCCCGGCACCGTGGTCCTGCTGCACAATCCCTACCCGTTCGCCAGCCCGCTTGTCCCAGCCTCCGCCCCGGAACCTGAGGCCGATGCCGAAGCGGAAGCAGCCTCTGCATCCGTGACAGAAGCCGTGGCGGAATCAGCCCCTAACTGCATCGTCAAACTGACAGAGGCGCTCTTCCTGCGGGAAGCGCCGGGCGGCCGCATCATCGGCATCGTCTGGATGAATTCGGAAGTGCCGGTCTACGAGACGGCTGGTGATTGGTACAAAATCGACTTCGAGGGGCAGCCGGGCTACATCAGCCGCGACTACAGCAAATTACTGAGCGGCGATTGCGGCTGATCCAAAGCGCGCCGCGACAAGTTTCAGCGCCCCGCCGCGCATTTCCTGGCGGGGCGCTTCCTTTAGAGGTCTACACCACGATATTCACCTTGGGATCCGTCCCGTTCCGGCCCGGGATGAAGATCGTGCGCTTGGGCGCTTTGCCAGCCAGGCCCCGCTGCGCGGCCTCGCTGGACACAGCCAGTTCCAGCGCCCGCTCCCGCTCGATATCCACCGCAACCTCGATTGTCCCGCGTGGCTTGCCGTTAATCAGCACCACCAGTTCCACCTGTTCTTCGCGCGCCTTGTCGGCATCATACGCGGGCCAGGCTTGCAGGTGCGCGCTGTATTCAAAGCCCAGCCGCTCCCACAATTCCTCCGCGATATGGGGCGCGAAGGGCGCCATCAGGCGGATCAACTGGTTCATCACGTCCTTCCAGGCCGCGGGACCAATCCGGCGCTCGCGCAAAGCCGCCTTCAGCGCGTTCTTGAACTTCATCTGCTCGGCGATGGCGGTGTTGAAGCTGAACTCTTCCAATCCCCGATTGACCACCGCGATGGTCTGATGCAGTTTGCGTTCGATATCCCGTTCGCCGGCCGGATCGCCCTCGACCGCGGGCGCGCCCTTGGCGGCGATTTCCCAGACGTCATGCAGCCATCCTTGCGGACCCTTGATATTGTTCTCGTTCCAGGGACCGCCCTTCTGCCAATCGAAGTTGAACATCAAGTAGCAGCGCACGGCGTCGGCGCCATATTTCTCGACCAGTTGATCGGGATTCACGACATTGCCCTTGCTCTTGGACATGCGCTGGATCTCCAGATGATGCCGCAATTGATTGACATTGTTCCGCCCTGGGATATCGGGGATGATTATTTCGGCATCGGGGGGGACCTCAACAAATTGCGTGACGCCCGCCATATCCAGGTGCAGCACATTTTCTGTACGGTGGACAATTTCGCCGAAGCAGCCGTCGAAGCCGGCCGGCGTCTCGTTCCAGCCTACCACTTCCACGCGATTGGCCAGCATCTTCGCGCCGACGGACCTGCCGCTGCACAACACATAATCGCCTTGCCGTTCGGCGCCCAGCACCTGGCCCTGATTGCGCAGGACGGTCATGGGCTCGTCGAAGGCCCGCTCCGGATCGCGCCCCTTTTGACGCATGACTGCCGCGGCCTCGTCAAAGACGCCGATATCGCGCAGCACCTTGGTGAAGAAGCGCGTATACAGCAGGTGCATCACCGCGTGCTCGGCGCCGCCGGTATAGACATCCACCGGCAGCCAGTAAGCCGCTTCTTCCGCGTCAAAAGGCGCTGTATCGCAATGCGGCGACAAATAACGCAACTGATACCAGGACGAACACATGAACGTATCCAGCGTATCCGTTTCACGCCTTACGCTGTCGTCCACCTTGAAGAAGGGCTCGTGATAGGTCAGGGGACTGCGCCCGGTGGGCATGAAATCGACGTCCTCGGGCAAGACCACCGGCAGATCTTCATCGGGCACGGGGATAATCTCGTCGCCGTCGTACATCATTGGGATGGGACCGCCCCAGTAGCGCTGCCGGCTGATCAGCCAGTCATGCAGTCGGTAATTGACCGATTCTTCGCCCTTGCCGGTCGCCTCCAGCCAGTCAATCACCCGCCCTATCGCCGGATTCGCGCGCCCTTTGTCCTTGCTGCTCACGCTGCCGTCCATGGCATCGGAATTGACCATGGTCCCCGGTCCGTCGTAGGCTTCAGCCATGTCTTCGTCGCTCAGCAAGTCTTCCATTGCGGCGGGCTGGATGACGACTCTGATCGGCAGATCCTGCGCCCGGGCAAATTCGAAATCGCGCTGGTCGTGGGCCGGCACCGCCATGATCGCCCCCGTGCCATAAGTGATCATGACATAATCGGCGATCCAAATGGGAATGCGCTCGTCGTTGACCGGGTTGATTGCGTAGGCGCCGGTGAAAACGCCGGTTTTCTCGCGATGTTCCATCATGCGCTCGATCTCGGTTTCGGCGGCGATTTCGTCGATGTAGTGTTCGACCGCCGCGCGCTGAGCCTCTGACGTGATAATATCCACCAACTCATGCTCCGGCGCCAGCACCATAAAGGTCGAGCCCCACAGGGTATCGGGTCGGGTGGTAAAAATCTCGATGGGGTGATCCCCGACCTCGGTGCGAAAGCTGACGCGCGCGCCCTCGCTGCGGCCGATCCAGTTGGTCTGCATGATCTTGATCGGCTCGGGCCAGTCCAGGATGTCAAAATCCAGCAATTCGTCGGCGTATTTTGTGATGGCGAAAAACCACTGTTCCATCATCTTGTGAACGACCGGCTGACCGGTGCGTTCGTCCTTGCCATCGATGACTTGCTCGTTGGCCAGAACAGTCTGCAATGTCTCCGACCAATTGACCAGCGCCGAGCCGCGATAAGCCACGCCGACCTCGTAGAACTTCTTGAAAAACCACTCCGACCATTTGTAATACTCCGGCGTGCAGGATATCGCTTCTCGCTCCCAATCAAACATCGCGCCCATGCTGCGCAGCTGTTCGCGCATGCGCTCGATATTGCTGTAAGTCCATTTCCAGGGATGGATATTGCGCGAGATCGCCGCTTGCTCCGCGGGCAAGCCGAAGGCGTCAAAGCCCATCGGGAACAAGACGTTATAACCTCGCATGCGCATCCAACGCGCGCGGGCATCGGAGGGCGTCATGGCGAACCAGTGGCCGATATGCAGATCGCCCGATGGATAAGGCAGCATCGTCAGGGCGTAGTGCTTGGGTCTGTCCCAATCCACCCGGGAGCGATAGATCTGCGTCTCGTCCCAACGCTGCTGCCATTTAACTTCGATTTCATGCGGCTGATAGTTTTCGCTCATTTTTGTTACTCAGTCTCCGCTCTCTCATTTATTGAACCGCGATCCGCGGCAGCCGAACAGGTCTGTTATTTTGTTTGAGCCTGGTAGCCCAAGTCCGCCGGTTACGCGTCGTGCGGCTGTTGAAAATCAATGCCTATACAGCGTGAATCAGCTCGACAAAGCTGCCTTTGCAAGCCTGAAACAAGTTTTGAAGGTAAGGTGGCGCGCGATACGAAGGGAGCCTGTGGTTCACATAAGCAAAGAGCGGGTCACCCCGGAACCCGGCGACATTTTCACAATCATCGCTTGCCTGCTTTCAACAACTCTTCAAATCGCTAGGATCACCATCATAATACGAGACGGTCACTTTGTAAACCGGCTAATCTTTCCAGGTTTTACGCAAGACGCGCACCCAGTTTTGATGACTCAGCTTGTGAAGCAAGTCGTCGTTGTAACCGGCGTCTTTGAGCGCGGCGATAAGATTGGGCAATTTCGACACATCGCCGACCTCATCAAGCACGCGCGCGCCATCATAATCCGAGCCCAGTCCCACGCGCGTCTCGCCCAGGCGCTCAACGAGATAGTCGAGATGCCGCACCATAATATCCAGCGGACGGTCGCTGTCCCAAGCCCCGTCTTCGCTGAGAAAACCGGTGGCGAAGTTCAAGCCTACCATGCCATCCGAGGCTTTGATGGCGTCGAGCTGCTTGTCCGTGAGATTGCGCGAGATCGGGCAGATGGCGTGGACGTTGGAGTGGGTGGCGACCAAGGGTGCCTCGCTGAGCGCGGCCACATCCCAGAAGCCCTTCTCGTTCATGTGCGACAGGTCGATCATGATGCCAAGTTCGTTACAGCGCTTGACCAGACGTTTGCCAGCCTCGGTCAAGCCGGGTCCGATATCGGGGGACGACGGAAAGGCGATCGGCACGCCATGCGCGAAGATGGTGGGACGGCTCCAGACGATGCCCAGCGACCGCAGACCAGCTTGATAGAAGACTTCCAGGGCGTTTAAGTCTTCGTCGATGGCTTCGGCGCCTTCAAAATGCAAGATGGCGGCGAAGACGCCGCTGTCGATGCAAGCCTGCAACTCGTCGGCGCTACGAACTACTTTGATCTGTCCTTGCGATAGCGCTTCCAGCCGAAAGAGATCGGCAACCTGACCTTGAGCGGCAGCTTGCGAAAAGGTGAATTCGACCGCGGGCGATGTATAAGGCTTTGATATGTCGGGCATGTTGTCGGGATCAATCCGCCGTTTAGGATTGGGCACAAAGACCGCGCAGAATCCGCCGGCGAATCCTCCCTCCCGCGCCCGCGGCAAGTCGATATGCCCGCCCTCCATTTCAGTGAAAAAATCGGGCAGGTTGACATCTTCATTCTGGCAAAAGCGCAACAAGGTATCATTATGTCCATCAAAAATCGAGAATTCCGCCACGATAGACCTCCTTAACATCGCGGGCTTTTCAAGGAAAAGCCCCTAGAGTTTCGTCGTATTCGCCGCTGTCAGCCTAATGACGCTGCAGAACGGCGATTGACGCGAGCCAACAGAAAAGCGCAGTTCATCGGAACTGCGCCGCCGCAACCAATCCTGTCCACGCTGTCTACTGTTTGTCGTAGCGGCCGCGGCTCTTGCCCACCGGCACTGGAACACGCGCCGGCTTCCGCGGCTGTCGCGCCTTGGGATCAAGAAAGTCGTCAATCTCTTTCAGTATACGCCGTCCGACTTCCAGCAGTTCATCCCAGACATTGCGTTTGTGTTTCGCCACGGGTTAGCCCTTTCTGTCCGCGCAGGGTGAATAAAGCTGGGAAGAGCGTTGGCGCTTTGACAGACTTATGCGGCGCCGGCCGGCAGCCAGCCAACCAACATCGACAAGATTGCCAAAGCAATGCCGATATTCAGCGCGATGAGGATACGCAATGTGCCGCGCAGCTCCGCAATGTCCGCTTTTAGCTCGGCGGAATCGGCCTTGGTCGCCATATGCGAAAGCGCCTCATCAACCCGCCCTTCCAACCGCGAGAGTCGCCCTTCGGTATTGATTGCTGATTCCATGTGAATGCTCCCATGTTTGGCGCAGCCAGTGGACCTGAGGGGACTCGAACCCCTGACTTCCACAATGCCATTGTGGCGCTCTCCCAACTGAGCTACAGGCCCGCCCTTGACGACGACTATAGTAGCTTTCTTCAATCCGTCTGTCAACTCTCGTGGTTCGCGCTCCAGAGCAATCGCACCAGAATAAACATCGCTGCAACTTAGCCAAAGCAAGCTCAAATTCAACCACCGAGAGCACCGAGATTTAAGCTCTTGCCTGCTAAAGAGGAGGCGATGTAGGGGACTTTGCCGGTCAGTGTCGGCGGTCAGTGTCGGCGGTCAGTGTCTACGCGACCTACGCGACCCGCTGAAACGCCCGCAAAATATATTCCTCTGTTGGTTTTCTCTGCGCGCTCTGTGTCCTCTGTGTTTAGATTTTGTTGCACGATTTTCTTGGTCCTACTTCTGCCGCTCTGTGGTGAATTTTTAGTTTCTTCCTTGCATTGCTCCACAAGATACCATTTTTGAAGCGATTGCTCTGGATTGCCCGGTAAAGCCCCGTGCCAAACGCTGGCATTCTATGGCATAATAGCGAGCGGTGTTTGTCACTGAGAGCGAGGTCGCGATGGCTGAAGCGAAACAGTCACTAAATGTCTTTGTCACCGGCGGCGCTGAAGCTGTTGGTTTGGCAACGGTACGCGCGCTGATGAGACGAGGACACAAGGTCGTAGCAACCGCTTGCGATGCCGAAGGCGCCTTGGCGCTGCGTCTTGCGGGCGCGCTGCCGGTCTACCCCGACCTCAGCCGCGCCAGCGAGCTGCTGAGCAATTTGCAGCTGGCGAAAGCCGATGCCGTCGTTCATGCCGGTCCACAGTATTTCGGCGGTTTGCCGCACAGCGCTCAGGAAGTCGCCGCTCATACGGATCAACTGCTGTCTTTCACGGCAGCTGTGGTTCAGGCGGCAAAGGCTCATGGCGTCCATCGTTTCGTCTCGCTCAGCTTCGGCTATCTTTACGAGGCTGCCCGCGGCGCCGCCAAAGAGGGCGACCGCGATGCCCGCGATAGCGACTATGCCCCAATGCTGGAAGCGGAGACGATTTTACGGGACAGCGGCTTGAATGGATTTATCGTTCGCAGCGCTTACATCTACGGCGGCAATAGCGCGTCCACAGCAGCGCTGGCAAAGTCAATCAAGAAATCCCGGACTTTGCGC
Source organism: Chloroflexota bacterium (assembly GCA_028873975.1). Taxonomy (GTDB): domain Bacteria; phylum Chloroflexota; class Anaerolineae; order Aggregatilineales; family Phototrophicaceae; genus UBA6055. Next base: position 25,540 of record JAPPMO010000109.1, read on the forward strand.
TCCGGCGCCAAGCCAGCCTCCTGGATTCACGAGGATGACCTGGCAGCGGCTATTGTCAACTTGCTGGAAGCGGAAGGCGACGTCAATGGGATTGAGACAATCAACGCCGCCGACGACACGCCTCGCAGTCCCGACGAATTTGTGGCGGACCTATGTGATGCTCTCGGCTTGAGCGCCCCGGGCTTCGGGGGCGGCGGCTACTTGGCTGGGCTGCGTCAGAAGACCTTCCGCGACAAACTGCTGGAAAGAGAGATCGTCATCAATAGCGACGCGCTGCGCGAGCGCTGCGCTTGGCATCCGCGCCACGGCAGCTTGGAAAGCGGCTTGGAAGCCACCGCTTTGACCTGGCGAATGAAAGACGCCGTCGACGCTGATGATTTCTACAAGTACGAAGACAAAGCGGCCGAGGCGATCGCATCCTTCGCCTATGACACCGCTTTACTCGCGCCGGTCGCCGTTGAAGAGAAGCCGGCGCCCAGGGCGGAAGCCACTGTGGAGAAAGCGGCGCCCGTCGAGGCAAGCGCCCCGCCGCCTTCTGATGGTCCCACACCCTGGAACGAGGACGATGCCAAGCGCGAAGAGCGCAGGCGCAAAGCCCTCGAACGCAAGGCGAAACGCGCTGCCAGGCAATCTGGCGGAAGCTGAGCAAAATGCCGAGCCAATTAAAAGCCATCCTCTTTGATTTTGACGATACCTTGATCGATTGGAGTGGCGTCGCGCTGGGCTGGCGGGAACTCGAGGCGAAGCGGCTATCCCGAGTCTTGTCATTCGTAAATGCCCGTACCGAGCACAATTTGACCGACCTTGACAGCCTCGTCGATACCTACACGGAACGAACGCGGGACGCTTGGGCTGCGGCGAGCGCGAATCTGCGCGCCCCGATAATGCCGGACATCCTGCTCTCAACCTTGACTGACATGGGCGTGCCCGAAGCAGCTTCCTGTCTTGACGAGGTCCTTTCAGCCTATGATTGGAGCGCCGTGCCCGGGACGGTCGTCTATCCGGACGTGCCACCCGCCCTTGAATTGCTCCGCAGTAACGGAATCCGGGCCGGAATCGTCACCAATGCCTCGCTGCCGATGTGGATGCGCGACAACGAATTGAGGGAACACGGCCTGATTGACTATTTTTCCGATTGCCGGCTTTCCGCCGCCGATGTCGGTTACCTCAAACCGCACTCCCGCATCTTCCGACGCGCTTTGGAGGAAATGGGCGCGTCGGCGGAGGAAACCGTCTTTGTCGGCGACAATCCCGTTGCGGATGTCGCCGGCGCGCAAGCAGTCGGCATGCTCGCCGTGCGCCGGCTGAACCCAGGGGCAAGCGACAACGGACATCTTGCCAAGCCGCACGAGATCGTGACTTCGCTGGCCGAATTGCCGAGCCTGCTGGACAACTGGTATCCGGACTGGCGCCAAAATGGCAAGTGAACTCTCGCTCCACGGCGATCTTAACCTCATCATCACTGGCTACATCGAACCGAATAGACCCCGTATATCGCGGCAACTGGCGCTGCAACTTGGCATGGAGTTGATCGATGTCGAACGTCGAATTGAAGAGCGCTTCGGGGAAACCATCGACCGCATTCGCGCGCAGTACGGGCAACAGCGCCTGAAAGCCATCGAAACAGAAGTTATGGATGACGTCGCCTTGTACCGGCGCGCGCTGATTCGCGTCTCGGGCAATACACTTGTCAACAGCGGGCATCTGCAAGAAATACAGCGAAACGGACTTGTCGTCTGCCTGGTGGCATCGCTGGATTCTGTTCTGCGCCGCATTCACTTAACTCTTGGCGCCCGCTATCACGACCCGGTTGAGCGATCGCTGGCCATCGGCGAATTGCAGCGCGAGTGGAAAATACGCGAAGCTGAAAACGTGGTCGAATTCGATGCCACCTACATCAGCGAGACTGAACTGATCGAGCAGATCGCGAATTACTGGCGCGACCTCGCTTTGAGGCGCGGTTAGTCGCCGGCGGCGCTCAAAACGAAACGCCAGTCAGGCCGCGAGTGACCTGGAAATCGTGTGTGCCCGTCAGTTCATGTTTGGGGACATGGTCGCCGCGCAAGGTATCTACTACCAAGCCAAGCAAGTCCGCCGAGCAGTCGCGGTCAGGCCGCAATACCGCATCCAGATCCTGCGCCGATCCCGCTCCAAAGGTCACTTGCAGCAGCGGTACCAATGGGTGCCCCGCCAGCGCATAGCCTTCGTTCACGCCCAACATCAGTTCTAGGCCCGCCGCGCCCAGGCCGGTCAGCGTTTCGCTCCAATGCTGGCGCGGGCTGGCCATCACATGGAAGCCGGCTTTCAGCGCCAGCTGACCGTAACCCAGCGTCGCGGACCTTTCCTCGTTCAGCCCGAGCTCGCGCATAAATGCGCCATCCAGCAAGCTGTCTTTGTCCGAGACAACTACAGTGCCTCCGCCGCGCGCGATCATCTTGCACAGATCCGCCAGGCTGCGCGCGGCGCCGTCGCTGATCGTCCCAGCCGACAACAGCCCCAGCCGCAAAGCTTCCATGCCCGCAGTACGGGGCGAAGGGACGCTGTCGCCGTCGATCCGCTCTTGGAACCAGCGCAGCATCTTCTGCATGACGGAATTGATTCCGCCGTCCAACTGAATGCTTGCCCAGCCATAGTCCGCCGGATCCAAGCCGCGCTCGGCCATTAACTGCCGAAAATAGCTGTTGTGCGTGATCTCGCAGCCATGCTCCAAAAGCAGCGCGTGCCGCAGTTTGGGATGCTGCAGATAGCTGATTAAACTGTCCTTGTATTCGGGCACGACCGTGCCGCCGCAGCCCTCCGTATGCACGAGCGTGACAAATCGCGACAATCCGGCGGACTCCGCCAAATCGCTGTTATTGAGCGTGTCAGTAGTTAGGCGGGCGATCTGGCCCGAACACAGACTCGTAGGCAGCACCATGCCGACCTGTTCCGTACTTAGCTGGCCGCGGCTCTCATAAACGGGTATCGAAACGCTGGGCGCATGTACATCCGCAGCGATGCCCAGCGGTTCTCCCGAATAGGACCGATCTTCCAGCACCGTGACATTGACCGGACGCGTCTGCTGCCAATCGCGCCAGATCTGGACTTGGTGATGCCCGGCTCTTTCGCCCAGGGAGCGTTGCCCGCTGGCCACGTCAACTGTCAGATCAAGCGTGCGCGCGCCGAGGTCGTCCAGCGGGCTGCCGTCCAGATATTCTCCCGCGTTCACATCCATGTCGTATTTCAGCAGGTTGTGACGCGCGCTGGTCGTGACGATCTTGATGGTCGGGACAAAGGGGAAATTCGTGATCGAGCCATTGCCGGTGACAAAATAGATCATGTTGCTGCCGCTAGCCACTTGACCGGCGATGCTTTCCAAATCATTGCCCGGGCTATCCATGAAGTAGAAGCCGCCGCTCGTCATCCGTTGGCTGTATTCGATGACATCATGCAGCGGCACATCGGGATTGCGCTTGGCCGCCGCGCCCAGCGATTTGAGATATATGTTGTACAGTCCGCGATATTTGTTGCCGCCGGATGGATTGCCCTCGGCGGTTTGCCCGTGCCAGCCGACCCATTCCTTGAATCGTTCCACTTTTGATAGAAAGCCCCGCGCCGTTTCCAACCGTTCCACCTTGTCCAGCACATAAGACTCGGCGCCGATGAGCTCGTCAGTTTCCGCCAGATTGGCGGAACCGCCATAACGAATGACTTCTTTGGCGACCCAAGCCGCCAGCGGGTTGCCGCTCACGCCGGAAAAAGCGTCCGAGCCCCCGCACTGCAAGGCGATCTTGAGATGACTCAAGGATTGCGCGCTCCGCTCGGCAGCATTCACCCGGGGCAACCAGGACTTGAGCAAGTCTTTGAACCATTCGACATTGACCTCAAAGCTTCTGTCGAGCGAGTAGAAGGCATGTGTCACATGCTCCAGAGGGTAGTCATTGTCCAGCAGATACTGACGCAGGTCGGCATTGGTGACCGCTTCGCTGCCGTAATCAAGCGCCACAACCGCCCCGACATTGGGATGGACGACGAAACCGGCCAGGGTGCGCAAGAGCAGCTCGCGATTGTTGGGATCGCGGTGTCCCCCTTCGGTATGCGCCACCGGCACGATCCCGTCAACATTGTCGTATTCCTCAGCCATAGCGGCTGTGAGCTGCGCCAGTGCGCGAACAAATCCAGCCACCAGAGAAGTCGTGCCGAGCGCGACAATCATGTTCCGCGTGCCGGCGCCGCGGCCGCCCGACCGAGCATACCCTTCGAAGAATCGCGAATGATCGTATCTGGACAGGGGCTGCGCAGGCAGAAAAGACGATTCATCAAACTCAAAAGGGGCGATATGGTTGTCAAAATTGGGCTCCGCCGGCAAGTCGAAATCCAATTCACGACGATTTAACTCAATCTGCACGCCCTCGTTGATCACGTACTCGCCGGCGGCGATATCGCGGGTGGCGATGCCAAAGCGCTGCCCCCAGGAGGTCAGGGTCTCGCCATTGCCGATAGGTTGAACCGCGAAGCGATGCCCTTCAAGAATAGTGTGCGAAAGCGCATATTGGCCATCGCCCTGCTGGACGCGCGTCCCCGCGGGCAGGTCGCGGATAGCGATAGCGCAATTGTCGCCCGGGTCCGGCAAACGTCCGATTTCCTTCAGATTTGGCATGGCATGGTCCCATTCGCAAACTCAGCCGCCGCTCGCGGCTGATGTATCAAATTCTGTAATATCCCCCAAATTGTGCCACCGAAGTCGCGGATTTGCCACCTGATGCGCAGATCGGTCATGTATCGAATTCGGGTGAAATTCAAATGAGCCACATTCGATTTCACCACAGGTCGCGTAGACACTGACCATCAAGACACGAAGGACACAAAGAAAAGGACTATTTCGCAAGCAATTCTCAGTGCCCTCGGTTTCCTCGGTGGCCTCGGTGGTTAATCTTTTTGTTTCAACCGAAAAGGATTCGCTACCCGGAGACCATGGGTTGTATAGCAGTCAGTTTTGCCAGCCTGCGCCGAAAGCCGATCAATGCTTGAACATCGCTCTTTTGTCGCCTATGGTATGGTCTGCGAGCCGGCCACCGAACTGAAAGCCTGCGATGATCAAGTTCATGATCGTATTTGATCAACCCGAGGACCCGGAAAACTTCGAAAACGTCTATCAAGATTTTCTGGCATTGGTGGAACGGATGCCCCATATTCTGCGCCGGCAGGTGGTCCATATCACCGGCAGCCCGCAGGGCGCGCCCAGGTTCTACCGCATTCTGGAACTCTATTTTGAATCGACGGATGCTCAGCAAAGCGCGCTGATGTCGGCGATCGGTCAGGAAGCCGGCCAGGAATTGAGCCGCCTTCCGCAGGGCGCCGTGCAATTGCTCTTCGCTGATGTCTATGAAGAAGCAGGCGGCAGCACAGCGCTGAGCACAAGCCCGGCGGAAGAAACGGAAGAAGCGCGGGACACGGAGGCTGAAGCCGAATCACCCGCGAAGCAGGGATTTTAAGCCCGCGACAAACTCGTTTTTTCCGCCCTGCGCAGGATGCCGCACTTTGTCGCAATTGATGCCGATCTTTCCCAGCGTTTCGAAAGCGACATTCCCCACAGCGATCACCCTTTGAAAGCGCCACAGTTCCATCACTTCTCGCAGAAATACCGCGCCCGCTTCGGTCTCCGCCCGTCGCGGCTTGCGATTGCTGCGCGCGCTGCCGAGCTTGCAGGGATGAAAGGGAAAGGTATTCCAGATAAAAGGCAGCACGCCGAGTTCCGCCAGCGCGCCCCAAACAATAGTCGCGGTTTGCTCGCCATAGATGCCCTCGAAACCCGCTTCATCGACATCGCGATAGCCGGCTGCGCTGCCAAATATATCGAATCCGGGTACGCCTTCCAGCAGAATCTTGCGGCTGGTCACAGGCACGCCGGTCAAACGGCAACCGCGATAGCCCGGCGCTTCCATCACCAGCATGGTGTCTGGCGTCAGCCGCGCGAAATGCCGCAAATACAGTCGCAGGTTCTGCCGCCGGATATCGTTGTTGGCAATATCATAAGCATATTCGTTAAAGGTATCTGCAGCCGTGTCCGTACGCGCCAATCGGTCGATTAGCGCTTCGATTTGGGTCTCGCTACTCATCTTCGCCTCCGCGTCCGGGCCCGGTTCAGTATATTCCGAGCCAGCGCGCCGCAAATATGGCGCAACCATGCCATTGTAATGCAGGAATGAGAGTACCATAGGGCTGACAGTATTGTCGCGATCAACAGCTTGTCTGCCGGATTAGCCGTCGCCCGGGGCTTGCTTGCGCCTGCAGCAACCAGCGCAGGCCAATCGCACCAGAATAAACATCGCTGCAACTTAGCCAAAGCAGGCTCAAATTTAACCACCGAGGACACCGAGAACACCGAGAAAAGCAAGTAAAATCAATTCTCTTGTCTTATTGCAGACATGTTTTTGAGCGACAGATGTGGTTTCCCTGGCGACTTTGCAATATACAGGTGGCGGATTTAGAGAGTAAGTCGTCAAAACACCCTCAACTCTGTGACCTCTGTGTTCTCTGTGGTTTTATTTTGGTTTGAATTCTTGACCATTCTGCGAATGCGCGATGTGGTGCGCCTGCGGCAACCAGCGCCAAATTGACTTGGAAAACGATTTAAAGGCGTTTATAGTATGGCGACGATCCAATAGTCACAGGCGCGGGGAAGGCAATTTGAAAGCAATTCCACATGACGTCTAATGATCCCGCTGCGCTGGCTAGCAAAGCGCATAGCCCGGTACGCGCCCAAGTTCGGCATCGACAAAAGGATTCGCCCTTTCCGTGGCGCGCCGCTGTATGCTGCCTGTTTGCCTTGCTCTTCTCGGTGGCTTCGCTCGCATTAGCGCAAGACGAAGTCCGCGACTACGCCATCACAACGCCTCTGGTGGATTATTCCTCAGACGGCGCGAGCGCGATTGTCACGCTCACCGTCACAAACCAAGGCAGCGACGCGGTTGAAGAATCAACGATCACGATTGCCTACAACGACTCCGGGCGGATCGTGGAAAGCGTTGACCTGCCCGCGCTTGCCGCACAGGAGGTCTATCCCTATTCGGCGGAGTTGACGCTGGAGCAGTTTCCTGAAGGCGACGTCTTTCTGAAAATCGAGGTCGGGATTGACCAATACGAGTTGGCAGGCAGTCCGATCGCCCGCGACAATAGCCAGTTATTCCGCATCAACGTTGCCGAAGCGCCTGAAGCGGCTGTGATCGCCGGTTCGGCGTCCGATTCCGTTGCGGACTATGACTTGGTCGTCCCCCTGCTGAACATCGGCATCAAGATTCTTGAAGAAGGCATTCAAATCAACGACAGCGTATTCTCGGGGACGCAGATTCTTGTCGGCATCCTGGTCTTGGCGCTGGGCTTGGTGTTGATCTGGTTCCTCAGTCTGATTCTGCGGCTGATCTTTCGGCGCTCGCCTGCCTTTGACGTCTGGCAGCCGCCCTACGCCGCGGAGGCCTATGTCGATCCAAATTCAACAGCGGGGCGCCGCCAGGCTTGGCAATACCACGCGCAGAATAGCGCCATCAACGCGCCTTGCACGCCGGAGCGCCCGGTCGTCGTCAAGCGCCTGGTCGATGCCGAAGGTCATAGTTTGGGCTCTTGGATTATCAAGGCGATTCGCAGCGAGCAATACGATATCTATGGCCGCGTCAGCCGCTCTGAAGCGGTCATGCCGCGCAAGATCGTCAAGCAGTTGAACAAGATCGCCGGGCGTTCCGGCGAGATGGACAATCAACAATTGAACAATGCGCTGCAGCCCATCGCCAAGCAGATGAGCAAAGCCGCGCTGCGCCGAATCGAAAAGCAGAATCGCAGCTTGCCAATCGCGCTGGACATACGCTTTGAAGGGTCTGCCGGTGAAGCGCGTATCGTTTTCGAGCTCTATCAATGCCGCAATGCCGCCTGGCATCTCATTGACCAGTGGGAGCCGGAACTGGGCATGATTGGCAGCCGCGTCCCCGAACAATTCACTTACTCGCTCAACGGCATGCTGCCCGGGGAAAATTATAGCGAATTCAAAGCGCGCGTCCCGCATGATCTGACAGTTTTGCTGGGCGGATTGCTCTATCACCATCAGTCCGCCAGCGCAACCGGCATGTCATCCGCGGGCAGCGACCAGAGTCCGGATTCAAGCAGCGGGAGCAATCTCGACGCGCCTTCGGACGACACAACAGAAGCCAACAACGTCTGAGCGAATGTCGAATGCAAGTATTGACCGTCAACGGTATAAGATATAGCAGCCAATAGAAGGAGCTCATTCTCATGTCCGCAACGATCGCAGACAATCTCAAGGACCTTTTGGAACGGCCGATCGTGGTCGCCTTCGCCACAAACAATCCCGACGGACAGCCGCAGGTGACGCCCGTCTGGGCCAGCCTGGAAGGCGACCAGATCTGGATTAATTCGGCGGTCGGACGTCGTAAAGATCGCAACATCCGCGCCAATCCCAAAGTCACGGTATTATCCCTGGATCCGCAAAACCCTTTTCACTGGGTAGAAGTCCGCGGCGAAGTCGTCGAATTTGATGACAGCGAAGCCGCAGTGGCGCATATCAACAAACTGTCGGGCTTGTACGCCGGCAACGATGACTACTATTCCTTTAATCCCGAGGGCCGAGGCAAAGAACAGCGCGTGATTTACAAGATTCGCCCCACCAAAGTCAACGGCATGTAAGGTCAATCAAAGGCGGCCCGCGCGCCCGGTGTAATCGCGCAGATACAGGAAGTCATGCCCGATGCTGCGCTTGGACAGTTTGGCGATATTGGGCATGGTCCGCTTGTAGTGGTTGGCTTTGACCCGCTCCCAAATGCGGTCGACAAATTCGCTGTCGAAGCCTTCCGCGGCGACCTCCGCCACCGTAAAGCGCTCGTCGACCAAAAGCATCAGCACTTGATCGGCTTCGTCGTAGGTGAAGCCGAGTTCGTCCTCATCGGTCTGCCCCGCCCACAGATCGGCAGTGGGCGGCTTGTCAATGATTGGTCGCGGCACGCCCAGATAAGTCGCGAGTTGCCGCACCTGATACTTGTAGAGGTCCGCGATCGGATGCAAAGCCACGCCGCTATCGCCGTAGATCGTGCTGTATCCCAGCAGGAACTCCGTCTTGTTGCTCGTGCCCATCACCAAGCCGCCCCAAGCCATGGATTGATCATAAAGCGTGATCATGCGCAGCCGAGCCATGATGTTGCCCCGCCGCAGCTTGCTCATTCCAGGGAAGCGTTCGATCATGGGCTGGACCATATCGGTGATGGGAAGCGTCTGATGCGGCAAGCCCAGGTCCTCGATGACCGCTTCAGCATCGTTCATACTGCTGGCCGAAGAGGTCTTGTATGGCATGCGCAAAGCCAAAACATTGTCCGCGCCCAATGCCTCCGCGGACAGATATGCGGAGACCGCCGAATCTATCCCGCCGGACAATCCAATCACGGCACGGGACATCCCCGCCTTTGCGACGCTGTCGCGAATGAAACCGGTCAAAATACGCGTCGCCAGTTCCGTGTTTATCTTTAGCCGATCCAGGATCGAGCCGATTTTTTCCCCGTTCATAGCAGCGCCTTTGCTTCAGTCCCGCTCAATTGGCCGCAAAGCATAGTGGATGATCTGATGCGGGTAACTCTCGTTCACGACCATTTCAAGGCGCAATCGCGATGCGCGCTTTTCGCCTTGCAAGATGAGCTCGATCGCGTAATCCTCGGCCTTTTCGATCTCAACAACTTTCAAGCGGCCATGTAATCTACGAGTGGTCTTAAGGTCGAGCATACGGCGATCGGCCGGATTCTCCATCAAGATCAGATCATAGTAGCTGCTATGGACGAACTGCCGCAAGCGCTTGAAATCACCGGCATTGTAAAAGTTCATCTGGGCGATAAAGCGACGCCCGGCTTTGCTGGCGGCAATGCGTCCGGCCTTCTCGTTCATGAAATAGAGCTCGTCCTTCCGGGCTGGCCAGACAGCCGCGCGCCTGGTCCCGCCATTGCGGGGCTTATCATAACACATGCGGACTGGTTTCAAGTATGATACCCTAGCGGTAATGCAGATGTGGCGGTGACAAGAATGGCGGACAGATTAGCGGAGATTCAAGAAGCGATTGAGCGATTCCAAATGGACCGCGCCCGGGAACTGATCGGCGAGGAACTCGAGGAGAATCCGAGCGCCGATGCCTATTACTTGGCCTCACAGGCAGCGCTCAGCCACGGTCAACGGATTGAGTATCTGCGCTCGGCGCTGGAACTGGATCCCGATTTTGAAGCGGCCAGCGACGAACTGGCTCAAATTATTCCCGCGCCCTCAAAAGAACTGTCGGTCGCCGCGCCGGTTCCAGCGCCCCCGCCTGCTAGGCAGCAGGTACGTCTGGCGTCAGTGGGCAGACGCTGGCTGGCAATCATAATCGACGGGCTTATTGTGGCGGTGATGACCTTGTTGCTAGCGGGCGTTGGCGGCGTTTTCACGACCATAGAAGCGGCGCTGCTGTCTGATGATGCGACGATGATTTCGACTGCCGCTTCACAGTTCCAGAACGATGTGCTGACGATGAATTTGCTGGTGAGCGCGCTATACAATGTCGCCTTCATGACCCTGTTCAACGGGCAGACCTTGGGCAAGATCATGCTGAAGCTGCGGGTCATCAAGAAGAATGGTCAGCGCATCGGCATCCTGGACGCCATCATCCGCAACGTCTTCGGTTATACGATTAGCGGCATGTTCCTTTTGGGATACCTCTGGGCAGCTTTCGATCGAGAGAAGCAGACCTGGCATGACAAGCTGGCGGGGACTTTGGTGGTGGATGAGCGGACCGTTGATCAATCGCCATAGCCCAGCCGGGACATCGTAGCGGTCACGATATAGAAAGGAGGACGAGAAGATGAACCAGATAGAGAGCATTAACCTTATCTATCGCAATCCTGAAGTACGCGGTGGACGTCCTTGCATCGTGGGCACAGGTCTACGTGTAATCGATATCGTGATGGCGATGCAGTTTGGCAATCGCAGCCCGGATCAGATGGCGGAAGACTATCAGGTGTCGCTGGCAAAGGTGCATGCGGCGCTGGCTTTCTATTACGAGAACAAGGACGAAATAGACCAGGACATCCACGAGGATATTCGGATTGGGCTGGAGTTGGCGCAGCACGGTTGGGGTCGACCCGAGAAATCCAAGCTGCTGCAGAACGCATTTGACAATTCCCTTATCAAATACCGGGCGGCGTTGCAGCGCGCCTGCGAAAAAGCTATCACTGGGGTCGGAGACGACTTCGAAAAGCGAGTCTTGGCATTGATGGATGAAGAAACTGTCTGAGCAAGACATCCGCCTTTTCTTCGACGAGAATATGCCAGTAGACGTCGCTGAACGGTTGAATGAACTCGGAATAAACACGGTCACGGCGCGGGATCTTGAAAGACTTGGGCATAGCGATCCGAATCAGCTTGAATTTGCCACGGCTGATCGCCGTGTCTTATGCACCTATGACAAAGACTACATCCGAATAGCGAGCCGGGGAATCAAACACGCCGGGATCGTTTTCATTCCTGGTGTGTATCGAGACTACGGAGTATTGTTGCGCTACTTCATAGAGTTCAAACGGATTTACTCTCCGTCCGATATGGAGAATCGTCTGGAGTATCTTTACCCGACGCTCGCTGACTGAGACAGACGCAACGCACTAACGAGCCAGAAGCGCCATTTTGCGCTCAACCAAGCGCCCACCGCACTGGTGCGACGCCTCTTGGGTATGCCGTCAGCCAAGTATTGCTTTTCGGGCATTTGCGGGCGGTTGTGGATGACGAGGCGCGGGCCTGGCATTCCAGGCTGGCGGGCCCGCTTGTCGTCGACGAGCGGGCTTAACCAGCTGGCTTTTTCGGCGCTGGTCGCCACAGGGCGGAACAGGACGGATCAGTGAAGGCCAGGATGCCGAGCCTTAACTTCCCCGCCCATAGCGCCGCAAGCGCAAATCACACTGCTCCTTGTGGCCCATGAAGCCTTCCAGATCACAGAGGCGGCTGCCATATTCGCCGATGAGGACGCTGGCTTCTTCCGTCACGCGCTGATAGGTCACGGTTTTGATGAACTTGCCCACCCACAACCCGCCGGTATAACGGCCGGCTTTCTTGGTCGGCAGGGTGTGATTGGTGCCGATGATCTTGTCTCCATAGGCGACATTGGTCTCCGGACCCAGGAAGAGCGCGCCGTAATTGCTCATGTTTTCCAGGAAATAATCAGGATCGCGCGTGAGCACCTCGACGTGTTCGCTGGCGATCTCGTCCGCGACCTCGACCATTTCTTCGTCGGTATCGACCAGGATCACCTCGCCGTAATCGCGCCAGGCGGCGCCGGCCAGATCGGCTGTCGGCAGCGTCTCCAGCTGTCGGCCGATTTCCGTTTCAATGCTTTGAGCCAGCGACGCGCTTGTAGTCAGCAACACCGCGGGCGATGTGGGACCGTGCTCCGCCTGCCCCAGCAGATCCGTCGCGCAGATTTCGGCATCGGCGGTTTCATCAGCGAGCACCAGCACTTCGGTTGGTCCCGCCAATAGATCAATGCCCACCAAGCCAAATAACTGCCGTTTGGCTTCGGCAACAAAGGCGTTGCCGGGTCCGACGATCATATCCACCGGCTCAATGCCCAATGCGCCGTAGGCCATGGCGGCCAAGGCTTGTACGCCGCCCAGAAGATAGATCTCGTCCGCTCCGCCAAAGTGGATCGCCGCGATTGTCGCTGCCGGAATCTCTCCATTGATCGGCGGCGTGCAGGCGATGACTTCTTTAACACCGGCCGCTTTGGCGGTGACGGTACTCATATGCGCCGACGCGACCATCGGGTAACGCCCGCCCGGCACATAACAGCCAACACGGTTAACGGCTATGTTCCTGTGCCCCAGGACGACGCCGGGCAGCGTTTCTACTTCAAGATCCTGCAGCGCCGCGCGTTGGGCTTTGGCAAAATTACGTATCTGTTCCTGGGCGAATTTGATGTCGGAGACCGCCTGTGCAGGCAGGCTCGCGACGATTTCTTCGATTTGCTCCTGCGACAATTTGAAGCTGGCCGGGTTCCAGTTGTCAAATTTCCCCGACAGCTCGCGAACCGCTTCATCCCCGCGCCTTTGAATGTCGGCCAGGATCCCGCGCACGGTTTCCTGTACTTGGGCATCAGCCTCGGCCTTTTGCTCGACTGACTTGCCCTTCTTGATGTATCGAATCGCCATTCGGCTCCATCTCCCTCAAGATCGTCAATCACATATTTTGGGGACGCTTAATTCCAGAGCCGTTCGCTGGCTATCCGCGCGCCTTCCGCCAGCGATGTTAATTTGGCATAGGCGATATCCGGGTGAACGGCGCCAAAGCCGGCGAAGGTGCCAAAGCCGCAATCCGTCCCGGCGATGACCCGTTCCCTGCCCACGATCCGGCTGTAACGCTCGATGCGCTCCGCCACCAGTTCCGGATGTTCCACAAAGTTGGTTGTGGTATCAAGCGCGCCCGGGATCAGGATCTTGTCATCGGGGATATCCGCTTCCGCCCAGATCGCCCATTCATGTTGATGGCGCGGGTTGGCGCCCTCGAATTGAATCGCCTGCGGCTTGGCGGAGAAAACAATGTCGATAATCTCGCGCAGGTCAACATCGTGATGGTGGGGTCCCTCGTAGTTTCCCCAGCAAAGGTGCATGCGCGCGCGCTCGGCTGGCACATTTTCCAAAGCATAATTCAAGGCTTCGACTTGCGCCTGCGCCGCTTTCTTAAAAGTGTCGGTATCGACATCGCGGAAGCGGATGTGCCTGCCCATCGCCAGGTCCGGGCAATCGACTTGCAAAAGCAAGCCGGCTTCGGTGATCTTCTCGTATTCGACGCGCATCACGTCCGCCAGCGCGCCCAGATATTGTTCGTCGTCCGGATAATACTCATTGGGCTGGAAGACGGCGATGACCCCGGGCGATGCCGCGTTCATAAAAGCCTCTTCAGCGCCGGATTCCTCCCGTGCCGCCAAGAGATTGTCGATATCTTTCTCCAGCGGCGACAAGTCTTTGATTTTGATTTCGCCACGGACAACCGGACGGTGATACTTCGGCGTGCCGCCAGCTTCCGCCAGCCGCTGCTTGTAAGCGGGGAAATCGTCGAGGTCTTTCGGCGTGGCGCGCGGCACATCGGCGATCTCGAAGCCGGTAAAGCGGTGACGGATATAGGTAGCGTAACTGATCTTGCTCATCTCGCCATCGCTGATGACGTCGACGCCGGCCCCCACCTGCTTCGCAGCCACCTCGCGCACCGCGCGTCGCATCACGCGGTCGAATTCGGCTGCGTCGTAGGCTTGTTCCTGGTCCTGCGCGAACAATTGATCCACCACATACTGCGGGCGCGGCATGCTGCCCACATGCGTCGTCAGGATGCGCTCGCTGCTCGTCTTCATATCATTTCCCCTTCACGAATTGCGGCGGACGATAATCCCCCAAATCGACGCCGGTCAAATCGCGGAATTGCCCCCGCAGGAACTCATCTTGCCGCGCCTTCTGCGCTTCATAGTCGGGCGGGTGCACCATCTTGCCCTTCGCGTCCGCTTCATAGCCATTGCGCAAGGCGGCTTCTTCGATCTGCGGCGACCAGTAGGGATCCTTGCCCTCAAATACCTCGTGCGCTTCCAAGACCGCGTAAAACCAGCCGATTGAATCGCCGCTGTATTCAAAACTGCGATACATCCCCGGCGGCAGGGAAATCATATCCCACTCGTTCAAGACAAACTCGCCCTCGACCTTGTCGGGGTCATCCTCGTTACCCCAGTAAAATGTGAAGGGTCCGGTAAGGATGAAAAAGGACTCGGTGTAGTCGTGCGTATGCCAGGCAGGTCCGCAACCGGGCGGCGCCCAGCACATCCCGATCTGATAGCGATGGGGTTCGGTAATCGCCCGCTTGATGCTGTAATCCGGGTTCTCGGAGGCTGTATCGCCGATCACGGCGTAATTCATGCGCTGATGGCCCGGCAACATGCTGTCGATGAACATGATTGGGATGCCCTTGTGTTTGAGCTCGTCAAAGCGCATGACCCGCGCCGCCATACTTTCTTGCGTCTGTTTTGGATGATTCATTCTTTATACTCCTTGCGCTGCCCGCCAAAGCAGGAAATAGTTAGCGTAGCCTAGCGAATCGACCAAGTTTTGTCAATCAGCGGCCAGCCCATGGGCGCATTTCAGATTATTGGCAATTAACCACCGAGAACACCGAGGGCCGCTGAAACGCCCGCAAACAGAAACGATCTTTTGTATTTCTCTGCGCGCTCTGTGGCTCTGTGGTGAATTTTTGTTTGTTACTTGCATCGTTCCACCAGATACCATTTTTGATGCGCTTGCGTTTCAGTTAGACTACGCTTATAATTCCTAATCAATCGAGCAGAAGCTTTTGGTAAATTGACGTGGCGGAAAACGACCCCATCCTGGAACAGCGCGTCGAGGCATTGGAACAATTCTCGCAGACGCGGGTTGTCGAGCAAGTTGGCGAGTTGACGGAGCGCGTCTCCAGCTTGGAAAGCGCCCGCGAGACGGAAAGCCCCTTCCTGGCGAGCAAAGCCGATATTGCCCGCCTGGAAGCCCAGCATATTGCCACGCAAGAGCAGATTGCCGCCCAAAGCGAGCAGTTTAACAAAGACCTTAAAGTCCAGTCCGAGCAGTTTAATGCGCGGCTGGACGCCCAATCCGAGCAATTTAGCAAAGACCTCAATGCCCAGTCCGAGCAATTTCACATAGCCCTTAATGCCCAGTCCGAGCAATTTCACATAGCCCTTAATGCCCAGAGCGAAGTGGTCGACACGCGGCTTGCCGCCCAGTCCGGGCAGTTTAGCAAGGATCTGCAAGCCCAAAGCGAAATGTTCAACACGCGGCTTGACGCTCAATCCGCGCAATTTCACAAAGACTTAATAGCCCAGTCCGAGCAGTTTAGCAAAGATCAAAATGCCCAGACCGAGCAGCTGCGGCGGGAGTGGGAACAACGGATTAACCGGCTGATTTCATGGATGATCCTCGCGTTTATCGCTTTATCGGGTCTGGTTGTCTCCGCAGCCGCCATCATCATCAACCGCCTGCCCAACTGAAAGTTGCTTGTCATGCCAGCTCCTCGCTCGCTGAATTCAGAAGGATCAACCATGAACAAGATCAGCCGCGCGTTTTCGCAATTATTACTTAATATT
>JAPPMO010000075.1 GCA_028873975.1 Chloroflexota bacterium
CCCAGAGAAATTTCACGAAAAACCGACCCACCTCAACACGGGACTATACAGCTAGGCTACAAATTGATCGAAGATCTGATGTCTGAAGGGAAAAAGTATGGAACTGGACCGGGACGCCTTGCAAAAGCAAGTGCAGGAACTATATGCCAAAGAACATGAGGAATTAGGGGAATCTGGCACGTTCGAGCATTTGGAGCGGGGCAGGCAGTGGCAATTGTCTGATACGCTCGGCGCCGGAGGCGTCTTGGTATTCCCACATGCGAGCGTGCGCGACTGCGGGTATCAAATCGCGGCCTGTGTACACGCCGCCTTGGACTGCGGTGCGGAAAAGGTGGTGGTCCTAAGCGTGCTGCATGCCTTCAACCAAGCGATGGAAGACGCGCGGGTCGCGGTGGCGCGGGGCGCAGATCCGGCGCATTCGGAATACTGGGGCATACAGGGACCCGGCATAGACGGGCGGCTCGAATGGACCGGCGATCACGCTCTGATAAGCTGGCGACATTTTTGGCGGGCTGAGCTCGAACGCCGGGGCATATCCGAGAAAAAAGCGCCGAAGGTCTATGAACGGTATCCTTATCTTGCTGGCGGGCGTCCGCAAGATTTGCCCGGCATCGACGAATTGGCGCGACTCATGGAAGATGCGGCGGTCCTGTCCACGGCGGACCCCTTCCATCATGGGATCGGCTACGGTGATGATCCGGGCAGCGCATACGATCACGACGCGGCGGGTTTGGCTTATGCCAAGTCGTTAATCGAAGCGGGCATAGGCATCCTGGTAGCCGGCGACTACCATTCATATAATCGACATTGTGTGGAAGCCAAAAGCGACGCCCGCGATACGGGCCAGGTTTATCGTTATTTGCGCGGACCGATGCGGGGAGAGGTTCTGGATATCAGCTTCACCGACTCGGCGGAGTTGTATGATGCGCCCAAACCAACCTGGGTCGCGGGCGCCTTAATTGAGTGGACGCTCACTACTTGACAATTGCCTGCGGGGCGCCGGTTAGCTGGCGGCGCCCGTCTCGTCGTCCTTTACCTTGGCTTCCAGTTCTTTCAAGGCGTTTTGCAACTTCTGCTGGCGCAAACTCTGCGTGAGATCCCCGCGCGTGCGCTCCAGAACGCCGCGGACAACGTCGGTTTGACGGCGCAAGCTCTGTGTGAGGGCATTGGGAAAATCGAAGGTGACCAGTTGATCGTAAATGTCGTCCATTGCGCTCAGCAAAGCCTCGGCTTGGGCGCTGTGCGCATCTTCGCGGCGCATGATGTCCAGGATGAAGCGGCGCAGCTCGGTGGCAGCCTCTGCGAGACCTTTGAGATAAGTTGAGCACTCGATCTCCAATTCGTCGACCGTGGGCAAATTGTGACCGCGGATGATGGCGCTGGTGATGAAAGCCTCGGCGACTTCCTTCAGCGCATCTTGCGTGTATCCGGCGTGATAGAGATCGGGGAAATCCCCGACGACGGCTTTCAATTCCACAGCGCCGTCCCGTACCTCGTCCAGTTTGATGTCGACAAGCGGCCAGTCCTGTCGATGAATGGCGCGAATCGACTCGGAACAGTGGCGGATCAATTGACGCGAGAGGACAATCGCTCGATCGCGAGCGGCATTGCGCCTTTCCATGTCTTCGCGGATGAATTCACAGACCTGGCTCAGGTTATTCATCGCCGTCGTCTTCCGGTTCCGCTTTCACCGCTCCAAATAGCTGGTCGGCAAGCGACTGCCGCTGTGGCGCGACAATCTCGCCGTGTTTTCTTTCGTATTTCTGCAAGTTTTCCTGCAGCGCCTGCAGCAGCAGTTTGGCATGGGTCTGGGTCATCACGATGCGCTTTTGTACGCGAGCGCGGTTGTCGTTGGGCATTACCTGGATGAAATCGAAGATGACTTCGTTGGCTGTATGGGTAATCATGACCGTGTTGGCATAGGTCGCGCTGGCATCTTTGGGCAATTCCAAGCGCAATTGTTTCTTCTTGTTGGTGGTTTCTGTCATGGCGTCCTCGTCAACTGGTAGACGGCAGTATTATAACCGATTTCATAACAGGCCCGCCGCCAGACGCAGCGCCGTGAATCGGCTTGCCATCGCATCGGGAAATGGGCTATGCTCTCTGCCAAAAGCAGATGATGAGAGTGAGTGAAAGAAGCGATGCTGACATATCTCTACAAGATACAACCGGTGCGGCCGGCCATGCTGTCTGAAGGTCCCAGCGAAGAAGAAGCACAGATTACGAACGAGCATTTCGAGTACCTGAAGACTCAGATGGAAGACGGCGCGCTGATTTTGGCGGGACGCACGCTCAACAGCGACTATTCTTCATTTGGCATCGCGATATTTAATGCGCGTGATGACGCCCACATGCAAGAGCTTACGGAAGCGGATCCGGGCGTCGCCAAACGGCTCTTCCGCGCCGAATGGTATCCCTATCGGATCGCCTTGCACGCGCCCGGAAACGCGAGGGACGAATGAGCCTCCCCATCGAAGCGCCTAGACATATTGTGGCTGCCAGCGCGCTGGTAAGAAACGATAAAGGACAGATTCTGCTGGTACGCACGCATAGACGCGGCTGGGAGATTCCCGGCGGCCAGATCGAAATAGGCGAATCATTGATTGCCGGGCTTAAGCGAGAAGTGCTCGAAGAAAGCGGCGTCCAAGTCGAGATCGGGCGGCTTGCGGCGCTGCGCAGCAATCTGACCAGCTCGATTGTCATCTTTTGCTTCGAGGCGCGCTATCTGGGCGGCCAATTGCGACCGAGTGACGAAACGCCGGAAGTACGGTGGGTATCTTCCGAAGGCGCGCTGGAGATGATCTCGCATCCGGCAATCTTGCAGAGTGTCGTGGACGTGCTGGCGGAGGCGCCGGATCTAATCTACCGCGCCTATCAGGTGGATCCCTATCAACTGGTCGAGAGCCACGCGCCTCACTGAATCGGATCGCGAGTTGGCGTGCCCGGCTGACGGGGATACTGTCGGGGTGTTTTCTTGATCTTGTCAATGACAATCAAATAGCGCGGGTTGTCCAGCGTGGGCAGCAGAACTTCCTCAATGGTGAAAAGCTCTCCACCAAGCGCGTCGATCGCTTTGGCGGCGCTGTTGGCATCGTCGTAGGCTGTCATGCCTTGCATGGCGATCACCTGGCCCTCGGGCTTCGCCAGCGGCAGCAGGTATTCCATGAGTATCGGGAGCCGCGCGACAGCGCGCGCTACTGCGATGTCGTAGGACGCGCGATGGCTCTTGTCTCGGCCGGCATCTTCGGCGCGGACGTGTATCGTTCGGACGTTTTTGAGCTGCAATTCCTCCCCGACAGATTGGATGAATCGCAGCTTCTTTGCGGTGGAATCAAGCAGAGTGACATTAAGCGCCGGGAAGGCGATCGCCAGCGCCAAGCCGGGGAAACCGGCGCCTGTTCCGACGTCGATCAAGCGCAAGCGGTCAAACTGCGGCACGACTTTCACCAAGGTCAAGGAATCGAGAAAGTGCTTGACGACTATATCTTCAGGCGCTGTGATGGATGTCAGATTCATGCGCTGGTTCCAGTCCAGCAGCATGTCGCCTAGCACTTCAAATTGCGCGAGTTGACGAACTGACAGCTCAAGGTTGAGGCAGGCGCGCGTGTATTCGGCTAGCATCGACATTATAGGACTGCCCCGCGGCAGCTCTCGTTGAAAGCGAAACCGCTTGGCGCCGCTAGGCGGCTAATCGTTGTAGGCGCTCAAGGGCAAAGTGGGATTCTCGTGCATCACCGGGATATCCCATGGATTTCGCTCAATTTCGAAGAGACAGCCACTATCTAGCAGTTCATTCGCGGTGCCGGGTCCAAATTCTTCATAACCGTCGCTGATGGGATTCGCCCATCTCAAGTTAAAATCTATGCCATATCGGCCGGGTTCCCATTTGTCGCCCAGGTTGACGGTATAAAAGACCCACCAATTGAGGCTGCCCGGGATCTGCTTGATATCGCTCACCTGGATATCCGGAACAGTGAGACCACGCAATTTGACATCGTATCGCGCGTTGTTCAAGTGATCCTGGACAAGGGCTTCTGTCTTGGCGAACCATGACCAGAACAGCCTTATCTCGTCTGTATCGTACAAGACGCCGGGGTCCGCGCCAGCCACATCGGCGCATTCCGCGAAAATCAATCCGGGATCGGCAGCACGGCCGGGAATCTCGTTTTCGCTAGCGCGCGCGCCTATCTGCACGAGCGGTTCCGGCTCCTTGTAGTAGATTGGGTTGAGCAGACCGCCGGCCGGCGTGAAGACGCCCGAGGATCCAATAATATCGCCCGTGCCCATTGTCTGATCTTCTTCGAGCGTGCTGCCCGGTTCTTCGCATTCGCCTAGATAGTCGTCGGAGGCTTCCTGGAAAATGGTATCATCCGGATCGTTTTCGCGGCCGATACGGAAGACAACGCTGATGGGCCCGTCAAGCGCGCGAGTCTCTCTGCCCAGCCAGTTTACGACCTGGCTGGTGGCGTATTCGTCGTTGACGGCGACGCGCCGCAAAGCCGTGATTGCGTTTCCGGCGCCGCCTAGTTGGTCAAAAGCCTGGTAATAAACATCATATCCGGCTTGCATTTTGCCATGAAGGTCAAGCACCATGCGGTCCTCACAAGCGCTGTAAAACCAATTTATCGTTGACGAATAGTTGCTTTCGTCTTGCGCTTGCGATGTCAAAAGCAAGGCAAAAAACAGCAAAACGCTCATGATAATGCTGTATCTACGCATGAGATATTTTCCCTGTCTGAATCGTACAGAACAGTCAGTTCCCACTATTCTACAGCAAAATCAGGATTTCCTCAGCCCTATTTTGCGCTAGACCCGTTGACGCTGGCCGCGGCTGTGTCCATCTGAATCAAGAGCAAGCTGGCCAGGCTGCGCCAGAGTGACTCGCGCTTGCGTAGTGATACGCGATTTTCACGAAGGCATTCCTGGCATACAATAAACATGTAGCGCTCGCTTTCACGACTTTGAGGATAAATTGAATGGAAGAACATCGAATTTGCCTGCTGCGGGGTGACGAGACGGGCCAGGAATTGCTGGATGAAGCGATTCGGGTTCTGGCTCCGGATGTCATTGGCATGTCGAACCTGGTCTTCGAGACCTTTGACCTGTCGCTGGAAAACCGGCGGCGGACCAAAAACGACGTCGTTCGCGAGGCGGCGGCGCGGATATTGGGGACCGGATTAGGCATTAAAGCGGCCACCATTACGCCCGGCGACCCCGACGATGTCGGCAGCCCAAACGCGCTGCTGCGCGATTTGATCCATGGCAGCGTAATCTTGCGAACGGGCCGGCGCATCCCGTCGGTGCGGCCCTTGGCGGGCGTTCACGCGCCAATCGCGGTGGCGCGCATGGCTGTAGAAGGCGCCTATGCGGCCGAGGAGTGGCGCGAAGGCGAAGGTCTTGACGAGATCGCTTACAACAAGCGCTACATCACGCGCCGCACCTGCCGGGCGGTGGCGGAATTCACGTTTCAGTATGCGCGGCGCATTGGCGCCACCGTATTCGGCGGGCCCAAATATACCGTTAGCCCGATCTACGAAGGGCTGTTTAAAGAAGAGTTGGATCGAGCCGCGGGCATCTATCGAGCCGTGCGATATCGTCCACAACTGATTGACGCTACCTATGCGCTGCTGCTGGAAACGAGTGGCGAGGCGCTGGTCATCCCGGCTTTAAATCGCGACGGCGATAACTTGAGCGACCTGATCATGAAGATGTTTGGCACGATTGCCGGCGCCGAATCCATCGTATTCGCATTTGACGATGACTTCAACGTCAAGACAGCCGTCACCGAAGCGCCGCATGGCACTGCGCCAAGCTTGCAGGGCAAAAACATCGCCAACCCGATGGCTATGATCTTGGCATGCGGCGCTCTGCTGCGCTATATCGAGGGCAAAAAAGCCGCCGATGCCAGCCGCGCCATCTATGAAAGCACCCTTGAATCGGTCTACAACGGGATCAAGACCACGGATTTGGGCGGGCGCGCCAGCACCTCGGAATTTGTTGACGAGGTAATCCGCGAGATTCGCGGCAAGCTGGATGTTTGGGATGCCTTGGGCACTGAACGCGCGATCTAGCCGCTCGGCGGCAGCGATAGGGTCTGCCTCGCTCACGCAAAATCGTAATCGTTCTCGTCACATGGGCGACGCGGTTTACGTAGATAGGGGACGAGTGGTGTGGATGAAAATCTCGATCGAGATGTAGCCGAGCTTTGGTCGCTGCTTTTCGATATCGTCAGCGATGGCGAGAAACGCCTTGCCAGCCACTTTGACGCGCAGCAACTCACGCCGCCGCAGTTCTATGTGCTCAAGACGCTGTCGGAAAACCAGGGCGAGTGCCGCATCGGCGATATCGCCCGCGATCATCATTTGACCAACGCGACCATGACCGGCCTGGTTAAGCGGCTGGAAGCCATGGATCCGCCCTTGGTCCGGCGCCGACGCAGCGCGACCGACGGGCGCTCGGTGGATGTTATTCTTACCGACGAAGGCTCCCGCCGGTTTGTTGGGGTGCAGCGCGGCCTGATGGATCAATTGCGCGCCGTTTTCGGTTTGCTGCCGGATAAAGAGCGGCGGGACATCATCGCGAAGGTGCGTCTTTATTTCGCGATATTTTCTCAGCAATTCCCTGCGTAAGCGGCTTCCGTTGCTTCGAGAATCAATCCTTCACATACTTGTCGAACCAGTCGATCATCTCGGTCAGACGACTGACCCGGTGCTTTGGCTCGCCGCTGCGAGAAAGCTCGTGCCCTTCGCGCGGATAACGCAGCATTTTGATCGGCGTGTCCGTCGCCCGCCGGACCCAGGCGAAAAGCTGCTCCCCTTGTTCTATCGGCACGCGAAAGTCGTTTTCCGAGTGAATGAGCAAAAGGGGCGTCCGTATGTTGGCAGCGTACTTCAGCGGAGAATTGTCCCAGAAGGCCTCATGATTCTCCCAGGGTTCGGCGTCGAATTCATTCGACATCAGCAATGGCACATCCGTTGTGCCATAGAAGCTGCTTAAATTGTAGACGCCCCGCTGCGCGACCGCCGCTTTGAAGCGGTCGCTGTGACTGATGATCCAGGCTGTCATGTAACCGCCGTAGGATCCGCCGGTGATAGCCATTTTTTTGGCGTCAGCGATGCCGAGCTCGAGAAAAGCGTCCACGCCGGCCATGATGTCGTCCATGGCGACGGGTCCCCAGGCGGCATGCAACTTGCGCATGAAGTCTTCGCCGTAGCCGCCGCTGCCATGTGGATTGCAGTAGAAAACGGCGTATCCGCGCGCGGCGTGGAATTGCCATTCGTGCCACATCGTTTTGCTAGCGTAGCCCCAGGTGGCATGCGGACCGCCATGAATGTTCAGCGCCAGGGGATAGGTCTGCCCGGGCTGATAGCCGACCGGCAGCAAATACCATCCTTGTACTTCGCCGTGCGGCGATTGAAAGCGAAGTTCGCGCGCGTCTTGAACGATGACCTCGCTCAGCCAATCCTGGTTGAATCGAGTCGCTTCGACGAAGTCTCCGTCCTGCAGAATGTAAAGTTCCTGGGGGTTCTGTGGCGTGGAAACTGTCATGGACATCAAACCGCCAGCGCCAATATCGAATTGCTCGATATCGTAAAAGCCGTCGTGCAGCTGGCGCGAAGCATCGCTGGCAGGATCGTAGATCCAGGGTAAGGTCCTGCCTTCGCTTTCCACTGTGAAAGCCAACTGGTTTTCTTGTGACCAAGCCCATTCGACCGCCTCGCGGTCGAATGCTTCGTTGACGATTCGAATGTCGGCGCCGTCGACAGTCATAACGAGCAGGCGCATGGGAATATCTGTGACGCCAATCGGAAGGCGTCCAAAAGCCAGCCACTTGCCGTCCGGCGAGGGCAGAGGCGCGTAGGCACTGTGAGCGCCGTCGGTCATCGGGGTCGCTTGGCCAGAAATCGCATCAATGCGATACAGATTCTCCGTCCGCCAAGGTTCGTCGCCTTCCGGGTCGGTTGTTCGCGATGTGTAAATCGACGCGCCATCGGCGGACCAGCGCGGCTGAGTGTGATCGGCGTCGATATCCGTGAGGCGATAGGCTTCGCTCTCGCTGAATTCTTCGATATCAATCACGTAAATCTGATCGTAACGCTCGTCCACGAAGGCGGTCCCGCGCCGATAGGGAATGCGCCACATCTCGCGCGGGTCCCAGCGCATTTGCTCGTCTTCGTCTTGTCGTTCTCGTCGATGTCTCTTTTCCAGCTTGTCAATGGGCGGCAAAGCATCGCTGTCTTCCGCGGGCGCGCTGCGGCGCTCGTCTTCGCTTTCCGGCGCCAGGAATGCGATCCGCGTCCCGTCCGGTGACCAAGCCGGGCTATGCGCCCCGTTTTTCATATCGGTCAAGGCGCACGCCTCGCCACCGACACCGTTGGTTGGCAGCAAATAAACCTGCGCTTTGTCGCCGCGCGCCGATACAAATGCGAGCTGCTTGCCATCCGGCGACCAAGTTGCCCGGCTGTCTTTGTCACCGCGAGTCAGTTGAAAGGCTTCGCCGCCATCCAGCGGAAAGAGCCAGATATTGCGCTTGTAGCCGCGTTCCAGCGGATCGGGACTCACTTTGACAAAAGCGACAAAGCGCCCGTCGGGACTGACTTGCGGGTCTTGTACATAGTGAATCTTGTTGAGATCTTCTGCGGTGATAGGGACTTTGCCTTTTGCCATGTCGATATCCTCGCTTTTCCATGAAAAATAGAGCTAGATCCTTATACCGGGCAGACCCGTTTGCAGGAGCTCGTCGAATCCGTCCTGCTCTACAAGGTCGCTGATGGATTGCGGCGCTGGCGGCCGCTCCAGCGTCGGGCTCAAGTCAAGTTGCCACCAGCCCGTATCACGCCAAGCTCCGGCTTTGAAACCGACATTTCTGAAGACCCCGATTTCTTGAAAGCCGAGCGCCTCGTGCGCTTTTATACTGGCGGCGTTTGGCAAAGCAATGACGCCGACGGCGCTACGGTAGCCCTGTGCGCGCAGAATCGCCAATAATGAAGCATACAATGCGCGAGAGACGCCGCGGCGCTGGTAGCCCTCATGTACATAAACTGTGGTCTCCGTCGTCCACTGGTAGGCCCTTCGGCTGCGAAAAGCGCTGGCATAAGCATAGCCGGCGATACGCGCGTCAATTTCGCAGACGAGCCAGGGATACTGACGCAATGTCTTCGCGATTCGCTCAGCAATTTCGCTGGCGTCTGGAACATCATGCTCGAATGAAATATGTGTGAGGCGAACAATAGGACTGTAAATCTCAAGAATCTGCGGCGCGTCTTTTTTGGAAGCGAGGCGAATCTTGACGCTCATGGGAGCTCAGGCTTCTTTTTCCACGATACTGTTTTCTTCTTCCGGGCGCCAAACTCTAGTGGCGATATCGATAAAGAGCTTGCCATCCAGGTGATCAATCTCGTGCTGGAAGATGCGAGCCAACCAGTCGCTGGCTTGCAGACACATGGGGCTGCCGTTTCGGTCTTGGCCGGTCACCTCAATGCTTTGATGGCGCTCAACATCGCCCAGCAGACCCGGCAAGGACAGGCAGCCCTCTACCCCGGAAACCGTATCAGGACTGCGCTTGCTAATTTTAGGATTTGCTACGACATATAGCTTGCCGGCCTCCTCGCCGTACGTCTCTTGGCTGTCGTCGTCATCAGGAAGCCGAACTAGGATTAAGCGCAAGCTTTGAGCGACTTGTGGACCCGCCAATCCGACGCCTTCCGCCTTAATCATGGTTTCGTACATGTCGTTGATCAAGTCTTGCAGCGGGGCGCCAAAATCGTTTATGCGTAGCGCTTGCCTGCGTAGAGCGGGATTGTCGGGTTGGATGATTTCCAGCAAACTCATGGCCGCGGTCTCGTGTAAGTTTCAGACAAGGCGCATATTGTAGCGCAAAAACCTGATCCAGCCTATAGATTGATCGCTGCCGGATTCTGCTGACGCCCTTGCTTATCGTCGCTCTCGCCAACGGCGCGTCCGCCGGGAATCCGAGCCGGAAGTTTACACGATGTTTACAAATACGATACGGTCTTGCCATCGTTTTTTGGCATAATGTGGTCAGGCGTTGCGCTGGCTTGCGAATGTCGAAAGCTGCGCTACGGCGGGGAGGCAGCAAATACCGTTCCCTATTGAGAGCGTAGGTATGAGCGAAACGATCTTGGTCGTCGACGACGAGCAAAAGATAATCGATCTGGCGCGAATGTACCTGGAACAGGATGGTTATCGGGTAACAAGCGCCACAGACGGGCTTAGCGCCCGTCGTCAGATCGCGGAAGACGCGCCTAACCTGGTTGTCCTGGATCTCATGTTGCCCGGCATGGATGGCTTGGACGTGTGTCGAAAGGTGCGCGCGGAGTCGGATGTTCCAATTATCATGCTGACCGCGCGCGGCGACGATATTGACAAGATTGTCGGATTGGAATTGGGCGCGGACGACTACCTTACCAAGCCCTTCAACCCGCGGGAGTTGGTCGCGCGCATCAAGGCGATCCTCCGCCGAACCGATCGCGCGGGCAATCACAGGGACGCGCCGGCGCCGGTCGTGATTGGCAATTTACGTATTGATGCGCAGCGCCGAACAGTTGAAGTGGAGGGCGCGGGGGTAGACCTGCGCATGAAAGAATTCGACTTGCTGCAAACCCTGGCGGAGAATAAGGGCGTCGTCTACAGCCGCGAGCGACTTCTGGATGTTGTTTGGGGATATGACTTCGCAGGAGAGACCCGAACAGTTGATGTTCATATCGCGCACTTGCGCCACAAACTGAAGGGCATGGAGGCTAGCATCGAGACCGTATGGGGTGTGGGTTACAAGCTCGATGATCGCTAGGCGCTTGCGCTTTCCCTTTGGATTACGCTTACGGCTGCTAACATCGTACCTCGTTCTTTTGATGGTAGCGCTGGGCGTAATTGCCGTAGCGCTTTTGCTGCTGATCGGAAACAGACCGGCGCCCCCGCAACCGACTTATGAACGATTGGCGGCTTTGACACAGGGTCTCAACCTGCTGGACTTTATCGCCGATTTGCCCAGAGGCCCCAATCTCGATTTCATTCAAGAACAAATTCCCGAATTGCTGGATGCCTTTGCAGAGTCGCGCAAGCTGCGTACGATGCAAATCTGGCTCACTCAAGACGGACCGATCGCGCTCTATGACAGCGCCGGCAGATTTGAGCCCGGGCAACCGATCCACTTGCGCGTCGACAGCTACAAGAGCGACCCGCTGGCGAAAGTCTTGAGAAGGGGCGGGGAGCAGTTTTTCGGCGCATTTGCCGATCCCGGCGGCAGCGAATGGCTGTATGGCGGGGTCATGTTTCGACAGCAGCGCCGATTGCTTGGTCGCCCGGCGGGCGACAATCTTTGGATCTTGGCGGAGCCGCGGCCTACCGTCCGTCTGCACGAGACACTGGCGGTCTTCAGCAATTCCCTGGCTCCGCCTCTCATACAGGCCGGGCTTGCCGGCATTGTCTTTTCGATCATCTTGGCGGCGCTGATAACCCGTACAATCGCCAAGCCACTGCAGCGGCTTGCGGTAGCCGCGACCGATGTCGCTCGCGGTGATTATGCGGTTCATGTGCCGGCCAGCGGCCCGCCGGAGTTGCGATCCTTGGCGGATTCCTTCAATCGGATGACGGCGGAAGTCTTGGCGGCGAACAACGCCCAGCGAGACTTTCTCGGTAATGTATCACATGACTTGAAGACCCCTTTGACTTCGATTCAGGGCTATTCCCAGGCCATCATTGATGGCGCTG
The DNA here is from genome assembly GCA_028873975.1 of Chloroflexota bacterium. Classification (GTDB taxonomy): domain Bacteria; phylum Chloroflexota; class Anaerolineae; order Aggregatilineales; family Phototrophicaceae; genus UBA6055. Next base: position 11,731 of record JAPPMO010000075.1, read on the forward strand.
CGGAAAATCCAAAAGTTGCGGCGCAGATCATATTTGAAGAAGCCAGCCGCCTAAACCGCATGGTAGTGGCATTGACCGATCTGGAGCAATTGCAAGCGGGCCGTTTGTCGATGAAACTCGAGATCATTGATATGTCTCTGCTGGCTGACGGCGTGGTACAGAGCTTGCAGGTGCTGGCGTCGAACCAGGGCATTAAGTTAGAGTCGTCCTGCCAGGCTGTGCCGTCGATCCGCGGAGACGGGGACCGCCTGGCGCAAGTGCTGACCAACCTCGTCGGCAACGCCCTCAAGTTCACCGAGGCTGGCGGCGGCGTGCGCGTTGCGACGAAGGCGCAAGGGCATGGCGTTTCCGTGGCGATTCAGGATACCGGCATCGGAATCGCCGCAGAAGAACTGCCGCGCGTATTCGAGCGCTTCTATCAAGCGGATAAGTCGCGCGGTCCGCGCCGGGGAACTGGTTTGGGCTTGGCGATTGCGCAAGAAATTGTGGGGGCGCACGGCGGCAAGATTACCGTGAGCAGTCGCGGGCGGAACCGGGGTACGGTGTTCCGCGTGTGGCTGCCGGGGGTATAAGCAGTCGGTCGATTCAAGGCTTGGTTTCTGGCGAACTGAAGCGCCTTAGCGCTATGGTTCGCTTTCTCCATTCGCATCAAAGGCCAGCGCCGGCAATGCCAGCGACACCCAGGTCTTGTCCCCCCGCCGGAAAAAGCGGTCCACGCCCGTGCGCGCGACCAGTTCGGTGCCGTCTTCCAGCGCCAGCCCAAGCCTTTGATAATGCCCATAAAACTCGCGCCAAAGCACGGACGCCGACAGCCCCTCTTCGGCGAAATTGACATGAAACGCTTCGGGGCGGATCATCAATTGCACCGGTCCCCTCTTTGGATGAAAGAGCTTGACCGTGCCTAGCGGACTGACGGCGGTCAGCCCTTGCGCCTCGCCCGGCAAAAAGTTCGCCTCGCCGATGAAATGGGCTACTTGACTGTTGATCGGGCGGTTGTAAATGATATGCGGCGTCGCTACCTGCAAGAGCTTGCCTTCAAAGATCACCGCGATTTCGTCAGAGAGGCTCAAGGCTTCGTTCTGGTCGTGCGTGACAAAGACTGCGCTGGTTTCCGTTTCCAGAAGTATGTTGCGCACATCGCTGCGCACCTGGGCTCGCAGACCGGTATCGAGGTTGGAAAATGGCTCGTCCAGCAGCAGGATGTCGGGATTGGGCGCCAAAGCGCGGGCAAGCGCGACCCGCTGCTGCTGCCCACCGGATAACTCGTGCGGCATTCGATCCGCGTACAGTGTCAGGCCAACCAGCGACAGCATGCGCTGTACCTGCATTCGGGAATCTTTCTTATGACTGGATAATCCAAATGCGATGTTCTGCGCCACATTCAAATGCGGGAAGAGCGCATAGTCCTGAAATACCATACCGACCCGACGCTTTTCCGGCGGCATAAAATGACTGTCGTCGGCGACAATCGTGTCGCCAATTTGAATCAGACCGCTAGTAGGACGTTCAAAGCCCGCCAGAAGGCGCAGTGTTGTGGTTTTCCCGCCTCCGCTTGGTCCAAGAACCGTGAGGAACTCGCCAGTTCGTAGTTTAAGAGAAACGTCTCCGACGGCCGGAGTTTCGCCATTGAAAAATTTGGTGAGATTCTCTGTTTGCAGCGAAAGTTCCATAGCAGTTTGGGCGATATGGTGTCTTGTCGCGCCCTAGAATAGAGCAAAATCTCTTGGAATAAAGAGGGAAACAGCTTAGGAGATTACGGAACCGAATCGCATACAGTGATAACCGACTGGCTAGTGAGCCGTGTCCTCTCGGCGCAGAATGATTGCTAATGCGAAAGCAGAAACGACGATCAGCGCGAATCCGGGCAGCGCGATTGACGACAAAAACGCTTCATCGTAGGCGCTCCAGATGCGTGTGGCGAAGGTGCGAAATCCGATCGGCCGCAAGATTAAAGTGGTGGGCAGTTCTTTCATGACGTTCAAAAACACGAGTGCGGAACCGGCTAAAATGCCCCCGCGCGCCAAGGGCACGGTGATGCGCAATAGTGCTTCGCGCGCGGATAGCCCCAGGCTGCGGGCCGCTTCTTCATAGCGTGGATTGATCTGCTCAAATGCGCTCTGCGTCGCGCTTATGCTAAATGGTAGATACCGGATGGCATAACCAACAATCAAAAGCGGCAGTGTTTGATACAGGCTCAGCAGATTCTGCGAGGCGAAGAATACCAGCGCCAGCGCTATGACAATGCCCGGCAAAACGTTGCCGGTATATGCCAGGTTCACCAGCCAGCGATTTATCCTCGATTCTTTTCGCATGGCGAGCAGCGCCAGAGGCAGCGCCGCCACGGTTACGACAAGCGCGGCTACCGCGCTTACGGCGACTGTGTTCTGCAACAATTCCGTGATTGGCACTTGCACAGGATTGCTTATCGTGCGTCCGATCAGCCAGCTCAATAGCACCAGCAGAGGCACAGCTACACTGACAAGGACAACAGAAAAGCAGAACAATAGCGCCGGATAACGCCATAGCCCTAAACTCACCGTTTGGAGTTCGCGCGCAGCGCCAGTGCCGATGCGATAATGACGGCCTCTATGCTGTATGTGCGAATGGATCAGCAGCAAAATCAAGGTCAATCCGATGAGTACCAGCGCCAGCACCGAGGCTTTGTCCATACGGAACGACTCCGTTTGGACGAAGATGGCGCGTGTGAAAGCGTTAAAGCGCATGACGGCGACTGCGCCGAAGTCGCTAAGACAATAAAGCGCCGTCATCAACATGCCAGCCGTGAGCGCGGGACGAAGCTGCGGCAGCGTCACCCGGCGAAATACCTGCCAGCGATCGAGCCCCAGGCTTTGCCCGGCTTCTTCCAGGCTGCGATCGCTATGCAGCAGCGCTGCGCGCGCGGGCAACAAAATGTAGGGAAATGTGACCACTGTCAGTGTCAGAGTCGCGCCGAAGAAGCCCTTGATATTTGGCAATCGCTCGACGCCCAGTGGTTCCAGAAGTTCTTGCAGCAGGCCCTTTGGTCCAAAAGCTTCTGTGAAGGTCACGGCAGTCAGATAGGAGGGGATGACCATCGCCAGCAAACCGAGCACCAGCCAGGCGCGCCGCCAGGGTAGATCGCTGCGACTTGTCAACCAGGCGTAGGGTATGCCGATGACGGACGCGAAGACCGTCGTGGCCAGCATCAAAGCCAGGCTGTTGCCCACAATTCGCAGATTGCGCGCCTTCATCAGGTAGTCGAGTCCCTCCTGACCTGCGCTGAGCGCGCGAATGATGACGAAGGCAATCGGAATCATGACGATCGTGACTACAGCCAGGCTGACAATCTGCGCCAATTGTCGATTGCCGATGTGCATGCGCGAAATCGCGCTGTAGCGCGGTCGGTGCAGTCGCAACTGGGGCGGAACTATATGTGAAAGTTGCATATCTTTCTTCCATTGCGGAGCGAGGATAGATTCCCGCCCCGCAATATCCGCAGATGGCGGTTAATCCAGCGCGCCGCTGTCTTCGATTATTTCCAATGTCCCTTGCAAGTCATCCAAATCCGACAAATCGATCTCAGGCGATTCGATTTCTGCCAGCGATGGCAGATCGACCGACGGTTCGACCGTGGCGACCAGCGGATACTCGTAAGTCTTGGAGGCGAAATACGCTTGCGCGCTGTCGCTCAACATGTATTCGACGAATTGCAGGGCGCGCTCTGGCTGATCACTGGATTCGAGTATCGCGGCGCCGGCGACGTTTATCAGCGAACCGGGGTCTCCATCAGGGAAGAAATGCAAGCTGGCGCTGATATCGGGATCTTCCGCCAAGAAACGGAACAGATAATAGTGATTGACCAATCCAGCGACAATTTCGCCATCAATGACAGCCTTGACGATTGGCGTGTTCTTGGGATAGGACTGCACGTCGTTGGCGATCATTGCTTCCAGCCAATCCTCTGTATCACAGTCACCCAGCAAGACGCGCATGGCAGTTACGTTGGACACGAACGATGCGTTTGTCGGCGCCCAACCCACAATTCCCCGCCATTCTTCGCCGGTTAGGTCAAGAATGGAATCGGGCAAGTCCAGCCCGGCATCAGCGAGGCTCTCGGGGCTGTAAACCAGAACGCGAGCGCGACCGCTCAATCCTGCCCATAGGCCATGGGGCGAAACGAAGGCGGAATCTACTACGCGATTCAGCACATCCTCCGGCAGGGCGCTCAACATGCCCGCCGCTGCCAGTGCGCCCAATGCGCCGCCATCTTGGGCAATGAAGACATCCGCGGGGCTATTTTGGCCTTCGGTGAGAATCTGATTCGCCACTGCGCTTGTGCCGCCATACAGGACTTCTACCTCGATGCCGCTGTCCTCGACAAACTGATCCAACAGGGGACCGATCAAGCTTTCGTTGCGGCCCGAGTAAACGGTGAGCCTTTCATTGTCTTGCGCAAATGCTGGTATCGTCAAGACACTGACGAGCAGGCAAGCTAAAATAACGAGAAGCGAAAAGCGTTTGACTGACATATTGCATGCTCCTTGCATATATGCTAAATCCTCGCTAGGATTTAGCTAGATAGACAGTGGTCAAATTGGCTAGCGGAGGAGCTCTCGAACTTTTCCTGCCAGTTTGACCCCTTTTTTATACCAGAGCCGCTGCCGCCGTTTCCACGCTTGTGGTAAATTTCACTTTTTCGAGCTCAAGCACCCGAAGTTGCTTTGTCGAGAGACAAGGCTTTAATCATCGCTGGATGGCAAGTTGCAGCTGGTTAAACTTGCGCGCCAGGCATGAACTTGTCTCATATTTAGCCTGTCTTCAGACGGGTGAAAGCCCCTTGACCTATACTGGACAATAGCGGACTTTGCCAATAGAGTTGAGGCATTTCGACCTTGATTCACGCGTTACGGAGCTGAAAACATGTCCAACTGGTGGGGGGCTCGCAAGAATGTCTCGTCGCGCCTGATTTGGGAAGTGGAGGCGATGAAGGCTACCTTTGGCGATACCTTCAAACTGGTGGTGCCGCCCTTCGGCGGCTTGCTCTATTGGCAAGGCTCGGTCGAGATCAACATGAGCATCCTCGATACCCCTTTTCACAGCCTCAAAATCGTCTATCCCAAAGAATACCCCAACCGCCCGGCGGAGGCTTACTGCATCAAACCGCGCATCTATAGCGAGAAACATCAGTACGAAGACGGGCAGCTTTGCCTATTCAACCCGAAAGACGGAGAACAATACGGTTGGAACCCCTCGAAATCGACCGCAGTGACCGTGGGCGGATGGGCGATCCAATGGCTTTACGCCTATTACACTTGGCGTTCCACCGGGAAATGGCCCGGGATTGAAGAACGCATTAAAGCCAGTACGCCCTTGCCCCGCCGGCGGAGAAGATAAAGATGCGAAGCAAGGATGAGCTGGATATTCTCAAGCTCATGCAACTGGAAATCGAGTTTTTGCGTAAGCGCTTGCGAGGGATGGCGATGATATCTCGCGGGATCGTACCTAACCTGGTGTTGTCAAGGCGAGCGGTAAAGAAGATGCTTTCCGCCGCGAGCCAGTACTTGGCTGACGAAACTGGAGAAGCCATGTTGGGCTTTATCGTGGAAAACGATACGCCTGAAGGCCTGCCAACCATTTATGTGCTGGACACCATTTCGCCTGACGAAACGGCCATACGCCGATCGCATACCTTTCAGCAAGGGGATGCCTTGCAAGACGAGATCATCTGGTGGCTCCAAGAAAACTGGCATTTCCATCGCGAACGATATCGCGGCTCTGAAGTGCTGCCCGATCGCTTTGATGTGCCCCTGCGCTACCTCGGTGATTGGCACAAGCAGCCCGGTTCCATGATACAGCCCAGTCATGGCGATCTGATGACGGCTTTGTCTTGGCTCGACGATGATGATCTGGGCCTGGATTATCTCTTGGTCCCTATTGTCACAGTGGGTTATGCGCCCATCATTGGCGAATCAGATCTGGCTGTCAATTACATTACCGTGCCGATGGACAATGGCACCGACATGCGCGTCGATTGGTGGTATATCCATCGTGATGTGCGCGTATTCCAGCCTGTGCATCCCCAGATCGTAGAAGAAGACGCTTTGCCGCAAATGATGAAATATGCCTGGCATGTCGTGCTTCCCGATCGCCTGACGAGCGAGACCTTGGCGATGGCGGACGACGGCTTGCTCGTGCGCACCCTGTTTTACGAATGCGACGGCGAGGTTCCGCTTGAATTCTGCTTTTTCGCTATCCGGCAGGGCTCCAGGTCATTTCTGCTCTTCGTCACCCAGCACGACTATCCTCATGCGCGGCCCCGGGCTTATAGCGCGCCTTTTACCAGCGATCTCGATCTAATGGATCCGGTCGCGACCTTTCAAAAGTTGTGGGCGGTCGCCGAGCCAGTCGAAGATCCCCCGGATTGGGAATGGAGCAGCGACAAATACTTGATCGATTACCTGGTGGCAATCGAGGTCGCGATGGGACTGCGCCAACCGGCCAAACTGGATATCCCGGTGCTGCTGGACGAGATTGATCCGGATGCCGCCCCTTCCGAGTGCGTGCTGGATGCTCATCGACTGGAACGGTCGCATGAAGACGAATCGGATGGCGATGACCCTGGGCAAGTTTAGCGCGCTGCCCGCCAGAGGCGAGATCTTGGGATTTGTGAGCGGCAATTGGAGTAAGGAAAGCGTCACGACAATATGAGCGATCTTTGGACACGTGTTGAGCGGCTGCTCGGCAGCGAAAACCTGACACGACTCGCAGAAAAGAAGGTCGGCGTTGTTGGCTTGGGTTCCGGCGGCGGCTTTGTGGCATTGAGCCTGGCAATGAGCGGCGTAGGCAATTTCGCGCTGGTGGATAATGACGTGATCAAAGCGGGCAATGTAACGCGGCATGTGGCGGATTTGCGCCATGTGGGGCAAAACAAAGCAGCGGCTGTCGCCGACCTGATAGGCAACCGCAACCGCGACGCCATCGTCGACGTGCGCGAAGGCCCAATCCAGGACTACTGGGAGATCCTCGACGATATCGACCTGCTCGTGGTCGGCGTCGACAACGAGCAGGTCAAATACGCCATCAACGAGAAGTGCCTGGAAAAGCGTCTCAGCGCCTCTTATGCCGGCGTCTATGAACGGGGAGAAGGCGGAGATCACGTTATCATCAAGCCATTTGACGGTCCCTGTTACGCCTGCTGGGCGGAAGCGACGCGCGAGGGCGTGAAAATCACGATGGATTCTGTCGGCGACCTGGACTACGGCATGATCGGCGAAGCCGGCGCCTTGGAGGCGGAACCGGGACTTTGGGTGAATGTTACGAAGATCGCGGGCATTCAGACGGATTTGATTCTCAACGAACTGCTGCGCGGCAGCGCGGTTTACGAAGAAATGCCCGCCAACACGATCATTGTCACCAATACGTCGCTCGATGTCATTGAAGGGCAAGAGAACGATCCGCATTCCAGCATTTGGGTGGATATTCAACGGGACCCGGACTGCCTGGTTTGCGGCGAAAGACTGAAGCAGGGCGTCAGCATGTTGGTTCAGGATGACGCCGGCGGCATCTCGCTCGACGATCTTGCTGCTTCCGACCTGATGACTGACATCGTATTCGAAGAGGATGAAGCGGAAGACTAGGCGCTGCCCGCTTTTCGTCGCCATTGCCTAAGAAGGTCAGAAAGCGCCTGCCGATGCGCAAGGCGCTCTTTTGTGTCAAATGACGATTGATACAAGACTTGATCTTCGGCGCCGGGCGGGTGACCATCATCTTCATAATAGAGGTGGAATCCGTTTTCGATGGCGACGCGATATACGCCGGCATCAAAGATGGGCGCCCGATAGCTCAGTTTTCGTATGCCGACGCTCAGCAGAAGCTCCTCTTCGGCATGATGCGCCCAGACGCCAAACAGTTTCAGTTTTTGGTACCCGTGGTACCCTTTCTGGCGATACCAGACGAGGACGCCAGACCACGCTTTGCCATGCAGCGCCTTGGGACCATGGCATAAGATATTCGGGTATGTGTCTCGCGTCAGTCTGGCAAAGCTGTCGTAGGCGTTGACCATATCGAGCGCGCGGCCCTGAGGACTAGCCCTTCGTTCCGGGCGCGCCTTGTCGCCGAAGGGCCTGCGGCCCGCGATCTTCCGCATGATCTCGTCGTAGCGCTGCTGGTTTTCACCGCTTGACATATACCGCGCGAACCTCGAGAACTGACGTTTAGCCGGCTGAGAGAAAATCTTCAACGATAGCGCGAAATTGCTCGGGATGTTCCATATTGGGCAGGTGAGCGGCATCTGATATCAGCGCTCTGGTCGCATCGGGAATGTGCGTGCTCAGGTAATCAGCGGCGAGCTTCAAGAAGGGCAGGTCGTTTTCCCCGATGATCACCAGGCTCGGCATCTTGAGTTCCGCCAGCCGGTCAACTGCCTGCGCCTCAAAGGTCTTGCGAACGTGCGTTCCGATGTCTTTGATCTCGTGTTCGGCGACTTGGCGAGCCATTTCGAACCCGCGCTTTCTGGCTTCTTGGTTTAAGTTTCCGGCGGAACGCCCGAAACCGTCAAACCAGATTTTCATATCGATTTCCGCAACGCGATCGACGTCGCCGTTCTGAAAAGCCTCCTCCGATTGAGTGAAGAGTTCCTCGGACCATTCAACATCGGCTTCAAAGCCAGCCGGCTCGCCGCCGACAAGAATCAGCGACTGTACCTCGTCAGGATGTGTCAAGGCGTAGTCGATGGCCAGCCCGGCCCCGATCGAACAGCCCATCAGGATCACCGGCGCGCCGATGTCCAGGAAAGCGAGCAAGGCTCTCAGGTCATCTTGTATATTGAATTCGCCCTCTACCGGGAGGCTTTTGCCGTAGCCGCGCATGTCAAAGCGCAACACCCGGTGGCTCTTTGCAAAATGCGCGAATTCCTCCTCCCACATGCGGCAGTCGGCGATGCCGGCGTGGATCATGACGAAGGGCCTGCCCCTTCCCGCCAGTTCGTAATAGAGTCGGGCATTGTTGATTTCGGCGTAGCCGGTTTGTATCTGGGGCATTTGCGCTCAAATTCCTCTATACTGGTCTGGTGCTGCAATCACGAACGGAGCATTTGCCTGCGATCGATATTTTGACAGATTGCGAGTCATGCTTGGATCGCAGCTGTCGCCAGTGCGCCTCCAGAACAGGGTAGTAGCGCTACTCCATCGAGACCTTCGCCAGCTCGACGCCATCGCGCAGCGTCTTCTCGTAGGCTATAAAGCTCTGATGCACATGCATGCCGACCTTTTCGTAGAGCGCGACCGCGTTGGTCAAGCTACTGCCGTCAACTTCCAGGCTCACCGTTGTCAGGCCGCGATCCCAATATCCAGCGAAGCTGTGATATAACATCGCCTGCGCCAGCCCACGCCGTCTATACCCGCGGCGAACGCCGACGATATCGACAAAGCCGATGCCGGGATGCCGGGGGCTCTCTTTCATCGCCAACAGACAACCGACCGCGAGCTTACTTCGCTCGTCGACCGCCAAAAGCACCAGTCCGGGTTCGAAATTCTTGTCATTGCTGAACCAGTGACGGAACTCCGCGACATCGTCGTCGAATGGCTCTTCGACATATCCATAATGATCTGAAAATGAATTGCGAAATATATCCACAAACAGCGGCAAGTCCTCTTCGTGTCGGTAAGGTTTGATGGCGATGCCAGCGGGGAAATCCGGGACTTGCGGCCGACGATTCATCGTAATTCGCATGTCGAAGTAGGTGCGATCAGACACATAACCCGCTTGCGCGAGCGCCTTTTCCGCGAAGCTGTAACCGGCCGGCGTTCCCGTTTGCAGACGGACGCGCGCTTCGGGCGGACAACGCTTGATGATCTCGCCAGCCCGCTCCTCCGCCCAGTCAAAGAGTCGCTTGCTGAGGTTATGACCGTGGAAGTCCGGATGCACGCCCCAAATGACCCGGGGCCGAACCGGCCTTTCTGATACAGCCCAAACAATGACATACGCGGCTAAGGTCCCGGAATCGCTGAACATGCCGAGAGATGAACGCCCCAGGTCGAAGCGGGGTTCTCGCCACATCATCAGCGTGTCATCTACATCGTAGCGCTCGTCGGTGCCGGCGCGTCTGGCAATTGCTGTCGCTGTGCTGGCGTATTCCCGCGCGTCATCAAAGCTTAGGGGACGAGTAGTCAAAGTCTTGCCGATCATTCTCTTCGCATCCTCGCTGATTCGCCAAGTATAATGGCGAGAAAATGGGTCATATAAGTTCAATAAGGGTTATTGTAGTGATAAGAGGCGCTCTGTCAAGCTGATGTTGCGGGCGCTGCCGCGACATTATATGAGCAAAAAGTCTTGCTTAACACTGCCCTGGTTCTGCGGTATGATTAGCGCGTTTTGACTGGATGCCCTGGAGCGTAGCGCGGATGAATAAAACGACAAAACGATTCACCGTTGTTATTGGTGTTATCATGACGGTAGCCATGGTTGGCAGCTTGATATTGCCGCTATTGTCGGGCCAGGTCGCCCAGAGCGATTTCGGCGCCGAAACCCCGCAGCCTACCCGCCTGCCCGAGCCGACGTTTCCGCCGCCTCCCGACATCTCGACGATTGACTTTGAGGCGACCTATTTGCATCCCTCCGGCTTGTTTACTGTCGCGGCTCCGACCGGATGGCGTTCAGCCTCCAGCAGCAATACGGCTGACGAACTGCGCGCCAGTTTGAGCAATGCTGACGCGCAAAGCGTCGTGGAAGCGCGCATCATCAAGAATCATGGCGGCATTAGCGAGGCTGAAGAGCTCAGCGCCTTTTTTGACCGCACCTGGCTTGGACAAAGCTGGCGAGATTACTGGAGCTGGGACGAAACCGGCCGAAAGATTAGCGATGCCGGTCATGTTGTGATCGACTTCAATCTAACCCGGTCGCGCGCTTATTTCATTGCCAGGCAAGAGGCCTGGTTACAAGATGGCGACATTTATAGCGTGCGCGTGGTAACCGCGGAAAATGCGCCCCGTGAACTCAAGTTCTTGTTGGAAGGAGTAACCAGGAAACTTCGCAGGGTCGAAGCTTTCGCGGAGGCGCCCTTCGATTGGAAGGCTTATTTCGACAACCTGGACAAGCACATCATACGATTTCCGGCGGGCTGGCAGGTGACCGACGGCGCCCAAGGATTGCCCGCCACTATAGTGGGCGATTCGGTTACGATGGTGGTGGAGACGCAAGATGTCGCGCTCGCAAGCGAGGCCGATGCCATCCACTGGATCGAGACATGGCGCGACGGGCTGGGAGCGCTGACGGTCGAAGCAATTGACGTGGGTGGCGCGCCCGGTTTTCGGGCTTCCTACCAAATTCAGACGCTGGATGGCGCGACAGAGAGTGGTTTGTCGATCATGTTGAATGGTTTTGACAACCGGCTCCACGTCGCGAATGCCCGCGTCAGCGACACGGACCTGGACTTGCTTCAGGTTGACGCGGCTGAATACCCCTTGATTGCGGTATTGGATAGCTTCCGCCTCTTGCCCGAACTGGAAATCTCCGCCGAATAAACAGAGGCTTTGTCTTTGGCGATTCTTCACTTGCGCGGTTCACAAAGCTGGAATAGCTTCGATGCGTCAGATTCTTGAACTACAGCCAAACCTGCATGTCCTGGAAGTCACACAGCCTGAATTTACGGTGCGGTCGGTAGCTGTTCTTGGCGAGCGACATGCAGTCGTTTGGGATACGCTCACAAGCGCGGAAGACATGGCGGCTTTCGAGCCCGCCATTGGTACCAAGCCATTTCATGTCGTATATAGCCATGCGGATTGGGATCATATTTGGGGCACGAACGGCTTTTCGCGCCCGCCGCTGAATATCATTGGGCACAAGGCATGTTTGCGGCGATTCGACCAGGACGTAGCGAAGACGCTCTGTGACATGCAGATTGCCGAAGCGGGCAAATGGGATGACATCGAGTTGATCCCGCCAAACCTGGTATTCACTTCGCGCATGAGCCTGGATCTCGGAGACGTCAGCTTGGACCTGCATCACCTCCCCGGTCATAGCCCCGATTGCATTGTTGGATGGATACCGCAATGGAGCGTCCTTCTGGGCGGGGACGCCATCGAAACGCCTTTGCCAGTCGTGAATGATCCCGGGTTGCTGACCGATTGGCTGGATTCTTTGGAAACCTGGGCGAATAAGGGTGATATAAAGAGAGCAATTTCGGCGCATGGAAGCATCAAAGGGCGGGAGAGCCTGGACAGCACCGTGGACTATTTGCGCCGACTAATCGCCGGCGATGATATCGAGTTCAAGTCGAAACTTGACGATTTCTATCAGCGGGCCCATCAAAAGAATTTAGAACTGGCAAGGGGCGGCGATCAAGAGGATGACTGAGATCCTGCCCGATGTATTGGACTTCGGGCTTGTTTTGGTCTTCTGTGGCACAGCCGCCAGCAAGATTTCGGCCAGGCATGGCGCCTATTACGCCAATCCCGGCAACAGGTTTTGGCGAACCCTTTGTCAGGTTGGCTTTACGTCAAGCCTTTATGAACCTTCGGAGTTTCTCAATCTGCTCGATCTGCGCATTGGCTTGACTGATGTGGCAAAAGGCAAGGCAGGCGTCGACGCTGATCTCAAGCGATCCGACTTCGCTCCCGGCGCATTAAACGCGAAGATGCTTCGATTTAAACCGCAGGTCCTGGCTTTCACCAGCAAAGCCGCTTGGCGCGCCTGGAAAAACCGGGGGGCAAAGCACTCAGTATCCTGGGGCTGGCAGGACGAAACACTTGGCGGGACGCGGATTTATGTGCTGCCGTCGCCCTCCGGCGCGGCGCGGCGCTATTGGGACCTGGACCCCTGGCTGGCGCTCGCCGACGACTATCAGACGAGAATGCGGGGAAACTAGAGCTCGGCCATGCGCGTATTTATGAATGAGAAACGACGCGCCCTGGCGCGCTAGTTATTGTATGCTGTACCGCCGCCATCAACGACTAGGACCTGCCCGGTCATGAAAGCGGCGGCATCCGAACAGAGGAACAAGGCGACCTCGGCAATATCAAGGGGAATGCCGCTGCGGTTTAGGATCACGCGCTCGGCCGGGACCGGCGGCATGTCGTCCTCGGCGATGTTGCCGGCGGCAATCGCGTTGACAAGAATGTTGTAAGGTGCCAGTTCGCGCGCCGCTTGCCGCGTCATCCCAAGGACGCTGGATTTGCTAGCGACATAAGCAATGCCCGAGGGCATGCTGCCGCCGATGCCAACGGGGGCTGCTAAATTGACAATGCGTCCGCCGCCTTCGTCAGCCATGACACGCCCGACCAGTTGCGTGCAAAAGAAGTTGCCAGTGACATTGACTTCGATTTGGCGGCGCCAGTCCCATTCGTCGATCGCCAACATGGGTTCCGCTTTGAACGCGCCTGCGGCATTGACCAGAATGTGAATCTTGCCAAAAACATCGCGGGTCCGCTCAATCATGTTGGCTGTCTGGAAGCGATTGGCGACATCGCCGTGGAGCGGCAAGCCCCGGGCGCCGCGTTGCTGGACTTCCGCTGCAACGGCTTCCGCGCGCTCGATATTGAGATCGTTAAGCGCGACCCTAGCGCCGCTCTCGGCCAGGGCGATGGCAATTGCCCGACCGATGCCGGCGCCGGCGCCCGTCACCAGCACGTTTTGGCCTGACAGATCAACCGAAAATTTTGGCACAAGCTGGCGTTCCGGCTAAAACGGAATGTCGTCCACCGAACTGGGCGGGTCGGCATAATTGGAGGCGCGATCGTCGCGGCGCTGATCTTCGCGGCGTCCGCCACTCTGTCTGTTGCCACCTTGCCAACCGCCGCCTTGGTCGTCTTCGCCGCGGCTGCTCAGAAAACGCACGTCGCGCGCGTTCAAATCGAGCGAGGCCGCTGCTTCGCCATTGTTGTTGATGTAGCCCCGCGCCGATACGTTGCCGGTCACCAGGACCCGCCGGCCTTTCGCAAGGTAGGTATTGCAATTTTCCGCTTGCGGTCCCCAAACAGCGACTCGATACCAGGTTGTGCGCTCTTGCTGTTCGTTCGTTTGGCGGTCCCGCCAACGTTCCGAGACAGCCACGCTGAAGTTGCAGACCGCGCGACCATTTTGCATGTAACGGAGTTCCGGGTCGCCGCCGAGGTTTCCCACAATGATTGTCTGATGCCAACTCATTTTTCTGCTCCTAAATCAGTTTAGTCAAAAGATAGAGTATCCAGTTACCCGACGTTCATTACCAGAGGACCTGCGCATCGGAAACATTGCGGAATCACGTTGACGCTATTTCATACCGTCAATTTTACTTTGCAGAATCTTGCGAGCCAGGCTTGGTTCCGCTTTGCCTCGCAACTCGCCCATCACTCGGCCAAATAATGCGTTGATGACTTTGTCGTTGCCATCAAGCAGCCTTTGCACCAGATCCTGGTTATTCGCTATGACCTTTTCGATGGCCGCGTCGATGATATCCGGGTCCGAGATTTGAGCCAAACCCTTTTCATCGACGATCTCTCTTGCGGTTTTGCCGGTATTCCACATCTCCGCAAGCACCTTTTTTCTGGCGGTACTCTGGTTTATCGCGCCATTTTGAACCAGCGCCAGCAGTCCGGCGAAGTTTTTCGCCGATATCGGCAGGGCGTCAATGGATTCTCGCTCGATGTCCTGGGCTTTCATCATGCGGAAGAGATCGGTTGTGATCCAGTTGCTGGCGATCTTGGCGTCGACGCCATTGTCGATGATCTCCTGGAAATAGGCGGCGACCGATCGTTCGGCGGTCAAAACTGCCGCGTCATAGTCGCTCAGTTTCAATTCATCTATGAATCGCCGCTGCAATTCATCGGGCAAAGCCGGCAGCCGCTGTCGCAAGTCCTCCACCCACTCTCGGCTGACCTCGACTACGGGCAGGTCGGGTTCGGGGAAGTAGCGGTACTCGTCCGCGCGTTCCTTGTAGCGTTGCACCGTGATTTTCTGCGCCGTTTCGTCCCAGCCGAGCGTAGCGGGCTTGACTGTCGCGCCGCTGCCATAGAGCTGGATCTGCCTTTGCGCTTCGCAATCAATCGCTTTGACCATGTTGCGTATGCTATTGAGATTTTTGATCTCGGTCCGCTCGCGCAATTCGGTATCGCTCGCTTGCATGACGCTGACGTTGGCTTCGAAGCGCAGGATGCCTTTGGACATATCGCCGTTATTGACACCGAGGTAACGCAAGATGGAACGGAGCTTGCGCGCATAGGCTTCAGCTTCCGCTGCGCTGGCGATATCGGGCTCGGATACAATCTCCAACAGGGGAACGCCGGCGCGATTATAGTCGACCAGGCTGCCGCCCATGGTGTGGGTGAGTTTGCCCGTATCCTCTTCCATGTGGGCTCGGCGGACCCGTATTTGTTTCGTCGTCCCATCGTCGCCTTCAATGTTGATATATCCATCGACGGCCAGAGGACGGTCGTACTGACTGATTTGATAGCCCTTGGGAAGATCGGGATAAAAGTAATTCTTTCGGGCGAACTGATTCACTGGAGGGATATGGCAATTGAGAGCCAAGCCAACCATGATCCCGTATTCCATGGCTCGCATATTGATAACGGGCAAGGTGCCGGGCATGCCCAGGGACAGGGGATCAACCGCGGTATTGGGTTCCGCTTCGACACTGTCGACGACCGGACATCGGCTAAACATCTTGCTTTCGGTTTCCATTTCGGCATGGACTTCCAAGCCGATAACCGTTTTCCATTCGCTCATGAGCCGCAGCCAATCTGTGAATCACATGCAGGAGACAATTTAGCACAAAAGTTCGCAAGTTGCAAAGGGCTGAATTTGCTGTGAGTGTGAATGGGAGGGCGGGAGCGAAGGAATTCCTAAGCCATCAGTACTGATTCGGCTGCTTGATTGATGATTCCGCGCTTGATCAAGAAGCGTTCAAGTCGTTTGAGCGCTTCTTTGATAGTATCTTCGCTTGTGGCGTAGCTGGCGCGCAGGAAACCGACCCCGCTCGGACCAAACGCGCTGCCCGGGATGAGAGCCAGGCGTTCTTCCACCAGCAGTTCTTCGCAAAACGCTTCGTCATCCATAGCGGCGCCTTTGATGCTTGGGAAAGCGTAGAAGGCGCCGCGCGGCTCGAAGCAAGACAATCCAAGGCGATTGAAACCGTCGACGATCAGCCGGCGCCGCCGGTCATACTGCTGGCGCATGGATTCGACATCGCCCTCGCCATATTGAACGGCTTCCAGGGCAGCGATCTGGCCCATGGTGGGCGCGGACATGATCAAATACTGGTGAAGCTTATACATCGCTTCGGTGAATGCCTTTGGGGCGGTTACGTAGCCAATCCGCCAGCCGGTCATGGCGTAGGACTTGCTCATGCCACTGAGGACAATCGTGCGGTCGAACATTCCGGGCAGGGTGGCGAAATTGATATGCTCGACGCCATAAACGAGCCGTTCATATATCTCGTCGGAGATCACGATCAGGTCATGTTTTTCCGCGACCGCAGCCACTTGTAGCATATGCTCCCGGGTCAGTACCGCGCCGGTGGGGTTGTTGGGATAGCTGAGCAAAATCGCTTTGGTCTGCGGACTAACGGCGGCTTCCAGATCGTCGCCCGTTACCTGAAAGTCGTGCTCAACCGAGGTCGGCACTAAAACCGGCTTACCGCCCGCCATCTCCACAATGGCGGCATTGGCGACAAAACAGGGCTCGACGACGAGCGCTTCGTCACCGGGATCCAGCAGCACTTTTAAGGCGAGATAGAGCGCTTCGCTGACGCCAACAGTGACCAAAACTTCATCATCCGGCGAATAAGTCAACTGATAGCGCTTTTCGATATGAGCCGATATTGCTTCGCGCAATTCGTATATCCCGGCATTGGATGTGTATCCGGTAAAGCCGTCGTGAATGCTTTGGACGCCTGCCTCGACAATATGTGATGGCGTCACAAAATCGGGCTCGCCGATGCCCAAGGTGACCACATCGTCCATGGTAGCCGCGATGTCAAAATAGCGGCGGATGCCGGAGGGACGAAGTTTACTCACACTGCGGGAAAGATATCGATTCATCTGTTGGATTCCTCGTTGACGAAGTCTGAAAGTTTATATCATGGGACGCGAGAGATAGCATCCCGCATCTATTTCCAATTATACGATATGTTTTCCTACAGAGTGTATGAGAGCTTTAGAAGAATGCGGGAAAATGAGCTGATGCTTAGATCAAGTTGTCGGAACTTCCCAGTCATTCACAAGCATTCACGAGTTGCCAAGCCGGGGGAAGCATTTTGAAATGTTAATGCCGCTATGTGCCGCTTAAGACAAACGGGGTATGATTTGCCCGGTTAGACCATCACAATAGCCAACAACTCATCGGCCTATTCAACACAGAACATGCTCGGAGAACGAGAATTTTCAGTCCACAAGGAGAGAAGCGTGGCGGATTTGCCGACTTTGGAAAACTGGGAATCGACTCGAGACGGCTTGCATCAGGTGGCGCTGGCGCTGAGCGCGATAAAGGTCTCTTGCGTTGAGCCACAGTTAAACAGTCTGCAGTACAGCCTGGGCGTGACGCCCGGCGGATTGACCACATCGCGCCTTAATGTCGGTGGCGAACTGCGTTTTGATATCGCGGATTTGCGATTGGTTTATTCGCGGGATGAGCGCAAGGATTTCGAGATTGACCTTGCAGGCTATGATCAGAAATCCCTGATCGACGATGTTGTGAGCAGTTTCGCGTCACTGGGAATTGAAATCAACCCGCCGCGGACACATATCCGGCCGGACCAGCGCTTCGAAATCGAGCCGAGCCTGGCGGCCGACTATTTGACGGTCCTGGATGCGGCTTATGCCGCGTTGGCGCGCTTCCGGGCGGGACTTGGCGGGTGCTTGAGCCCTCTGGTTCTTTGGGCGCATCATTTTGATCTGGGGTTTCTTTGCTTCCCTGGGACGAGCATGGACGAACGCAAAGATCCGCAATTGGCTTTTGGTTTTGCGCCCTGCAGCCCCGGGCTGGACCGGCCCTATGTCTACGCATACGGCTGGTCTCCAAAGGCGGGTTATTTGCAGCTGCCAGTTTCGGCGCCGGCGAGGGCGGAAAGCGACAGCTATACCGGCCTCTACGCCGGCTACGACGATCTCGATAGAGGCTCTCGGTTTGGCAGCCAAGTCGAGCGGATCTTGCTTGATTATTACACGCTTGCCAAAGCGAAACTCTAAGAGTGGGGCTGGGCTTTCAGAGACTTTCCGGCGCGGGATGCGTAAATTACGTGAGGGATGTGCCGGATTGATTTGCGAGGAGTGCCTATGATGCGCTATTGTTTAGGAAGACGGTTCTTAACATCAAGGGGCATTTATCGTATAATCAGTCCTTGAGTCATGCTGACGATGTGAAAGGAGCAAGCGGCGGTCGGTTCCGTTGATCGCTGCAGGGGCAAAGTATGAGCGACGAGAATAAAACCCCGAAGGATAATCGAAATGATGACGCTGCGGAAAATGCGCCGGGCGCGTTGTCATCGGATGACATGGGAGATCGCCTGGAGCGACTGGGCGGGGAACCCGCCCCTGCCATTACCCCAGAGGAATTCGAGCGGCTGCAAAAGGCGGGACAGGTTCACATAGATTCGCGCGGGCGCGTCCGGACCGCGCGACGCAGCGGCGCTGAGGCGGGCGTTTCGCTCCGCAAACGCCGCGCCTGGTATGGCTGAACCCGAATTCCGGCAACTGCAAAGCGAGCTTTTGAGGGAACTGCGCAGCAATCAATTGCTTGCCGATCCCGATATTGACGCCGCGTTTAGTCAAATCCCGCGCCATCTTTTCTTACCACAGTTCGATCTCACAACGGTTTACCAGGACAAGGCCATCGCCCTGAAGGTAAGTCCCTCGGGCGAGACCCTGAGTTCGTCGAGCCAGCCCACAATGATGGCCATTATGCTGCAGCAGTTGCGGCTTGCGCCGGACATGAACGTATTGGAAATCGGCACTGCTTCCGGATACAACGCCGCCATTTTGAGCCAGATCGTCGGCGCTGGCGGCCATACAACCACCTTGGAAATCGACCGCGAACTGGCGGAAGAGGCGCGCAACAATTTGTTGCGAGCGGGCTTTGGCAAGGTCTTGGTGGTGGATTGCGACGCGGCTGGTGGTTACGAACCCCGCGCGCAATATGATCGCATAATGGCGACGGCCGGCGTATGGGACGTGCCGCGCAAATGGCTGCAGCAACTTCGAGCGGATGGTCGCTTGGTAGTCCCGATCTGGCTCGATGGCGTGCAAGTCAGCGCGGCTTTTACTCCGCAGCCGGACGGGACCTATCTGAGCGTCGATAATCGCCCCTGCGCCTTTGTCTACTTGCAGGGCTTGGCAGCGGGTCCGGATGTTCGCAAGAGAGTTGGGGGCGGCTATTTGGAAGTCATCGCGGATGACGTCGACAAGATTGACACAGCCGCTTTGCATCTTTTGCTTTCGGAAGATGTAGAAATACAACGATTGGGAAAAGTTTTACGGCCAGAAGAATTCTGGTATGGATTGCAGCTTTATCTGATGATGCGCGAGCCGCCGCGTTACGTATTCGCGGTGTATGCGATTCCGGAAGGTGAACTGGCTTATGGCATGGCGGGCAACGGCATAATGTTGTTCCGCCCGAACAGCGCTGTCTTCGCGGCCTATGATGATGGCGGGGTCGTGCGATGCTACGGCGGGGCAGCCGCATTTTTGAAGCTGCAAGCGCTCTTTGACGATTGGTTATCGCTCGAGGGCCCGCTGGTAAATCGGCTCTCTTTACAATTGATTCCCCTCGAGATGGGCGAGCCCCTGATCGAGACGGGCAAACTCTTCAGAAGAAAAGACCACTATTTGCACGTATGGCTGGACTGATAAACCTGGTTCATGTGAGGCGGGCGCTCGCGCTGCGAGACTTCGATTCCAGGCGCGCCAGACAAGTGATGTCGCCGGTGCCGCGCGGATGGCGGAAGCGTGAAAGCGCTCCCGCGCAAGCCGCGGTCATGGTCTTGCTTTACCATGACAACCAGGAGCGCCTCCATGTCGTGCTTACCTTGCGGCAGGCCGGATTGCGGGGCCACAGCGGCCAGGTCAGTTTCCCTGGCGGTCGTCAGGATGCGCAGGACAGAAGTTTGACCGACACGGCGATCCGAGAGACAGGAGAAGAAATCGGCATTTGTCGAGAAAGGATACGCGTGCTGGGGGGAATGCCAGGGCTTTACATTCCGACCTCCCATCATGATGTATATCCGTCGGTCGGGTATTGTGAGACGCTGCCGCGCTTTCGCCCGAATCCGCAAGAGGTTGCCGAGATCTTCGGTTTTGCGCTGGACGATCTGCTGCATCCCCGATTCAAGCGCGAGGAGCGCCGGATGATAGGGGGTTACGATGTCTGGGTGCCTTATTATGATGTCTGCGGGCACAAGGTCTGGGGCGCGACGGCTATTATGCTGAGTGAATTGGCGGAGCGACTGCGCCAAGTCTTGCCGGAACGCGTTTTGTTGGAACTGAGGTAAGTGCGGCTCGCGCTTTGCAAACTGTGGATTGGCGGGGGCGCTACGGTTTTTTGGGCCCACAGAGGCACAGATGTCATACCAACAAAGTCATGCTTATGCACTCCAAAATAATTGTTGCCCGCAAACCTGGCCGGAACGTTGGGCGAGCCTTGGCTCGCCCTTAGATTGAAAGTTTCAAGAAAGAATCAAGACAGCGAAATGGACAGCATAACTCCTTTATTGGCAGCCGGAACCGGTGGCGCCCTTGGCGCTGGTGAATGGAGCGCCCTGCTTTTTTATGTTGTGATCGCGCTGGGCGTTTCTTTCCTGTGTTCAATCTGGGAAGCGGCCATGCTGTCGACGCCGGTTTCCCATATAGAACTCCTGGTGCAAGACGGCCACAGAGCCGGCAAGATCATGCAGAACCTGCGCCAGAATGTCGAAGATCCTATCTCCGCAATTTTGACCTTGAACACAATCGCGCATACGGTGGGCGCGGCCGGCGCCGGGGCCGAAGCGACCGCGATTTTCGGCAGCGAGTTCTTCGGCATCATTTCGGCGGTATTGACACTGCTGATCTTGGTTTTTTCCGAGATCATTCCCAAGACCTTGGGCGCCGTTTATGCCAGGCCGCTCACCCCGTTCACGGCATATTCGCTTAGGGCATTGCTCTTCGTTTTCGCGCCGGCGGTGCGCGCTTTTGAATTCGTCACGCGGGCAATGCGCCCCAGTGAAGAATCGCCAACCGTTACCCGTTCGGAGCTGCAAGTGATGGCGCGGATCAGCGCGGAAGAGGGCGGAATCAAGGAACGAGAGAACCGCATTGTCAACAACCTGCTGCAATTGGCGGATGTTCAGGTCGAGTCGATCATGACGCCGCGCACGGTTGTCTTGATGTTTCAAGAGGAAGCGACCATTGGCGACGTCGTGAATACGCACAAGTTCTTGCCCTATTCGCGCATACCGGTTTATGGCGAATCGGCAGACGATATCAAGGGATATGTCTTGCGGCACGAGATCTACAAGCGCGCCGCCGCGGACGAGCAGGACCTGCCAATGCGCGAGATCGCGCTCGAACTTGAAGTCGTGCCGGAAACAAACTCGGTTGCGCAGGTATTGGACGAATTCATCGCGAAACATGAGCATATCTTCCTGGTGATTGACGAATATGGCGGAACCGCAGGACTAATCACTCTGGAAGACACCGTCGAAACCTTGCTCGGTATCGAGATCATGGACGAATCCGATCGTGTGGTGGATTTGCGGCAATTGGCGCTGCGGCGCTATCAAAGCCAGCGCGACGGGCTGGGACAGACCAAGAGCGCTGTCGCGACGCATGCGGACACAAAAGATCGTCCTGATCCGGCGACCCCCGATAATTGATCAAGCGGAATGGTCGAGCAATATCTGGAACTGCCGAGCTTCCCGTATCGTTTTGATCTGCTCTTGGACATCGCCAGACGAAACGCCTATCCGGCGCGGATGATCGCCGCGGACGACAGCTTGTGGCGTTTCATCGGCGGGAAGTTGCTGCGCTTGCGTCAGGATGGGGATTTCATCGTCTTGACGGGTCCAGCCCTCCAGAACAGCGATTATCCGCGGCTGCATGACCTCGCCAGACAAATACTCGGCTTGGACCGCGATCTCAGCGATTTTCACGCCATTGCGCGGCGAGACGCGCGTCTCTGGCGGCAGATCGAGCCCTTGTATGGTTTGCCGCTGTCTTGCGCGGAAAGCGTCTTTGAAGCGCTAATCACGCTGATTATTGAACAGCATATCAGTTGGGAAAACGCCTTGCGTTCGCAGCGCAAGCTGATGCGGATTCTGGATAGTGGCGTCATGGCAGGCGGGCATAAAATTCATGATTTTCCAACGCCGGGACAATTGGCGGCGCTTGAAGCGAAGCATTTGAAGCCATTGAAAATCACCAATGGTCGAATCAATCTAATGCTGAGCATTGCGCGGGACGCGCGAGACGGGATATTGGACCTGGAGGGCTTGCGGCGCCTGGAACCATCCGAAGCCTATGCCAGACTCATGTCAATCAAGGGAGTCGGGCATTGGACAGCGTCGAATGTGCTTGGCCGCGCTTTTGGCAAACACCCTTACGTGAGTCACAACGACGTGGCTTTGCAGTCCGCTGTCAATCATTATTTCTATCAGGGAGCCGGCGAAAAGAGCGCCCAACAGGTTGTGGAAACGCTAGAAGAATATGGCGAGTATGCCGGTTTGCTTGGGCATTTTATTTTGTCCCGCTGGGTGCTCGACAAGTATCCGGCGGCCTACTGACTCAGAGCAATCGAACCCGATCGCGCATTCACAGAATGGATACGAAATCACAGTAGCATTTAACCACCGAGGACGCCGAGAAAAGCCTTTGACAGGATTGAATCAAGTGATGTAAGCGATTCAGGGAGCCGAAGCCTCAGTGGCAAAATTGTCTCCAGGGGCGGGACATGGGCCTGGCCCGGGGCTGCCCCCTAGGCGGAGAGTTCGTCGTAAAGCAGTTCTTGGCTGAGCGTTGGCAGAACGGTCTCCTCGCTGGCAAGCGTGAGAGAAGCGGCGGTCACGCCCAGTCGCATCGCTTCGTCGATGGGCACATCGTTGAGGATGCCGAAAATGGCCGCGCCTGAAAATGCGTCGCCCGCGCCAGAGGCGTCTATGACCTCGGTATGGATGGCGCGGATGTACCCGCCGCCGCTGCTGTCGGCATAAGCGAGTCCCTGTTCGCCCAAGGTCACGACGGCGACGTTTGCGCCCAGATTAACGAGATGCTGCGCGGTACGGATGGCTTGATCGCGCTCTGTGGCCGGTTCATCCAGGCCGCAAAGGGAGGCGGTTTCGCTGGCGTTGGGCACGATCAGGTACAAGTTTGGTATGTACTTGCTCAGGCGGTTTGCCATGAGCGGGGAAGTGGGGTCGGCGCAAACGCGCGCGCTGTGTCGGACGGCCAATTCAAAGAGCGTATCAAGCGCTTCTTCCTGCAGGGTCGCGTCTATAACGATTAGCGCGGCCTGTTCGAATAGCCATTCGTGCTCGATTAGATAGTCGGAATCCAGGTATTCCATGATTGCCAAATCGTCGAGCCGGGTGGTCTTGTCTTGCGACTGTACCAGGATCAGCGAAGTCGCGGTTTGGACGCCGCTCACTCGCAAGATATGATTGCAATCAATGCCCGCGCCGGATGATCGCTCGACCAGGTGTTGACCGAAAGCGTCTTCGCCAATTGCTGACAGCAGAAAGGTCTCAATCTCCAAACGCGCGAGATTCTCGGCGATATTACGGGCGACGCCGCTCACCGAACAGTGAACATGACCAAATTGACGTCTGCCGGTGCGGATGCGATCCGGGGACTTGCCGCTGAATTCCAGCACTGCCGAGCCAATTACCAAGACGTATTCACGGTCCATTTGCGCAACCTGTCTCGCTTAGTCTTTTGCCAGTGTGCCTGATTTCGCTTGGCGGCGTCAAGCACCGCCCAAGTCCGCGCTGGCGGTTAGAAGTTTCAAATGCGCTCACCCGGCCGAGTTGGATGCCGACGTGTCGGCAGATTGATTCGCTTCCGGCGGGGGCGGTTGCGTTGGCTGGGCATTGGCAAATTCCGTTTCCTGTGGTGGGGCAACCGGTACGTTTATGCCCAGCGTCGCGGGATTCAAGCCGGAAGAAGCAACAGCGTCGTCATTGGGTATATCGGCCGCGCAGCGGAAGCCTATCCAGCGCTGGCCTTCACTGGGATCCCAGTATTGCCGATGGACCGCACGGCTGAAAAAGGGCACGCCATTCCAGGATCCCCCGCGCAAGACCTTTTGCAAACCGGTCACTGGACCAGCTGGATTGACGGCAATGCCTTGCCCAGCTAAAGCCTCATAATAGCGCTCGCTGTACCAGTCGCTGACCCATTCCGCCATATTGCCAGCCAAATCATAAACGCCATATACGCTGGCTCCCAGGGGATAGCTGGCGATAGGTAGGGGACCGGGCGGCGTATCGAGAGGGCGGTTGGTCTTGGCCAGCGCATTGTCCCAGGTGTTGCCCCAGGGATAAATGCGGCCGTCGTCGCCGCGCGCTGCCCGTTCCCATTCAGCCTCGGTCGGCAATCGGCGCCCTATGGTCTCGCAGTATTCTCGCGCGCCGTACCAAGTCATGCCATAAGCGGGATACTGGGGCAAGATGCCTGGAATGCTGTAATTGGCGCTATCGAAAACGATTGGGGCGTCCGCGCTTTCGTTGCGGGTCTGAATACAGGGGAAGCCGGCGCAACCGTTGAGATGGCTGCCGGGTCCACGAACATTTAGGAAGGCGACGTACTGTTCCAGCGTAACTTCCGTGGTCTCCATCAAAAAGGCGTCAACCGTAACAGCGTGCGCGGGATAGGAGTCTTCGGCGTAGGCAGCAAGGCAGGCGCCGCCGTCGCGTACAGTACATTCCTCGACCGCCACAATGACTTCGGCGGGCAGCGTGCCCATTGTGAATGTGCCGCCGGGCACGGAGACCGCCAGCGACCGCAATACTTGCAAAATCTCCGGTACCTGTACGGCGGGCTGTGTCGCGGGCGGGGGCGGATTGGTGGGAATCGCTGTCGGAACTGGACTTGACCCCAGCGCGACTGTTTCAGCGCTGGTAGCTGCCGGAACCGGAGATGATATAGATACGGCGCTCAAGCCTCCGGCAGACAAGGCGGGATCCGGCGTTGCAGTAACCACGACGAATTCGATCATAGGTGTTTCGGAAGGGCTGTTTGGGTCCTCTGTCGCGGTCATAACGACATGCACGACGGTCGTCTCGATACGCGGCAGGGGCGTTGGCAGCACAAAGTCGAGCAGGGTACCTTCAAATATGACTCCGATCATGATGCTGAGTCCGCAAAACAGCCCGGGGATAAAGCCAATGATCGCCCATTGCCATGCGGCGCTTCGCTGGCGCCGTCCACCGATGGGTCTATACGACATCCATTTTCTCCTTGTCATTCATCGTGAAGGCGCTGTCGCGCTGAGCGCTGTTTGCCGCCAGGACAAGTTAAAGCCGATTCGCCAAGTCCGATCGCGCTGGTCGGTATTGTTCTATATGAAAACGTCTCAAACGGCAAGATGAGGTTGAGGGGCGCGATTCGCCCTCGCGGTGTTACAGGTTTGGACGCGCAGTTGGGTTTCCAGGGCGTCTCCGTCCTCGAACAAGCGGAGTTTCCGTAAAGCTTGACAAGCTATTGACCTAAGTTTAGGCTTAGTTCAAACTGGCAGCGGCAGGAAGGCTCCATTGACGGAAATAAGCGTGACGCCAAAGGCGTCGGCGGCAATCGCGCCGCAGGGGTTGCGACCGGTGAATATGCGAACCGATCTGCGTCCTTTGGCGGACTTGATTGAGCTGGTATTCGCCGACTCGATGGATAGCAACGGCCGTTCAGCTATCCGCGAAATGCGCTATCTCAGCCATCTGGGCTACGGTCTCAATATAATATCCCGGCTTAACGACCTGGCGCTGGGCATTAGTCTGGGATTTGTCTACATAATGGACGGGCAATTGGTCGGGAATGTGTCCGTATATCCGGCCGGCTATCCCAAGGATATGTCCGAGACCTGGATTTTGGCAAACGTTGCGGTACATCCAGCATTTCAACGGCGCGGAATCGCCGGCGAACTCGTGGAGGCTTGTCTCGAAATGATCCGTCAAAGAAATGGAAAGCGGGTCATTTTGCAAGTGAACTATGACAATAGAGCCGCGCTGAGACTCTATGAACGACACGGTTTTCTCTATGAGCGCGCCTGGCGGCACTGGCAGCGCAGTGGATTCGTCGGGTCGCCCTTTTGCGACGGACATGATTTCCATATCACGCGCCCCGGGCACAGCGAGTGGAAAGCCGAATACGCCTTGGCGCAAGCGGCGCGCCCCGATGCCGCGGGCGGGCTTGGCTGGCTGAAACCCACCCATGAATCGAGCTTCCATGTCCCGCTGTGGAAGCGTCTTTTGAATCTTTTTTCCCTGAATAGCACCGAGAAGTTGATCATCCGCGACGAATCGACCTTAGCGATTCTCGCCTCTTGCTGGCTGGAAAGCCTCATCAGCTTCAGCGATATACGGTTGCGCTTTTTTGCGTCCCCCGGGCTTGATTACCTTCCACATGCGGAGGCGCTTTTCTGCAATGTTTTGGCTCGTTATCCACGCTCGACGATCAGCATTGAGCATCCGCGCGACGACGATATCATTAATGACCTGCTCAATCGCTATCAGTTCAAGATCAAACGAGAACTGTGGCATATGCGACTGGATCTTTAGCTTCCGCGCAGCGCGTCTTAAAGATTTTCGCCATCGGTGCTGCGGAAGCGCGGCGGCTTTCTGCGCTCCGAGTCGCCTGTCTGGGGATTGCCCGGCTCTATTGCCCCCGGTAGATGATTGAGGCGCTTCTTTGGTGTACGAGGCGGTCGATTGCGGTCAAGGCTGTTAGCGGCTCTTAGCAATGGCGACTCTCCTTCGCGCTGTAGCGGCAAGGCAGCAGCGTTGGGCGGCAATGTGCGATGTGATGTCGGCGAATGCGCCGCATTTTGCTGCGAGGTCTGCGCGCCAGCCGCGCCCAAATACTCCCCCAGGATTTGCCGCTGCTGCATCGCGTCATAGCGCGCGCGCCGTTCTTCCTTCATGTGCTGGCGTCGGGAAATCTCTTGTTGGATCAGTTGCGGATTTGACACCTTGTGAAAGAGCTTGTGTTCGTCGGCGCCGATCAATGACATGCGCACGTCTCCATATTTCATGATGGCGGCAAAGAAACCCGTTGTCACCGATTCCACATTATCTATGCGCTCGACGAGCACCTGGTCGCGCAGGTTTTGCAGGAAAAATGGGCGCTTGTGCACCAGGGTGATCGTATCGTCGGAGATAATGTAAATGTCATTCCGCCAATCCCAATCCAGCCAGTAATACATGACAGCGCCGATCAAAAAGGCGAGCATGGAGAGGGGGAAAGTGACGATGCGCAAATCCGGGCTTAGCGCCGTGAAGGTCAATAGCAGTCCTGTCAGCGCCAGAAGCGCAATCACGATAGGTATAAAGGTATGCTGCGCCCAAACACTGATGTGTTTGCGATATACGATATCGCCATTGCTCATTTCGATGCAGGTGCTGAAGTATCCGTTTGTGCCGGCGATGGGCTTCGGCGGCGCGCTTGCGTCAGCGGACGAGGACTTGAATTCTTCTTCCAGTTCGGGATTTTCGCCCGCCATCCATCGTTGCAATTCATCGCGCACCATAGCATGGTGGCGCTGCGCCTTTCGGCTTTCGAAGTATTGCCGATCTTCGATGATCAGTTTCTGAAACTGTTCCGGCCGCGGGATCAGATCAAGTTTCAGGTTGCCCTGCGATCCGGCGGTCTTAATGATGACGCTGCCATAGCGAAACAAGCGCGCAAAGGGATCATAGGGCGGGATTTCGAAGTTGATTTCCTGCACGCTTTCCAAGCCGACTTGGGTAATCTGCCGATGCATCGCCAGAATGGTCCGCTCGACTCGAATAATGCGCTGGTCCGTGACGATCACGGAGTCGTTTCGCCATTCCGCAAAGAAATAGAGCAGCGCCGCGCCGGGAAAGATCAAGGATAGAAGGACTATCAGCAGTGAAAGCGCCCCCGCCCCCAAAATGAGCGCGGCAGCCCACATTGCCGGCATTATCAAGAGCGGAATCCAGGCTGTCCGCAAGAAGGCCCAGCAATGCCGACGGGTCTCGATCAGCAGCTCTTCGTCGTCCCGTTGTTCAGCGAAGCGGGGATTGATTGCCGCCCCGGCGTCCGCCTTGTTTAGTCCGATTGCCGCGCCTAATTCCGAGTGTTGTTTCAAGAGCGCGTCGAAGGCCTCTTTGCCCAGCTTGGCTACAGTTGCATTTTGAGAGGCGCGCAAAGTTGCGGACTGCGCAAAATCGTTGAATAGCGCTTCTTGATTGAAAACTTGATCAGGTTTGACAGTTGCTAACGGGACTTGCCCCCCGTCGGCATTTGATTGAAACAGGATTGCGGCGCCGGAGAGAAGGATCAAGAGACCGTCCGCCGATCGGCCTTGCACAAATATGTCTTGGCCCCCGCGATAGCTGTGAACTGTCAAGGCTTCGCCGATCAAGCGCAGATGCTGGCCGCTGAGGCGCGCAAAAATGGGGATATTCTGCAGTAAGGATTCTTTGGCAGCAGCTTGCATGGAAAGAGGTCTCGCTTCGCGCCATTCTGCGCTGATTATAGCATAGATGGCTGCCGAGCAGGCCGCGGACGCGGGGCAATCGCATCAAAATGAGTATGCGCAATGAGAAACTTTATTCAAATTAAAAAATAACCACAGAGACCCTCGGCGGCAATTGCCGGGGAAAAAGTTTTTTCGGCAATTTGGCAATCTGGCCATTTGGGGGGAGAATTCAATTGTTAAGGTGCTGTGATTAGGGTAGCGGGGATTGGGAAGGGAAATGGCGACTATATGTTCACAGTTTCAAATATGCCACAGAAGCAATTCCAATTAAGTAATGCAACAAATTGTAAGGGCAATGTAGGGGCGAGCCAAGGACGCTATTGAAATACTGCTCCCATCCCCCACCAAAATGAGGGAAGGGGAGCTTTTGAACCCTAATAAGCCGTTAAAGCCCCTCCCTCTCGGCTGAGGAGCGGACATGTTTTTCTACCCCATCCCCGGCCCTTCCCCAGTCAACTGGGGAAGGGTGACTCGTCATCGAAATTGGGATTTCACTTGCTGAAAGACGCGAAAATGAATATAAAATCCCAACTTCTAATGGAGCGCTCCCCCTCTCCGATGCTTCGGGGAGGGGGCCGGGGGTGGGGTTGACCTTAAGAAATGCGTGTTTTTCAAACATGTCCGCTCCTCAGCTCCCTCTCGGGGAGGGGTTTGGGGTGGGGTTTTAGTGCTTTTTCAACAGACTCCAAGGCTCGCCCCTACCGCCGACTTTTATTTTGGAGTGCATTATTAGCATGACTTGTTGGTCCTATTGAGCGCACAGAGAAATGCCTCATTTACTCTGTGTTCTCAGTAAGTGCAAGTAAGTCATGCAAATTTTGCAAAAGCAACGATCTGTAGGGG
>JAPPMO010000098.1 GCA_028873975.1 Chloroflexota bacterium
TCACGCTAGTATACTCTCTCAACTAGGTGCCCAGTTTTTCGGAGCCACTACACCCACCCACCCCCCAGCCCCCTCCCCGAAGCATCGGAGAGGGGGAGCGCTCCATTAGAAGTTGGGATTTTATATTCATTTTCGCGTCTTTCAGCAAGTAAAATCCCAATTTCGATGACGAGTCACCCTTCCCTGATGCTTCGGGGAAGGGCCGGGGATGGGGTAGAAAAACATGTCCGCTCCTCAGCCGAAGCACCAGGGAAGGGGAGCTAAACTTGGCGGATTTCGTAATAATTTGTTGATTTTCGCAAGGATCGCCATCTTTTTTGTATCGATTCGGTATTGTCCTGGTTTTCATTAGGTACAATTTGGAGTACCGGACAAGCCTTGTAGGGGCGACTAATCTGGTCGCCCGTTGCCCCTGCGCTTGTGGTTTCGGGCGACATGGCAGGGCGCGTAGACACAGCCCGCCTGTCGCCCCTACAGATCGTTGCTTTAGCAAAATTTGCATTTCTTTCTTGGTCTTACTGGGATTAGTCTGTTTATGCAAACCGCGCCGCTCAAGCGACGAGACGGCTTACTTTTTTGCGTGAGCGGGACATTCCTGTGACCTTGTCGCCGCTTACGCGCCGAGCGGCTCTACTCGACGTATTGACTTGGCCAACAGTCGACGATCAAGCTGGTATAAATCAGTTTGCCGCCGACATTTCGCTCGTCATGCGCGGCCGATCGGCCGATAAATCCGTCTTCCGCATGCCAGGGTTCCCGGTGAAATTCACCTGAGGCGTCAAAGTATTCCAGGAGTTGGCATTCGTAGCCGCACGCTTGCAAGACATGTGCGATCTTTTCGCTGGTGTAGAGCGTCTTGTGATCGTCTGCCCCCTCGCCGATGCCGCCGGGGCGCACATGTGCAATGTAATTTGCATCCGGATGATTTCCGTCCGGCACAGCCAGGCGAATGCGCCCGCTCTTGGACAGGTAGAGACGCGCCAAACGCAGAAACTGGCTCAACTCAGCGACTGTCAAGTGCTCAAAGACATGTTCAGCCAATATTCTATTGATGGACGCGGGCTGGAAGAGCAGCGCCCAATGCTCGTGTTTAAGAACGTGGAATGCCGGAATATCTGTCGCGATCCAGTTTTCATAGCGAGTATCTCCTGCGCCAATGATGATTTTGAGCGGCTTTCCGGAACCGGCGCATTCCTTGACGCCCGCGCGGATAAGCGCTTGCTGGTTTTTCATTTTCGCGTGATTGCGGTACTTGCGAAGGAGCGGCGCGTAGAGCGGCCTCATCAGTCGCTTGACTGGATTCATTTCAGAAAACCTATCCCGGAATGTTGAAGGACCCGATGGGCAAAACCTTCCCGTGCTCGCCGGATTCGATATCGGCGCCGAAGACCTTCGCGTGCGGAGGATATCGGTCATAAAGCAAAACCACCACGTTGTAATCGCCCGGCGGCAGATCCGACGTGGACAACTCGACAACGAACCACTTCAGGACATCATGGTAAAGATGACGATCCGGGTTGATCTGCGCGACTTTTTGCCCGTCCAGCGAATGGATCTGAATCGATATATTGTATTGGTACAGGAGCGCTTTGTCGGCGACTTCCCAGCCGGTCACGACGCGCAGGACATCACGATCGGGAATGAAATCAGCGAATTTGTCAACGATGGAGATGCCGTTGTCGTAGCGAATCGGCTGGTATTTGCGGTCACAGTCCAGAGTACGGTAGACATAGCGCTCTACGCGAAGTTCCGCTTCGTCCAAAACAAGTTCGCAGGGCGCATAATCTCTCTCGATGATTGACCTGGTTCGGTCGAAGATCGCCGGTTTGTTCAAGGGGTTGTAGGTGAAGAGAAGATAGGGATGGTCTTCCAGCTTGTCCGGTATATCCTCCTCGAGTTGAGCGTCATCCAAGTGCGTTCGAATGAAGGCGCCATCTATGCCCATCAGCGTCTCAAAATAGTAGTCGGCCGTACTCTTGCCAACTTTGCCCCGGCGTATGATGAAATTGATGTCAGAGAATCCGACAATGAAGTCTTCTTCAGAGACGATATCCCGAAGAGACAGCACATAATCGTAAATCGGAGGATAGCTCTGGATAGCGCGAATCGTGCCCTGATACCAGACATAGTCTTCCCGACCCCGCAACATGAATCCGGACCCGAGATATAGCCCCAGGATAATCAGCGGCAGGGCGCGCGGCCGCAGCCAAGCCAGTCCGCTTCCTATAATCAATGCCATTGGATAAAAGACGACGAAGAAATAGCGAGCCCGGCGTAAAGGAATCAGCCTAACGGCTTCATTCACCGACAATAGCAGCGCCAGGACGACAAAGGCAAGCACCCAAAAAGGCAAGGCTTTTTTCAGGTTCTCGCGCTTCCGCAGGCGGGCGGCAGCCGCGACAAACGCAATCAGAATCACTAACCAGTTTCCGTTAGACAGCAGTTGGAGAAAGACCTCTACCGCCTGCTCAAAGGGCATCTCTCCCCAAGCGTCGAACTTTGTTGTCAACCCGACGTAAGTTACTGGAAGCCAAGGCAGGTACAGTACGCCGACCAGCAAAAATGCGGCGGCGGTATGAATCCAGCGCTTCGTTTTGGGGACGAATACCAGGTGATAGAAACCGACAGCCAGGAAAACGAAGAATGAAAAAGGCTGGGCATAAAGCGACAGCGATGCAAAGAGGATCAGCCCCAGCCAACGCGCTCTGCCAATAGTCGACTTGGATTGCGCGATGTGCAAGTAATGCCAGAGCATCGCTACCAGCATAGCCGCTTGCGCGGTGTACATGCGGATTTCGTGAAAATACTCCAGCCAGAAGACGTTCAGCCCCAGGAAAGCGCTGGCATATAGTCCCGCGCGCCAACCCAGAAAATCCACCCCGATACGGTATACCCAAGCCAGCGTCAGAATCCCAAAGAAGAGCGGCAAGCAGCGCAAGACAGCGTGATGCCAGCCCACAAGCGCGCCCCAAGCCGCCAGCAATTCAAAGAACAAGGGTCCATGTTTGGGGCTGTGCGTACGGATCGAGTCAAGCACGTCCAGCGGCGAAAAGGGTCCTGTCAAGCCGCCGGCATGGCCGATCGAGGTCAGTTCATCGTACCAGATGACATCGGCGTTTATTCCTTGCGCCGCCAGCAGCGTCACCAGCAGCAATAGCGGCAGCATCCCCCACCAGCGCGGAAAAGCCTGGAATAGATGTCCTTTGCTTGGGGCTAGATCTAGCATGAGCGTCTAGGCTTCGACAGAGACGGTCAAGAGCGGCAGCAGCTGACCGGTTTCGCCACTGGTCAAGTCTATACCCGCGACTTTCTCGCCAGTGTCGCGATCGTACAGGATAACCATGAGGCGGTAGAGGCCCGGCGCAAGTTGACGAGTGGGCTGGAATTCCAATTCCTGCCACTTCAAGATGCGGTTGTAGAGATGCCAATCACGCTGCCAGTATTTCTCCCGTTCGGAATCCAGCAACTGTATCGAGATATTGTATTGGTCAAGCTGCTGATCGGAGGCGACTTCCCAACCGGTGACGATCCGAAACAGGTCCTTCGCCGCGTCGTACTCGCCGAAGCGGTCGACGATGATGATTCCGTTTTCGAAATGGATGGGCTGGTATTCGCGCTGGCAACCAGCCAGCGGATTCACGAAACGCTGAATAAACAAGTCTTCCCTGTCAATGACTGCCTCGCAACCGTCGTAGCGGGTCGCAATATATTCGTAGACGTCTTCGTGATTCTTTTTGAGGTCATTGGGATGGTAGGCGAGCAAGATATAGGGATGCCGATCGATCTTGCGAACGAGGTCGTTCATCAAACGTTCATCAGACCAGCGCCAGGGAATAAAAGCGCCGTCGATGCCCAACTGCGCATCGGTGTAATAGTCAATTACGCTATCGCCAAACTTGTAGACAGTGTTGACATAATCTACAAAGGAAAAGCCCAGCAGAAAGTCTTCCGCCCGCGCCTTGCCACGCAGCGCGTCCGTGTATTCGTGTATTGGCGGGTGAAGACGCGCCTTCTGCATACCGCCAATATAGTCTAACAGTTGTTGCGAGCGATAGAATTGGTAACCCGCGAATATCCAAATGAGCGCGAACAAAAAAGTGGCGCGATGCCAACGCGGCATTGACGTAAGGGCAAAGGCGCAGATCATGACGAATGGAATCCACAAAATTAAGAAATAGCGCATGCGCTTTACCGGGATAATGCCAACTGCCTCATTGAGCAGCGTGATCAAGAGCAATACCGCCAGCGACAGCAGCGTGAATTTCCAGGCGACGCCCGAGCGGGCGCGCCACAAGGAGTAAATCACAATGCCAGCAAACAACGGGATCAACAGATCCTGACCGTTCAAGAGCAGGAATGCAAAATTGTAGATCAATTCCGGGATTGAGGCTGCGGCCGTCGTCACTTTCACGTTTTCCGCAGCCAAAGCAATGGCAGTAAACAATGTTGGCAAATAGGGCAAAAACAGCAGCCCGCTAAGCCCCCAAACGGTCAGCAAACGGAGCCAGCGCGCCGACCGTGGCGCAAATAACAGGTGGTACAAGCCGAGCAGCGCGAAAACCAGCAGCGAGAATACATGGGTATAAAGCAGCGCCAAGGCGCTTGCGAAGAAAGCGAGCCAATACAGGCGGGATTCCTGCCGCGCATGAGCAAGTCGCCAGTACAGCCAGGCCTGCATGGCGAACAGCCATAACAGCATTGTATACATGCGAATATCGTGGAAAAAGAGGATCACGTAGGCTGAAGTAGTCATGAGCAGCGCCGCAATCAAACCTGTCCGCCGGCAGAATACTTCTGTTGACAGGCGATACAGCCAGGCAATCATAAGCACGCCGCACAGAACTGAAAACATGCGCATGGACACTTGCGTCCAGCCGACTAATTGCGCCCATACCGACCCCAGCAGGTAATATAGCGGTACGTGATCGGAACTATAGGTTGTAATCGAATTGATGATCTGTTCTGGGCTATAGGGCGGATCAAAGACACCCATATTGGTCAAAGAATACAATTCATCCGCCCAAATCGGTTCCGTATTCAGTCCGTTGGCGCCAAAAGCAAAAGCCATCAGCAAGACGACAGTCAGCCAGGCGAGCGCGCGGCCGCGGCCTACAGGCCAACTGTTCGCGTCTTGTTGCGTATGACGCCCGGAGCTACTGGATTGCGCAGCGCGCATGGCTTGATTCCGTATCTGTAGATCTGCCGCAGCGGAAGTTGATCAATTTGCGCTCAGGCTTCTACGGTAAACGA
Organism: Chloroflexota bacterium; assembly: GCA_028873975.1. GTDB lineage: Bacteria > Chloroflexota > Anaerolineae > Aggregatilineales > Phototrophicaceae > UBA6055. The sequence goes on from JAPPMO010000098.1 coordinate 5,251, forward strand.
GACTATCGGGAAGGTATTGTCTTCGGCCCCGCTGGCCAGGTCGACTCCCTCCGCTTTCTGCCGCGATTCGGGATCGTAGAGGATGACCATGACACGATAGTCGCCGGGAGGCAGATCCTCGGTAGACAATTCGGCGCTAAACCACGGGAGGATATTATCATAAAGATGGCGATCGATTTGCGCTCCCGGGCGTTGCCAATCCGGCGTGATGAATTGCAAGGACACATTGTACTGATCCAGCGTCTCTTCGCTCTCCGCTTCCCAGCCGGTAAGGATGTAAACTTTCCGCTCTTCCGGAGTATATTGGGCGAAACGATCGACCAGCGTCACGCCGTTTTCATAGGCTATCGGTCGGTATTGGCGGTCACAGTCCAAGCGCGAATTGACATAGCGCTGAACAAAAAGCCGCGGTTCTTCAACCACGACATCGCAGCGCAGATAATTGCTCTCGATGACTTCGCGCACGCGCCGATAACTGTTTGGCAGATCTTGGGGATCAAAAGCAAACAGCAGGTATGGCTGATCGCCCATCCACTGCCTGATCTCCCCTTCCAGCCATTCGCCATAGGCGCCGCGGCGGATGAAAGCGCCGTCAATACCCAGCTGCTCCTGCGTATAATAATCCGCCACGCTCTTGCCCAGTGTCAGGACTTTGTTCACATGGCTGCTTTTGGAGAATCCCAGCAGATAATCTTCCGAGCGCACTTTGCCATTTAGATGCCAAACATAATCAGGCAGGGGCGGATAGAGCCTGGTAAACACCATACTGCCGACATGGTTCATGATCTCTTCCGATCGGTAATACTGATAGCCCGAGACAAGCCAGACGAGGAGTACGATCCCGCTCGCCAGGCGCCGCCGCGGCGCTTTGCTCAGGCAGGCGCCCAGAATCAATACAATCGGGATCCAGATTACGATGAAATAGCGCATTCTGGTTAGGGGAATGATGCCGATCAATTCATTGGCCGCGATGATGCAGGTCGCCATTGTCAACGGAATCGTCAAGATCTTGATCAAGCGCGGCGGACGTCGGCGCGCTATGACATAAAAAAGAACCCCTGCCAGCATTGCGCCCGTCAGCCAGTTGCCATTGCTCAAGAGCAAAGACAAGGTTCGAAGCAACTCCGGGGCGGAAGCCGCTCGGCTGGTGACATCCGCTTTTTCAGAGGCGCGCTGTATGCCAGCAATCAAGACCGGCAAGTAAGGAAGGAAAAGAAGAGCGCCGATAGCCCATCCCAATAGGATCTGCCGCCAGCGACGGGATCGCAGCCCAAAGATCAGATGAAAGGCGCCTAAGCCCGCAAACAATATGCCGGCAAAAAAATGCGTATAAAAAAGCGCCACCGTCGACAAGGCGAAGGCGGCAAAAGTCAGACGTCCATCCTTGGATTTACCTTCCAATAATCTCCAATACAGCCATATATGCATTGCGGCAAGCATCAGGAACAGTGAATACATGCGGAAGTCATGGATATACAGGACCATGTAGGCTGAGGTACCCAAGAGGCTTGCGGCCGCCAAGCCCGCAAAACGATCAAACATGTCGCTCGCCAGGCGATACGTCCAGGCAATCATGAGTATGCCCGCGAATACCGGCAGCAAGCGCAGGGCAAATTGCGTCCAGCCCGCGAAGTTTGCCCAGCCGGCGCCAAGCAAGAAGAAGAGCGGCACATGATCGGGGAAGTTCGCGGCTACTGAATTGACAACTTCCGCCGGCGAATAAGGTCCGTCAAAGCCGCCCATGTTGGTAATAGCGTATAGCTCATCGGTCCAGATGGAATCGGTATTCAAGCCATTGGCGCCAAAGGCAAAAACGCAGAAGAGAACGAAGGCCATAAGCAATAATGAAGCGTTCTTGCTGATAGTATCATGGCTGTCGGCGAAGATGCTGCGGAACTGCAAGACCAAGTCTCCCCAGGCGGGAAAAGCCGCCCATTGCGACTTCTTCCAAGAACGAGATTGAAGCGCTAATTCTATTCTACAGTAAAGGAAAGAATCGGAAGAATCGCGCCCGTTTCGCCTGTGTTCACATCGACTCCGCCGACTTTCTTCCCGCTCTCGGTATTATACAGAATGAGGACCAGACGATACTCGCCAGGGACGATGCCGGCGATGGGCAGGTTAAGCCTGTTCCACTTTCGCGAAAACTGATGCAGATAAAAGTCGCTATGACCCTGCTCGACCTTTTCCCCTTGCGGGCTATGCACCTGGAGCGAGAAACTGAAATCATTCAACAAGCGCTGGTTGGGCACATCCCAGCCGATCAGTATCGTCAAAAGAGCGGCATCCGGCTGGAACTCAACATAGCGATCGGCAATGGCAATACCATTTTCGTATTCGATACGCAGATAATCTTGATCGCAATTCAGGGCAGGATCGACGAATCTTTGCACATAGAGATTGCTGGAATCCACCAGGACGCCGCAGGCTTTGTAGGTGCTGTGCATCACGTGTTTGGCGCCTTCAAGTCCGTCAGGCGGGGCCTCCGGCTCGTATGCGAACAAGAGATAAGGATGCCCGTCAATCAATTCCTTCATCTCCTCGACCAGCCAGGGACCGACCGCCCGGCCGCGCACGAACGCGCCGTCGATGCCTAGTTGCAACTGCGTATAATAGTCGGACACGCTCTTGCCGTGTTTGTGATCGTGATTGAGGTAAAAATTGCGGGCGAAACCGAGCAGAAAGTCTTCCGAGCGAACTTTGTCGCGCAACTGTCTCACATAATCGTCCAGAGCGGGATAGTTGCGCGTCTTGGACATGCCCCCTATATACAGCAGCGCATCCTCGGAATGATAATACTGATATCCGGCAATCGACCAGGCAATCACCAGAATCGGCGCAAGCAAGGTCCAGCGCGGCGCCAGCGTGATCCCGCGGGCAAAAAGCAACAGGAAGGGAAACCAAAGTATCAGGAAATAGCGCATCCTCGAGAGCGGGATCAAACCCACCAACTCGTTAAGCGCGAGCGGGACGAGGAGCATGGCAATCGCCAGGAACATCAGCCGCGCCGTGGCCCGGTCTCGAAGGCGCAGGAGGGCATACAAGACTGGCGCGCCAAAGGGGATCAGAAGCCAGTCAACCCCATTCGTCAACAGATGGGCGAAAGTCCCAATCAGTTCGCCGATACTCGCCGCGGCTGTGGTCACCGTTTCGATTTGAGCCGCTTGTTCCAGCGCAGTCAATGTTGTGGAAAAATATGGCAGATAAGCCATCGCGGCGATCGCCCATCCCGCCCAAGTCTTGATAAAGTATTTTGATTTGCGCGCCAGAATCAGGTGGAAAGCCGCCAGTCCGGCAAATAGTATGACCGAAAACGTATGCGTATAAACCAGCGATATCGCTGAGAAAACAAACAGGATCCAGTTCCGCCGATTGCTCGCCCGTCCGCTCTCCAGCCGCCAATAGAGCCAACTGTGAACGATCGCAAGCAAAAGCAGCAGCGGATACATGCGAAAGTCGTGAAAATGCAAGACCAAGTAGGCGGACGCGCCCATCAAGAACGATGAGAGCAGACCGGTTCGGTAATCGAAAGCATCGGTCGCGTAACGATACAAGCAGGCGATCATCAAAATGGACGTCAAAACAGCAAACATGCGCAAGGCGAACTGCGTCCAGCCCGCGACGCTCGCCCAGCCGGCGCCAAGCAAGAAAAACAGCGGGGCATGATCCGGGCTGAATTGTGAAATCGAGTGAATAATCTCGGCAGGGCTGTAAGGCGGATCAAACCCGCCCATATTGGAGACAGAAAACAGTTCGTCCGTACGGAAGATATAGCCATTCGCGCCGCTGAGGCAAAGCGCAAAAACCAGCAGGAGAACGATCAGGATGATTGTTAGCCCGCCGGGCTGTTTGAGTGTGTTTTTTGTAGCGGTCATCATACGAGATGCGATGGCTGCTGGCTCCATACTTGTCGGGCGGCAGAGCCTTGTCTTGAGGGTCTCGTCCAGCACAAATAAGTAGTTCCAAGTAAGTAATGAGAATTGCGAAAACGCCGCTTTTCTACCCCATCCCCGGCTTGTGCCCCCTCGGTCCCCCGCCTCACGGGGGAAGTATCCCGAATCATCAGGGAAGGGTGACTCGACATTGAAGTTGGAATGTCCCGCAGAATTCGCATGATTAACTTGGTTCTACTTAGTTCTAGGCGGCGATGGAAAAACGCAGTACTGGAAGTATGCCGGCCGATTCGCCGCTGCGTTCATCAAGGCCTGGGACTTTGGACCCGTTCTCTCGATTGTACAAGATCAACGCAAGCCGGTAGTCGTCGGGCGGCAGATTTGCCGTGGACAACTCGATCACGCTCCAGGGGACCAAGCCGCTATAGAGGTGATGATCCGTTTGTCGAATGTTTTGCCAGTCCGAGGTAACGATTTGCAGCGATACATTGTATTGGTTCAGCATTGCGGCGTCCGGGACTTCCCACCAGGTCAAGGCCTGTATTCGCTGGCCGTCAATATCGAATTCAACGGCTCGGTCTATTAAACGGATGCCATTCTCATAATCAATGGCCGCGCTTTGATGCTCGCAGCCCATCACGGGGTGGGCATATTTGCGAATTGACAAGGTCGGTTCATCGACCAACTTCTCACATGGCGCGAGGACTTCACTGACGATTGCCAGTGCTCTAGCGTAGTTGAGCGGGACATCGCTCGGGTCATGCGCGAGCAGGATATGCGGATGGGCAGCGAGTATGTCGCGCGTGTCTTCGGTAAGACGGTAGCGCTTGAGATTGGCGTGCAAGAAGGCGCCGTCAATGCCGAGTTGGGCACCCAGATAGTAGTCGGAGATGCTACCCGCACTGTGGACCTGCCACAAATAGTTCGGATCGTGGGATTCATAGAATCCAACCAAGAAATCTTGAGATCTTACTTTTTCTTGAAGGCCTGCTACCATTTGCAATAGTGGGGGCCACTCTGAGACTGATGCTTTCGCGCCAGCATAATATGTTGAGAAGTCTGCAGATTGCCCGAACTGGATACCCGCCACGAACCATATCAGCAGTAGAACACCAGTAGGAGCTTTCCAATGGGGCAGTGAAACCATGCCATATGCGAATATGATTGACAGCAGAATCCAGACAACAAGGAAGTACCGAATCCTCGTCACAGCGATTAAGGCGAACAGGGAATTCATCAGCAGTAGAAGCCCGGCCAGTGCCAGCGCTATGGCAATCAGTCGGAGCAAATTACTATCGGTATTTTTCCGCAGCGCATACCCTAAAGCAGTCAGGCTCGGAAACCACATGAGACCACTAGCGTTAACAGCTAGATGTAAGAAGGCATGTAGAATTTCGGAATTTGAAGCAGCTAAGCCATCGTTTGTAACCAGTCCGACTCCTTGTACAAAGTTTGTTGCGAATGGGAGTAAGAATAGCACTCCGAAAGCCCAGCTACACACAATCTTTGCCCACCGCCGCCCCTTAGGGGCAAACAGCACGTGAAATACCGCAAGAGCGGCGATAACAGTTACGGAAACTATGGAAGTCCATACCATAACAACGGCAGACAATTGAAACGCCAACCAGGGAAATTTCTTTACGCGGGCTTCATACGCAAGCTTCCAGTAGTATGTCAAATGGATGGTGAAAAGAAGCATGAACAATGTGTAGGCTCGCAACTCGTGAAAGTAGAGCAATACAAATGAGTTGCTCGCTATAAGAAATGGCGCGACTACGGCTACCCGCCGATCGAAAATGCTAGACGCAAATCTAAATAGGAACGCGATCATGAGTACGCCTGCATAAAGAGACAGCGACCGTAGCGCGAATTGAGACCATCCGACTATCCGTGCCCATATATAACCGATCCATGGATATATCGGCACATCTGCTGGGCTGTATTGCTTCATAGTTCCGAACACGTCATGCAGAGCCAAAGTTTTATCAAAGGCGCCGAAATTGGTAAGAGACGCCAGTTCGTCATTCCAGACTAGATCCGCGTTCAACCCGTGTGCGCCAACGCCAAAGGCAAATAGCAGGATAAAAATCATTGGCGCAAGAACCCACGGGTAGCTGCGGCTAAGGAATCTAGAGCTTGAATTATCTGTAGGCTTTACTGTCATCATGCGGCTACGCTAAATGTAAGCAGCGGCAGTATCTTAGCTGATTCGCCACTTGACGAATCGATACCTATGATTCTCTTGCTCGCCTCACGATCATAGAGGGCCAACATCAATCGATACTCGCGCGGTGTCAATTCATCCGTTGGCAATTCGATCACATTCCAAGGGACTATGCTGTCATAGAGATGACGATCGATCTGTCTTATATTTTGCCAATCCGCAGTTATGATCTGAAGGGAAATGTTGAGCTCGTCCAATATTTCCGCGTTAGGCACATCCCACCAGGTCAGCGCTTGAACAATTTCTGCGTCGGCGTCGTAACGCGCGGCGCGGTCGATTAGTCGTATGCCATTGTCGTAATCGATGGGAGCGGGCAGGCGATCGCAGTCCATGACAGGATGCCTGTACTTGCGAATAAGCAAGTCCGCTTCATTAACCAACGATGTACACGGTATATAAGCTTCTTCAATGATCGCAAGCGTTCCCGCATAGTTAAGCGGGACATCGCTCGGGTCATGCGCGAGCAGAACGTGAGGATGGGATTTCATGATGTCGCGCAGATCTTGCTCGAGGCGATAACGTTTCTTGCTTGAATGGAGGAACGTGCCGTCTATGCCCAACTGTGTCCCCAGATAATAGTCAGACGTGCTGTGCGAGCTATTATAGGAAACGCGGCTGACGCGATCGTTCTCGGAAAACCCGATTAGATAGTCCAAAACTTGCGTCTTGCCACTCAAGGCATAAACGTAGTCCTGAAGAGGCGGATATTGTCTGTCGCGCGCCATCAATCCCGCATAGCTGATCACTTCGCCCGACTGAAGAAACTGATAGCCGGCTATGGTCCATAGAACCGTGAATAGGACAGCCGCTGGTTTCCAGTGACGAATAGACGTAAGACCAAAAGCCATGAGAATAGCAATAAGAAACCATGCGACCAAGAAGTAACGCAATCTTGTCAAAGTTATGATCCCAAAGCGCCAGTTGAGAGCCAGGATTAAACCGACCATTATCAGAGCGATGAAGGCCAGGCGGGGGACTGCTGGATCGCGCTTCTGCCATAGCGCCGCCGCGCCAATGAAAAGAATTGGCAGCCAAAGGAAACTTGCGCCATTGACCAGCAGATAAAGGAACAATTCCAATACATCGGACGTCCTCAGTGGGTTGGCGGTAACTCCCTGATTAAACTGTAGGCCGGCGATGACATAGGGAGCATAGGGCGCAAAGAGCGCCGCGCCCAAGCACCATCCCAAAACGATCTTTAACCAACGACGAGATTTAGCGACAAAAAGGACATGATACGAGCCCAAGCCCGCAAAAAGGATTGTCGCGAAGTTGTGCGTGTAGAAAAGCAGCGCCGCCGATGCAACGAACAGACACCAGGCGGAGCGCGTGGCGCGATGATCGTGGGCCAGTCTCCAGTACAGCCAAGTGTGCAATATGCCAAGCGACATGAGCATGGTGTACATGCGAATATCATGAAAATAAAGAACTACGAAGCTGTTCGTAGTCATGAGCAGAGCGGCGAATAACGCGGTACGCTTGTTGAAAACATCGTGAGCAAAGCGATACAGCCCGGCGACGAATATCACAGCCCAAAGAAGAGAGGGGCTGCGAAGCGCAAACTGCGACCAGCCCGCGACCTGAGCCCAGTAAGCGCCCAGGATAAAATAAAGGGGGGCTTGATCCGGACTATATTCCTGAACGGACTCGATCACCTGCGTCGGCGAATATGGCGGATCAAAGGCTCCCATAAATGTGACCGATGCCAACTCGTCCGCCCATATCGGATCCAGATTCAATCCGTGAGCGCCCTGCGCGAATGTCAGCAGCAATATGATCGTCATAGCGGCAATTGCTAGGAGACGATTGATTTGGATCGTGGTTTCAGAAGTGTCCGCAGGTGTCATCTGTCTATAGTTTCAGGATGAATGCGCTAAGCGCGGGACGTCACAAGAACATGAGAACGCGAATCAATTGGAGTCTTCCAGTCGCTTGGTGAATCCCAACAATGGAAGTATAGCGCCGAACTCGTCAGTTGATTGATCCACTCCGACAACTTTCGCCCCCGAATCACGTCTGTACAAGATCAACACCAGCGCGTAATCATCGGCGGGCAACTTTTCCGTCGACAAATCGATCACAGACCATGGCGCGACATTGTCATAAAGGTGACGATCGGTTTGTCGGACATTCTTCCCTTCCGATGAGATGATTTGCAAGGAAATGTTGTATTCGTCCAGCATGGCTGCATCCGGCACATCCCACCAGATAAGCGCTTCTATTCGCTCCGCGTCAGGATCGAAGCGCAGCGCTCGGTCGACAACGCGGAGGCCATTGTCGTATTCAATCGGGGCGGCTTCATGCTCGCATCCCATGACTGCATGCGCGTATCTGCGAATCAATAGCGTCGGCTCGTCCACTAGCAGGTCGCAGGTCGCGAATACATCCTGGACAGTTGCTAACGTTCTGGCGTAGTTCAGCGGCACATTGTTGGGGTCGTGGGCGAGCAAGACAAGAGGGCGCGCTTTAAGAATGGAGCGGACGTCTTCCTCCAGACGATAGCGCTTCAGGTTCGTGTGCAGAAATACGCCGTCGATGCCAAGCTGGGCTTCAAAGTAGTAGTCAGAGATCCCCCAGTCGAAGTTGCTTCTATTTTCGTTCACTTCAAGCGAGCCGGCAAAGCCCAAGACGAAGTCATTCGCGCGAACCTTTTCCCGAAGAAAGACCGCGTAATCGTGTAAGGGAGGGAATTGCCAGGTTCTTTTGCCTACTGTCGCGTATTCTTGAATGCGCCCTGATTGCCCGAAATGGATGCCCGCCACAGCCCAAAGCGCGGCGATTATGATCAATATGCCATTTGAATTTGTGAGCGCCGCAAGACTATAGGCAATGAGAAGGATGCAGGGGACCCAAAGCACCAGAAAGTAGCGCATGCGGTTTAAGGCAATCAGATCAAGTATCCAACTTGCCAGAATCAAGATTGCGACAAGAATGATCGATAACAACAGGAGTCGCAAGATAAGGGACTGTTTCTTGCGCCGCATCTGGTAGGCAAGGTTGAAGGCCAATGGGATCAGAAGCACTCCCAGACCGTTCGCGAGCAAAGCAACCAGAGGCTCGACCAATTGGGTTGCCGACGTTGCGTTTTTGGTCGCGCCCCAAGTCATTGCAGACGACAACATGGTATTCAGGTATGGCAAAAACAGCCCGGATCCAGCAAGCCAAGCCAAGAGCAAAGCGCCCGTTCTATTGGACCATCGTTCGACCAGCAGGTGGCTCGCAGCCAGAGCCGCCAGCATGAATAGCCCGAGCACATGCGTATACAGCATGGCTGCGGATGATAATGCAAAAGCCATGTACAAGAATAAAGATTGACGGCATGCGCGAAGAATACGCCAATAAAGCCACAGGTGCATGACGATGAGAAGCAGCAGCAAGGTGTAGCCGCGCAGCTCATGAAAATAGAAGACGACGAAAGCGTTGTTCGCCATCAAAAAGGTCGCAACCAGCGCTGTGCGTTTGTCGACGGCGTCACGGGCATATCGATAAAACCATGCCAGCATCGCAAGGCCAGCCAGCAAAGAAAGATAGCGTAAAGCCAGTTGAGACCAGCCTGCTAATCGAGACCAGCCTGCGCCCAGCAGATAAAACAGAGGCACATGGTCGGGGGCGTTTTCGCGAATGGATTGCAGGACCTGTTGAGGCGAATGCGGAGGATTAAATGCCCCCATGTGAGCCACTGAAGACAACTCATCCCCCCAGATGGGGTCGGCATTCAAACCCATTCCCCCGATAGCGGATGCCAAGAGCAGAATCAGCGTCATGGCGAAGAGATCTTTGATCTCATTGATCCGCATTGAACTCATCCGATGCTGCGTAAGAAAACCATGGGCAAATCAACAAAGCGACATTCGCCGTCAAAAATCTAAGATTCAAAATGGCGGCGCTGGAAATCGGAGCGTTCGGCGCCCGCATGTCCCCGATACTCCGGTTCCAAAAGGCCAAATTGCCACATGCCATGATAGGCGCCGCGGGAATAGACGCGCTCGCGCCAAAAGCCTTCCAAGACAAAACCCAGCTTGCGCAACAAGGCAGCCGATGCGACGTTGCCTTCGGTCACATCAGCTTCGACGCGATGAACATGCAGGCAATCAAAACAGAAGCGCAAAACTGCGGCAACCGCCTCGGTCATGATTCCTCTGCGCCAGTAAGCGTTATGCAACTCGTAGCCGATTTCCAGCCGTCTGTGATGCGCTTCGTACAAATGGAAACCGCATGAGCCTATCATGCGATCCTTCGGTTTGAGCGTGATCGCCCAGCGAATGCCCGTCTTGCGATTGAAAATGCGCTCCGCCCATTCCATGATAGACCATACTGCCGAATCATCGGGGCTCCCTTCAAATTCAAGCAGGTATTGCCTCACCTTGGCGCACTGCCAGATCTCCGCCCAGGCAGCCAGGTCGCTGGGGAGGATGCGCCGCAAGCGTAGCCGCCCGGTCTCCAGTACTGGCGTCTCTTCAAAGTCGAAAGTCAAAGTCATGCTCTCCGCCAGCCGACGAGCTCTTGATCGATCGGTTCACAAAGCGCTTTGCTGTGGCTTCGCAAGCGAATGTCATAATCTGTCGGCGACGATCTCAGCGATATCCACCACGCCGGTTGCCCCGCCAAGTTCCTTGCCGGCGTCCTCAAACATGCGCATGCAAAAGGGACAAGCGACTGCGATAGCCTCCGCGCCTGTCGCTTTGGCTTCTTGAATGCGCTCGACACTGACTTTCTTTTCGCCGGGTTCTTCTTCCTTCCAGAATTGCGCGCCGCCCGCGCCGCAACAAAATGAGTTTCTGCGATTGCGCGGCATTTCTATGACGTCAACCGCCATCGCTCCCAAAGCATCGCGCGGCGGGTCGAAAACACCATTGTGACGGCCCAGATAACAGGGATCGTGAAAGGTGACGTTGCTCCAGCGCGAGGCTTTAGCCGCAACCGGCAATTTGCCCGAAGCGATCAGTTCGTCAATCAACTCGCTATGATGAATGACCTCGAACGATCCGCCAAACTGCTGGTATTCCTTGCCGATATTGTGCAAACAATGAGGGCAGGTGACCACAATCTTCTTGGGGGACAAGTCATTTAGCGTGGCGACATTGGCGCTCGCCAATTCATAATACAAGTATTCATTGCCGGCGCGGCGCGCGACGTCCGCCGTGCAGCGCTCTTGCTCGCCAAGGATTGCGAAGTTGAGGCCGGCGGCTTGCAAGATTTTCACCAGGGCCCGAGCCGTTTGCTGGGCTCTGGGGTCATAGCTGACCGCGCAACCCGTCCAATACAAGATTTCAAAGCCAGGGTTTTCTGCTGCCGTTGGAACCGGAAACTCCAGTTCCTGCGCCCAGCCAAGACGAGACTCGGCTATTTGCCAGGGATTCCCCTGCCGTTCCATACCGTTGAAGGCGCCCAGCAACTCGTTGGGGAACTCGCTGCGCATGAGCGCGGCGTCGCGCCGGATGTCCATTATGTCGAACATCGGCTCGTTGCCCACCGGGCAAATGTCGACGCAAGCGCCACAAGCTGTACAAGCCCAAAGCGCTGAATCACTCAAGAGCGAGCCGCCCAAAGTCCAGTCGGATTCTTCGCCGTTTGCCAGCGACTCCCAATTGTCCTTGATATGGAAACGTTTATTGACTTCGAGCGCGGCCGGCGACAGTTCTTTGCCGGTCGCATAAGCCGGGCAAACGTCTTGGCATCGATTGCACATGATACAGGCGAAACCATCGAGGATATGCGTCTGATGAAGGTCTTGCAGCCGGGCAGCGCCAAATTGTTCGACCGCGTCATCCTCAAAGTCAAGTGGTTCCAACTCTCCAAGTGACCTGCGCTCGGGTCGAGTCAAGAAATTAAGCGGCGCCATGAAAAGATGCGCATGTTTTGTAGAGGGAAAATATGGCAAGAATACCAGAATGCCGCCCAATGCGATCCACCACCAGAGGCGCCGCAACGTTATTAGCGAGTCGACATTCAGATATTGCCAAAGTGGCGCAACCGCCGAAGCAAAAGGCATGAACGGATCGTGACCGTGTTGCGCCACTGCGATGGATTCCCCAAGAAAACGCGCGCCGACGTGCAGCAGGATGAAAGCCGCGACAATCAGTGAATCGCGACTTATCGCGCCGTCTCGCACCTTGGGATGAAGCAGGATATTGTCATTGAACTGTAGCGCGCGCCCCCCCGGCAGATAGTACCGGCGGACGATGAAATAGCAGATTCCCAGCAGCGTCACAACGCTCAAGACGTCCCCTAGCAAACGAAACAGGTCAAACCATGCTCCCCAAGCCGATAACGTCAACTCAAAGCCCGGCACGAAGCCAATCGCCAAGTCCACAACGTTGACAAGAAAGTAGTAGCTAAAGCCTATGACGATGCCCCAATGAAAGAGGCCCGTGACTCGGCGAGTCCGTAGCGTCGTCCTCTGAAACAGGTAAATCGCCAGCGCCCGCAGCGTCCGCCGCCACAGTCCGTCAAGTTGCAGCTGACCCCGCCCACGTTGAATGATGCTGAGCATTTCAGCGAATCCGGAGTATGCCGCGCCAATGGAGAATGCCGCCAGGAGGACAAAAAGCAGTTTCTCAACGTCCGTCAACATGCGCAAGTTTCCGTTTCAGCAATGATATGAGCCCCCGCGCCAGCAAGGACCGAATTCAGTTTACCATTGCTAGTATCTTTCACCAAGCAATGGAGGGGCGAGTACAGAGCAATCGCATTAAATTGTTTTTTCACCACCGAGGGGCGCGTAGACACTGCCCTTCGACACCGAGATCACCGAGTTTAGGGTCCTTTGTCCGCTTTCCCTCTAATTCCGTCACCTGAATACGGCGAGGTCGCCAGCGGAACTTCATTTGTAGCTGAAAAGCAAGCCTGAAACATAAGATGAGCTATGTTCCGTTGCTTTTCTCGGTGTCCTCGGTGGTTAAATTTGAGCCTGCTTTGGCTAAGTTGCAGCGATGTTTATTCTGATGCGATTGCCCTGGGGCAAGTAAGTTTGATAACGTTAAGATCATCCGTAATGTGAAGGGGCTGCGGCACAACTATCACGGGAGTATGCAAATGATAGATTTTGCACCGATGCAAAACGGCGAAATAACCTACCTGGACTACGCGGAGCGCGAAAATATCGACGCAGCGGCGCTGCGCGAATTTAGCGACAAAAGTATTGACTTCTTGCTCTCGCTGCTGGACGGATTGACCGATGCGGATATCGTAAACAGTCCCAAAGATCCGAAAGCAGATGATCCCTATGCGGTAGATGGCGAAGAGAGAATCGGCTGGACTTTCGGACATCTGATCGCTCACGTCACCGCCAGCACCGAAGAAGCGGCCGCCTTCAGTTCCCTGCTTGCTCGGGGCGTGGCCGCTTCCGAACGGCCCCGGTACGAGACGCCCTGGCGGGATATGACAACGGTCGCCAAAGTCCGTCAGCGGCTCGAGGAAAGCCGGCGCATGCGCAATGCCTACCTCGAGACCTGGCCAGATCGACCGTTTCTTGATGTGCATCGCGTCGTTTCAGAGCGATTTGCCGCGCGATTTGGCAACATGAATGCGCCAGCCGCCTTCCTTTTTGGACTGTCGCACGAGGTCGGTCACTATGATCAAATCGAAGAAGTCAAGCGGCAGGCTCTAGCCGCAAGGTCCATGGCCTAGAAAGTCCAAATTGCCGAGTGTACGAGGCAAGCGTCAAAGGGGCGGACTATTGAGTCGCCCCTTTTCGCATTCGCCCAACAGCTTTATCCTTCCCAAGCACAAGCCAAGTCCGACGTTTTTTGCTGCGTTCTTCGATTCGCAACAAGAGGACCGTCAATGAATAAAATCATCAATCCCCGAACGCCAAAGGGATTCCGCGATTTTTTGCCGGAGACCATGTTGCGTCGCCAATATGTCATTGAGGCCATCACCGATGTATTTCATCGCTTCGGATTCGAACCGCTTGATACACCCATCCTCGAATTGCGCGAGACATTACTCGGCAAATATGGCGAAGATGCTGAGAAACTGATTTTCAGCGCGCAGCACGGGCGCAGCAGTAAGGACCCGCTTGCGATGCGCTACGATTTGACCGTTCCTCTGGCGCGAGTTGTCGCACAGTACGAGAGCGAACTGAGCTTCCCTTTCAAGCGCTATCATATCGCGCCGGTATTCCGTGGAGAACGACCGCAAAGAGGGCGCTATCGCGAATTCTGTCAATGCGACGCGGATATCGTCGGCGTCGCTGGCATTGAGGCTGACGCCGAAATCGTGACGATGATGCACCGTATCCTGGATCGCTTGCAGTTTCCGCAATTCACCATCAAAATCAATCACCGCAAACTGCTGGCAGCCATTGGAGAATTTTCCGGCCTGCCGGATGCGCAGTTGCCCGATCTATATCGCAGCGTGGACAAATTCGACAAGATAGGCGCCGAGGGCGTGCGTCAAGAACTGATCGAACGCGCAGTCCAGCCCGACGCCGTCAGCCGGATGATGGATCTGCTGCAAGCATACGAGCCGGGCAGTGGAAACCTGAACCTGATCGCAGATGCGATCGGCGCCGGCGACAACGGGCTGGAGGATCTGCGCGGGCTGGCAAATCTATTGTCCGATTCCGGCATCCCGACCAGATGCTACGACTTCGATTTCACCATGGTCCGCGGCCTCGGGTATTATACGGGTCCCATTTTCGAGACCGTGATTTCTCAGCCAAACCTGGGCAGCGTCACCGGCGGCGGACGTTACGATGAACTGATCGGCATGTTCCGCAAACAGAGCTTGCCTACAACCGGCACCTCGTTTGGCATTGAGCGCATCATTGACTTGATGGATGAGCTTGATCTGTATCCCGCGCATCTGGGCGGCACGCTGGTTCAGGTGCTGGTGGCTGTCTTCAGCCGAGAGACAAGCAAGCTATCCATGACAATCGCCAATCAATTGCGCGACGCCGGCATCAACACCGAACTCTACTTCGAGCCGCGCAAACTGGGTCGGCAGTTCAGCTATGCCGACAAGAAGGGCATTCCCATCGTCGCCATAGCGGGTCCCGATGAAATTGAAGCCGGGGCGGTCAAGCTTCGCAGGCTGCGCGACGGTGAAGAGCAAACGCGCTCGATATCCGACCTGGCAGGGGCTGTGACAGACATGCTGCGTGCCCATTGAGAACGGGTATAATCCGAAAATTGCTGTCAAAGACCTTGACGCGCCTTATGAGAGCGAAACGCACTTAATGCGCCGGCGGCAAGGTTTCCAATAGTCACAGCTTCCAGTACTGTATCGAAATCGGTTGAAACAAAAAGCTTAACCACCGAGGGGCGCGTAGACACAGCCCTCCGACACCGAGAATTGGTTGCGAAATAGTCCTTTTCTTTGTGTGCTTCGTGTCTTCGTGGTGAAATTGAATGTGGCTCCATGGAATTTCAACCGAAAAGGATACCCTATCCAGATTCCGACGAACTGGCGAGCGCGGAGGGGGACGCTAATCATTGCGTCTGCCTCCATTCTAAATTACTATGCCATGATCAACTGAAGCGCCAATTTTCTGCCCGGGCAATTCTTCATGTTCTCACTTCCGCGTTCCAGCGGCATCTTGCTTCACCCTAGCTCCCTGCCGGGCAATTACGGTATCGGAGATCTGGGCGCCTCGGCCTATCGCTTTGTAGACTGGCTGGAAGCGCAGGGGCAATCGATCTGGCAAGTGCTGCCCCTCGGACCAACCAGTTATGGAGATTCTCCCTATCAAACGCTGTCCGCATTTGCCGGCAATCCCAATCTGATCAGTCTGGACAAGCTCGTCGAGGACGGCCTGCTGGAGAAAGGCGATTTGGCGGACGTTCCGCCCTTCCCGCGGGAACAGGTCGATTTCGGCTGGATCATTCCCTACCACAACCAGAAGCTCGCGCTGGCGCAGCGCAACTTCGCGGGGGGCGCGAGTCCGCAGCTGAACTATGATTACGAAGAGTTCGTGAACGAGAACAGCGCTTGGCTTGATGATTTCGCCCTATTCGCCGCTTTGAAGCGGCAGCACAAGCTGCGTCCCTGGATCGAATGGGAAAGCGCGCTCCTGCGCCGCGATAAACAAGCGCTTGCGGATGCAAAGAAGAGTTGCGCCGGTCAAATCAGTTTGGAGCGCTTCCGGCAATGGCTGTTCTATCGGCAATGGTCTGCGCTCAAAGCATACGCCAACAGCAGAGGCTTGCAGTTGATCGGAGATCTGCCCATCTTCGTCGCCCATGACAGCGCCGATGTTTGGGCGAATCAGCGCGAGTACTTCCTGGACGGGCGGGGCAATCCAACGGTTGTGGCCGGCGTGCCGCCGGATTATTTCAGCCCGACCGGGCAGCGCTGGGGCAATCCGCTCTATCGCTGGGAAGTCATGGCTGCCGAAGGCTATCAATGGTGGATTCATCGCATCGAAACGCTGTTGCGGCTGGTGGACTTCATCCGCGTCGATCATTTCCGCGGCTTCGAGGCTTACTGGGAAATACCGTCGAGCGAAGCAACCGCGGTCAAGGGCAAATGGACAGCGGGACCGGGCGCCGCCTTCTTCCAGGCTTTGGAAAGGAACCTGGGCGACTTGCCGATCATCGCCGAAGACCTGGGAGTCATCACCCCGGGCGTCGAGAAGCTGCGCGACGACTTCGGCTTGCCCGGCATGAAGGTGCTGCAATTCGCCTTCAGCGACCCAGCCAATCCATTCTTGCCGCATAATCATCCGCGAAACTGTATCGTTTACACTGGCACGCACGACAACAACACCACGCGCGGCTGGTGGGCTAGCGAGCTTGACGATAACACTCGCAGCTTCGTGAAAGAGTACCTCGGGCACGATGTGCATGATATCGTCTGGACATTGGCGCGGATGGGGATGCGTTCGCCGGCGCAGGCATTTATCATGCCGATGCAAGATCTGCTCGGTCTGTCAGGGGACGCGCGCATGAATACGCCGGGAAAAGAGGCTGGAAACTGGACCTGGCGCTTTACCGAGGGGGCTTACGCGCATCCCGGCCAGGACTCGTTACGTCATTTCACCTGGCTTTATCAGCGACATCCAAAACAACAAAAGGAAACTGGCCAATGAGCGTCTTAGCAAATTGGACGCGCTACGTTCATCACGATAGTTCGGAGCGCTACCTCAGCAATCCACTGCCAGATATCGGCGAAACGATCACGGCGCGTATCCGCGTATCCTCGGCAGCTGATATCCGCGCCCTGTATTTGCGCAGCCGACCCGACGGCGAGTGGCGGCGGATACGAATGACAAAGTCCGGTTCCGATCAATATTACGACTGGTGGTCAGCCGAATTGCCGATCACCATGCACCACAACAACTACTGTTTCCATTTCTTGACCGAGGCGGGTTCTTTCTATTTCAATCAGTTCGGCATCAGCCCCGTCGACAGCCCCGACTGGTTCAATTTTACCGTTCTCGGCGACTATGCCGCGCCATTATGGGTTCGGGAGCAGATCTTCTATCAGATCTTTCCCGAGCGCTTTGCCAATGGCGAGCCCGCCAATGACCGCCAAACCGGTGAGCCAACCTTGATGGGCCAGCCGGTCATCAAGCGCGAATGGGGCGATCTGCCGCGTCCGTTTGAAGAAGCGGGCAATGTCGATTTCTTCGGCGGGGATTTGCAAGGCGTCACGCACAACCTGGATTATCTGGAAGACCTGGGCGTGACCGCGATCTATCTCAACCCGATCTTTGATGCCGAAACCAATCACTTTTATCTCGTTCGTGATTTCAATCGAATTGCTGATTGCCTCGGCGGGGACGAGGCACTGCGAGATCTGCGCCGGGCGATGAGCGCGCGCGACATGAAGCTGATCCTGGATTTCACGCCCAACCATATCGGCTTCTGCCATCCCTGGGTATTGGCTGCCAGGGAAGACCCGGATTGTCAATCTGGCCAGTACTTCTATAGACATCCCGATACCGGTGAAATTGCGAGCTGGCTTGGCATAAAATACTTGGCAAAGCTCAATTACAACAGCCAGCAGCTGCGGGGGCAGATTTACCGCGACGCGGACAGTTCCATGCGCAAATGGCTGCGGCCGCCGTACAGCATTGACGGCTACCGCCTCGATGTCGCCAATATGACCGGCAATTTCTGGCATACGCAGTGCGACAGCGAGGTCTGGCGGGACATGCGCGCGGCTGTCAAAGAGGAGAATCCGCGCGCGTACATGATGGGAGAATTCTTCCAGGACAGCAGCGCCCACCTGCAGGGCGATGAGTTGGACGCGTCGATGAACTACCAGGGATTCAACACGCCCGTTCGCCGCTGGCTGGGCAAGGGCGATCACGGCGTCGCGCAAAACGAGCCTTTCGGCGATCGCAATCCGCTGCCGACGGAAGATCTGGCTTTGCAATGGCGACAATACTTGACAGCCATTCCCTATGTCATCGCTCTGCAGCAGTTCAACCAGATCGGCAGCCACGACATCAGCCGTCCCTTGCGCGTCACAGAAGGAGACCGCGACTTGGTCAAAGCCGGCGCGGCGCTGCTGATGGGCTTCCCGGGCGCGCCTTGCATCTACTATGGCGACGAAGTCGGTTTGGACGGTGGACACGATCCGGATAATCGCCGCTGCATGCCCTGGGATGAGCGTGAATGGGATCGCGATTTGCGCGCTTTCCACCAAAAGCTGATCCGCATTCGCAAGCGCTCTGAGGCACTCAAAAATGGCGGGTTCCAAAACTTGTATGCGGAGGGCGATCTGATCGCCTTTCAGCGGCAATCCCTCGCTCAACAAATAATCGTGGTCGCTTTCCGAGGCGCGGACGGCGGGCCCGCCGTCAAGCTCGATATGGTTTTGGCCAACATCGCTGACGGCAGGACACTTACCGATCTGCTCGGCGGCAAGCAGTATGTCGTCAAAAACGGCAGCTTGCGGCTGGAGGACCTTCGTCATGGTCAGGCGCTCTTCCTGCGCGCGGATTAGCGAGCCAAACGGTCGGGCTGGAGCGTATTTTGCGAGCTTCACTTGATAAACCAGCGCGAGCGCGTTTGTCGAGGACTGGGAACAATGGACCAACGCAGCGTCTTTTTTGAAGAATGGATCCGCAGCCTGCGCGAGCAATACAAGCATGTCTTGCGTCAAGATGACCGCGTGACCTTGCCTACCTTGACCGCGGTCATGATTGATGTCGGATTCAGCGAAGACGAATTGGCGCAATTGCGCGTCGAAGCGACCAAGCATGCCGATAAACTTGGCTCGGATCTTATGGCGGACATGGAGATCCTGGAGCATACACTGCCGCACGCGGCGGAATGTCTTTGCCCGGTCTGTACTCGAATAAACGAGAGTCCTGCCGACGCCGACGATCAGCCTGTGCCGATTGACCCGAAACAAGAGCCGGTTGAACCCGGAAGCGCGTTGGGAGCCGCCGCGCTTGAAAACATCGAAACGAGCGAAACGAGCGAAAGTAATGACGAACCCGACCCCCTGACCTTCGAAGACAGTTTGGCCGCGGGGGAAAACGAAGCAAGCGACAATGAAGCCCCCGTCGATTCCGGCGCTGACGACAATGATGTCGACAAGCCACAGCAGATGAACCTTTTTTAGCCATGCCGATCACCGATGACGACCGCAAATGGATGCGCGCCGCCCTGCGCGAGGCGGAAAATGCTTTAGAGTCCGACGACGTGCCGATCGGGGCGATCGCAGTGCATAAAGGTCGGATCATCGGGCGTGGCTACAACCGCCGCGAAGCTGACCAAGACCCAACCGCCCACGCCGAGATGATCGCTTTGAGGCAGGCGGCCAATTTTCTGGGTCAATGGCGGCTGGAGAACGTGACACTCTACTGTACGCTGGAACCCTGCGCGATGTGCGCCGGCGCTCTGGTCTTGGCCCGCGTGCCGCGTCTGGTCTATGCGGCTATCGATCCCAAAGCCGGCGCCGCCGGCAGCGTTATGGATGTCACAAGGCACCATCGACTCAACCACCACACGCAAGTCGAACATGGCGTTCTCGCGGAAGAGGCAGCTGAACAAATACGCGCGTTTTTTCGCAAGCTGCGCGCCAGCGGGCAAGCCTAGCGCGCCACGCGCTTCGACAAAGATAGTGTTTTCATTTTCTGCGGGGAGTGTATACTGGGGCGCTGCTGTGGGAGAGGTGCCAGAGTGGACGATTGGGACTGTCTCGAAAACAGTTGTACCCTCCGGGGTACCGTGGGTTCGAATCCCACCCTCTCCGATCATGCGCGGCGAATAAGTCAGAATCAATGGGGCGAGCGGCGGCGCTCGCCCCGTCTATTGCGCGGGCTAGTTGCCCATTTGCATCATCATTGCCAGCGGCAAGATGAACGCGTCTTGGGGAATCTCGACGATCACTGGTTCGTTGAAGTCGCTCTGATCCAAGGTCAATGCCATTGACATTTCGCTTGCGCCGTCCATCTCCATAGACAGTTCCGTGCGATAGGTATAATGATCGCTCAAGCCGATGGACTGCCGCATGTTCAGCGTCGCGTTGTCCAATTGCTGGCGCATGGCGGCGATCTCGGCCGCATCCAGCGCGGTCGTGCCTTGGTAGGCTTCGACGACCATGTCCGCGAAGTGGTTCATTTCCAGCGAGCTTTCAAAGACGGCCACTGCAAGTCCATTCACTTCGCTGTTGGCTAAACGGGTGATTGTTGTCGCAGCTTCTTCAACATCCGCCCAGCTGCCGGCGTCAGCGGGCAATTCTTGGTCCGCGCCAATCCCGAGCAAGTCGGTCATGTCCGGGTCGGAAGCCAGCAGCGACATCATGCCATTGGCGTCCAGCCCGATCCATTCCATGCCTTCCATGGGCTGGTCCATCAACTCTCCCAGCGCGCCGGCGCCAAGAACAATTACGCCGTCTTTCATGAGCAGATGAAGGGGGATGTCGCTACTTTCCCCATCGGCAGCCAGTTGTATATCAGCACGAATCTCTCCGGTCAGCCCGGCTATGAAGGCATCCAACTGCGCAATCGCGTCTTCCGGCAGCGACAGGCCAGAGGAGTTGTTCAGCTGCTCTTCCAATGCCAGGACGCCCGCCAGCGCCTCGGGAGCGATGGCGAATCCGCCTTGCCCGTCCACGGACAGGCTCATCGCATAGGAGTCGTCAAGCCCCGCATAATCCAAGGTCATCGACATGCCGAACGCGAAGGAAGAGACGGCATCCATCACCGTCTTATTATCGCGGAGAATCTGGCAGTCCGCCTCCGCAAGATCACCGCAAATCACATGGCTTGTCTGGTCCGTTTGCGCGCCAACGACAGGCGCAAGCGCAAGAACCGCGATCGCCAGCGCGATGTAGATCCATCTTGTGAACATTGTCTCTCCTTTATCAACACGTTGGTCCACAGCCTTACTATACATCACAAAGACAGCAAGTTTCCCCCCTAAATCTAAGGGCAATCGCATCAAAATAATTTTTTCACCACCGAGGACACCGAGGGTCGCGTAGACACTGACCGGCAGCACCGAGTTTAAGCTTATTTGTCGGCTGTCCCTCTAATTCCGTCACCTGAATACGGCGAGGTCGCCAGCGAAACTTCATTTGTGGTTGAAAAGCAAGCCTGAAACATAACATGAGCTATGTTCCGTTGCTTTTCTCGGTGCCCTCGGTGGTTAATAATCAGTCCAATTTCGTACCATGTCAGTCGCCACATTTTGATGCAATTGCCCTGCCCTAAATCTAAGGGGTATCTCTAGCTACGGCATTTTGACGATGAGAGTTGCATTAGAAAACCGCTTATACCAGAGCAATCACATCAGATTTTTCTAAGCACCGCGAACACCGAGGACACTGAGAATTGCTTGCGAAATAGTCCTATTCTTTGTGTCCTTCGTGTCTTTGTGGTGAAACTGAATGCGGCTCATTTGAATTTCAACCGAATTCGATACATTACCAACATTAGCGCCCGTGCCGATGTCTGCTATACTCGAATCTTGTGCCGACCGTAACACGCGAACGAGGAAGAATGAAGACGATCACCGTGTTTGGCAGCTCCCAAGTCCGCCCAGACCAACCCCTGTATGATACGGCGGTCGAAATCGGCGCGGGCCTCGCTCGCGCGGGTTACAAGGTCATGACCGGCGGTTATTACGGCATGATGGAAGCGGTCAGCAAAGGCGCGCGTCAAGCAGACGGGCACGTGATCGGCGTGACCACCGACCAGATCGGCAAGCGTTTCAACGTAGAGCCAAACGCCTACAATTGCGAAATCGTACACTTTGCGGACCTGCGAGATCGTCTCTTGTACATGGTCGAACAAGCCGATGCCTATTTGGCGATGCCCGGCGGAACCGGCACCTTGCACGAGATCGCCGAGACCTGGGAATTGATGCGCATCGGCGGCATCCCGGACCGACCTTTCATTTGCTTTGGCGGTCTATGGCAAGGCATCATTGCAGCGTTGCAGGCAAGCCCCTACCTCGGCGCCGGTTACCAGGGCATGATTACTATCGCGCGCACGAGGGAAGAGGTATTCTTGCATCTCAATGGCGCGGATGGCGACAGGCGGGAATAAGCAAATGAAATGGGCAACGCTGCTGCCAAGGCGACGGGAAGAAGACGCACTTTTCAATCGCAGCGCGCTATCACCGCTTGCCTGTTGCCACCACGGCCAGGGAGGGAATGCCAGCCGGCAGTTGGGCGGTATGACATTGACAGGCTCATTTCGCCTGACGCTACGCAGGGGAATCACCCGGAAAACAGCGCAGACCACACTGGCTTTGGCGGCGCTTCTATTTTCTTTATGGTGTTTGACCGAAACTCAAGTAACCGCGCAAGAGAATCCGCCTTCCCAGGTTGACGCGCGGGAACAACCGCTGCAAGCCTGGCTGCCGGTTCCGCTGATATCCGACGAATCCGGCCTCGCTTTTGCGCTCTTGCAAGAACACACAAGCATCTTCTCCTCCAACAACAACATAGACGTCGAATACCGCATCAAGGATGTTGGCGTGACCGGAGGAATCATGTCGTCTATTCGCTCCGCAAGCGAGGTAGCCCCCGGCGCCCTGCCGGATGTCGCTCTGATCCGCCGGCGCGACTTCACGCCGACGCAGGCGCGGCAGTATCTGTACTCGATGGAGACTCTGTTCTCGTCGGCGCTCATTAGCGACCTGGGAATCGCGCTGGAATTCGGCCAGATCCCGCAGGACGGCGGCATGGCGCTGTATGGCTTGCCATATTTCTTTGAAGTATTGCACGCGGTCTCTACGCAGCCGCTGGCCGATGCGGCGCTTGGGGTCCGTTTCGACGATGTGCTTTCTCACGGCGCTACGCTACTTTTCCCGGCAGCGCGCAGCACCGGCTTGAACCAAACATTTTATCTTCAATATCTGGCCGCGGGCGGTTCCGCTTCCCGCAACGATGTCGTCGCAATTGATGAAGGCGCGCTTTTTGCCGTTTTGGAGTTCTATGAGCAACTTGTAAAGCAAGGGCTTATTCCGATCGACGTACTCAGCTATCAGGCACCCGCCGATTATCGGCCGGAATTTGTCAGCGGCGCAGATCCGGCGAAGGTGGCCGTATTTGCTTCAAGCGAATACTTGTCAATGCTGGACCAGCATGACATCAAATTGTTCCCATCCAACATACCAACCACCAATGGCGAAAGCCTGGCAACGCGCGATGGCTGGCTGTGGGTAATCATCACGCCCGATCAAACCCGCCAGACGCTCTCGGCTCGTTTTCTGGAATGGATGACCGAGCCCGCGTTTCATGCCGAATTCGCAAAGGCGCTGTATCAACTGCCCACGCAGCCCGCGATATTGCGGGATAGCTTGCCGGAAAACGTCGATCATCAATTCTTTGAAGACCTCTTGTACAAGGGTATTTTGCCCCTGCCGGAAAGCGAGGGCGGCTCTGCCCCGCGGATCATGCAAGAGGCTTTTGCCCGGGTCTTGCATGGCGAAGCCAGCGCCGCATCCGCAACTCGACAAGTAATGAGCCAGTTCGGCGGCCGTTAAGGGGCAAGCGCCTTCTGATAGAAACGGTGAGTCTTGTAGATTTTGCTGCCCAAATTGACGCTGATGCCAATCAACGGGTTTGTCTCCAGAATCCAGCCGGAATCCAGATAGTCATATTGCGAAGGCAATAGCGCCTTCATCAAAGCCAGAAACATCGCCAACTCGACGCCTCTATTGCGGTATTCTTTTTTGACGCCCATCAAGGGCATACGCACGCCGCGGATCGACTTTCGGATCTTCCAGTGCCAAGCCACCTGCGCCATCGTCAGAACTTCCGGCAGTCCCGGCCGCGGATAGGCGCGCTGCAGCGGCTCGTTGAAATTGGGAATCGAGAGCGCAAAGCCGACTGGCTCGCCAGCGATTTCGGCGAAACATGCCAGGTCTGGCTCCACCAGCATCCCCAAGTCGTCTACCAAAGCCTGCAATTCCGCCTCGTTCATTGGGATGAATCCCCAATTCTGTTCCCAGGCGGCATTGTATATTTCCCGAAAGCGCCTGAATTCGTTTTTCTTGTCGCGCCCGTTGAACTTGCGCACGCTAATACCGCTGCGCTTGGCCGCGCGGCCAACCAACCGTTCCAGACGAGTCAAAGTATCGTTGGCTTCAATCAAGTCGCGATCCATGTACAAGCAATGCAGATCCATCGCCTTTTCGAAACCCGCGGACTCTAGCAGTTTCTGATAGAAAGGCGGGTTATAGGGCATCATAATCACGGGGCGGGAGAAGTTGTCGATGAGCAATCCGCATTCCTCGTTGGTCGTAAATGTCGCGGGTCCGCGTATGGCTGCAGCGCCCCTTTCTTTCACCCAATGGCAGGCGGCTTCGAGCAAAGCGTGAGCAACCTCCGGCTCGTCGACCGTCTCGAACATGCCGAAGAAACCGATATTCTCGTCCTGGTAACGATTGTGTTCGTGGTTGATGAAAGCGACAACCGTTCCCAGCATACGGCTGCCTCGCCAAGCCGCAAGATATTCGCCCTCCATGTATTGCCAGGCGGGATGCTTGGCTTTGTCCAGCAATTGACGCCGCATGGAAAGCAAGGGCGGCACCCAATTCGGGTCTGCCGCGTAATGGCGCCAGGGGAAACGGAAGAAGTCGTCAAATTCGCGTCGGTCAGCTAGAGGTCGAATCTCGATCAAAGGGAGTCTTCACTTTCATGAATTGCGCAAAGCACTGCTTCCCCATGCGGCAGGGCAATTGCATCAAAATGATAGCGGCTGAAATGGTGGGAATCTAAACCAAATATTAACCACAGAGAACACAGAGGACACAGAGAAAAACACAAAATGTCTTATTTCAAGTGCGTTTTCGGGTGAAAAATCACGTTTCGCTTATAACCCTTTCTTATGCTTAGTCCCGGATTTTAGAAGAAATGTCGTCTGAACACCAACGAACTCTGTGCGCTCTGCGCACTCTGTGTTGAAAAAATTTGATGCGATTGCCCTGCCCATGCGGGAAAATATCTTGACAGTCGATTTTCTGTCTGATATTATACTGCATCATCATTCCGTAGTAGCTCAATTGGCAGAGCAATCGGCTGTTAACCGATCGGTTCTTGGTTCAAGTCCAAGCTACGGAGCAAATCACATGCCCCGCTTGGGGCATTTTCATTTTACGCGATTCAAATCGTAGATCAGACGCAAACCGTCCAGCGTCAATTCGGGCGCGACATGGCTGATCCGCTTAATATGCGTTTTGAACAGCGGCGCCAATCCGCCCGTCGCCACGACCTGGGTTTCCTCGCAATCAAGCTCCCTAAGTATGCGAAGCAGCAGACTGTCGATCATGCCGACGTAGCCCCAGAATATGCCAGATTGCATCGCATGCATCGTATTGCGGCCAATCGGATTCGGCGGCGGTACTAACTCCACTTTGTGCAATTGGGCGGCGCGGCTCACCAGCGCATCGTGGGCGAGGCCGATGCCCAGCGACAATGCGCCTCCTATGTATTCGTTATCCGCTGAAAGCACATCAAAGTTCGTTGAGGTGCCGAAGTCTACACTGACTGCCGGCGCGCCGAAGAGTTGCGAAAGCGCCACAGCGTTGCACAAGCGATCGGCGCCGGCTTGTTCGGGCATGTCAATAGCGATTTCGATGCCCAAGGGCGTCGCGCTGTTGACCGTCAGCGCTTCGATCGCCAGATACCGCCAAGTCAATTCCTGGAAGGTAGGCGTCAACGCTGGAACAACGCTGCTCATGACAACGCCCCCGATCCGCTGATGGGCGACATCGGCCGTAGACAGGAAATTCCGCACTAAAACCGCGTACTCGTCCGGCGTCTTCTCAGCAACCGTGCGAGCCCGCCATGACAGGCGCCAACGCTCGCCGTCCCACAAGCCCATGTGGATATTGGTATTGCCTATATCAAAAGCCAGCAGCATTGATCGACAAACTCCCGAAGCGTAGGGCAATCAATTCAAAATGATAGCCACTGAAATTATGGGAACCTAAACCGAATATTAACTACAGAGAACACAGAGGGCGCAGAGAAAAACATAAAATGTCTTATTTCAACTGTGATTTCGAGTGAAATATCACGTTTCACTTATCACTCTTTCTTATGCTTAGTCTCGGATTTTAGAAGAAATGTCGTCTGAACACCAACGAACTCTGTGCGCTCTGCGTTCTCTGTGTTGAAAAGATAGTTTGAAGCAATTGCCCTGCCTGAAGCGCAAACCGTATCGTCCAGGCGGCGCCTTTGCGCTATAATATAAGAGAATCCTGCAAAGCTGTAGACACTATCGTTTGAAGAAGACTTGTTATGCAAGTTCGTCAAGCCACGCTCGATGACGCGCGCCATATCGTGGATCTCTTTGTCAGCGGCGTTTCCCTGTGGCAGCGCATGGATGCGCGCGGAAACGTGGAAGATTTGCCCTACGATGCGCTGACCATCTACGAACGCTGGTTGCATGGCGGGGCGTGGATGTCGCTGGAAACCGGGGCAATTTGGCTGAATCATCTCCTCAGTGGCAACGGCTACGCTTACGTCGTAGCGGACGAGGGGCGGGTTCTGGCTTATGCCGAAGCGTTTTTCAACCGAGAGTTGACGCCCATGAACAGCCATTTGCACCTTGCGCAAATGATCGTCGACGAAAGTTGCGCTGACGAAGCGCATCAGACGCTTGCGGACGCGATCTTGGCTGACGCCCGCCCGCCAGGACGCCTTTCCGTGGCCTATCCAGAGTACGATAAATCACTGGCGACATATTATCGCACCTATTTCGGCGCCAATGAAGCGTTTCGCCTAACCCGATACACCTTCTCGGCGCAAATCGGTCAAAGCTTCTACAAGAGCCAGGACTATGACAATACCAGCGCAAGCATGATCGACGGCTGGGCAATGGCTGTGGGCCGCATGACCAGCCCGCGCGCCCAATGGGAAGCGGAATGGCGAGAACACTGGAAAGGCATTCCGCAGATAGTCGAACGCAGCAAATACCGGCAGTACGTTAACGCATCCGGTCACGAGGCGCTGGTTTGTTTCCACCAGCAGCTCTACAATGCGCGCCATGCCGAGGTATATTGCTGGTCGCCGCGCCACTTGAGCACACAACTTCTGGTGGCCATTCGCGACATGGGGCATCGCCTCGGCTTCCGCGCGCTTACCCTGGCTCTGCCGGACTCCGCCATTGACCTCTTGCCTTCAGAAAGAACCAAAGACCCCAATCAACAGGTGATCGCAACCGTAAACGTTTAGGGCAATCATTCCAGTTGACTCGTTCGGTCCCGGAACGGGCTGGGGCTTCCGCCTTTTTTCATATTGTGAAGGCAGGCGGGCGCCTCAGCCTGCTGTAGCGATGACTGCGGCTTCGGGTTATCATCGCGGCATAAATCGTCACTGACAAGGAAGAAGGACATGCGCGCGAAACAGGATATTGTCGACTGGCTCGACGAACATCAAATCCGCTTCACTACCATGGCAGACGAAATATGGGATAATCCCGAGTTACAGTTTCTGGAATTCAAGGCGTCGAAGCTGCAAGCGGACTTCCTGGAATCGGAAGGTTTTCGCGTCACTTGGGATATCGGGGGCTTAAGCACGGCCTTCGCGGCGGAGTGGGGCGCGGGCAAGCCCGTCATCGCCTTTGCCGGTGAATATGACGCCTTGCCGGGCTTGTCCCAGAAGGATCAGCACAGCCCCGACCCGATCAGCGCGGGGGACCCGGGCCATGGCTGCGGGCATAATCTCCTCGGCACGGGCTGCCTGGCGGCTGCGCTTGCATTTAAGGAATGGCTGGAAAGCACCGGCCGCGCCGGCGCCGTTCGCTATTATGGTTGCCCGGCCGAAGAAGGCGGCAGCGGCAAGGTCTTCATGGGGCGCGCCGGCGCATTCGACGATCTCGACGCGACCTTCAACTGGCACCCCTGGTATATCAATACTGCGATGAAAGGCAGCATGCTTAGCGTGAACCGCTATTACTTTCGTTTCAAGGGCAAATCGGCTCATGCCGCCGCTGACCCGCATTCCGGACGTTCCGCCCTCGACGCGCTGGAGTTGATGAACATTGGCGTCAACTATCTGCGCGAGCACGTCACTGATGACGTGCGGCTGCACTATGTCATCCTCAGTGGCGGGCTGGCGCCAAACGTCGTGCCGGACTACGCCGAGAGCTACTATTACGTGCGCGCGCACGATCCGCAAAACCTCGACGACGTCTGCCAGCGCGTGATCCGCATTGCGGAAGGCGCGGCCATGATGACCGATACCGAAGTTGAGATCGTCTACAAATCCGGCTCGACTCGCGTCCTGTCCAACGAAGTGCTGGCCGACTTGCAAACTGATGTGATGCGGGCATTGGGCGGCATCGACTTCAGCGATGAGGAGCGAGCATACGCCGCGCGCATCAATGCCCATTTTGGCGACGCCAACGTCAAGACATTGGTCGATCGCTACGGCGTCGATCCGCAGGCGGCCAATCAAGCGCTGATTGGCGATGTGCTGCCGAGCCGCGACAAGGGTGATGTTTCCCCGGGCTCAACGGACATGGGCGACATGAGTTGGCACGCGCCTTGCAGCATGTTGCAGACCGCGACTTGGGCCAGCCGCGCCGCGGCGCATTCCTGGGGCGTTGTCGCGACCGGGCGGACATCAATCGGGCACAAAGGCATGATGTACGCCGCCAAAGTCATGGCGCTGTCGGCCGCTGAACTGGTTCTTTCGCCGGAGAAGCTGGCCGCCGCGCAAGCCGAGTTCAAGGCTGTCGTTGCGGAGACGCCGTACAAGTGTCCGATACCGGATGATGTGCAGGGTCCAAGGCATGAACATCCGTTGAGGTAGCCCTCAAGGTTTCGCGAGTCGCTGGTTATAGCCCAGCGCGCAGAGCTTTTCGAATGCGTCCCATGCTTCGTCAGGGATATGCTGAGGCATTTGAAAACCCTTGTCGCCATAGACCTTGACCCGTTGGAAATCGCCAACGATGTACTGAATCAAAGCGTCGCGCGGCAAATCGCCGTCCAGGTAGTCGGCGCAGGATATCGGCGGCGACGTCACGACAAAGTCCAAGTCGCGCCAAAGCTTTTGCGCGGTCGCCAGCACTCGCCGCTCCATGAACGGCTTCTGCGCCAGAATGAAAGATTCGAAGTCAAACCCTTTGCGCTGGAGCAAGTCCCGGGCAAACAGGAAATTCTCGCCTGTGTTGGCGGCGCGGTTTTCCACCAATATGCGCCCAGCCGGAACATCACGCGCCAGCGCATGACGCGCGAAGTAGTCCGCTTCTGGCAAGTCCCAATAGACGCCAAGCGCTTCGTTCCGCTGGATAACGCCGCCTGAAAACAGCAGATAAGGCGCGTAACCTTCGTGAAACAGGTCAATCGCGTAGTCCGCCACGCGGATGTCATAGCTGCCGAGCATAAAGATGCAGTCAGCGGCGCGCAAGCGCTGGCCGACGAGCATGTAATCCCAGATGACTTGCAGCAAAGAATCCAGCTTAGGATCCATCACACGCCCCGTAGGGAACTTTGGTCAATTGATTTTGCGCTTAAAGCGTATTTTCCACTTTGACTGTGGGGAGAGCTAGCCAAAGGTCAAGCGGGGAAAATATCTCCAACCCGGATCTCGAAACCGGGCAAGGCATCGCCGCCGGAGAGTATATCGTTCTCGTGAAGCGTCTTGGCGCCGGAAGCGGAATGGACATCGACAATTTTGCTATCGGGATAAACCACCCATACCAATGTTGCACCGGCGTTGAGGAGTTGCAAGACCTTCAGTCGAATATCAGCCGCTTCGTTGCTGGGCGAAATCACCTCAACAGCCAAATCGGGAGGGACTTCAACTAACTTGCTGACAAACGGATTAGGCGCTTTTACGAAACTGACAAATGCAATGTCGATACCGCGCACCGTGTCTCTGCCATCGGGATTCCGTTCAAGAATGAATCCTGTATCTCCCGCCGTGACGCGGCCCAGACTATTTTCGTAGACAAAGTTCGCAATCTTGGTGGCCATCAGTGTCAGGATTTCGCCGTGCTCTCCACCTGGTAATGACATCTCGACGATCTCCCCTTCCACAAGCTCGACGACGCGATCTACATATTGGGGTTGTTCAACCAGTTCGAGAAACCTCTCTGCGTTGATTAGTTGCTTTTCCAAGACCATTCCGAATTTAGACTCTCAACTAGGTATGGCGCCGAATCCATTATACCAGAGGGTTATGAAGAAATAAACTGTTTCAAAACCTGGAAGTCTTGCTCCAGGGTCGAACGCTGGCCCGCGTTGTAAAGCGCCGCGGCGGGATGGAAGAGCGGCGCCACCGACGCTTCGCCATAGCCGGTGCGAACTCTGATGACGGTGCCATGCACCTGGCTGATGCGCAAGCCAGCTTGCATCGAGCCGAATTGGCGCAAGATAAATTCCATGGAGAATCTGCCGAGCGTCGCGATGACCTTGGGCTGGATGATGTCGATCTGCCGCTCGAGGAAAGGCGCGTAGAGCTCGATCTCGGCCCGTTGCGGATCGCGATTATTGGGAGGACGATCCTTGACGATATTGGTCACGTACACATCTTCCCGCCGAACCTGGATTGAATCGAGCAATTCGTCGAGCACGCGCCCCGAAGCGCCGCAAAAGGGACGGCCTTGCTCGGCTTCGTTTTTGCCCGGGGCTTCGCCAATGAACATGATGTCCGCGTAGTGGCTGCCTTGGCCGATGACCGGGTAATAGCCGTTGTCGACGCGGTATTGGTATAGCGGGGACTCCGTGAGATTTACGATCTCGTCGCGGATTGCGCGCAAAAGATCGGTACGAGTTGTGGACATTTCGCCGCTGCCTTTCTAGCGCGAGCGTTATCATTCTCAGAGCATAACAGCCTCAAGCGCCTTAGGCAAAACCAGCCGCAATTAAGCAAGAGATTACGACGTATTTCCAAAGTCAGGCGCTAGTCGCCGCTGGGCAGATCGCGCAAGAGGGCTTGTCCTTTGCGCAGCAGTCTCTTCAGCGACGGGTCGATTGCGGCGTCAAGCGCCAGCGCCTCGTCAAAGCTCATCCAGCGGATTTGAGTCGATTCCCCCGCGTCCGGCGCTATGGCCTCCGGTTGTCGCGTCAATAGCAGATAGCGAAAATCGAGATGCAGATGCTCGGGGGTCATGAGGCGCTGCGGGATGGTATGCACATCAAAGTCAACAGGCGGGGCAGCGTCAGACGCCGGGTAAAATTCGAGGTCGGTCAAGCCGGTTTCCTCGCGGGCTTCGCGCAGGGCGGCGGCGGCGATATCCGTTTCGTATTCGACGTGCCCGCCCACCTGCAGCCAGCGCCCCAGCCGCTTGTGGAAGTGCAGCAGCGTCCGGAAGGAAGCGCGGTCGACGATCAGAGCCGAGGCGGTGATGTGAGCGACTTCGCAGCTCATGCTGAGGATATCGGGATGTTCAGCGATCAAGCGCTTGATCAAGTCGATATCCGCCGCTTCTTTGTCATCCGCCGGTTGATGCGCGTCCAGCATAGTCATGATGCTCGCGTAGGCCGGTGAAAGTTGATAGCGATAGAGATCAAGCATTTGAGCGCGCAAGGTGTCCAGCTTCTGCTCGACAGATTGATCGCGCCAGAGCGGCAGGCCAGCGTGACGAGGCATGGTGTGAAAGCTATCCGCCCGGCCTGTTGACGACGGAAAGCAAGTCCTCGCCATAGGCTGCCCGCCGCCAGGGACCCAAGCCCGGTATCCCCTCCAGGTCGTCGACGGAGGCGGGTTTGCGGCGGGCGATCGCCCACATGCTCCGCTTGCTCAAGATGACATCGGATTCTAAGCCGCGCGCTTGCGCGAGCTCCTTGCGCCAGGTGTGCAGCAAGTTATAGCGGTCGACGATTATTTGCGGGATGGCCAGTCGCTGCGGGGGTCTTGGCGGCGCGAGGCTTATGTTTCCGTGTGAAATCGCTTGCAGGATTTCATCGCCGTTTTGGCGCGCCAGCCAGGCCGGCAGTCCCGAAACGCCGAATAGCCCTTTGCGCCCGCGGGGAGATGCAGTCGCGAGCTGGAGCAAAGCCTTGTTCGCGATCAGCTTGTGCGAGGGCTGGTCGTAGTTTTGCGCCAGCTCATCGCGCAGGATGTAGAGCTCGCGCAAGACAGCAGCCTGGCGCGGACTCAGGTCCTTCGGGCGGCACAAATCCCAGAAGCCCTCCGGGTCAAATTCATGCGATTTGACTTCAAATGCCGTGACGTCCGCGAAGTACTCGAAGGCTTCTTCCAGGCGACCGGCGCGTTGCAGCTCACCGTAAAGGATATCGCGCAAGGGCAGCAGGTAGCGCGTATCCATCTGCGCGTAGCGGCGGTGGCTGGCCGGCAACGGACGCCGCGCCCAATCGGCAGTCTGATGCTTTTTGCTGTGGCGGAGGCCCAGCAGGTCCTCCAGCATGTTGCCCAAGCCGATGCGCTTGTAACCGCAGACGCGAGCCGCTGCCATGGTATCGAAGACGGGACGCACATCGAAATTGTAATCGCGCTGGAGACAGATCAGATCGTATTCCGAGGCGTGGAAGACCTTCTCGATCTGCGGATCCGCGAAGATCCCGCCCAAGGCGCTGATATCGGCGATACGCAGCGGGTCTATCAAAACGTCCCGATCCGGCGTCGACAGTTGGATGAGGCAGATTTTGCCGCGATAGGCATGCAGGCTGTTCGATTCGGTATCGCAGGCGATGCGGCGCTCCCTGCGCAGGGAATCGACCAGTTGATTGAGCTCGCGCTCGGAGTCTATGTAGGTCGCTTCAGCTAGCGCGGACGGGGTCATAGCCAGTTGCGTTTTCGGAAATAGACCAGCATCAGGATGGCGATCAGTAACATGGCGACAGAGGTGATTATAAAGGCGTTGTGATCGTCGGCAAAGGGAAGCTCGATGTTCATGCCATAGATGCTGGAAATGAGCGTGAGCGGCAGCATGATGACGGAGATGACGGTGAGGATGCGCATGACCTCGTTGATGCGATAGCTGGCCAAGGTATCGGCGGTTTCGGCGAAGCTGTTGATGATCTCGTAATTCTCGTCGACGA
Source organism: Chloroflexota bacterium (assembly GCA_028873975.1). GTDB lineage: Bacteria > Chloroflexota > Anaerolineae > Aggregatilineales > Phototrophicaceae > UBA6055. Next base: position 38,739 of record JAPPMO010000098.1, read on the forward strand.
TATCGCGCAGTTTGAAGAGGTGATCGGCGATATCGCCGAAGTACGCTTCCATCTCGTCGTGCAGGATGGGATGCTGGACAGTTTCGAGCTGCTGTACGATAGGGATCTGCCCCCGGATGATGCGGCGCAGGGAGATGATATCGCGGCGCAGCAGAGCGATCTCCTGGATGACGCGCTTGGCGTTGGATTCGAAGAGCGCGTCTTCGATGGCGTGGATGCGTTTGTCCACCTTGCCCAGGATGGGAAAGATGTAATCCACCAACCCGTCGATGATAGTGTGGAAGGCATGGTTGGCGCCGCGACCGAGCAGACGGGCGCGCTCGGCTTCGTCGGATTGACAGCGTTCGACCAGGTTCGCCAGCGGCTTGAGCGCGCCGTTGTGCACGGTGACGACATAGTCGCGGCCGACGAAGAAATCGACTTCGGCGGCGCGGGAAAGCTCGTGGCGGGAATCCCAAAGCGGGAAGTGCATGACGGCGAAGATGTAGTCGTCGTCCTGGTCGAGCTTGGGCCGTTCGATAGGGCTGCGGATGTCCTCGAGGTTGAGCGGGTGGAAGTAGGGGAAGCGCTCGCGCAGGGCGTCAACATCGGCTTGGCTGGGGTGCGCCAGGTCGAGCCAGGTGAGCTTGCCGTGGGTGATGATGCGGGTGGTCATGGGGATGATTTTACCCCCCTCAGTCCCCCCATCGCAATGGCTGAGGCAGTTTGGTCGGCACATGAGGGAAGCTCCCGCGGCGCGATTGCCGGCATGCCGCCGAAGAAAATATTTTTTCGGCAGTTTGGCAGTTTGCGGCAGAGGGTCGGTTGTTAAGGCGCAATTGAAGACAGGGTAGCGGGGATTGGGGCGGGAGTGGCGACTGGGTGGTCGCGTAGCCTGGACTGGGCGAGAGCTGTAAGACAATTGTAATATGGATTTAAGCGAAATTTATTACTTTGGCAGGATGAGAAAACAAGGCCGCCAAAAGATGCAGCGAGGAGGGGCGCATGAAGAAGCGAAGTCAGGCGCGGGTACAGAAGAAACGGAAGCAGGCGCTGATGTTGATCGTCATGGGCGCGATCGCGCTGGGGGCGATCGCCGCGGCTGCGATCCTGCCCAATATCATGCAAGAGAGTCAAGCGTTCACGGTTGATGTTGTAGCCGCCCAGTTGTCCGAGGAGGGACAGGCAGGCGCAGCGCTCTTCAAGATGAATTGCCAGGTCTGTCACGGTCCGAACGCGGCCGGCACGAAGCTGGGTCCGCCGCTCATCCATGACATTTACAATCCTGGGCATCATTCAGACCAAGCATTCTACCTGGCCGCGGCGACGGGCGTGCGGCAGCATCATTGGCCCTATGGGGATATGCCGGCGCAGCCGCAGGTTGCGCGCGAGGACGTCAGCAAGATCATCCGCTACATTCGCGAAATGCAGGAGGCCAACGGGATTGCGTACAAGGCGCATGGCATGTGAGGGTTTGATTCACCACAGGTCGCGGGTTGCCTACCCCACCCCCAAACCCCCTCACCGAAGCATCAGGGACGGGGCTTTTTTGCACCATAGATTAAAAATGAGAACTCAATGCACACCATTGAGTTGTATTTCGCGACGCCCTAGTAACTTCAAGACAATAGCGCAATCCGATCTTAATTCCGTGCGGGTTAGGGGCTCGGGTAGGGCAAACGCATACTAAATTCTTACAAACGGAGCAGTTTCAAGAGATACTCAT
>JAPPMO010000061.1 GCA_028873975.1 Chloroflexota bacterium
TCGCCCCTACAGATCGTTGCTTTAGCAAAATCTGCATTTCTTTCTTGGTTCTACTTCTGTGTCCTCTGTGTTTAGATTTTTTTGCACGACTTAATTGGATTTACTGTGATTCACATCCCTCCATTTGCCACAATCTGCGCCAGAATCTCCTCATAGGCTCTATCCGCCAGTAGTCGAATCTCGGCGTCGTTTCGATCCTGTATGGGATGAGGTACATAGTGGGCTGCCGGCGCGAAGCCGAGAGCGGCGCCCTGCGCTTCCGCCGCTTCAACAAACTCGCTTGAAGCGATGAACACGCCGGGAATGCCGCGCGATTCCAGGTCACTGATGTCATGCACACTGCACGACGTACAGGATCCTCAATCGGCGAGCGCTTCAATCACCACGTCGCATTCGCGCGCGATGCGAAACTTGAGATCGGCGGGCGCTATTCGCGTGAACGTCGGCTTTTGGTAGCGCCGAACCGCGATGCCGCCGTCGCCTAGATGTTCCTCCAGGCGATCGAGAAAGACATCACCCCGCGGCTTCGAGATATCCAGCAGCGCCACAGTTGCGCCTGCCAAGCCCGGCAGGCGCGGCAATCGCTCGCGTCGCGCCGGCTGCAATTCTCCTGTTGGGTCCAGAATGATGGTCATTTTGCGCTCCTTATGTACTTACATGACAATATCAAGACTTGATCGCCACTGTTACCGGCGAACTGCCTTTGGATCCGGTCGCAGCCCAGCCGCCAATCACCGCGGACCACATGCCGGCGGAACCGCCGGTGTGGACAATTAACAGACTATCGGGCCCGAACTTTGTCAATCGACGCCCCGCAAATGACTCCGGCATGCCCTCGGCGATACCGGAGGCGCCGCGAATCAATTCCGAGCCGTCGAAGCTCAGACATTTGTCAAGCTCTTCGCGGAAGCGCGCCTTGCTCCAACCGGCTTCTCGAAAGACGCGCATGTGCTCCGGCGTGACAATCAGAAGCGCGCTGGCCCCGCCAAAGATTTTGCCGTGCTTGACTGTTCGCAGTGTCATGGCAAGGCTGCGCGTCAGGGACTTTGGCTCGCGAGACTTTTGATCGGCGATGCCGTGGACGCCGTCGCCGGCGAACAATGTCACCGTCGAGTGTTCCGGGGCAAAGCCCCTTTCGACAGCCAGCGATTCCCAACAGGAGTCATGTTCGCGCTCAGGAAAACAGAAGCCGACTTTACCCGGCTGCCCCAGCGCCGCGCGGTCGACGCCCCCGGGTTTGCCGCCGCCGACATTTCGGATCACCAGTTGCAAGGCGCGGCCAATGGTCGAATTGGCTCGGTTCCCCTGTCCCAGCGCATTGGCGCTCCAGTTCATCCCGATTTCATTGATGATCGGTCCGTTGACGATGATGATAGGACCCGAAAAATAGGTCGTCGCCAGCAGCCCGTGCATACAGAATTCGTCGAGGCAAGCCGCTTCCACCGCAGCCAAGACAACCGGAAGATATTCGGGTTTGCAGCCGGCCATCACCGCGTTGATGGCGACTTTCTCCACGGTGCACGAGACTTGATCCGGCGGGATCACGCCCACAATCTCGTCCGGCGCGCGGCTTGTTCCGCCCAACATACGCATAAGGCGATCTTCGGTCGGCGGCGCCAAGGGCAAGCCGTCGGACCAGCCACGCTCAAACATGAGTTCATGGACGTCTTCCATCTCGGCAACTTCAATGCGGCGCGCCTGCAGAACCGTATCGCCAAACCTGTAAGCGAGCTTCTCCGCCATGCCCGGCTCAACTATCCTGGAACCGCAGCCCGGGCTGAATTGGGGGAGTTTCGCGCCCAGCGAGGGAAGGCCGGTCAGGCGGCGCCAGTCCTCCCGCAGCCAGCCGACAAGGCGTTCCTGTTCGAGGCCATCTTCGCATGTGATCAGCGTGGGGACCGTTTCGATGTTCAAGCGATAGGACAGTTCAAGCTCGCGATCGTCTTTCACATCGCGGACCCCCGCCGGGAACTGCGGGTCGTCCTGCGAAATCACGCGCAGCCTGCAAGACCCCTGCATTTCGGCGATCACGGGTTGTATCAACTGGCAGGTGTTGCAGTCCTTCTTCACTACCAGCAGGAATCCGCCGTAGCCTTCGGGGATTACAGTCATGGTGTATACAGCCATCTCCATTTTGCAGCCATTGTAACTCTTATGCCCGTCTTGGGACAAATCGTTTGCAAACAGCGAAAAATAGATTTATCCTGATTTTGAGGGATGACTGTAGCAAGGGACCGGATGGTCGCCATGAAGCTGAGCGATATCTTCAAAGAAGGATCGGACGCTCGCAAGCGCTTTGCCCAGTTTTATGCTGTCTTTGCGATTGTAATCATCCTGTTGGTTCTTGTTCTGCTGGCGCTGGCCACGCGGGGATAGGCATAGCTATGGGTTCAGTAGGAACTCAAGCATCGACGAACAATGAAACGTCCAGCTTCCAAGCCAAATACAAAGCATGAAAAAACGAGATAATCTCGCGAATGCCTTCGTGCCCGGTAGAGACCGCTTCCATTTCAAATGTGAATCCTTCGCGTATAGTCCGGTCAAATGACGAAATCTCCTGGATTTCCGCCGCTTCCAAATCGCGGTCAATCGCGCCAAAGAACAACAAGAGTATGCCCGCATGATTTGGTATGATGCGATCTCCAACGCCAAAAATCATCTCAAGCGCTTGATCGCCCGTAACGCGAAGTTCGCCCAAGCGCCTCTGCGGCGCTTCGGAGGCCATAAAATAAGCGCGCTCGCCAGCTTCGTTTTGGCTGTCGAGCTCACGCAAAGCCCGTATGGATGAGCCGTCGTAGCCGAGCCGTTGTATGCCCTGTTTCAACAGCAGCCAAACCAGCGGCTCGTCCGGCACTGGCAGTCGATCCAGCAGCCAGGCTTCTGTTTGCGCGCTAATGGGATACTGGATAAAACCCATACAGCCAAAAGGAGAACCACTTCGATTCGCGGGACAAGCGGAGCAATGATGGGCATGCGCATCCAGCGCCGCGGCGTGATCGAGTAAATCCTGCACGACGATCAGTTGTTTACTCGCCTGTTCGTCCGGGGCGCTGCGGCTGAACTCAAAGCCCATTTCGGATGGTGGACGCTCGTCGCCGGCTTCTCGAAACCATCGCATGACGGTTTGGGCGCGTTTCTTTTCCTTGATGCGCTCCAGAATGCCTTCAGGAGTCAAGCGGCGCTTGGGAACGCAATCGTATTCAATGATGAAATCAATAGCCACGGGAGTGACCTCGCTCCAATAAGCTATGAGTATAGCGCGGCGCCCACCGACATTGGCAAGAAGTTTGGTTCATCCTTATCGATTCGATGACCAGCGGCCATACCGTTGTAAGGCAAGCAAGACATTGATGGTTGTCATGGGCCGCCATTGCCGCAAGTTATGTTGATCAACCCAAGAACCGTCGTCCGCCTGGGATCCTTCAAGAACATCGAGGTATTTTACCAGCAAATCGGCGGGCAATGCTTTTGCGATGATCGAATCCGGCGCCGGCGCGAAGGCGAACAAGGAATCGTACTGGCTTTCCGGCGCTGCCTGGGCGCATGCAAGCACGTTATCTATCGTCGCCGCGCGATACCGCTCCAAGTCGGGAAATTCATCCACAGCGAAAAAGAAATCAACAGCATGGTAAGCCATGAACAGCCATTCGTTGGCTCGGATGCTCTCGAGCGTATGCCTTTCCGCGACCCAGCCTTTGGTCTTCCTTATCAGAGAAGGTTCGGCGCAATCGAAGGTTATCAAGTTTGCGACAATGCTGTCCGGCATCGTCTGACCGCCCTCTTCCCGCCACCAGGGCGCAAGCGGGTATTGCCGCGTCTCGGGCGGATTGCGCAGATTTCCAGCCTCGTCCATCTGGCTCTCGACCCAGTCGGAAACGCCGTCGAGGATGACGCCAGGCGCGATGCCCGTATGTTTCATTACACTGAGCAGATACTCCAGCGCTAGCGGATTCGACTGAGGCGCTTTGAGATCGTGTTCAAAACCATGACCGAATCCACCATCGGGATTCTTGTAACACATGATGATGGCTTGCACGCGTTCGCTGCTGCCCCCGGCAAACAGATAGTCGAAGAGGGCGCGTTCAAATAGGGTGCCATGCTGATGGACGAAATCACTTGCCTTGTCAAGTTTTATGGACATCAAGGTTCTCCTTTTTGGATGGCGAAGTCAGCTGCCTCACATGTATTGGCGCACGATGGCAAGCAATTCACGCGCGCGATGACGAAAGGTGTGCTGCTTAAGGACCCGCTCGCGCGCAGCCCGGCCGATAGACTCCCGCGCGCTGTCGCGGCTGAGCAAGAATCGGTAGCGTTCGATCGCCTCTTCGCCGGAACTAACAATGATGATCTCTTTCTCCGGCTCGAACCAGGCATCCAAGCCTCGGTAGGGGTTGGCGACGACGCAGGCGCCCATTGCAGCCAACTCAAAAGGACGAGATGAAGACGAGCAATATACGCTTGCATGCGCGCCGCGCGTGATGCAAAGATTAAGTTTGCTGCGGCAGACATATTCGCGCAGCTTGCTAAAACTCAGATATGGCAATGCTTCACAGTTGCCGATATCGCCCAGGTTGTTCCCGCGCGCGGCAAACCTGGCGTCGATCAGCTGACGGGACGGCGCGCTGATCATCCGGTCGATCCATTCCGAGCGATATTCGCGGCCGTGTCCATAAAAGAGCACATCAATGTCCGGCGTCGCAACTGGCGCCGGGCTGAATACTTCGGGATCAGCGCCGTACCACAGCGTATGCGCATGTTCGACGCCGAGCTGCCGCAAAAGCGCCTCTCCCCCAGTACTGTTGCTTATGAAGGCGGTATATTCCTTCACATCCGCTCCCTGGTAGATACGGAAGCCAGACGCGAACCCCTGCATATTCGGCAAGCTGGCTGGAACATCTCCATCAAAGTAGAATACCGGCAGGTCATACTTCCCCGAGAGATATCCAGGTAGGCCCACCAGGTGATTGAGCGGGACCGTTAGAAACAGCAAGGCATCGACATCCGGATTCCGCTTAAGAATCCCTTCCAGATGTCGCCTCCAAACCGGCGCGATGAATGCGCGCGCCGCGCCGCGCACGGCTTTATCCGACAGGGATTCGCGGACCGCCTGGCTCGGCTTCGCTCGCCGCCAGCGCCGGGCGAAGCCACGCAAGGAACGAAATGCATCGCCTTGCCAACGGGCGGGATTGTCTTCGCATCGCCACCACAAACTTTCGACGGGCATGCCCTGGTAGGGCGCAGCGATGATGTCTACGCCCAGTTCGTACAAGCCCTTTAGCAACTGCCACCAAGCGGGTGTGGCGCTATATGGCTGCGCAAGATCCAGCGACGAAACTACGACCAACAGCTTCACGACTCTTCCTACCCTAGAATTGCACTTCAGTCGGCCTTGCCAGATTGCTCCAGCAGCCATTGTACATCAGGCGCTCAGTAGCAGCGAATTGACCCCTGACGCTCGCTGCAATGGTTAGTTGCATCCTTTTCGGTTGAAACAAAATGCTTAAGCGCCGAGGGGCGCGCGGGTCGCGTAGACACAACCCTTCGACGCCGAGGGCACTGAGAATTGCTTGCGTAATAATCCTATTCATTGTGTCCTTCGTGTCTTTGTGGTTGGTCATGCTTTCGAGCGGGCAAAATCGCTTGACTTGCCAATAATCTGAAATGCGCCCAATTTGTAAAAGCAAATATACAATGCTGTAATCCTTGAGTATAATGAAATACAGCGCGTCTCTTACGCGACACTGTTCATTTGTATAGGAGATTCCACGATATGAAGCGCTTGTTTCTCGTATTCACACTATTCGGTCTCCTCGTCACATTCGGTGCGCCCGCGCTGGCGGACGGGCACTGCATGGACGAACTTGGCTGCGTCGAAATTGGACCGGACGAGCCGATTGTTATCGGCGCTATGCTTTCGGTTTCCGGCGCAACTTCCTTTTATGGCGAAGACTCGCGGGGTGGCGTCGAGTTGGCGATTCTTGGTCGAGATAATATGCTGCTTGGCCGTGATATTGAGTTTGTCGTTGAAGACAGTTTGTGCTCGGCTGAGGGCGGTCAAGCCGCAGCGCAGCGCATGGCCGCCGACGAAACCATCGTTGGCATCATCGGCACAACATGCTCGGGCGCGGCGCAAGGCGCGCTGCCGATTATCAGCGAAGCCGGCATGCTCATGATTTCCCCGTCGAACACCTCGCCAAGCCTGACCAACGACGACCGCGATGCGGGCGGCACTTACTTGCCGGGTTACTTCCGCACCGCGCACAATGATCTCTTCCAGGGCGCTTTGGGCGCGCGCTTCGCGGTACAAGAACTCCGCGTTGGTTCTTTGGCGACGATCCATGATGGCGATCCTTATACCGAGGGCTTGGCTGTTGTCATGGCGAACACCTTTGGCGGATTGAACGGCGACGTGGTCTTCCAAGGCGCTGTTAGCAAGGGCGATACCGACATGTCAGCCATTTTGACCGAGATCGCCGCCAGCGGTCCCGATATCGTCTACTTCCCGGTCTTTGTTCCAGAGTCGGAGTTCATCGCATCGCAACTGGTGAACACGCCGGGGCTGGAAGAAGCCCTGATGATGACCGCGGACGGCAGCTTCTCCGCGACTTTCGCCCAAAACACGGGCGATGCCGCGGTTGGCATTTATATGACCGGACCACACGTCTCCGGCGATGCCTATGACGCATTCCTGGGAATGTGGCGCGAGGAAATCGACGAGGCGGGTCCCCCCAGCGGATTCCACGCCCATGCTTATGATGGCGCCAATCTGTTGATGGACGCGGTCGAAGCGGTTGCCGAAGAAATGGACGACGGCACGCTTGTCATCGGCCGGCAGGCGCTGCGCGACGCGCTTTCCTCCGTCGAGGCTTACGACGGTTTGACCGGTTCGCTCACTTGCCAGGCTGCATCGCCTTATGCCGGCGACTGCGCTACTGGCGATGCCTTGGCTGTCTTTTCAATCACCGAGGCTGAGGTTGCTGAAGGCAACTGGCCGCCGCCGATCGTCTGGACACCTTCAATGGCATCCGGGGGATAAGGCGACAGTCCGCCAAACCCTGAAAGATATCGATTTTTGAAGAACAAGCCAGAGCCGCTCGGCGGCAGCGAGAAGGTCTGCCCCGCTCACGCAAAATTGTAAGCTGTCCGTCGCTCGAGCGACGCGGTTTACATAAGCAGGGCAGCTCTCTCTGGCTTGTTCTTGGCGGATACGCGCATCTGGTTTCAGTGACGCAGGTCAGCCTTCCGTCTTATCCAGGTTCTTATCTCCGTTGGCGGCTCTCGAATTAACACGGGGATCACATCAGCTCACATGAAGCGAATAAACGTAATGAAAAAAACGGTCGCGTCTTTGCTCTTGCTCAGCTTGGTCAGCGTTCTCTTGAACCCTGTATCGGCTGAAGATGCTTGTAGGGATAATTTGGGATGTGTCATCGTCGCCGAGGACGAACCCATTGTCATCGGCGCCATGCTCGTCCTTTCGGGCGCGGTCACATACTTGGGCGATGACTCGCTCGGCGGGGTCGAACTCGCGATCATGGACCGCGACGGCGAGTTGCTGGGACGCGAGATCGAGTTGGTGGTAGAGGACAGCCTTTGTTCTGCGGAAGGCGGGCAGGCTGCGGCTCAGCGTTTGTCCGCGGATCCAACCATGATAGGCGCAATCGGAACAAACTGTTCTAGCGCGGCGCAAGGCGCCATGCCCATCATCAGCGACGCCGGCCTGGTCATGATCGCCCCGTCAAATACCTCCCCAAGCCTGACCAACGAAGATGTCGCAAGCGGCGGCTCTCACCTGCCGGGCTACTTCCGCACCAGCCACAATGGCTTGGTCGAGGGCATGCGCAATGCGGAATTCGCGATAGGAGTGCTTGGATCCAGCAAGCTGGCGACCGTGCATGACGGCGATCCCTATACCGAAGGGCTGGCCCGCGTCGTCGCCGATACCTTTGCGGAGTTGGGCGGGGAAGTTGTCTTCGAAGGCGCTGTCAACAAGGGCGATACCGATATGGCGTCGATCCTGACGGAAATCGCCGTTTACCAGCCGGATATCGCCTACGTGCCCTTGTTTGAGCCCGAAGTCAATTTCTTCGCGGCTCAGATGCAGCACATCGCCGGGTTGGAAGATACCGTCATCATTGGAGGCGGCGCGAGCTTTGTCGCGGGATTCCCCGAAAATACCGGCGCAGCGGCTATCGGCGTATTCGTTTCCGGACCCTTGGTGACCGGGGAGGCCTACGAGCAATTCCTCGTCCGCTGGGAAGAAGAGTACAGCGGCAGCCCGCCCAGCGGCTATCATGCGCACGCGTACGATGCTACAAATCTGCTTCTCAATGCCGTTGAGGCTGTGGCTGTGCGAAGCGACGACGGCAGCCTTGTCATTGGCAAGCAAGCCATTCGCGATGCCATCGCCGCTACGGAAGACTACCCGGGCTTGACCGGCAGCTTAACCTGTCAGGAGGAGTCCCCGTTCGCGGGGGACTGCGCGCCGGGCACCGCGCTGGCGATGTTTGAGATCACTGAGGCGGAGGTATACGACGACAATTGGCCGCCGCCGGTATTCTGGAGCTTTTCCGAAAGCGCATCGGAGTGATTTCGGACTTGCGAGCCAATTGCACCATCATGATGTAAACTGGCTGTATCCGCAGTTTTCTGTTGTTGCCCTCTTGGGTCAACCGGTCATGCTTGCGCGACTGGCAGGGGATCCCTTCGTTGGCCCGTTGCCTCGGACCGATTAAAGAAAGCGATGTCGCAAATGTTCAAATGGAAAACTGATGAGTTCTCTTGGGTCGACTTCACCATTGATGTCTTGCGCATTCTTATCGTGCTTGCCATCGTGGTCGGTTCCTGGAACACGCTATCCGAAGGGCGCATCTCATTCGCGCAATGGGTGAACCTCTTCATCGCGGGCCTTTCTCAAGGCAGCATCTATGCGCTGATAGCGCTGGGCTATACGCTTGTCTACGGCATCCTTCTGATGATCAACTTCGCGCATGGTGAAGTGTTTATGGCCGGGGCCTTTTCTACTGTGTTCCTGGCCGAGGCGCTCAATCGCACCGGCTTTCTGAATCAGTCGCCCGTGCTGGCGATATTGCTGATGATCTTGTTCGCGGGTTTGGTCTCGATGACTGTGGCGATCTTGCTGGAACGCATCGCCTACCGCCCGCTCCGCGGCAGCCCCCGTCTGGTGCCGCTTATCACTGCGATCGGCGCCTCCTTCTTTTTGCAATACACCTTTCGCGGTCTCTATGGTTCGGGCTTCAAAGCCTATCCCCAGGTCAAGATATTGCAGGGAGCGCTGCAAATCGGCTCCATAAATATCCCAACGGTACAGATCTTCGTATTCGCTTCGGCGCTCGTTTTGATGTTCGGTTTGTATTGGCTGGTGGAACGGTCGCGTATCGGCAAGGCGATGCGCGCGGTCTCGGAAAACAAAGAAGTCGCCCGCCTCATGGGCATCGACATTGATTGGGTGATTCTGTTTACCTTCGGCGTCGGGGGCTTCCTGGCCGGCTCGGCCGGTGTCATCAACGGCATGTTCCGGCCCCAGGGCGTCAATTTCTTCATGGGTTTCATACCCGGAATCAAGGCATTTACCGCGGCTGTCCTGGGCGGCATCGGCAATATCCCGGGCGCCATGCTGGGCGGCTTGTTCCTGGGCGTGATCGAAGCGATCGGCCCCAATCTAGTTCTGGCCGGACTTGGCATTCCAGGCGCAAATCAACTAAAGGATGTGATTGCCTTTACCATGCTGGTGCTGGTTTTGATCTTCCGCCCGCAGGGCATTCTCGGCGAGCGTCTGTCCGAGAAGAAAGCGTAGGGGGTAGCGATCATGGATCTCAGCCGGTCGCAGACAAGGCAAACCATCATCACCCTGGGCTTGCTTTCGGGCGCCCTGATTCTGTTCACCGGAGCCGTTGGCATGATAGCCGCGTTTCATGAACGCGAAGTCGTCAACGATTTCATTACCTTGGGACAATTGGTGCTGCTGATTACGCCATTAATATTTGGCTATACCGCCGCCAACCGGCTCGGGATGGCTGGCGAAGCTCCAATTGTCGCGCTCGGCGGCGGCATCATCATCGGATTGCTAACCGCCCTGCCCACCACAATCATGCTGCTCTTCAATTCGGATGAGTTTCGTTTTCTGCTGGATTGGTCTCTGCGGCTAGCCCCATTTGTGGCTGCAACAGCCATTGCCTGGCGCATGCATCGACAAAATGCCGAGACCTTAACGGTGATCGGCAGCTGGCTTTTGGTCGCCGCGCTTTTGGGCATTGTGACATTTTCGCTGGCGCTTATTTTCGAGGTCAAAGGCGAACTGCGCTCGGTGCTGGTCAACATCAATCGAGACTGGGTGGACGTTGTAACCTTCGATAACCGCAGGGAGCTTTTGACGGGCATTCTTGTCTTTAGCCTGGCGTCGGTCCTGGCCGGATTTCTTGGCTCGCTGTGCTGCTACGTCCCAAGAACACCGCGCCGGGCATTGTTTTATGGCCTGTCAGTAACTTTGCTCGTGGGCGCTTTTGGGGAGACGGTGCGGCTGGTTCTGCAAGAGAACCTGGAACGCGATACGCTCAACCAGCTCTTCCGGCGCGATACATTGCGGCAGAACGCCGCGCTCGGCTTGTTTGTATTTAGCACTGTTATTGGCTATTTGTGGGCTGCATTCGGGGATCAAGCGCGGCAAGGATTCCAAAATCTGGGCGGACAACAAGTCCAAACAACCCGGATGATTGGAACAGTCCTTTTTGTAGCGCTTCTGTTAGTGCTGCCCTGGCTGATTGGCCGCACGCTGAGCGACGTAGCTGTCACTATCGGCTTGTTCGTCCTGATGGGGCTTGGGCTCAATATCGCCATCGGCCTGGCTGGGTTGTTGGACCTGGGATACGTGACCAACTATGCGGTGGGAGCGTACATTCTCGCCGTCATGACCTCCATAGGACCATTGGGGCTGATGAAAGGCGTCTTTTCATTCTGGATGGTCATTCCGATTGCCCTGCTGGCAGCCATGTTTGCCGGCTTTATCTTCGCCGTCCCGGTACTGCGAATGCGCGGCGACTATCTGGCGATTGCGACATTGGGCTTTGGGGAAATCATCGGGAAGCTGGCGATCTCTGACTGGCTCAAACCCTTGATCGGCGGCGCCCAAGGCGTGCAGGCGATCCCTAAACCGATCTTCCTCGCCACAGAACTGAAGAACCCGGAACAATTATATTATATCGTCCTGGTCGCATGTCTGATCACGCTGTTTGTTTCCATTCGCTTGAACAATTCTCGCACCGGGCGACAGTGGATGGCGATTCGCGAAGACGAGGATGTCGCCACCGCGATGGGCATAGACACCGCGCGCGCCAAATTGCTGGCTTTCACGTTGAGCGCCGCGACCGGCGGCGTTGCCGGCGCGATATTCGCCGCCAAAGTCGGCAGTGTATTCCCGAACAGCTTCACTGTGTTCATCTCCATTAATGTATTGAGCTTGATAATCGTCGGCGGCATTGCCAGCAATCCGGGCATCGTGGTGGGCGCCGTGGTCTTAATTGGCTTGCCAGAGTTACTGCGCGAATTCTCGGATTTCCGATTTCTATTGTACGGCGCGCTGCTCATCATGATGATGATCAACCGTCCGCAGGGATTGATCCCCACGAAGATTGTCACGCACGAGATACGCGCTGGCGTCAAGGCGAAAGCCGCTGCTGGCGATTAAGCGCCAAGGAGAGTTACGTGGCAGGAAAGCCCAAACGCGGACAGAACAAGATCCTCGTCGCCACCGGGATGACCAAGCGCTTCAGCGGTTTGGTCGCCGTCGACAATCTCGATTTCTATATTCCGGAAGGCTCTATCGCCAGCATCATTGGGCCGAACGGCGCCGGCAAAACGACTTTCTTCAACTGCATCACCGGGTTCTACCAGATCGACGAAGGCGAATTGATATTTGACGGGAACCGCATTGACGGCAGATCGCCCGACCAGATTACGCGCTCGGGAATCGCGAGAACATTTCAAAATATCCGCTTGTTCAATAATATGTCGGCCATTGAAAACATCATGGTCGGCCAAGAGCCGCATCTCAAGTCGACTTGGCTGGGCTCGATCCTTGGGCTGCCTTCAACGCGGCGCGAAGACGATGATACAGAAGAGCGCGGTCGTGAACTGCTGCAATTCGTCGGCTTGGAAGGCAAAGGGGACATGATATCCAAGAATCTTTCCTACGGCGATCAGCGACGTTTGGAAATTGGACGCGCGCTCGCCAGCAAACCCAAGCTGATCTTGCTGGACGAACCCACGGCTGGCATGAACCCGCGAGAGACCATAGAAACCACGGATTTCATCCGACGATTGCGCGACGAACTGGGCATCACGGTTGTATTGATTGAGCACGATATGCGGGTGGTCATGGATATCTCGGAACATATTACCGTTCTCGATTATGGACGGAAGATTGCCGAGGGACTGCCGGAAGAAATCCAAAACAATCCCGACGTCATCGAAGCCTACCTGGGGCGCGGCGCGGCCGCCAGCGCCGGCAAAAGTCTGGCTGGCTAGCGATAAACAGGAAGAGGACATGGCGCTTCTAGAGGTCAAGGCGATCCACACCTATTATGGCAACATTCACGCGCTGAAAGGTATTTCCTTCGAGGTTGATTCGGGGGAAATCATTGCCTTGATCGGCGCCAATGGCGCTGGGAAGACAACGACCTTGAGAACCATCTCCGGATTGATGGAACCGCGCGACGGCACTGTGCGTTATGATGGTGAAGACATCTCCAGCACCCGGGCTGATCTGCTGGTGTCAAAGGGCATTTCAATGGTACCCGAAGGGCGCGGCGTGTTCGCAAAGCTGACAGTCGAAGAAAACCTGGACATGGGCGCATATACCCGACGTGACAAGGGAATCAAGGACGATCTTGATCGTGTTTTCGAATTGTTTCCCCGACTGGAAGAGCGCAAGAAACAGTTTGCCGGCACCATGAGCGGCGGCGAACAACAAATGCTGGCTATCGCGCGCGCTTTGATGTCCAACCCTCGCTTGCTCCTGCTTGATGAGCCTTCAATGGGCTTGGCGCCGGTCCTGGTCGACGGCGTCTTTGATACCGTGCAGCGCATCAAGAAGGAAGGCGTCACGATATTGCTGGTCGAACAGAACGCGCACATGGCGCTGCAAATCGCGGACCGCGGCTACGTTTTGCAAAGCGGCGAGGTCGCCCTCAGCGATACCGCCGCCAACTTGCAGCAAAACGAAACCGTGCAGAAGACCTATCTGGGCATCGATTAGACGAAGCCGGAATCACATTCGCCAGTCATCATGTTCAGCCCGCCAGGACGACTCCAAGACCCGCGTCTTGAAAGCATTCCCAAAGCCAAACTGACCGAAATTGCGCGCGCGGCGCTCGGCGACTCGTCCATACAGCTGCGCTCCTGGTCTCGCGAGCCGGTACATGGCGGCTCTGGAGGCGCCAAAGGCGGCACGGCGATACATCGCTTTAGCGGCTTGACTGCCTGCGACAAAACCTGGTCAATCATTCTCAAGGTCCTCTATCGCCGCCCTGAGGAAAACCAGCGCTCGCCTTACTATTGGAAGCGCGAATACGAAGTCTACCGCTCGGGCATGCTGGACGACCTGCCGCCAGGTTCCTTCGCTACTCCGCAAATCTATGCGCTGGAAGACTTTGACGAGTATTGCTGGATCTGGATGGAAGACATCGTCGACGTAAAGTCGGAGTGGACCCTCGACGACTATCATAGCATTGCCAAGCGCCTGGGCAGCTTAAGCGGCGCGTATCTAACAGGTCGGCCACTCCCAAGGTATGAATGGCTCAGCCACGCCTGGCATTGCGCCATCGTGCCGGGGCTGGCTGAAAGTTTCCATAAGCTCGAATGCTACCTGGAAAACCCGCTGGCGAGCAGGACATTGCCCCTAGAGGCAAAAGCGCGGATTCAGGCTATCTGGCGGGAACGCGCGATCTTTATCCAGGCTTTGAGCGCGCTGCCAACGACGTTGTGTCATATTGACGCCTTTCGCCGCAACATTTTGCACCGCCAGCAGGATGTCGTCTTGATTGACTGGGCAGTCGCCGGTCAGGCCGCGCTGGGCGAAGAGCTCGTTGCCCTGGTTGCCGTCAGTGCTTATCACGAAGGGCTCAGCTACGCCGAATGCCCCCAACTTGACCGCGTCGTATTCACGGGATACCTTGACGGGCTGGCCGAGGCAGGATGGCGCGGCGACGCCAGGCTGGCAAGGCTTGGCTATACCTGCGCCATGGTCCTGCGAGGACTGGCTGGCGTCAAGCAGGACATCGACCTGCTGGTCGACGCGGGTTGCCATCAGCAGTTGATGGACAATCACCAGAAGCGGCACATAAACGAAGTAGCCGACTTTTACGCCGAGGTGCGGCGCTTTCGTTTGCTGGACATGGCGGCCGAAGCGCGCGAGTTGCTCAAGAATTAGCATCAGTTGAAGAAGCCAAAATCGATAGCAGCACGCCCGCCCCAATCAGCGCGCCGCCAATTCCCAGCCGTATTGTCAAGGTTTGTCCAAGAAAAATGGCAGCCAGCAGCGCGCCCGAGACCGGTTGCGCGAAGAAGAACAGAGAAGCGACCGTGGCCGGCGCCAGCGCAAAAGCGCGGTTCCACAGCAGCAAGGCAAGGGCTGTCGAGACGATACCCAAATAGGCGACGCCGAGCAGCGCGCCAGCATCCAGCGGTCCGATAGGCTTGGCTGACAGTTCGACAATGCTGGCCGGCAGTGACAGCGCCAAGCCGCCGAGCAATCCCACGACCGTGATCGTCAGCGTAGGCAGCCGATGCCGGATCGCGACGCGCCGCACAAGTACCGAATAGAGACCCCAGGTCAATGCCGCAATCGCCAGAAAAACATCGCCCAGGAAGGTCTCTTCCCCGAAATTGGCGCTGGTCGGATCCAATATCACAAACAGCCCTGCGCTGGCCAAAACAAGCGCGAGCGCTCGCGGCGGCGTCAGCTTTTCCTTGAGCAGGAGCGCCGCAAAGAGGACAACAAAGGCCGGCGACGCGCTTGTCACCAAGGCGCCATTAACCGCCGTTGACAGATCGGTGCCCAGGAATTGGGCGCCGAGGCTGAGGCCCAACCCGATAAATCCGACGATTAACAACTCGCGAAGCACGGGCGGCGCTGGCAAAGACCCGCCCGCGCGCCGACAGATGGGCCCCAGCGCCAGCAGTCCCAGGAGAATGCGCATGCTCAACAAGGTGAAAGGCGGGATTACGGTCAGCACGACATCCGACACGACATACATGCCGCCCCAAATGCTTGCGGCGATGATGCCGTAAAATGTCCCGCGCAGCAGGTCTGATCTATTCATACGTTTGCTGTTGTTGAGCCTGGGTATCTTCTGGCAATTATCATAGCGTATCGACGCCTCCTGATATAGCCGCCTCCGGAGTTTTCACAAAACTTACGCGCTTCCTTGCGCGTTCGGTGCCGCCCCCGGCAAGATTAAGCGCCGAATTCGATTGAAGCCTCGCCGACCGATAGTATAATCAAAGACAGGACAAAGAACCGTGGACGAGGCGCGAGGTTCCGTTATTAACGAGAGCTTGATTTATCTTTCCTACCACAATATTGATTTGCGGTACGCGTTTGAACTTGCGAAGCTGCTGATTCGCTATTACCGGAATATCTGGCTCGATCGCTTTGAAGTCAGCCCGACTGAAGATTGGCAGGAAAGCATCCGGCGGGCATATCACCTCGCCACCGGCGCGCTGGTCATCGTTTCGGACGATTATCTCGAGACCGAATACTGCCGGCGGGAATACGAAGAGTTTCGACAGCGCAACATACCGGTCATCGCCGTTATTCCCCGGGATTTCTCGACGGAGAAAATTGCCGATTTCGCCTTTGATGACTGGATCGACTTCCGCCGCTGGTTCGATGAGCCTGAGGATCTGAGCGTGGAAAACTTGCTCAACCAGATCCCCCAATCCGAATCGGCTCAGCAGACCGGCGAGCGCTCCGGTTATCTGCGAAACTACATCGCCGATGCCGAACTTTATCTGGCCAAGCTACCCTCAGCCTGGACTTCTCTTCGCGTCGGGTCGGGACAATCGCCGCAGCCAGTTCGCCCACGCGCCTATCCCGTACAACTGCTGCAGGACTGGGCTTTCATCGCGGGCCATGCCGACGGCTCGCTGGTGATTGAAGACCTGTTGGGCTGGTCGGCGGGTGAACGTCATTTCCTTCTGTGCGGCGACGGCGGCAGCGGCACGACGTTTTTTGCGAGACTGCTCAGCCTGGTTCATGCGCACGTTGCGCTGCGCGACAGTCACGCGCCCCTGCCCATCTGGCTGGAACTGATGAAATGGGATGAAGCCCATCCGTCCTTGTCTTCCTTCATGGAATCGGAATGGCAACTGATCTCTTACTGGAAACATTGGCTGGGGAACAATTCGGCGGTCTTTTTTTTGAAGGATTGGCCTGAATTGATCAAGCGGTTTCCCAGCTATGCGGCGGAACTGAGCGCCTGGAGATCCGCCAGCGCCGATCACAAGTTTGTCCTGCTGGCAAGCGGACAAAGCGCGAGCGATCCGGAAGCGCCGGTATTGTCGCCGGGAGCGATAACACCTGGTCTGGCTTTGAAGCTCGCTTCGGCTTGCTTGACCCTGGAGCAAGTCAACAGTTTCAGGCAGATACTGCGCCAGCAAGAGCCCGCCATAAGTCGCAATCAACTGGATTATCTCTCCCTTGGGATCGAGCTCGTCGCCGCCGATACCGCTTTGGCGGTTAATCATTGGCAGAGCAATCCGCTGCCGGCTCTGATAGTCTCGCGCAGCCAGCAAATGGCATCAGCAAGCGGGAGCCTTGATTCCAGGCAATTGATCGACTTCAACCGCAATCTGGCCTGGAACATGATGCAGTTGGAGACAGAGCGGCAGATTCCCCGCCAGGATGCGGAAAAACAAGCATCCGACAAGTCCCTGGTTGACTTCTCGATCGAGATTGGCATCCTGGAGCAAGCGGGCGCATTCCTGCGATTTCGCTCGGCGGTTTACCAGTGGTATTTGGCGGCCGGGCACATAAGCAAGCATGGCTTGCAACGCTATTTGACCGTGCCGCAGTTCACAGCGACGGGCACGGGCGGGCGCGCGGAGCAGAAATGGGATCCTTTGATCCTGATTCTGGTCGACAACCTGGCGGGGGAAGATGTCCAGGACGTGATCGAAGAGATTGCCGAGACCGACCCATTCCTTGCCAGCGCGTGCCTGGAACGACATCCGACCGCATACCCGTCGGCGCAAGAGAACTTGATCGACAAATTGGTTCAAGCCGCGGCGCGGAATGCCGCTGCGCGTTCGGCATTCCGCGCCTGCCTCAATAGCATGCCCGATGTCGAAAAGACGGCGGAGTCGCTTGTCGGACAAATGTCAAGTTATGACAAGGCCGAACAATTGTGGCTGTGGAAAGAAATACTGGCGCTGCCGCTCGACTTGCCGATCCCCTTCGTTGAAATAGTCGCGTCTGTAGACCGCCATTCGCCAAGGCCCGTCATCGAAACCATTGCGGAATACCGGCTTTGGCTGGCTGTGTCTTATCTTGTCAAGCTGAGTAAAAACCCGGACGCGCATATCGGGGCGAATGCGATTTGGATGCTCGGCCAAATCAAATTTTTGCCGACCGCAGTACTCTTGCTGGACTATCTGGAAACCGGACAAGGGCTGCCCCGGGAAGAGATCGCGCTCGCCCTGATGAACTACGCCTATTCTGATATTCTGGTGAGCCTGTTGACTTGGTCGCAAGAAAATCCCGAGCATCTTCAGTCCGTCGTCGAGGCGCTGCGAGCGCGCGGCAGAGCCGTGTCGAGCAGGTTGCTCGCTCTTGCCGACGAGGGGCGCCTGACGCTCAATCCCGAATTCTACCAAATCATGGTCGATCACGATGAGGCTGATTTGGCAATTGGTTTGGCGCAGTTGGCGGGCCCCAAGGCTGACTTGCCCGAGGCTCTTCAATCGGCGATCGCCAGCCACAAAAAGGCCGAGCGCATGAGAAGCGTAATGGCGGGAGCAATCAAGCGCTTGCCCAACCGCGATCACTTTGGAGAATTGTTGGATGATATCGCGCAGGTGCTGGAAAGCCCGCCCGAGTCCACTGTTATCGCCGGCAGCAATCTGGGGGCGCTTTTATACGGCGATCAAACATTGGAGGGCTTAAGCGCTCAAGCGGAGCTGCCGCCGGCCCTGGCGCCGCCGGACGACGGCATACCGGATGATATTGAACGTCAACTGCGGCGCCGGGACTGGCAAGAGCGGC
Source organism: Chloroflexota bacterium (assembly GCA_028873975.1). Taxonomy (GTDB): domain Bacteria; phylum Chloroflexota; class Anaerolineae; order Aggregatilineales; family Phototrophicaceae; genus UBA6055. The sequence goes on from JAPPMO010000061.1 coordinate 18,281, forward strand.
ACCGGGCCCTCAAGCGATTGGCGGAGTACCCCCCCGCCAATTCATTGCCGCATTTGCTTGATATGACAAGCGATAGCGAGACGCTCGTGCGCCTGGCGACATACGAAATCTTGTGGCGCTTTTCGGAACAGGTAGCGGCCCGCAAAGCCCTTGTGGCGGCTTTGTCCGACCCGCAGCAATCGATTGTCGATGCGGTGACGGAACTCCTGAAAGACAGTCCCGAGCTGGCGCTTGATGACTTGCTGGAATTGCTGGACAGCGACAAGCCAAGCACGGTGGCCGCAGCGATCGATATCCTCCAGGCGGGCAAATACGCCCCTGCGCTCGACGCCCTGTCGCGGCTGCGAAACGACCGGCGCCGCCCGCGCGATAAAGCCGCAACAATTGGCGAGCTCGCTACTAAAGCAATTGCGGCAATTTCAGAGGCTGCGGCGGCCGACAATCTAGCGGCGGGGGGCGATCCGTCCTGGCGCGGACCTGCGGCCGATACAGCCGCGCAGCCTCCCCAGGCTTTCAGCGACGAGGAAAAAGTTCTGCGGACCCTGGAATTGCTGCGAGACGACGACTGGGGACGAACGCAAAAGGCGGCGAAGTTCTTGCGAAAGTTCGCCAGGCATCTGCGGGGCAGGGATCATGACCCGGTACTGCGCGCGCTTTGCGCCGCCGCAGAAGACAAGAACTGGCATGTGCGCTGGGCGGTATCCGAAGCATTGGCTTGGCTGCCAGATCCGGAATCTAAGCGAGTTTTATCCCTGCGCCTGGGCGATCGCAACTGGATCGTGCAAGTTGCCGCGATCCGCGCGCTGGTGGCGCATGGCGCCGCGGATACCATTGACAAGATGATCCCGCTTTTAGGCAGTCCGCAGCAAGCGGTCCGGGAGGCCGCTGCGGAAGCGCTGGGCGAACTGGGGCAGTCTAAAGCGATACGCGCTTTGGCAGATGCCTTCAGAGGCGACAAGGACAGCTTCGTTCGCCTGGCCGCGCTCAAGTCAATTCAGCAAATCAATCCAAGTTTGGCGCGCGAGCATCTCGAGCATGCGCTGAGCGATGAATTCATCCACCTGCGCTGGTACGCGACCAAGACGCTGGCGCCCGTTTTTGATGAGGACGATATAACGACGCTGGCGCGGCTGTTGCGCGACGACGGCAAACCAGACTGGGAAGAGCAGTCTATCCGAGACTTTGCCATGGCGGCCCTGCGGCGAATCGACAGTCCGGAAAGCAGAGCCGCAATCGACGCCGCGCCGCGACTGGTGAACCGGACCGAAGCATGAAGATATTCGTCAGCTATGCTCGGGTGGACAAACCTTATTGCATCCGAATCATCGAGACCCTGCACGCGCACGATGTTTGGTATGATCAGCGGCTCTACGCGGGCCAAGACTGGTGGAAAGAAATCCTGAGACGTCTGGACTGGTGCGAGGTCTTTATCTATTTGCTTTCCCCTGATTCTGTCGCATCCCTTTACTGCCGGCGGGAGCTGGAAATCGCCCGACGGCTCAAACGTCAAATCATCCCGGTGCTGATCAACAAAGACACCGTGTTGCCGGACAAAATGAGAGACTGGCAATACGTTGATCTGTCGGAAAAGCTGACTGTGGAAAATGTGGCGCAACTGCTGAATTCAATCTTGGTGGTCGAGCGCCAGCAGGGAACGACGGGTCCAGCGTCCGCGGCGACCAGGCTCATTGACGACAGCCCGGTATCCAGATCGAGCCCGGTGGAATTAGTTAGCAGCGCGGTTCGGGCTTTGGAAAAAGGCAATTATGACAATGCGATCGTATTGCTGCGCCAGGCGCAAGCCAGCGGCTATCAGTCTCGCTTTGTTCGACTGGACAATCTGCTGCGGATGGCCGAATCCAAAGTGGCGGAAAGGTCGCAATCCCGGGAGGTGGAACGCGAGTATCAGCACATTGTCGCGCTCTTCGCCTTCGAAAGCACGCGGGAAATGGCCTGCGAGGCGCTCGCCGAATTCATCCGGGAGTTCGGCGACTACGACCCGCAAGGTTTGCAGCGCCTTTGCGATTTCAATGAATCAATCAAGGCGCGGGGCGACAAGAACTCCAAAGCGGCGGACACGAGGCAAGACCTGGAGCAATTAAACAGTCAAAGCATCACTAAGCCACAGCTGGAAGAGAGCCGTGAAGAACTGTCCAGTCGCGGTTTCAGCAGCCAGGTTGTCAAGCTTCCGCAAACCCCCGGCAGGGGGCAAGGCGTCGCGAGCAATCATGCTATCGAGGCGCGGAAGGTCGCCCCGGAAGAGACGGCGGCGGAAGAAATCCTGCCCATGTTGCAGTGGTGCGATATTCCCTATGGAACCGTGGCAATCTCCAGCCTCGTTGGCGCTGACGAAGAATTTGGCGAGATGATTGTCCAGGTTGATAATTTTGTCATGAGCATGTATCCGGTAACCAACGCTCAATTCGATATTTTTGCCAAGGCCGAAGACGGCTACAAGAACGCGCGCTGGTGGAACTTCTCCGACCACGCGCTGCGCTGGTTCAAGCAAGGCAAAGGCATCGCGGAGTCGCGCTTCGCCGGCGACGAACGTCCGCGAGAAAATGTGAACTGGTACGAGGCAAGCGCATTCGCCAACTGGCTGGGGAGCCTGCTCAAGATGAAGGTCGCGCTGCCGACCATCGCGCAGTGGCAGCGCGCCGCCAAGGGAGATGACGATCGCTATTTCCCCTGGGGCGACGATTATGACGAAGAGCGTTGCAATACGCTGGAAAGCGGGCTAAAGATGACCACGCCCGTCAACCGCTATCACAAGGGCGCAAGTCCCTATGGGGTTTATGACATGGCGGGCAATCTTTGGGAGTGGACGATGAACACGGCGGCGGCGGCGGAAGACGGTCGCGACCAAAGACGCGCGGTGGCGGGCGGGAGTTTTGTCAGCCCCTGCGACCGGGCGCAGACCTCGTTTCGCTATTACCTGGAGCCGCGCGTGCGCTACTCGTCAATCGGCATCCGTCTGGTTGGTCTTCCCTAGGCGCTGGGCAAGCGGCAACGGAAGCGTTATGGATTCTGGGCAATCGCTTCAAACTAATTTTTTAACCACCGAGTGCGCCGAGGACACCGAGTTAAGGTTCTTCATAGCAACAAACTATCAATAATCATGATTAAATCAGAAGTATATTGCTCTTTGCTGCTGACAAGCTTCGCCTCGATTCAAACAATGTCCAAAATTGAGAAACGATTCCTTGTAAACGCTTTTCTCTGTGCCCTCGGTGTTCTCGGTGGTTAAATCTTTGCTGTAATATAATGTTATTTTCCTGTTGTTTTGAAGCGATTGCTTTGGTTATGGATTCTGGGCATTCGCCTCAAACGACAATTCTTGATATGATGAAACCATTACCAGGCGCCAAGGATCGACGAAAATGACTTCTACAGAACGCAGCTTGCAAAACGAAATGCCCTACCGGCGCGACCTGAATATCGAGATTGACCATCTCTCGGTGACCGGACATGTTGTCTTCGCCGGGCGCGACGGCAAGGTCCATGTGCAGACGGGGGGCGATGTCGCCCAGCATACAAACCAGACCGTGACGGTCGGCGGCGTGGAAACAACGCCGAAAGAACTGGACCTGATGATTCGCTGCATCCGCGACGTCGAAGATACGATACGGAAGGAAAATCTGAATCCGCAACTGCGAGAAGCCGCCATGCACGATTTGCAAACGGTCGAGACGCAACTGACCAAAGAAAAAAAGCCGAATCCGCGCATCCTTTTGCGCGCGGCGAAGTCGCTGCTGCGGTTTTCTCCCGCGCTGACGGCCGCGGCGCTCACGCTTTTTGATCAACCCCTGGTGGGCGCCATCCTCGCCAGTTTTGGAGAAGTCGCGGTCAACTTCCACGAGGCCATCAGGCGGCACAATTCGGCGAATAAAACTGGATGACTGCCCGCCGGCGTTCACAAAGTTCCGGGGATCAATAAAACTGAGTTTCTATGAATCAACCGCAAAGAGCCATCGCAGAGGTTGAGCGGCAGCCCCGCAAGCAAGGGCTGATCACGTCGTCAACATCCTGGCGAAAATATGTACAGGCGAATTGGAGAAGCCTGAAACAACTGGCTGACAATTCAACGCTGGACAATCCCTATCAAAAACTGGTGATGATGGTCTTCACGCCGGTCATGCCGAACCCGCAGACCAAGCTCGAGCTGCTGCGCCGTCTGCTGAAACAATTCCGCTACAGCGGTCCGCTCAGCAAGCGCCTGACCGAGATCTACCGCGACCGGGACTATACACGAACCGCGGAAGATCTCGCGAGCAAGGAATTGGCGCCGGACAACTTGCGCAGCGATGAACTTGTCGGTCTGGACTGGTTGATCGTGGCCACAGGCGGATTGGACGGCTCGGCGAATCAAGGCGCTGCGGCAATTCAGTTCGCGCGCAATTTGCTGGAGGCGATGCGCGATAACCTCAATTATCCCTCGGCCGTGCGCGTTCAAGCCGGCTCGATATCGGCCGGCGGGCATGTGATCTTCGCCGGGCAGGATGTCAACATCGTGGCCGAACATTACACCGGCAACAAGGCAGCGCTAAAGAACTACCTGGCGGCGGTACGCAGCGAATGGAACATCCCGACCACGACCATCCATCCCGCCTCGCAGCATCATAGCCCAGCCATGCTGCATCAGCTGTATACGCCGGTTGACATCTGGACGGATCAGCGGTCCTTCCATTCAGTCGGCATAGAAGAACTGAACGCACGCCGTTATCAGGCGATCGAAAAAGATATGGGTTACGTGCGCGAGTCCGTTTTTGAAGTGATTTCCGCTCATCCCCTGATCGTGATTACCGGCGCCGCCGGAACTGGCAAAAGTTCGCTGTGCCGGTTCATCGTGACGGCGCTGGCATACGCATGTGATCCCCGCGCTGAACGCCAGGACAAGGTCAAGGGATTGGAGATGTTGGGCGCGTCCTGGATCCATGGTCCCATCTTGCCGATATATGCGAGCTTGCGCGACTTTTGCAATTCGGAAGATAGCTTTCCGCGCTCGCTCTCCGAAAGCTCGGCCGAGAATCTCCTCCAATACGTCAAGAGCGCCACTGGCAAGCTGGCAGACCATCTCGAAGCCTATCTAACGCAAACCGACGTACCCACCCATGGCAGCTTGCTGGTCTTGGACGGGCTGGATGAAGTATACGAGGCTGAAGATCGGATCATCTTGCAGCGCGTCATCGAAAACTGGGCGGATCGCTTTCCCAGTTGCCGCGTGATCGTAACCAGCCGCACTTATGCCTATCGCCATGATTCTCGCTGGCGCCTGTCCGAGCGCTTCGCTTCCGCCGAACTGGCGCCCTTCACCTGGAATCAGGTCAAGACCTATATCGAGCGCTGGTACGCCAACGTGGCGGAAAACCGTCCCAGCGCGCTGGGCGGGAGGGCGATGGCGGCAAAACAATCCGCATCAATGGCGACGGATCTATACAAAGCCATCAGGGAAAATCGCGCGCTCTGGCCCCTGGCTCGCCAGCCGCTTATGCTGGCTTTGCTGACGCTGATTCACGAAGACTACAAACAGTTGCCGGACAAGCGTGCCGAACTTTATGAGCACACGGTCGAGCTGCTCGATCGCTGGAATATCCCATCGCCGGCCGACAAGCTGCACGAGAAACTCGCCAACATCAATCTGGACCGGATGCGCGCGGCGCTGAAACTAATCGCATTCGAGCTGCATTCGGAACAGAAAAGCTATCAGCGCTATCCAACGATTATCGATCGCGCGCGGCTGCTGGATAAACTAATGCAGCAGCAGTCGCAGGGCGGGGGCTTGGGCGCCGGCATCGAAGACGTGCTGGAATACCTGGCGACGCGCAACGGCATTCTGGTGGCAGACTCGCCCAACCTGTACCGCTTCCCGCATTTAACGATTCAAGAGTACCTGGCCGCCTGCGCGCTGCTGGAGTTTTACGACGAGTGCGAAATGCCGGCCGGGCTGCGCGCTCAGAGCGCTGAAGGTTGGATTTTCCCAGAAAATATCGTCGCCCTGCTCTGTCACGACTATGCGCGCTGGCGTAATGTGGCGCTCTTCGCCGGGGCAATTATCGCGGCTGGCAAATGGCAAGACATGCGCTGGCAGCTCATCGACGAATTATTGCCTAACCGACTGGATCACAGCCTTTCCGAGCAGTCCTTGCACTGCATCAGCGTGGCCGCCGAAATCTGGGGCGAGAGCTGGCTGAAGTCGCGTACGCGCAGCCAGCTCATCATCGAAACCCATTTGATCCGCTGTCTCAAATTGATTCATGGAGACGAACGGATCGACGCGCCGGAACGCGCCAACAATCAGTCAATCCTGACGCGACTGGCCAGAAGCCAGTCCATCAGAACATTAGCAAAGGAGCGACAATGAAGACGTATTTGATCCCGATCACGCTGGTTTTAATCCTGTGCCTTGGCTCAAGCCTGGCTCAAGAACCGGAAGAAGCGATGATTACGATTACCCGCGACTCCGCGCCCAGCGTAGAGGATGTTGCATTTAGCGAAATCGCCAGCGGATTCAATCGCCCCCTATACGTGACAAACCCGGACGATGGCAGCGAGCGCCTCTTTGTTCTGGAACAAACCGGCCAGGTATGGATCCTCAAGGACGGGATCCGAGCGCAGCAGCCTTTTCTCAATATTTCCGGCTTGATTTCGGCATCAGCGAACCGCACTTACAGCGAACAGGGCTTGCTGGGTCTGGCTTTTCATCCCGAATACAGCGCTAATGGCCGATTCTTCGTTAATTACACCGACCGCGGCGGCAGCACTGTCGTCGCGCGTTACCAGGTTTCGCTGAGCAATCCGGACATCGCCGACGCCGGCAGCGGTCAGATCATATTTCAGCTGCGGCAGCCTTATGCCAATCACAACGGCGGCCATATCGACTTTGGACCTGACGGTTACCTGTATATCACGCTGGGCGACGGCGGCTCGGCAAATGACCCCTTGGGCGCGGGGCAGAACCGGCAGCTTTTGCTGGGATCAATGCTTCGCATTGACGTTGACAGCGCATTGCCCTATGCCATTCCGCCGGACAATCCCTTCGTCGGCGACGATGCGGCGCAGGATGAGATCTGGGCTTATGGACTGCGCAACGTTTGGCGCTTCAGCTTTGACCGCGCGACCGGGGACATGTACCTCGCGGATGTCGGGCAAAATCTGCTGGAAGAAGTCAATTTTCAACCGGCCGCCAGCGGCGGCGGCGAAAACTATGGCTGGAATGTCTGGGAAGGGACCAATCCGTTCGCCGGCGGAAACGCAAGCGGACACGTCCAACCGGCCTTCGAATATTCCCATGCGCTGGGCTGCTCGGTGACCGGCGGCTATGTCTATCGCGGCAGCGCCATCCCGCAGTTGGAAGCTGTTTACCTCTTTGGAGATTACTGCACGGGCCGGATGTGGGCGATGTACCGCGATGCCGACTTGAATTGGCAGACGGACGAGTTTGCAAATACTGGCTGGGCGATCAGCAGTTTCGGCGAAGACGAAAATGGGGAGATTTACGTTGTCGATTATTCGGGGACAATCTATCGTATCGACCCCGCCCTTCCAAGCTGAACGATCAAATAAACGCTTCGGATTCCGGCACGTTCTCGATGCCGGCCCGCAAGCGTTTGTACTGCGCGATCAAGGTTTTGATTTGCAGTTCCAGGGGATGATAGCGCTTCATCACTTGCTTGCCTTCGGTCTGCAACTGACGCATTTTCGTTTCGACCTGGCGCAACCTGGACTCCAGCTTCATATCATAATTTTTCCAGTCGATGTAAGCCAGGGGAACCAGCAAAATGAAGAAGGCTCCCATTCCATACAAGATGGCAGCGAAGTCGGGCTGGTTCGTATAATCGAAATAAAAGCCCACAAAGCCGCTGGCGATAACCAACATGACATGCAGGAACATACGGCGAAAAAAGGCGCCGCGCTTTTGTCGCCTGTCCAGCTTGCGTTGTAACTTGTCGCGCTGCTGGCGCAGCTCCGCCAAGCCGGACCTAATCTCATTCACGCGTTCTCGCAAAGGCTGCGCCTCTTCAATGAAGCTATCGAGACGCTGTTTAACCAATCTGGCGCTTTCCCAAGAATCCATCATGCGGTTGTAGTGCACTTCAAGCGCTTTGATCTGCAATTCGAGCGGTTGATAGCGCTGATGGTATTGCTTGCCTTCATATTGCAGATCGCGGATTTCGCTTTCCAGCTTGCGCCTGCGCGAATTGAGCCGCGTGCGCGGATCTTTCCAATTGGCGATCACGATCGGGATCAAGAGCGCGCAAGCCCCAGCCAATCCAAAGGCGACCAGACTGAAGTTGCGAAAGCTGTTGAAATAGTGAATGCCGACGACGCCGCTGGCAGTTATCAAGAGCGCCAGCATGCCCAGTCGGCGCATCACAAAAATACGCGTGTTGCGCCTGTCAATTTTTTGCTGTGTTTTTTGATGTTTCTCGCCCAGCGCTTGCAGATCCGCGCTGATGGTACCGAGCTGTTCTCGTATCGGCTGCCCTTGCACGCGCAAGGCATCCAGCCGCTTTTTGAATTGCTGGATGCGTCCCCATTCTTCAAACTGCTCCTGGCTGCCGATATACCATTCGCCCGCGCCTTGATCGCCAAAGATATGCTGGCCAAACCGGAAACTATAGGGCAGGGGCTTGCCCTTGCTCAGGCTATGCTCCAGGTCATTGACTTCGCCCAACAACTGCTCGTGCAAGAGCAGCAGCAGATTGAGCGGCGAGGACATCCTTCTGATTTCTTCGGGGGAAAGCGCGCCGTTTGATCCGCCCAGATTGTCACGATGCTGGGTCAATTCGGTGCGCAGCCTGCCGAGCTCTTGCCGCGCCCGGCGGATGCCAGCCGCGCGTTCGCGCGTGTCAAGATAAGACTGGAAGAGACGCGGAATCCCGATGGCATGCATGTCATCCAGATATTCTTGTGGGCTTGGCTGTGCAATCATCGAGCGATCCCACCGCGCAAAGAAGGGTATCAAATCAAAGAACGTCCGCAGTCAATGTGATCTGAGACAGGCTCATTATATCACATACGCGTATTTCGGCGGCCAAGGGCGGACTAGGGTATCATAAATCTGGAGGATTACGATGCGCGCAGCAGAACTGTATCCGTTGAAACTCGAGCCAAGGTTGCATGTCAAAGTTTGGGGCGGCGGCAGGCTCAAGACCCATTTGAACAAGCCGCAGCCAAGCAATGAACCTTATGGCGAATCCTGGGAGCTGCACGATACGTCAATCGTAAGCAATGGTGCGCTTTCCGGCAAGTCGCTGAGAGAATTGACAACTGCCTGCGGCGCCGCGTTAATCGGGAGCGGAAACGATCCGCAAGATGGTTTTCCCCTGCTGGCAAAATTCATAGACGCCGAGCAATGGCTGTCTATTCAGGTCCACCCCAACGATGAGCAAGCGCTGGAATTGGAGGGCGAACCGCGCGGAAAGGCCGAAGCCTGGATAGTTGTGCATGCGGAGGAAGGCGCGCGGCTGGTTATCGGCGTAGAACCGGGCGCATCGCGAGAAGATATCGCGGCAGCAATAAGCGAAAATCGCCTTGAAAACTATATGCGCTACGCCGAAGTCCGCGAGGGCGACGTCTTGACCATTCCGGCCAACACGGTTCACGCCTTAGGACCCGGCCTGCTGGTCTACGAAATTCAACAATCCAGCGACACCACCTATCGCCTGTACGATTGGGGGCGCAGGGACCTGGACGGCAAGCCGCGACAACTGTATATAGACAAGGGCTTGCAAGTTGCCAACCTCGACCATGCGCCAGAGGTCGCGCGTCCCGACATCGACCTCGTCGTTGACGGCGAACACTTCGCGACCTGGCGACACGAACTTGGCAACGATGACCTCAATCTCGAGACAGACGGGGTTTTTCAGGCGCTGACCTGCCTGGAGGGCGAGATTCGCGCGGCGGCAGTTGGAAATGAATCGATCGCCTTGGCAAAAGGCGAGACCGGCTTGATCCCAGCCTGTTTTGAGGAATTCGCGCTAAGCGGCGTCGGAACTGTATTGCGGTCATGTCAAAGAATCCCGCAATCATCGCCAGGATGATGCGGGATGGCATTGGCAGCCAGGCGACCGACAGCGCGAGAAGCCGGCCGGATGCTGATCAGGAATCTGACAAGTTCAGTTCCAGTGTAAACTTGGCGTCGATGCTTTCGTGGCGGAAGTCCCATTCGCCCTTGGCGACCTGGATAATGAACAAACCGCGCGCGGCGGGCTTCGCCTTCACTTCCATTGTGCCGGAATCCAGCCAACTGCCGCTTAACACAGCGACATCATGCAAGTTTGAACCATTGGCATCGCTGCTGCAATTGGGCGTGTCGATGCCGCAACTGTAGGGATCTTCCGCGATAACGTTGACCGACACTTCCGGGCGGAAGGCGCCTTCGATGTGTTCATAGGTGATCTGGAAGTCGCTATCGGTTTTGACGGCATAGTGCTTGCCCAGTTGATTGGAAGCCTCGTAATCCGCGACTTCGCCGTCGACCAGAAACGGTACCCGTTCCAGGCTCAATTCAAATTTGCCGACATTATCTTCCGAGCGGCCGCCCCAGCCTGTGGCGACAAGGTGATAAGGACCCGTCTCCGTCAATTCCTGAATCAAGACAGCCGATTCGTGGGCATGCAGCGCCACAATCACATGCAAGTCCGAATCGAGCAACAGAACTTCGGGCTGGTGCCAGCTCGACCAATCGAAGGGGTTTTGTATTGGCAGTAGCGCCACGCGAATCAAGTCTCCCGCTGCTCCCTTAAATCTGTAGACCTGTTCATAATCATCCACAGTGATTTCGCCCTGAACAGTCGCGCCATAGGCGATGAAAGCATCCTCCTGCGCCAGGGTTGGCATGACGCAGAAAAACAGCCCTATCAAGGTCACAATGATGGTCTTCACGATTCGGCTCCATTTCATGGACAGGCTCACGTTACTTTCAGTGTACGTGGGATGGTAGCGGCAGTCAAGTTTGAAGCTAACGGGAATCTGATGCGCTTCTAGTGCGTTTCCGACGGCAGAGCGCCACACTGGAGGCAAGGCTAGCGATCAATCAAGGAGGCGATATGGATTTCACCCGCTACACCAACAGAGCGCAGCAAGCCGCCCTCAAGGCGCAAAGCATTGCCACAGAATATCATCATACAAGTATCGAACCTGCCCACGTTTTTCTTAGCTTGATGGAGCAAGAAGACGGGCTGGCGCCGCGCATCATTCAAAAAATTGGCGCGGGGACTGCCGCGATACAAGCCGAGTTGGGTGCAAATCTACGGGATATGCCGCGCGCGAGCCATCCGCCGTCGGGCCTGTCGATCGGGCGAGCTTGCGTGCAGCTCTTCACGCAAGCCGAAAAAGAAGCGAAACGGATGCGGGACGAATACACCAGTACGGAACATCTGTTGCTGGCGCTTGCGCGCTCCGGGGATGCCAGCGCGTTGCTGGAGCGCAACGGCATCAGCTACGACGACATTCTCCAGGCGCTGAAAGCCATTCGCGGCGGCCAGCGGATCAGCAGTCAAGATCCCGAATCGACCTATGAAAGCCTGAGCAAATACGGGCGCGACCTGAGCGCTGACGCGCGTCAAGGCAAGCTGGATCCTGTTATCGGGCGCGACGAAGAGATCCGGCGACTGATCCACATCATCAGCCGCCGCAGCAAGAACAATCCCGTATTGATTGGTGAAGCGGGGGTCGGCAAAACGGCGATAGCGGAGGGCTTGGCGCAGCGGATCGTGAACGGCGACGTGCCGGAGGGACTGCGGGACAAGACCATCATCGCCCTTGATATGGCCGCATTGGTCGCGGGGAGCAAATTCCGCGGCGAATTTGAAGAACGCTTGCAAGCGGTACTCAAGGAAATCGCGGATAGCGACGGCGATATCATCCTCTTCCTGGACGAGCTGCACAACATCGTCGGCGCGGGGAAAGCCGAGGGCGCGATGGACGCCGGCAACATGCTCAAGCCCATGCTGGCGCGCGGCGAATTGCGCATGATCGGCGCGACTACGCTGAACGAGTACCGGCAGCACATCGAAAAAGACGCAGCACTGGAACGCCGCTTCCAACCCATATTCGTTGAGGAACCAAGTGTGGAAGACAGCATCAGCATCCTGCGCGGTCTCAAGGAAAGGTACGAGCTTCACCATGGCGTGCGCATCCAAGACGGCGCGGTAATCGCCGCCGCCACGCTGAGCCAGCGCTACCTGCCGGAGCGTCAATTGCCGGATAAAGCGATCGACCTCATTGACGAAGCCGCGGCGCATCTGAAGATGGAAATCGATAGCAAGCCAGCCCAACTAGACAAGGTCGAGCGTCATATCATGCAACTGGAAATCGAACGCGCTGCGCTCAAGAAAGAAAAAGACGACGGATCCAAGCAGCGCCTGGGTGACCTGGAAGCGGAGCTGGGGGACGCGCAAGAAGACCTGGGCGCGCTGCAGGTTGTGTGGCAGCGGGAAAAAGAAGTCATCGGAGCGATGTCCGGCCTCAAGGCGCAAATCGACGATGCCCGCAACCAACTGGAACAGGCTGAACGGCAGGGCAATTTGGAAGAAGCCGCTCGTCTGCGTTACGGCGTATTGCCGGAACTGGAGAAGTCTCTTGGGTCGAGCGAATCGATTATCGAGGACATGCGCGCGGACGGTTCGCTGATGCTCAAGGAAGAGGTGGACGCCGACGAAATCGCCGCCATCGTCAGCCGCTGGACCGGGATACCGGTAGCGCGAATGCTGGAAGGCGAAATCGAGAAACTGCGGCACATGGAAGAGCGCCTGCACGAGCGCGTTGTCGGGCAAGACGCTGCGATCAAAGCAGTTTCGGCAGCGGTGCGCCGCAGCCGCGCCGGCTTGCAGGATGCAAACCGGCCTGTCGGCAGCTTCCTTTTCCTGGGTCCCACAGGGGTCGGCAAGACGGAAACGGCGCGCTCGCTGGCGCATTTCCTCTTCGATGACGAGAGCGCGATGATCCGCATTGATATGAGCGAATACGGCGAAAAGCATAGCGTCGCGCGCTTGATCGGCGCGCCTCCCGGGTATGTCGGATACGAAGAAGGCGGCCAATTGACCGAGGCAGTGCGCCGTCGACCGTATAGCGTGCTGCTCTTCGACGAAATCGAAAAAGCGCACTCCGATGTTTTCCACCTCTTCCTGCAAGTCTTCGACGAAGGCCGTTTAACCGACGGGCAAGGGCGCACGGTCAACTTCAGCAATTGCGTGATCATCATGACCAGCAATGTTGGCAGCGCAATGATTAAACAAATGGGCAAACAGATGGGCAATCAGATGGAATCGGAGAGCGACCCCAAAACAGCGCAGAGCGCAATCATGAAGGAATTGGATCGGCGCTTCCGTCCCGAGTTCTTGAATCGCCTGGACGAGATCATCATTTTCCATAGCCTGGAGCGCAAGCACATCGCGCGCATCGTCGACATGCAACTGAACAAGCTGTCACTGATGTTGGCGGATCGACAGATAGGGATCACGATCGGCGACGATGCCAAAATGCGCCTGGCGGAACTGGGATGGGACCCGGTCTACGGCGCGCGACCGCTGAAACGCGCCTTGCAAAGTCAAGTTAAGGACCGGCTGGCGATAGCGCTGCTGGAGGGTCAAATTAGAGACGGAGATCACGTCTGGATCAGCCTGGACGCAGAGGGCGACAGATTCGTCATTGATGCGATGAGTCAAACAGCCCTCACGGCATAAAGGGGCTAAAGTAAACCAGCCCCTCGGCGGCGGCGCAAAGGTCACAGGAATGCCCCGCTCACGCAAAATCGCAAGCGTTCTCCTTGCACAAGCGCCGCGCTATCCGTAAACAGGGGCAATGCCAGGGCTGCCAAAGAGTCGTCTCAGGCTTCCGGCGGGGGTACCGGCAAGTCATCTTCGGCGGTATCTTTCCATTTTTCGCCCACGTCGACCAACATGACGGGGATACCGTCGCGGATAGGATATTTGTATCCGCTGTCATCGCAAATGAGCCAACTGTCTTTGACCAGCCTCAAGCGACCGGGATCGTCGCCCTTGTCTTTGTAATGTACTGCGACCGGGCATCGCAGTATCTCCATTAACGCCTCTGATACGACTGCCATCTCGCGCCCTCGACATACATCATCACTGTTCTGCAGTTTCTAACAAACACGATTATAATTTAGCGGTAGCCAAAGAGAAAGTCATCATCCTTGGGTTATCGGATTATCTGCTCGTATCATGTGGGTAATCCTGCCTCGCCGGCAGTTATTCCCTCCAAATCTTGACTGACGCGCAGTGGGAGGAGGCGCTTCGAAATTGACCGGAAAACGCGTTTTGCTCGTCCTTGGAAGCATGATTGTCAGCGCCGCCTCGGTCGCGCTGATCCTGCGCGACGTAAATTTAGACGATGTTGCTTCAAGCATCAGCGGGGCCGATGGCGGCCAACTGTGCCTGGCTTTCCTGTTCGTGGCGCTTTCCATGTTTACGCGCGGGATCCGCTGGTGGGGATTGCTGGGCAAAGGACTTCCGCTGATAAAGGCGATTCATTTGGTCAATGTGACTTTTCTGGGCAATCAGCTGCCGCTGCGTCTGGGCGAAGCCGCCCGCAGCCTGCTGGCAAGTCGCGAAGGCGTAGCAATCGAAAAAGCCGCAGCCAGCATCGTTGTCGAGCGCTTGATTGACACCCTGCTGGTGGTATTGATGATTGCCGCGACAGTCGGGCAACTGCCGGACGCGCCCGCATACGTCACCGTTCCAGCTTCCCGATTTGGCGCCCTGGCGCTGGTCGCTTTTCTATGCCTGTTGGCGCTGGCTCGGCATCCCCAAAAGGCAAAGAGATTCCTTGCCATAATGACTCAAAAACTGCCGGTGCTGAATCGAAGCCCGCTGCAAAGAATTGTCGATAATCTCCTGGATGGCTTGGGAGCCATAGCCAACTTGCGAACGCTGGTTTTCACCCTGGTTTGGAGTCTGATCGCCTGGACGACATCGCTGGCCGCCTTTTACTTTTTGCACCAGGCGCTGGGCATTGAAGTCAATTATGCCCAAAGCGTACCGCTGGGCGTATCCCTGGCAGCGCTAGGCATCGCGCTGCCCTTCACTATCGCCGCAGTGGGCCCATTTGAAGCGGCGATCATCGTCACCGGACAGCTCGTCGGCATGGACAGCCTGGCGGCGATTTCGCTGGGATTCCTCTTTCATGGAATTAGCGTGTTTGGCTACATTGTCTTTGGCAGCGCCGGTCTGCTGGCGCTGGGCGCATCGCCCGGAACGGCCGCGGCGGAGGGCTCGAAAACCGCCGGGCGCTAATCTCTGGTCAGGAATTCATGCACCAGGGACTGGAAGTGATGGACGCCGTTTTCGCGCAAAACCGAGAATCGACCGCTGTCATAGGCTTTGGATCGCAGGCCGCGCTGAACCCATTCGCATAGCTCGATATCCTCTTGCTGAATCTCGTCGCTGAAGGCGATGATCTGCTGCATGCTTTCCCAGCCGGCACCCGTGCCGGGAGATTCGAAATACCATTCGAAAACGGTCAAGGTCTTGTCATGTCCCAGCGGGATGATGATGTTGATCGAGGTATTGTCCAAATACACGTTCAGCATCACATTGGGGAATATCCAGTAATAGAGCGCGTCTTGCTCGCCTTCGCCACTGCGTACATAGCGGCGATCGCGCGCTTCGCCGGCATTGAGTTCTCGTATCGGCGCATGCTGTTTGGAGTAGTAACGGAAAGTATCAACACGATATTGGTCGTAGTCGATCTCGCGAAAGAGGCCTGGATGGGCAATCGGCAAATGATAGCCTTCCAGATAATTGTCGACGTAAACCTTCCAATTGCAATTGATCATGTAGTCGCGGCGCTCGACCAGGCGCATCTTTTCCAAGTCGAAGCCGGCCGCTCGAATCTCTTGGTGGATCCCGCCATAAGCTGCCGACAAAGATTCGGCCTCGGGATCCAGATTGACGAAGACCCAGGGTCCCCAGGCTTCAACTTGAATCGGCTGCAAACAAACGTCGTCCTTGTTCCAATTCCGCACGCCTTCAAACTCCGGCGCGCGCAAGAGTTTGCCATCAAGGTCGTAGGTCCAGCCGTGATACTTGCACTGCAAGCTCTTGCGATTGCCGCGCCCTTGCGCCACCACCGCGGCGCGGTGCGGGCAAACATTGTAAAAGGCGCGCAATTCTCCCTTGCCGTTGCGCGCAAGAACCAAAGGCTGATCGAGCACTTCGCAACTGAAGAAGTCGCCAATGCGCGCGAGATCATCCAGGCGTCCCACGGGCTGCCAGGTCTTGTAGAATATTTTTTCCGCTTCCAGCTTCAGGAAGTCCGGTTCGACATACCAGCGCGCCGGCATGGTCGCAGCCGTAGCCAGGTTCAATGAAGGACTGTAATCACTCAAATCCAGTGAATTCATCTTTTCTTTCCCTGTCTGGTGTCTTTGCGGCATTTTGACAGATACCGGCCTGCGATGCAGCCCGTTGCGCGCTTAGTATGCCGCGGAGGATCCGCGAAAATATCGCCAGCCCCCGCAACGCGCTATCGGCTTGCTGTTCATCCATGTTAAAGAAGTGTAAAACCACAACTACTACAATGACAACAGTTTTTCGTATAATGGATCACGTAGGGAGCCTTCGCCCGGCGATGCAATTCACGGGCAACAGGCGGGATCGTCAACATGAGGTGCTTCGAGACACTGATACTGGAGAATTGACAACATGCGAATGCTGTTACGCGCGTTTTGGGGGCTAGTGCTGCTACTGAGCATTTTGTGGATTGCAGCGGGGCTTGCTGTGGCTGCGGACATCATGCCCGGCGATACCATAATGACAGAATTCACAGCGCAGGTGGAAAACTTTGCGAGCCGCTTGAACGTCGACCAAATCGAAGGTTATTCCACCCCGGTATTTTTCGTCGCTAGCGGGGCGCCATTGTTCTTGATCGCCGCGTTCTTTTTCAGGCGCAATAATCGCGCTCCCCGCTCGCGAAAAGCAAAGGCGGGAGCGGGGACGGCAACTGGCGCGGAGGGCGAATCGGCCATCCCCGTGCCATTCCCCGACAGCAAGCCAGCCCAAGAGACAAAAGGGAACGTGCGCGCCCTGCGCCGGCAAACGCTCTTGATCTCGGCACTGGCTTTTCTAGCGGTGTTTTTTCTGTGGAACCAACGTGAAATGGAGATGCTGCTCTACCCCTTGCGCTTGTTTGTCACCTTCGTCCACGAGGCGGGTCATGCGCTTGCGGCATTGATCTCCGGCGGGCAAGTACAAGGCTTTACTGTGAATGCCAATGGATCTGGCATGGCTGTCACCGCCGGGGGCAACCGCGCCTTGATTCTGCCAGCCGGATACCTGGGAGCGGCGCTCTTTGGTTCCTTGCTCTTCCTGCTCAGCAATCGCGCCCCGCGCTGGGCCTCGGGCATTGCGATGGCGCTTGGCGCGATTTTGATAGGCATTACAGTTCTCTATGGACGCCCCGATAGCTCTGGCGTGCCCGTCGCCCTCGCCATCGGCGTCGGCTTTGGGACAATCATCTTGCTCATTGGCGCAAAAGCGCCGCGGATTGTCAACCAGTTGCTCCTGAGTATTCTGGCAGTGATTACAGCCTTGGAGGCTGTTTACGATTTGAAATTTATCTTGGATGGGTCCTTGAATGGCACAATCCATCCCCAAAACGATGCCGTGAGATTCGCCCAGGAATTTACGCCCTTGCTGCCTGTCGCGGTCGTTGCGCTGCTCTGGGCGGGGATCGCAGTTTTCATGCTGGCAGCAGCAATTTACTTCGGCATGTTCAAGCCACTGCGAAACGAAATCCAGGCTGTCGTGAACGGCCAATCGTAAACAAAGTGTAAATTCTCGTCCATTCTCTTGCGTCGGCGGGGCGAATGCCATAGATTGTAGTCAAATCAACATGCAGCCGCTCGGCGCGTAAGCGGCGAAAAGGTCACAGGAATGCCGCGCTGCCGCAAATTAGCAAGCCTTCTCGCCGCATGAGGGATGCGGTTTACATAAACGGGAGAAATCTCATGTTAAGAGCTTTCGTTGAGCGCAAAGTCCGCCGGCAAATCGTTCTCAGGAGCCTGCTGATTTCATCGCTGGCTTTTGCGGCATTGCTCGCGCTTTTCTTCACGCAGGGTACGGAAGGTCTGCTGAAGCCGGTGAGTATGTTCGCCGACAACTTCAGCGGCGCGCTGCACAATATCGCCATGGTCTTTTCTGGCGCTTCCGTGGAAGGCTTCACGCTCTCGCCAGAAGGCAACTATATGATTAGCTATCAGGGCGGCGCCGGGGCCCTCTGGCTGCCAGCTGGCTATCTCGGCTCGGCTTTGCTTGGCTCGATCATGTTCTTCCTGGTCAATCGCGCGCCTCACCTGCTGCGCGGCATGACAGCGCTGACGGGATTCTTCACGGTCGGCTACCTGGCGCTGTTCATCCGCCCGGACGCCACCGGCGACTGGCTCTCCTGGTTTGCCTGCGCTGGCTTCGGCCTACTGTTGATCGCCCTGGGCTGGAAAGGTCGCGGCGATATCAATCAGTTCTGGTCATGGCGTTCGCTCACGCAGATTGTCATGACCGTCGTGGCTCTGATGACAGCATTGCATATCGTGCTTGACTTGCCCTATGTCTTGTCAGCCCCGGCGCGTCATCCCGAGGCAGCGAACACGATTGTCAATGCGGTAGCCGCCTTCGCTGAAGAGGTCCTGGGCGGCGCGTCCGTCTCCCTCATCGCTTATTCCTGGTCCGCCATCGCCATCGGTCTATTCGGTTTCGCTTTCTATCGCAGCATCCCACGCCAGCTTCAACAAATCCCGAATAACGACGACATCGTGTGATAGTCGCTATAAAACCCGTCCTGAATCCGCAATGCGAGGGCATGCGCCGGAAACATGCCCTTTTTGCTTTTTTTGGCGTCAAACGGCGCTGGCCGCTCTGGCGGCGGTCAATCACAGTAGCATAGGAGCATGTTATGGCAAAGGCTATCTGGAACGGCAAAGTCATCGCCGAAAGCGACAAGCCGCTTATCGTCGAAGGCAACCTCTATTTTCCGCGCGATAGAGTTCAGGCCGAATTCCTGCGCGAAAGCGACACGCGCACGACCTGCCCCTGGAAAGGCGAAGCCAGCTACTTTCACCTGGAGGTAGACGGGAAAGAAAACCGCGACGCGGCCTGGTTCTACCCGGAACCCAAGAAAGCCGCGCAACAGATCAAAGATCATGTCGCTTTCTGGCGCGGCGTCTCCATCGAGCGATAAGACAGCGGCAACCGCGTTTTTCCTCGGCGCCTGCCTTAGTGGTATTTGGCTCCATGTCAAAGCAATAGCCGGCGGACAAAGGTCGTCCGCCATTTTTTCGCATGCCACCAAAGGTCGTTGCTAGAGCAATCGCATGGGTGCATTTCAGATTATTGGCAATTAACCACCGAGGACACCGAGGGTCGCGTAG
>JAPPMO010000040.1 GCA_028873975.1 Chloroflexota bacterium
CTAGGGAAGGGGTGCGAACTCCTTGCATAGCGTCGCTCGCAATGCCAATTCGCCTGATATTACACATCCCGCCGTAGAGTCACCCTTCCCCAGTTGACTGGGATACATCCCCCGTGAGGCGGGGGACCGAGGGGGCGCTGGCCGGGGATGGGGTAAAACCTGGGAAGCCGTCCAGATTTCAGTAGCGGACAAGCCTTACAGGACGAGACTCTAATTTAATACAACCGTTTGCTCGCGCAAGAAAAAGGCTTATTATTTTCTGTGAGCGCGGCGGTCCTTTTCGCTGCCGCCGGGCGGCTGTGGTTAAATCGAGACGGTTTGAACGAATTCTCGCGAAAGGACGCGAACATGACCAAAGTGACCTTTATTGGCGCCGGCAGCACGGTATTCGCCAAAAACCTGATGGGCGATATCTGGAGCTATCCCGAACTGGCTGACGCCACAATTTGCCTGATGGACATTGATCCGGGACGCCTGAAGCAGTCGGAGCAGGTGGCAGGGCATATCATCAAGACACTGGGCAACGATCCGACTGTCGAAGTCACCACGGACCGCCGCGCAGCCTTGACCGGCGCCGATTATGTCGTCTGCATGATTCAAGTCGGCGGCTATGAACCAGCCACGGTCATCGACTTCGAGATCCCCAAAAAATACGGCTTGCGCCAGACGATCGGGGATACCTTGGGCATCGGCGGCATCATGCGCGCGCTGCGCACGATTCCCGTCTTGATTGACATCACCCGCGATATGGAAGAACTTTGCCCGGAGGCGCTCTTCATCAATTACGCCAACCCGATGTGCATGAATCAATGGGCATTGAGCCGCGCCAGCGACATCGCTACGGTCGGGCTTTGCCATAGCGTGCCCGGCACCGCGCATGAACTGGCTCGCGACATCGGCGTTCCTTACGATGACATCAATTATCTGGTCGCCGGCATCAATCACATGGCTTTCTACCTCAAGTTCGAGCATCGCCGGACGGGCGAGGATCTGTATCCGCTTTTGCACAAGGTCTATGAAGAGGGGCGTGTGCCGCCGACCAACCGCGTCCGCTACGAGATGCTGCGGCGGCTCGGTTACTTCGTGACCGAATCCAGCGAGCATTTCAGCGAATACGTGCCCTGGTTCATCAAGGATGGCGTCCCGGCATTGATCGACGCCTTCAACATCCCGCTGGACGAATACATCGAGCGCTGCAAAGCCGGCATCATCAGTTGGCAATTGCTGGAAAAGGCGGAAGAAGAGGGGCGCATCCCCAGCGAAGAAGAGATCCTCCGCGCGCTGCGCGATGCGCATCCCATGCACAAGGGCTGGACGGTGCGCAGCATCAGGGACCTGAACAAGGTCGAGCGCAGCGTTGAATATGGCTCGCTCATCATCCACAGCATGGAAACAGGCGGGTCCCGCGTCATTTACGGCAACCTGCCCAACGACAGCATCATTGACAATCTGCTGCGGGGCTGCTGCGTCGAAGTCCCCTGTCTGGTCGATGCCAACGGCGTGCAGCCGACGCGCATCGGCGCGCTTCCTCCGCAACTGGCGGCGCTGATGCAAACCAATATCAATGTTCAGTCGCTGACGGTCGAGGCGGCGCTGACCGGCAAGCGCGAACATATTTATCATGCTGCCATGCTCGACCCGCATACGGCGGCCGAGTTGACGCTGGATCAGATTTGGTCCATGGTGGATGAGCTGATCGAGGCGCACGGGGACTATCTGCCGGCTTACGTTTAGCGCGGCCGCTTCTCCCTGGTCGATCGGCTTGATATGCCGCCCTCCGCAAATGCTTGCGCCCTCGACTCGCGGCGCGATGACAGGACGCATTTCAGGTTATTGGCAAGTCAAACCCCGCAATCCCCGCGCAGGTAGACATAATCGCCGCTGATCCAGCCCTCGCGCCCCCACAGGCGGACTTTGAAATAGCCCTGGCGCTGCTCGCTGGCGGGCAGCCAGTCTCTGGCGCCGGTCACGCCGAGGACCAAGCCGTCGGGCGGGCTTTGGCGGAACTTGAGGTTGGCCCAGGGCTGCGCCTCGCAGTCGCTCATGCTTTGCGGCTGAGTTGGCTCCGCTTGACTGCTTTGCGATACCGGCGGCGGGCTGTCGCTTTGCAGCAAGACGACGGCGCCGCCGCGGTCGATGGCAGCGCAAGTCATGCCATCGCGCTGATAGGCTGGCAGGTTGGCGAGCCGCCGCGGCGCGTAGGCGGCGTCGAGGAAGACGATGCGCCCCGGCTGGTCGAAGCAGACTTCGACGCCGGGCGTGACATAGCCATAGACATCGACCGCGTCGAGGATGCCCTGTTCGGTGAGGTCGGCTCTGCCCACGCCG
The DNA here is from genome assembly GCA_028873975.1 of Chloroflexota bacterium. Lineage (GTDB taxonomy): Bacteria > Chloroflexota > Anaerolineae > Aggregatilineales > Phototrophicaceae > UBA6055. Next base: position 2,329 of record JAPPMO010000040.1, read on the forward strand.
ACATGATCAATCCGCTTGCCCTGGGCGCCATCGACCCAATTGCTGACCTGGATGCCCGGCGGCAGGTGATTGAGACTGTCGTGGATGGGGATTGGGGTGGGCGGAGGCGATTCATCGTCGCGGCGGGATTTCGATGACGAGCCACCGTTGGCTCGAACGGGTGGCGCCATCAGGGTGATAAATTTTACGCTTGCGTTTTGTGACGAACCGTAGGCGTTCTTGGCGGCGACAAACGTGGTGTAGGTGGTGCCGGCCTCGAGGTTCGTCAGGGTATAGCTGTCTACATTGCCGATATCGATAACGGAGAGTGTTCCGATTTCGTAGCTGGTGGCGGTGGGCGATTCCGTCCAGTGTAGCGTGGCCCTGTCATGTCTGATGTCGCTGACATAGAGATTTGTCGGCGTGGGCGGGGCTTTGTTGGGTCCGTCCAGCGTGGTAGCGCGACTGGTAACGAAGTTGGAAACGCCATTGGCGTTTTTGGCCCGGACTTGCAGGGCGTACAACCTATTGGCGGCGAGGCTCGTGAAGGTATGGCTGGCGACATTGCCGACATCGGTCCAAGCGTTGAATTAAATTTGCTCGGGATTGTAGCGGATTTCGTAGCTGGTGGCGCCGGGCGATTTCGTCCAGCTGAGGGTGATGCTGTCGTTGGTGATGTTGCTGGCGGAGACGCTAGTGGGCTTGGGCGGGGCGTTTTGGGCTTGCGATGGCAGGGTGAAGAGGCTAAGCGAAGCGAGAAAACAGCAGCGCAGGATTAGAACATATATTCGGGGGGGGGGGGTAATATTAAGTAATAATTGCGAAAACGCGCGGCTGGTCTTGTTCATGGTTGATCCTTCTGAATTCAGCGAGCGAGGAGCTGGCATGACAAGCACCTTTCAGTTGGGCAGGCGGTTGATGATGATGGCGGCCAAGGCGATGACGGTGCCGAAGAAAGCGATAGTAGTGACGATCATCCAGGAAATCAGTTGATTTATCCGCTGCTCCCATTCCCGCCGCAGCTGCTCGGTCTGCGCGTTCTGCTTGCTGTCGAAGCGCTCGGATAAGGCTTGAAGGTCTTTGTTAAACTGTGCGGATTGAGCGGCAAACCGCGTGTCGACCACTTCGCTCTGGGCATTGAGGGCTATGTGAAATTGCTCGGACTGGGCATTGAGGGCTATGTGAAATTGCTCGGACTGGGCATTGAGGGCTATGTGAAACTGCTCGGATTGGGCGTCCAGCCGCGCGTTAAACTGCTCGGACTGGGCTTTA
>JAPPMO010000006.1 GCA_028873975.1 Chloroflexota bacterium
CTGCTAAACCCGCCACGACTGCGTCCCAAGGCTTGCTCCTTTCTTTTTTTGGGCGATTATATCGCAAACTAAACAGCTACTTGCGCTTTTGCGGCTTGCCGGCATCCTTGAGGTACTGCCACTCGAAGCCGGGCTTGTTCGGATTCAGCTTAAAAGCTGACCGAACGACTTCCTCGGGCGAGGCGTCTATCTGATCCGGGTACTGGAGGGGGGGACGGCCGACGGATCGTTTGGGGGAATCAGCCGGTGTGTTGAACTTAGGTTGCGTGTTCCTGGGCATGTTTTTCCCTCGATTATTAGGTTCTGTTGACATTCTATCGTAACCAGATAAGAGCGCCGACAAAGTGCAGGAAACCGAGATAAGACCTATCCAATTTCTCATACCGGGAAAAGACGCGGCGGAAATGCTTGATTTTATTGATGAAACACTCCACCAACTGTCGCTCACGATACCACCATTTATCGTATTCGCGCTGCTCTTTGGCTCGCTGATGCGGCGGAATCACAACTTCTATGCCCTTTTCAAGCAAGCTGTCCACAAAAGGCTGCGCCGCATAGCCCCGGTCCGCAATCACTCGCTGAAAGGCAAAGCCTTTGACCAACTCTTCGGCCTTATTGATGTCGTGAGCCTGTCCAGGACTCAAGAGAAAACGCAAGGCATGACCCAAACCATCCACTGTGATATGAATCTTGCTGCTAAACCCGCCACGACTGCGTCCCAAGGCTTGCTCCTTTCTTTTTTTGGGCGCCGGCGGCACAGGGATGAGCACGAACGATTGTGCTGTCAATTATGCCGTGTTCCATATCCGGATCATCGGCAAGGAATTCCATCATCCGTTTCCAAACGCCCTTGTCAGCCCAACTGGCAAAGCGCTTGTAAACCGAATTCCATTTCCCATATTCGCTGGGCAGCAAGCGCCATTGCGCGCCACTGCGAGTTATCCACATCACGGCTTCGACAAAGAGGCGGCATTCCGCCTCTTTGCCCAAATAAACATTCGGTTCCTGCTTCAGGAAATCCCGAACTTTCGTCCATTGTTTGTCAGTTAGTCTTATGGTTGTCATAAGACTATTTTACGCATTTATGAAAATCCCACAGCCAAATATCAACAGAACCTAGTTTGGCTTGCTTTCGCCCTTCTCAGGCAAACCGGAACTTACTGCAGGAGCTCGCTCTGCATCTCGCTCTCGTCGTTGACGGTGTTCACGGACTACAAACGCACCGACAACGAGAGAAACAGTAGTGCCTATTCCCAACAGTCCTTCAGTGCTCTGGCCTTGTTGGATGGTATCTATGCTGCCGATGATTAAAATGAGCGCCAAAACAAACGCGGCTAACAACGACAGAATATCCCTGATGAAAAAGAAGAGTTGACCACGTGATTCCGATTTTCTTCGATGATTTCCGTTGGCGGAGAATCCTGATACAATTGCCTGGCGGGCCTCAATATCATAGAGATTCAGCACATTAGGCGGAGGCAGGGGACCGGAGAAACTACCGTAGACTTCTATCTGGCTAACGAGCTGAATCAGTTCGGCACGCTTTTCAACCGATAGGTCAGCGAGCAGGTCGGCGGACTGTGCCACATTTGAAGAGGAAATCTCTTCGCCAGACGGCTCTGGCGAAATGTCCGGGGTATCGCTCAAGCTTTTTTGCCGCCATTTGCACACTCTTCATACTGACCAAGCGCCAGCCACAGGTCTGCGCCCACCGCTTCCCAATCCGCGCGCATGGCTTCCGCATCCGAGCGAGCGAGGATTCTTTCTGTAAACTCTTGGCCTTCAGAACGCGTGAAATCGAAAAGACTTGCCAAGCCGCGCAGAGAAGAATGCTTGGGCAAGTAGAACGAATTCGCGATCTTGTTCTTATCGTATGCCACGTCGCCCCCCAATAGTATAAAGTCAGTCCCTAAGCTATCCGATTTCTCCCATAGCATATAGCAAGCGCCCCCTTCTGTCAACAACGCCAAATCCCTCCCCTGTGCTATACTTGTCGCGCCCATACATCCGCGAGAACAGCCCATGAAAAACCGACTCTATTATGGCGACAACCTGGAAATCCTGCGCAACCGCGAGTACTTCCCGGATGAGTGCGTCGACCTGATTTACCTCGACCCGCCCTTCAACAGCAACCGCAATTACAACGTGCTCTTCAAGTCGGAAAGCGGCGCGGACAGCGAAGCGCAGATCACCGCCTTCGAGGACACCTGGCACTGGGGCGAAACGGCGGAAGCGGCCTACGACGACATCATCGTGAACGCGCCGCACAAGGTGGCGACCGCCATCGAAGCGCTGATGAACCTGATCGAGCGCAACCAGATGATGGCCTATCTGGTGATGATGACGGCGCGGCTGGTCGAGCTGCATCGGGTCTTGAAGCCGACCGGCAGCTTGTATCTGCATTGCGACCCCACCGCGAGTCATTATTTGAAGATTGTGCTAGATACGATTTTTGGAATAGCAAATCTGAGGACGGAGATTATCTGGAAGCGAACCACCGCTCACAATGACACTCGACAGGGGGCCAAACAGCCGGGTCGTATCCATGATGTACTTTTTTTCTATACGAAAGATGTCTCAGATTGGACATGGAATCCAGTGTATACGCCGTACAGCAAGGATTATGAACAGAAAAACTACAGGTACATTGAAGAGAAAACAGGCAGGCGGTACACCCTCAGCGACCTGACTGCCGCCAAACCCGGCGGAGATACGGAGTACGAATGGCGTGGCGCGAGACCTTATGAGGGACGCTTCTGGGCATACTCCAAAGAAAACATGGACAAGTTTGAGCGCGAAGGCAGATTGCACTACACCAAATCAGGCATCCCGCGTTACAAGCGATTCTTGGATGAAATGCCCGGCGTTCACATCCAAAGTATCTGGGATGACATCACGCCGATAGGCTCGAGGGCCGCCGAACGCCTCGGATACCCGACACAGAAACCCGAGGCATTGCTGGAGCGCATCATCCGCGCTTCATCAAACGAAGGCGATGTCGTGCTGGATCCCTTTTGCGGCTGCGGCACCGCCATCGCCGCCGCCCACAAGCTGGGGCGCAAGTGGATCGGCATCGACATCACGCATCTGTCCATCGCCCTGCAGAAGTATCGCCTGGATGATATGTTCGAGCTGGTCTCGGGGGCGGATTACGCGGTCATCGGCGAGCCGGCGACTGTGGACGGCGCGCGGGAACTGGCGCGGGATTCCGCCAACGAAGGGCGCTATCAATTCGAGTGGTGGGCGCTGTCGCTGGTGCGGGCGAAACCGGTCGGCGGCTCAGCCGGTTCGCGCAAAGGAAAGAAGGGCGCGGACGCGGGCATCGACGGCGTCATCAACTTCTTCGACGAAGACGAAAAGGGCAAGAAAAAACCGCAGAAAGTCATCGTTCAGGTCAAATCGGGCAAGGTGAAAGCGAGCGACATCCGCGACTTGAAAGGCACAGTCGAGCGCGAGGGCGCGGCGATAGGCCTCTTCATCACGCTTGAGAAGCCGACCGGGGCGATGATTAAGGAAGCGCTGGCGGCGGGCTGGTACGAGTCGCCGGCTTGGGGCAAGAAGTATCGGCGCTTGCAGATCTTGACGATTGGCGATTTGTTTGAGGGCGCGGGGGTGGATATGCCGCCGCAGTATGGGAGTCATCAGCGGGCGGAGCGGTGGCGGCGCGGGGGTGTTAGTGTGGATGGGGAGAGTCAGCGGGATTTGATTTAGGGATTCATACCCACCCCAAACCCCTCCCCCATAAGGAGGGAGGGGCTTTAACGGCTTATTAGGGTTCAAAAGCTCCCCTTCCCTCATTTTGGGGGTAAGGGGCTGGGGGATGGGGGCAGTATTTCAACAGAGTCCGCCGAGTCGCCCCTACCACGCGCTTAGCCCAACCCCTTCCCCCCGCCCCAGCGACACCGCCTCCACACCCTCTCCCGATCCCGCGCAGACAGACCTTTTGCCATTTTGCGTACCGTATGGTATGCTCATCCTAACTCTGCGAAAATCTGAGACTTGCAGCACGAAAGGCGCGCCCCCATGCCCTCCCCCAAGCCATCACCCAGCGTGACCGTGCCACAGCAACGCGACCTAACCGATTCCGATGATCTCACGGACGCCCAAAAGGAATTCATGGAAGACTTGCGCGTCAGCCTGCTGCAAATGAAGAATGGCGATGTGATGCCCGCGCGCGAGGCATTGCGTGAGATCGAGTTGGAAGAAAATGGAAGTCGTCCTGACGCCTAAGTTCCGATCCACAGTAAAGAAGTTACGACGCCGCTATCGCAATGTCACGCATGATGTTACAAGCCTAATCCAAGATTTGAGCGGTGGCAAAACGCCCGGCGACAGAATCCAGGATCTTGGCGGGGCGAAAGTCTACAAAGTGCGATTGCAAAATACCTCCGCCCGTCTGAGCAAACGCGCCGGTTTCAGAGTCGTATATCATGTTGGCGACATGGCGATCACCTTGCTCGTGATTTGCCAAAAACCCCGGTGCGCCGAGGTCTAGTCTGTGCGAATTCGTCAACTGATGAATGAGCTAGACCTTACGTAATCAATTCCGCTTCCTCCCGCTCGCCAGCAAATTCCCAGACACCAGCGCATTTGGAAAATCGAACGTAGACTTGGACTTGAGTTGGAATCTCAGCTACTATCGGACAATCGTTGCGCCAGACATTCAGGAAAAACCACCATGGCAACCGAGATCACGAATGAGACATTACAGCCTCCAGTAAACTTGAGTGAAAGGGTCGCAAGATTGGAAGGCGCATATCCTCACTTGGCGACAAAAGCGGATTTGCAAGCGATGCAGGCTACGTTGATTAAGTGGATCGTCGGCACGGGCATCGCGATGATTGCCGCGCTGGAATTTCTAGACAGAATACCGTGAGGGCTGCGGGCGACCTGATAGGTCGCCCCCACAATGTTCCTCTGTGTCCTCTGCGTCCTCTGTAGTTCAATCCCCCAGCCCCTCCCGCGCCCCAGCAAACGCGGACTTCACCGCCTCCTTATCCCCGGCGAACAGCAAACCCGCGCTGACCTCAAAAGCCAGTTCATCCGGCACAGCCGTGACCTCGAAAGGGCGCGCCTGCTCCGGCTTGTCCAGCCGATTGAGCGCGAATCGCTCCCACTGCGCCAACTCATTTTCAATCGCTGACTTGGCAGTTGAAGCCCCTCCCTCATTTTGGGGGAGGGGTTTGGGGTGGGGGTCTCCGCCCACAGGCCCATCGCCCCAAGCCACCGGCGGCAGCTGAAAATACGTCGCCCGCATTTCATTGATGCTCAGCAGCGGGTAGGCGGCGCGGATCTCCGCCAGGCGCGCCTCCGCATCGGTGGGGCGGATGTCGTCGTACTCGGCGACCAGATCCGCGCCGTAAAAGGGCAGCAGCTCTCCCGTGATCTTCTGGGCGACGCGCGCCAGCTTGGGCCAGAGCGTACGCTCGATGAAGAGGCGCTCGGCGACCTTGGCGTTGGCTTCGGTGGCGTTTTCGCTGACCAGCCCGACCGGGATGCCGAAGATATTGAGAATCTCGTCGCGCTGGGCGCGCCGTCCCTGCAGGAAGTCGAGATCGGTGTGGCTCAAGCCGATATTCTGCCACTCCATCGACCCGCCGCGCAGGAAGGCGGTCTTGCGCGCGGCGCCGCCGTAGTTGCTGCGCCACTCGCGCTTGACGCGCTCGAAATCGGTATCGGAGATGAATTCCTGGATATTGACGATGCCGGCTGGCACGCCCTTGTCGACGCCGAAGGTGTTGCGATTCCAGTCGGCCATGTGCTTGTCGCTGAGCGCGGCGGCCCGCGCCGCCGTGATGGGCGACAAGCCGTAGTAGTCGTTGCCCGGGTGCCAGCGGCGGAAGTGGACCACTTCCAGGGCGTCCAGGGGAATCATCTGGCCGTCAATGGCGTAGAGGTAGCCGCGCACGACGGACTGCCGGTCCGGCACGACGGCCATGCGGTCGGGACGCAGCGCCCAGATCTCGCGCGGTTGTCCCCCGCCGTCGCCCGACAGGAACCAGTAAGCGTTGCCGTGCAATTCCAGCGAGCCCAGCGTCTGCTCGAACAATTCGAAGCGGCTGGTCATGGGATTGGGATTGCCGAGTAACTGCTCCAGCGGATGATTCTCGATGCCGACGCGCTTTTCGCCCGCCAGCCGATAGACCTTGAGCGGCGCCAGCGCGCCGGCTTCCGCGATGCGGTTGATGGCGATGTAGACCCAGGGCGATTGCTCGTAAAGCCGCGCCGAGTGGACATCGGCCGGCGGACCCGAATCGAAGCTGTTATGAGTCGCCAGGCTTTCGATATGCGGCGCATGCGGGCGCAGGCTCCTGCGGCGCGCCTTGAAAAGATCACTCAACCAATTGAACACGATTCGCTCCTTTGCTGCCTTTCCGCGCAAATTAACACAAGACGCGCAGCAAAGGGCGACTATATGGTCCCGTTGCCATGATTTTCAGATATTCAGTTTGATACGAGGGGCAGGCTCCTGGGCGGTAAGGCTATTGCAGCAAGTTATTTTTCGCCGCCGAGGACACCGAGCAAAGTTCTCAGAGGGCAAAAAACACCTCTAAACCTGCGCCAAAAAGTGAAGAGCGGGGACCCTGACCAGTCATTAAATCTAATTTTTGGCATCCATTTATCCTATATTTTCAATTGAAGATCCTTTTCTCTGCGCACTCTGTGTTCTCTGTGGTTAATTTTTGGTTTTGAATGACGATATATTGATGGACCGGGATTTTGAAGCGATTGACCGGGTCTAGCAATAGCCGAAGGCAGCCACAATCTGCGTGATCACCGGCGTATCGCACCAGAGGTTGAGCGTGTCGATCAGCAGCAGGCCGATGAAACCGAAACAGACAAAAGCCAGGACAAAAAAGACGAAACAGCCCAAGACCAGCCATTGCGAGGACCCGCCTTCATCGTCCCGCGCTTTATAGGGGTCATAGTCGTAACCCGGGTACTGTTGCGGCGGCGGAGGGATCTGGTAGCCGGCCGGGGGCTGGCCATAATAGGCCGGCTGCTGCATCTGCGGCGGCTGCTCGGGATAGGCGACGGGCGGCGCCGGCGTGGATTCGCCGACCGGCGGCAAATAGGGATCGGCCAGCGGCTGCTGCCCGCCGAAAGCGGCGACCGGAGGACCGTAGGAGGCTTCCGCCGGCGACGCTTCCACTGACGGTGGACTCAGCGGTCCCGGCGTCGGGATGCCGCCGGCCGGGGGACCTGCCGCGGCCGGCGCCTGTTTCTCAAATGCGAGCGTGACGGTTTCGCCCAAGCCAACCATATCTCCGTTTTGCAGGGTCGTCACGCCGGAAACGCGCTTGCCGTTGACGAAGGTGCCATTGGTCGAGCCCAGGTCTTCCACTGTGACGGCGTCGGCAGAACGCTGCAAGCGCAGATGATGACGGCTGGTTTCGCGGTCATTGATGACAATGTCGTTGGTGATATCGCGCCCTAACGTGGTTACATCCTTGGAGATTTCGTAAGTTTGATTGGGCTGCGGACCCCGCCTAACCACCAAACGGAAGCTGTTTGGCTGCTGCATCATATCCTCCTGCGCGCATCATCAGACCGTCGCGAGACTTGGGCGCGCGTCCGATGTCGGGAGCGCTGCTCGAGAACGGGAAGACGTCGTCGTACACTGGCACGCTTGTCCCTGCATTATACATGGTTTTGTTTATTTGGTAGAAATTTACCCGCGCATTTGAGTCAGGGGCCGCTAGGACGGCAGCCACAGCGCAACAATTTCCAATCCATCCAGCCAGTGTCCTTCAACGATCAGCTCCCAGTGCAAATGCGGTCCGCTGCTGCGCCCGCTATTGCCGCTGAGGCCGATGATTTGCCCGGCCCCGACCGCTTCTCCCTCGGTCACATTGCTTTCCGACAAATGCGCATAAAGCGTGTAGACGCCGACCCCGTGGTCGATCACAACGGCGTCGCCGCGGATTTCCAGCGAAGCGGCAAAGACAACCCTGCCTGCGGCCATCGCGTGTACCGGCGTGGCGTTGGACGCCCGCTGATCCCAACCGGTGTGACGGGTTTTGACGCCATCGTTCAATACGCGGAAGGCGCCGAAAGGGGAAGTCGTCGCGCTTTCCAGCGGCAAGCCGAAGCCAGCGCCGTCCCACAAGGGCTTGGGTCCCGACTCGCTGGTGATTTCCTCCAGGCGCGCGAATTCAGCCGCTTCTATCACTGGATCGACCAGGTAGGCGCGATCTGCGGGGAGCTCGAATTCCTGCAAGATAAAGCGGCCCGAATCGACGCGAATTGCCCGGGTGAAGTTGATTTCGTCAAAGCCGCGCTCAGCCGATACCATCAGTTGACGCAAGCCCGGCGAAGCGTTCATATCGACAATCAGGAACGCGTACCAGGCATCATCCTCGACCTGGAAGAATCGCCGCTCCCTGCCGAGGAAGTCCAGGCGCGGGTCCTCAATGCTGTCGCCGGCAAGGCGCAACAAACCGAAGCCGCCTTGCTTGAGTGAAGAAAAGTAGAGCTCCAAACGCGCCCCCGACTCGATCATCACTGCCGTGGGCATCGGACGCGGCGCCAGCTGCAAAACAATATCAATGTGCTCTTGAGCCCCTGCGGGGATCAAGCTCAGCGTGAGCATCAGGCAGGCTATTATCAGGCTGGGGGTCCGCATGAGCGACATTGGCAATTGAACGTAGCTGACAACTTAATGATAATCGAATTTCGCGATTCTCGGCAAGATTAATTTGTGAAGACGCGGATGGAAACAGGCAATCGCTTCAAATTGAGATTGCGCTAATATCGCCGATTTTTCTCATAACTTTCGCAATTGGTAGGGGCGTTTCGTGAGACGCTGTTGAAATACTGCCCCCATCCCCCAGCCCCTTACCCCCAAAATGAGGGAAGGGGAGCTTTTGAACCTTAATAAGCCGTTAAAGCCCCTCCCTCTTTATGGGGGAGGGGTTTGGGGTGGGGGTTTATTGCGATTTTCAACAGAGTCCGTGAAACGCCCGCTATGTGCAGTCCATTTTTCACGGGCGTCTCACGAGACGCCCCTACAATTTCACACTTTTGCTTGGCAATCGACGAGCCGCCTAGAAATCGCCCCCCGGCGTGTTATACTGGTGCGATTCATAATCACAGTCGCCCGGCGCAACAATAACCCTGCCGCGCTCACACAAAAAACAAGCCCTCTTCTGGCATGAGCAAGGGCCTTGTTAAACAAGAGAAGGACCGTTTCCATGACAGTTGAGGCCAACCGACGAATCCTCGCTTATTTGCGCGAACACGTGGATGACATGCTCGCAGACTTGATCAAGCTGATCGACTTGGAATCCCCCACCCTGCACAAAGCATCAGTGGACGCGCTGGGCGCTGTCCTGGCCGATGAACTGCGCGGATTGGGGGCGGCGGTTGAGGTCATTCCCAAGGCAGAGGTTGGCGATATCCTGCGCGCCCGTTGGAACGCCGGTCCCGGGGGCTTGGTCATCCTCAGCCACATGGACACAGTTTGGGCGGTGGGTACGGTGGCTGAGCGACCGACGCGCGTCGAGGGCAACCGCGTCTATGGCGTCGGCGCCATGGATATGAAAGGCGGGATCGTCATCGCCTTATGGGCTTTGCGCGCGCTGCGCGAGCTGAACCTGTTCCCCGCCCAGCCCATCAGCTATATGCTCAACTCGGACGAGGAAACCGGCAGTCTGCATTCGGCTGTCGAAATTGAAAGTGAAGCGCTCTCGCACCATGTCGTCTTCGTCACCGAGCCGCCACAGGACGGCAAATACAAAACCGAGCGCAAGGGCGTCAGCCATTACAACATCACCGCCAAGGGACGCGCGGCGCATGCCGGCGCCGACCACGCGCGCGGCATCAACGCCATTGAAGAGATGGCCCGCCAGGTTCTCGCCGTGCAAGCGATGACGGACTATGCCATAGGCACAACCGCCAATGTCGGCGTCATCAAAGGCGGGACGCGCGGCAACGTCGTCCCGGCCGAAGCCAGCATCGAGATCAACGTGCGCGCCCGCAGCCGCGCCAACGCGCAAGCCATTCACGAGCGGATCATGAGCCTGCGAGCGGTTCATCCCGAAGCGGAGCTGGTCATTGAAGGCGGGATCGGCGTACCGCCGATGGAACGGACGCCGGAGATCGCCGCGCTCTTCAAGCGGGCGCAAGGTTTAGCTGCGGACATGGGAATCGCAATCGACGAGGGCAGCACAGGCGGCGGCTCCGACGGCAACAAGACAGCCGCCCTGGGCGTGCCGACGCTCGATGGCATGGGCATCGTCGGCGATGGCGGCCATGCCGTCAACGAATACGGCGAGATCGACTCCATGCCAGAGCGCGCGGCCATCATGGCGGCGATGCTGCGCGAAGACCTGTAAGGATTAGAGGGCTGTAAGGACAAGAGAGAATGAAAAATGCGGGATAAGCGCTTGAAACGCATTGACCAGATTATTGACAATACACATGACGTTGCCGTTTCAAAAGCAAAATGAACCACAAAGACACGAAGAACACCAAGTAGATGAGGCTTCTCTCTAGCGCTCTCAGTAATTCCAAGAAAGTAATGAGAATCAAAACAGGGACGAACAGTAGGGGCGTTTCGCTGAAACGCCCGCAAACAGAAATGACCTTTTGTATTTCTCTGTGCGCTCTGTGGCTCTGTGGTGAATTTTCAGTTTGTATAAAATCAGGAGAACCCGATCATGTCAGCCATTGCCCTGGTCACCGGCGCCAACCGCGGCATCGGCAAAGAGGTCTGCCGGCAGCTGGCGGGGCGCGGCCTGCTGGTCTTGTTGACCGCGCGAGATCTGGCTAAAGCGCAGGCGGCCTGCCAGGAAATCGCCTCGGACAATGTCATCGCCAAAGAACTGGATGTCACGGACGGGTCCAGTATGCAAGCGCTGCGCGATGAAATCGAAGCGCAATATGAGCGCCTGGATGTGCTGGTGAACAATGCCGCGATTCATTACGATCACTGGCAGACGGCGCTTGGGGCGGATTTCAACATCGTCAGCGCAGCCATCGACACCAATCTCTACGGACCTTGGCGGATGATAAAGACCTTCGCGCCGCTTTTGAAAAAGAGCGACAGCCCGCGCATCGTCAATGTCAGCAGCGGTTCCGGGTCGCTGTCGACAATGGGCGCGGGACCCCCGGCCTACAATGTCAGCAAGACCGCCCTCAATGCCTTGACGCGCATGCTGGCGGCGGAAATGGCGGCGGACGGCGTCTTGGTGAACGCCATCTGCCCGGGCTGGGTCGCGACCGAGATGGGCGGCGAGGGCGGCCGGCCCATCCCCGATGGCGCGGCTGGCATCGTTTGGGCGGCGACCTTGCCCGATGACGGACCGACAGGCGGCTTCTTCCGCGACCAGCAGCCGCTGGAGTGGTAAGCAAATCGCTTGGTGAATGGCTTGGCGAATGGAAAAGCAATGTCCGCTCAAATCCGCTTAGAACTCCGGCAGATTAAAGAGCGCGCTTTAGACAAAGTTTTTCAACGCGGACAAGCCCTATATACCAATAGGGCGATCTCCGCGCCTGGCCGGCGCGGCGATGAGATCAACGCGCGCTGCCGGGGCTCCTATCCGCAGCCCTATCGCGTCTGGGCAAAATTCCGAGCGGAAGAAATCGCCGGCACAGGTTGCAGCTGCGAATATGATTGGGGCGGGGATTGCAAGCATATCATCGCCTTGCTGCTCACGTATTTGTATGAGCCAGAACGTTTTGAAGAAAGGGAGACGCTGCGCGATGCGCTCATGTCGCGCGAGAAAGAGGATTTGCTAGACATCATCGAAGAGATGATCGTACTCCACCCGGAGCTCGAAGACATTGTTGAGCTCGTTGCCGGCGACGGCGCCTCAAATCACTTGACGGATCCGCAAGCCATCCGCCGCGAATTAAGCCCGTCTTTAGCCTTCAGCGGCGAATGGATGGACCAGGTTGCGGAAAACAAGGTATACGAAGTCACCCGCCGCGGGAGCCGCCTTGCGCTGCGCGGCGATTATGCCCGGGCGATTGCCGTCTATTGCGCCATCCTCGACGAATGCAACGCCCATGAATATCCAACGGATGACGAAGGGCAATATGTCGACGCGGTCAACAATACCGTCGCCCACTTGAAAGACGCGATTTCCCGCTTCGATTTTGCCGATGATGAGGATTTGCGCCTGCAGGTACTCGATACGCTGGTGGACACGTTGATATGGGATATCGAGTTTGGCGGGATCGACTATGGTTTCGAGGCGGAAAAACTTATTCTCAGCCTGGCGCAACCGACGGATATACCACGCATTCGCCAGCACGTTGGCTTGATCGCCGATCGTGAAGAAACAGACGAGAGTTCCAGCAATTGGAAGCAAGAGGCTTATGAAAGTTTCTTGATGGAATTGGACAAACTTGAAGCGACCGATCCCGAAGTAACGCTCAAGCGGCTGCAAGCCAAAAAGCTGCATTATCTATACGCCAGCAAATTGCTCGACTTAAAGCGCTATGAAGAGGCGGCTGAAATCATCAGCGCAAAACTTCAATCCGCGGATCAATTGCGGCGCGGGCTGGATTTGCTCCTTGAGCGCCAACAGATCCAAACGGCGATTCGACTAGCGGAAGAGTCCCTGGAATGGGGCTATGACAGGCGAATTGCGAGTTGGCTTATTGATTTGCATCGGCGGCAAGGCGATCAAACATCGGAATTGCGTTGGCAGTTGCAGCGGATGCGGCAGGAACCGCATATCAACTTTTATGAGAGTTTGAGCGCAGTATCCAAATCGCTCGATCTCTGGCAAAAGGTCCGCCCGCAGGTCATCAGCGATCTCACGCGAGAAAAGTCCTACAAGACGCTCACGCTGGTCTATTTGCACGATGAAGATTGGGATATGGCATGGGAAACATTAGAGAAAGCATCCGCGCAGCAAGATCGCCATCCCTCCGCACTCCACTATCGTCTTGACTTCGCTGTGGCGGAAGCGTCGCGCCAGGCGAAACCCGCCCGCGCCCTCCCGATTTATATCAAATACGCCCGCGCCGAGATTGCCGGCGGCAATCGAAAGCGCTACGCCGCAGCGGCCAAGTTATTGGGGGAGGTCCGCAAGATCTACGCGCAAATCAATGATACAGCAGGCTGGCAAAGGCTCATCGCCGATTTGCGGGCTGAATTCGCGCGGCGGCCCGCCCTGCAGGACGAACTCGACCAAGCCGGCTTGTAGCAGAAAAAATGAAAATCCTGAACTGGAATACCGAGTGGCTTGGTCCGCGCAGCCGCAAGGGACGCTTCGCGAAGGCAAAGGCGCTGATTGCGACTTACGATCCGGATATTATCTGCCTGACGGAAGCGCATCCGGAAACGATGCCGGATGGCGGGCATGCCATCACCAGCGGCTTGTCCGGCGTCGGCAATATGGAGAAGCGCGGCGGGCGCAAGGTGGTCTTGTGGAGCCGGTTTGGCTGGATGGATGTCAACGCGCTTGGATCCGACAAGCTGCCAGAAGGTCGCTATGTCTCCGCAAAAACAGCCTGCGGGGGTATCGAATTCCACTTTGTCGGCATCTGCGTCCCCTATCACGGCTATCGCAATAGCGAGCGCTGGGGCGAAAGCAGGAAGCGCAATTGGCAAGGGGCTTGCGAGTATCTCGACGCCTTGCGCCAAGATATACTGACGCGCCGGCAATTCAAGTCGCGCGCGATTCTGCTGGGCGATTTCAATTTGCAGATTCCGCCCCATAACTATCCCTACCGGCGCAGTGAAGTCAACAGAAAACGCCAGGCAACCTTCGACGGCTGGTCGATTCCGACGGCGGGCGAATGGGATGAGGCGGCGCTTGACAAGAGATTCATCGACCACATCGCCCATACGCCGGACCTGGGTCTGCGCTCGCTGCGCTTTTTCAGCCGCATTGCCGCCGACGGCAGCAGGCTGAGCGACCACAACGGCGTCTGTATCGAAATCACAACCAATTGAGCAAAAGCAAATAGTGCAATTAGCTAAATGAGAAGGCAGCAAATTCATGAAACTCCCGCCATTCGAAATCGAACGCTTCTTCCGCCAGCACGAATTCAGCGCGCCGCACGGCATCAGCTCCTCCGACTGCGAGCCGCTGACGCTGCCGGAGATCCTGGACTATGCCATCCCGTCCAGACGCGCGCAATTCGAGAACCTGTGGCTGGGCTATACCGAATCCCAAGGGCATCCCGAATTGCGCCGCGCCATCGCCAGCCTGCATGGGGACTCGATCAGTGCCGAGCATGTGCTCGAAGTCGTGCCGGAAGAAGGCATTTATGTGCCGATGAACGCCCTGCTGAACGAGGGCGATCATGTAATCGCGATCTTCCCCAGCTTTCAGTCGCTCTATGAAATCGGACGCGGCATCGGCTGCGAGCTCTCGTTTTGGCGCGCGCGCTGCGGCGAAAGTGGCTGGAGCTTCGACATCGACGCGCTTGAGCGCCTCGTCCGGGCGGATACCAAGATGCTCATCATCAATTTTCCGCACAATCCCAGCGGCGCCCTGCTCGAGCCGGCAGAATTCGAGCGCGTAGTCGACCTGGCGCGGCGGTATGATCTGATCCTCTATTCCGATGAGATCTATCGCTTCGCCGAGCAGGACCCGGCGCAGCGCCTGCCCTCAGCCTGCGAGCTCTACGACAAAGCCGTCGTGCTGGGCGGGCTGTCGAAATGCTTCGGACTGCCCGGCTTGCGCGTCGGCTGGCTGATCACGCGGGATGCGGGACTGATGCGCGAGTTGCAAGAGATGAAATCCTACACGACAATTTGCGGCAGCGCGCCCAGCGAGATCCTGGCGCTGATCGCCCTGGAGAACGCCGAAGCGCTGACCGAACGCTGTGTGAACATCGTGCGAGAGAATATCGCAGTCGCGCGTTCATTTTTTGATCGCCACGACGATCTCTTTCGCATCCATTATCCGCAGGCGGGGACGGTCGGCTTGGTCGAATTGACCGCCGATATGGATGTCAGTGCCTTCGCCGATGGCGCCACCCGCGAAACCGGGGTGATGGTGCTGCCGGCGAGAGTCATGAAATTCGAGGGCAACTACTTCCGCATTGGTTTGGGACGGCGTTCCCTGGCTCAGGCGCTTGAGCCTTTCGAGCAATACGTCTTGGATACCTTGTATTAAGCGTTCCGCCCAGAAGCTCCGTCAAATGCCATAGAGTTCACGCGCGTTGTCAGCCAGGATCATGCCCGCCGCCTCATGGGCTTCGGCAACAGACAAGAAGCCATCTTCAATCAATTCCCCCAAAGCTTGACCCAATGCCTGTTTGCCCAGCAGCGCGCTGATGTAAAAGGGTTCCGGCGATCCATAGACGTCCGAGCCGTAACAGACGCGGGAGATCGGCGCCATTTCCAGCACTTCGGCGATGATGCGTTTGCCCGCGTTGCCGGCGAAGGGCAAGCCCTCGGAAATGTCGCACCAGATATTGGGCAGCACATTGGCCAGGTAGCCGGCTTCCGCGTGATAGGGATAGCCGCTGTGGACCAGCAGGAATTTACAAGCGCGATAAGCCGGGTAGCGCAGCAGCTCCAGCAAGAGCGCCGGGCGGCAAGCCGCCAAATGCACCTCCCAATCGCCCATGCCGGTATGCACCTGGAAAGGGACGTCGAAATCAATGCAGCGCTCGATGGCGCGGCAGAAAAGATGATCGCGCAGGCGCTTGACGGGATCGCCGCCGCGACCGCGGGCTCGGCGGAGCTTTTCCAGCGCGACCCGTCCCTGATCGAGCGAGCGGCTGCCGGGATCGATATCCAGCCCCGTTCGGTAGGCGATGATCGACTTTAGCCCTCGGTAGCCCCCGTCCCCCAGAGCCTCGGCGATGGACTCATCGTAGCGTCGCCCGAATTCCGACCAGCCACAGTCGTCGTCCAGCAGGTCTTGAATCAAGACCTCGATACGAAAGACCGGCAAGACCTCGACCCCGACTTCGGCGCGGAACTTGTCCAGATCGATCTGCGGCAGCGGATAGCCGTCGTCAACGATCAAGGCGTCGATGTTGCCCGCGCCGTGCAGCCCGCCCGCGTATGTCGCGTATCCGTCCTGCGCGATGGCGCGGTTGCGCGCGGCGACGACAGCCTCAAGCGTCGCCTCCACGCCGAAGTATTCCGCCAGGCGGCGGAGCATGAAGCGGAAGTAGAGCGTATCACGCTTGAGCCGCCCCAACATCGTCTGCGCGGCTGCGTCAACTTTGATGCCGCCCTCTTGCAGATAGGCGGGCGAGCCGCCGCCAAAAGCCAGGGCATCCACCCATTGCTCCGGACTGAGCTTGTCCGCCCGCGTATAGGGATGGCAATGCGCGTCGACCACCGGCAAATCGCTGAAATCGAGCATCAGGGCGCCTCCAGGTACATTTGGCGTTCCCAGGGATGCACGGTCAAATTATAAGTTTCCAGTTCCAGGCGCTTGACCTTGAGGAACTCCCGCCCGGCCACGGGCGCCAAGGCCGACATCAGTATCTCGTCTTTTTCCAGCGCGTCCAGGGCGGCGGGCAAGCTGCGCGGCAGAAAGCGGATGCCGCGGGCCCCGCTCTCCGCCGCGCTGAAATGCCCGACATCCTCGTCGTTGAACGGCGCGCCGGGATCGGCTTTTTTCCGCAGGCCGTCCCAGCCGGCCGCCAGCAGCGCGGTCAAGAAGAAATAGGGATTGCAGGTATTGTCGCCGGCGCGGTATTCGACGCGGCAGCGCTTGTTGCCATCGGGCACGCGCAGCAGAACGCCGCGATTGCCAAGCCCCCAGGCGATATGCGCCGGCGCCCAGGAGGCCGGCTGCAAGCGCTTGTAAGAGTTGACGGTGGGCGCGCCCAAGCCGCAGAGGCCCGGCGCGTGCGCCAGCAAACCGCCGACGAATTGCCGCCCGATCTCGCTCAAGGGATTGTCCGCCCCGCCGCCCGCCAGCAGATTGCCGCCGGCGCGCCTGTCCCAAAGCCCCAGGTTGGCGTGTAAGCCGTTGCCGGCCAGATCTGTGAAGGGTTTTGGCATGTAAGATGCGATCAGTCCCCGCTGCAGCGCCAGCGCTCGCGTGACTTCTTTGCTGATGAGATAACGATCGGCCGCCGCCAGCGGCGCGTCGTAACGCACAGAGAATTCGAACTGAGAAGCGCCGTATTCCTTTCCCATCTGCTCGACCTGGATGCCCATCGCTTCCAGGGTCGCGACGATGTCCTGCAAGAAATCGGCGAACTGATTCAAGCCAGCCAGGGTGAACATGCCGCCGGCGCGGCAGGGCGTGACATCGCCATCGTCGGTCTTGGCGAAGAGGCTGAATTCCGCTTCCAGCGCGGCAGTGATTGCCATGTCCCGCTCGGCGAACAGAGACAGGGTCCGCCGCAAGATTTGTCGCGGGCAACCGTCAAAGGGCTGATATTCCTCGGTCAGCATATTGCAGAGCGCGATGGCTGTCTTGTCGAGATAGGGCAGCTTCCAGTAGGCGTCGGGATCGGGCAGCGCCAGGAAGTCGCCGGTCTGCGCCTGCCAGATACCGTCCGCCGCCATGTGATCGTCAATGCCGAAATTCAGGTTGGCGCGGGCGAAAACCACGCCGCCTTCGACGACCTCAGCGAATCGGCTTTTGGGGATCGTCTTGGCGCAAGCGCGCCCGTTGTAATCGTGGTAAGTCACCCAAAGATTTTCGATCTTGTCCTCTTTAAGGCGATTTAACAGATCTTGTCCATTCATTATGTCGCTCCAGAAATCAAATTGAGGCATTGCACTTGACATTTAACCGCCGAGGACACCGAGATTTATTCTCTTGGCTGCCTAAATAGACGCGGCGCAGGATAACATAAACACAGAAGTAAAACCAATAAAGTAATGCAAATATTCGAGAGTTACGAATTGTAGCCGCTCGGCGCGTAACCGGCGAAAAGGTGACAGGAATGCCCCGCTCACGCAAAATCGCAAGCGTTCTCGTTGCATAAGCGACGCGCTATACGTAAACATGGGCGACCTTGCAGGTCGCCCATTGTACCTCGCAAGCGAACGTGGGCGACTCACAGAGTCGCCCCTACAAGGCTTGTCCGCTACTGACACGAGCCACTGCCGTATTCTACCCCATCCCCCAACCCCCTTGCCCCAGCGAGCTAGGGAAGGGGAAGCGCATGCTGCGAACTCCTTGCATAGCGTCGCTCACAATGCCAATTCGCCTGATATTACACATCCCGCCGTAGAGTCACCCTTCCCCAGTTGACTGGGATACATCCCCCGTGAGGCGGGGGACCGAGGGGGCGCTGGCCGGGGATGGGGTAAAACCTGGGAAGCCGTCCAGTTTTCAGTAGCGGACAAGCCCTACAACCACCTAGAATATTGTCGCATGACTTACTTGCACTCGCTTGGGTTGGCGCCAAGACGCGCTTAATTCAAGGTGTTCTTGTAAATCACCCCATCCTTCATGATGACGCGCAGGTTCGTCTCCGGCTCGGTCATCACGCGCAAATCCGCCAGCGGATCGCCGTCCATTACCAGCAGGTCGGCGCGGGCGCCGGCGATGACCTCGCCCAGCTCACCCGCGCGGTCAAGCAGGTCCGCGCCATTGCAGGTGGCGGCGCGCAGCGCGTCAATGGCTGGGATGATTTCGCCGCGGATGGCGAACTCGTCCAGTTGACGGCGGTGCATCTGCCCGAGCAGATCGGTGCCATAAGCCATGGTCACGCCGCCGCTGTAAGCCATATCCAGGGCGCGTTTGCCGGCGTCCAGCACATCAAAGACTTTGCGATAAAGTTCTTCCGGCAAGCCAGCCTCGACGCCTTCGTCCGCCAGCGCCTGATAGATGGAAAGAGTCGGAACCAGAAAGGCTTCGTTCTCCAGCAAGAGGTCGACGCTCTCTTCGTCCATCAGGTTGCCGTGTTCCACCGTGCGCGCGCCACAGCGCAAGGCGCGGTTGATGGCGCGGGCGGTATAGGCGTGGACCATGACATAGAGGTTGGCGGCTTCGGCTTCTTCCACCGCCGCGCGGATTTCTTCTTCAGAAAACTGCGTGCTGTCGATGCGGTCGGTGGGCGAGGCGACGCCGCCGGAAACCATCAGCTTGATGTGATGGGCGCCGCGGCGGACTTCTTCGCGGCAGGCGCGGCGCAGCTCGCTCAGTCCATCGCAGACCCAGCCCAAGCCCGGCGTCAGCCAACTGTAGCCGATGCCGTCATCGCCGGAGCTGCGCATGTCGCCGTGTCCGCCGGTCTGCGACAGAGCGTGGCCGCAGAAGAAAATCCGCGGTCCCGCGATCAAGCCCTCGTCGACGGCTTTCGCCAGCCCCCAATCGGCGCCGCCGCCGTCGCGCACGGTGGTGAAGCCGCGCATGAGCATGCCTTCGAGGATTTTCGCCGCGTGAGCGGTCACGTAGGCTGGCGACCAGTGCCGCATGGCGGCGAGATGCGCGGTGGCGGCTGTCACATGCACATGGGAATCGCAGAGCCCGGGCATCACGACGCGCCCGCCGACGTCAATCGTGTCGGCGTCGGTCGCTGGCTTGGTCGCGCTCACGGCGCTAATTTTGCCATCTTCGATCAAGATATGTCGATTCGGCAGCAATTCGCCGCCGCGCACATCCAGGACGCGCGCGTTTGTCAAAAGCTGTTTTGTCGTCATTATTCATCCAACCTCGTCGAATGGAACTAGGGAATGCTCGCAATGTATTCATGGAAATAGGAGACGGGATTTTCCAGTTCCGAAACCATGTACGGAAATCTGTCGATGACATTCAAGACTGTTTGGGCATAACCTTCCGCGATGCGGTATTTATAGCCAGGGTCTATTTCCCGAGCCGCGAGGTGCTGCTGTTCATAGCAAGGCAACTCGTAGCCGACGTCCTCCGGTTCGGGCGCAACGTAGCCTGTCATGTATTGGTGACAGTGGCAAGCCTCATGAACGATAATGGTAGCTTCGTGGACAAGCGCATTCCCATAGTCGCCTTGTGTCTTTGATCGTGCGGAGACGTACGTCTTCTCGCCCCAGCATTCCGCGAATCCGCCACGCCAGCCCGGTTCGTTCCCCGCCGGTCTCGATACGATCTTGTCCAGCCCGCGCGTCGCATAATCGTAATAGCGCGGCGACCGCGCTTTTATCAGGCTGAAAGCCGCTCTCATAATGTCCTTAAACCAGGGCGGTCCTTGTATTGCTATCGGTATGTTGTCAGCGAGCGGGAGATCAAATTCGCACCTGAAGTAAAGGAAATCCGAGTACCCGCGCTCCCAATCCGCCGGGGTGTGGCATTCCCTGCCCAGATCACAGCAGTTGTCCGTGGCGTCATAATAGACATAATTGGGAAAGTAGGTTGGTATCACATGCGCTGGGCAATGGTTGTTGAATCTGTAAGCCCTATAGCCCTTTTCATAATGTTCGTCGGACAGGCAGAGCCAGCCAGGCGCGTCGCAGCAGTTGTTTGTGCCGAGAATGGGCTGCGACCCCGGCGGTTTGAAACTCAGGTACGCATCAATGCACTGAAGGTCCGCGAAAGCCGTGTGTCCGGCTCTCCAGTCTGCTTCGCTGTGGCATTCCCGATCAATGTTACAGCAATTGTTGCTCACTATAGCACTGCCGGTTTGCGGCTGCGGCTGAGGCTGGGAAACAGTCTGCGCCTGTGGCTGGGATTGCGCCGGCGCCGCGCACTGGCCATTCTGAAAAGCCAAATAGCCGTCGGTCCAATCTTGATCGGACTGGCATTGCCGATCAACGAAACAGCAATTGTCAATCGCGACAGGACCGCCGGTTTGCGGCTGCGGCTGAGGCTGGGAAACGGTCTGCGCCTGTGGCTGGGATTGCGCCGGCGCCGCGCACTGGCCGTTCTGAAATGCCCAATAGCCGTCGGTCCAATCTTGATCGGACTGGCATTCCCGATCGACAAAACAGCAATTGTCGACGTTTTGCCCTGATGCGGCGCCAATGGCGACTAGCGCTAAAATGACGAGCGTGAACATGACTTTCATGAGGGACATTTTCTCAACCAATTCAACTATGCTGCATCTGAATGGAAGAATCCTAACAAACTGACAGCGCATCCGCAAGCAGTCAATCCTAAGGTAGCGTATCGAATTCGGTTGAAATACTTTTGATCTGTCCTCGGCATGAGATCCTTAACCCAAAATACCAACGATCTGGTAGGGGTTAGCCGGTGGCTGACCCGTTACCCCAAAACACTGTTTTTTCAAACCTGTCATGTCCTCAGGCGGGGGATGGGGGTGTTTTTCAACGGAGTCCGCCGGCTCGCCCCTACCGGCTGGCAGGCGGTTGTTGTAATTTGTTTCAACCGACTTCGATACACTACCCAATCGAGAACGATTTATTTGACAAGCGATTTGCGGCTGGTTATACTCCGCCCACGTATCGAAAAGACTTGTTGCCATTGTTTGAGACTGTCCTTGATATTTTGCTCCGATCTCCCGCGAAAACATAGTAAAAGCAGTTTTTGCAGCGCCTCAGCGCTGGTCCCCGGTCTAGCCCGATACGCATTTTGAACGCGCAGTATCAAATCAAAATAAGTAAAGCGAGGATAAGCATGTCTTTACGAATCCGCAGTCTATTGGTCCTATGTTTGCTGATGTTCTCCCTGGTCGGGGTCGTCGGCGCGCAAGATATGGGGGTCGCGAAGATCGGCATCATGGTGCCGCTGACCGGCGCCTTCGGCGCGGACGCCCAGGATGTCGTCCAGGCGGCGCAGATCGCCGTTGACGACCTCAACGAAGCGGGCGGCGTGGCCGGCTATACCCTGGAACTGGTCATCGCCGATACGGTGGATCAGCGCGCGGACGCTGTGACCACCGCCTTCAACCAACTCAGCAATACCGAAGATCTGAACTTCATCATGACCGCCTACGCCAGCACCTCGAACTTCGAGATCGACTTGATGGCGGAAATCGATATGCCCTATCTGATCTCGGCCAACGCGGCGCAGACCCGCGATATCATCTCCGCGGATCCGGAGGCTTACGGCACAGTTTGGTCCCGCGTGCCTTCCTACGACGCCTACGAGACCGCCCTGCCGGAATTGCTCGAAGCCTACAACGAAGCGGGCATGCTCAGTTTGCGCGATCGCGAAGCCTTCATCATCAGTTCGGACGATCCCTATGGCACGACCATCGCCACCGGCATGAGCGCGCATTTCGAAAGCCTGGGCTGGACGGTCGTCGGTTACGAGACCGTTCCTTTCGCCTCGGTCACGGATTGGCGCGGCTTGCTGGCGAAGATCCGCGAAAATGAGCCGGATATCGTGATTGTCACCGATTCCGCGCCGCCCAACAACGCAGCTTTCATGAACCAGTTCATGGAGAACCCGCCCAATTCGCTGCTCTTCCTGCAGTATGGTCCGTCGGTGCAAGAGTTCCTGGAACTGACCGGCGACAACTCCACCGGCTTGATCTACAACAATCTGGGCGCCGCCATCGATTCCAAGTCGGAAGTCATCGAGATTCGCGATCGCTACGAAGAAATGTACGGGCATCGCGGCGGTTACTTCACCGTCATCGCCTATGACCAGGTGATGATCTATGCCACCTGCCTGGAACAAGTTGGCGACCCGGCTGATCGCGCAGCCATCGGCGCATGTCTCGGCAGCCTGGAGATGGAGACGCTGGCGGGCTTCTTGACCTTTGATCAGGAAACGCACCTGGCGATCCAGGGTCCGGAATACTATCCGATCCAGTTCTACCAGATCTGGGAAGGCGAACGCATCCAAATTGAACCTGACAAATATGCCACCGGCAGCTTCCAGGTTCCGCCCTGGATGGACATGGGCTAATCGCTTCGACTTTGCCGGGCAGACACAGTGCCGAAATAGCGGGGTCCGCTATGCGCTGACCCCGACAGCTGTAATTTACTGTAGGGGCGACTCTGCGAGTCGCCCAAAATCGCCGCGAATGTCTAGGCTTTGTGGCGATTTCTTGCCCGACGAAAGGCGCCCCTCAACACTTGATGAGGGCAAAAGCCCCGCTCCCCCGATGAGATCGGATGCCTAATGACTACCTTGCTTTCAGTCAAAGGCGCGACGAAAAAATTCGGCGAATTGGTCGCCGTGGATAATGTCAGCTTCGAGGTCAACGAGGGCGAGATTTATGGCGTCGCCGGACCCAACGGCGCGGGCAAAACGACGCTCTTTAACCTCATCACGGGCATTCCCTACCAGGCTGATGACGGCAGCGTCCACTTGCGCGGCGAGGAGATCACCGGCTTGTCCCCGCATGAGATCTATGAGCTGGGCATTGCCCGCACCTTCCAGAAGGAGACGGCATTTGATACGTTGACCGTGGGCGAGAACGTCCGCATCGGCGCGGTCTTCGGCACGGAATTGCGCCCCGAAGAATATGAGGAAGCGGTGGAACAGGCGCTGGCGGATCTCGACCTGAGCGCCGACCGCGACCGTCTGGCCGGCGAGCTCTCGCTTTATGCCAAGAAGCGCTTGATGATCGCCTCGGCTATCGTCAGCGCTCCCAGCCTGCTGATGCTTGATGAGCCGGCCGGCGGCTTGAACGTGGCGGAATTGAGCGAACTCGAAGAACTGATCCGACGGCTGAGCCGGGGAGACATGACCATCATCATCATCGAGCATGTATTGCCGCTGCTCTTCGGCGTATCCAATCGCGTCATGGTGATGGATTTTGGCAAGCGCCTGGCGGAAGGCTCGCCCGAGGAATTGGCTCGCGACGATGTCGTGATTGAAGCGTACCTGGGCGAGCGCGGAAAGGACGCCTTCCATGCTATTTCAGGTTGAGGGTCTCGTTTCCGGCTACGGCAAAATTGATGTCGTGCGCTCCTTGTCGCTGCATGTCGACGAGGGCGAACATGTCGGGCTTTTTGGTCCCAACGGGCACGGAAAGACAACCCTGCTGCGCACTGTGTCCGGATTGATCCCGGCGAAGGCGGGGAAAGTACGTTTCCGCGGAGAGGACATTAGCAATCTTGACGCGCGGCTGATCGTCGAGCGCGGTCTGATCCACGTGCCGCAGGGCAATCAGTTGTTTCCGCAGATGACCGTGCAAGAGAATCTCACGCTGGGCGCTTACGTCAGGCGCAGTGACAGCCGCAAAGCCAGCAATTTTGAGAAAGTGTTCGCGCTCTTCCCGCGGCTTCAGGAAAGGCGTGCCCAGCAAGCGCGGACATTGAGCGGGGGCGAGCGGCAAATGCTCTCAATCGGCGTCGGCTTGATGGGCATGCCCGAGTTGCTGCTCCTGGACGAACCAAGCGTTGGCTTGGCGCCCTTGATCAAGGAAGAGTTGGCGCGCGCCATCGCCGAGATCGCCGCGACCGGCGTCAGCATGATCGTGGTCGATCAAGATGTCGAGCTTTTGCTGGGCATTTGCGATCGCTTGTACCTGATCGAAAAAGGCGCCGTCTCGCTCGAGACGGCGGATGTCTCGCAAGTCGATCAAGCCGAGATCCTGGAGATGTACTTCGGAAAGGTGACCTGATGACCTTGGAAGCGCTTGTCGCGATCATAGCCGGAGCACTGGTATCCGGGTCACTCTACGCGCTGATGGCCAGCGGTTTATCGCTGGTCTGGGGCACGGTGCGCATGTTCAACTTCGCGCACGGCGCGCTCGTCATGGTTGGCGCCTATTCAGCCTGGTACGTTTCCAACCGCGGCGGCATCGCCAAAGCGCTGCAGCCGATCGGCAAGTCTATCGTGGCGAGCAGCGAGGATTCTGGAGCGCTCGGCAGCCTGCTCTTGCCGCTGGGGGAATGGATACTGTCCATCAAAGGCGGATTCGGACTCGCGCTGGGCGTGCCCTTCGCGATTCTTTGCTGTGGCTTGGTCGGTTACATCATGTACGTTCTGCTGGTCAAGCCCTTTGTCGGCAAGCCCGGCGCCGACCTAATCGTCATCATCACCACCATCGCCGGCGCCAGCTTCATGCAGAACGGCGTCCAGGTTATATTTGGTCCACGATACAAACAATTGGATCGCATTTTGAAGGGACCGCCCTTGCAGATCCTGGAAACCGCTATCGGGCTGCAGGAAGTCCTGATCATTATATTAACGCCCCTGACATTGTTTTTGCTCCACCTGTTCTTAAAACATTCCAAGTTGGGATTGGCGATACGCGCTGTGGCGCAAAATGACGACTTTGCCCACCTGGTCGGCATCAATGTCAGCCAGATCTATCCGCTGACCTTCGTCGTGAGTTCCATCCTGGCGGGGCTCTGCGGCGTCATGCTGGGCGGCTTGTTCTTCATATTGCCCACCATGGGCGCGCAAGAGCTGCTCTTCGCTTTTGTGGTGGTCGTCTTTGGCGGTTTGGGCAGCTTGCCCGGCACCATCGTCGGCGCCTACGTGATCGGCTTTATCCGGGAATCGAGCGCCTACATTATCGACCTGTATTGGGCGCCTGTGGTGCTTTTCGCCACGCTGATTATTGTTCTCATATTCCGTCCGCGCGGATTGATGGGCGGTGAAGACTCATGACCTGGATCAATGAACGCCTCAATATCCGTTACGCAATTTGGGCTTTGGGCATCGTCATTTTCCTGGCGATACCGCATGTGGTTGACGACAAGCTGCTCATGCACTTGGCGATTTTGGGCATGTTATACGCCATCGTCGCCTCCAATTGGGATTTGACCCTGGGCTACGCCGGCGTCTTCAACTTCGCGCATCTGGCTTTCTTCGGCATCGGCGCTTATACCAGCGGCATACTGGCCGTCAAGCTGGATATTTCGCCCTGGCTGGGAATACCCTGTGGCGCGCTAAGCGCGGCGCTGGCCAGCGTCATTGTCTCGATTCCCGCGATCCGTTTGCGCGGCATTTACGTGGCGCTGCTGACCTTCGCTTGCAGCCAGTTGGTGCTATTGCTGCTGCTCAGTCAGCCGCTGATTACCGGCGGGCAGCAAGGTTTGACCGGCGTGCCGCAATTGCAGATCGGCGACTTCCGCTTCCGCGAGAGCCGCTTCGCCCACTTCTATCTGGTGGGCTTGTTGCTGCTCTGCTCGACGATCTTCTTGCGGCGGCTGGTGACATCGGATTTCGGCTTGAGCTTGATCGCGCTGCGCGACTTTGAAGAGTACGCGGTCGCCCGCGGCATCCCGCTGGCGCGGCAGCGCTTGCTGGCATTTTTGCTGAGTTCGATTTTTCCCGGCTTGGCGGGCGGGGTCTACGCCCATTTCTTGATTGTGGCCTCGCCCGATATTTTTGGTTTTTCCTTGACGACCCTGCTGCTCAGTATGGTGCTGGTGGGTGGCGTGGCGACCATCTATGGACCGGTCATCGTGGGCGTGGTGATGACTTATGTCAGCGAGCTAATGGCTTCCAGCGCCTGGATGTCGGATGTCTTCGGCATTTCCCGCGGACCCGTGCGCTTCATGTTCGTGGCGGTGCTCATCGTGCTGACCATGCGCTTCTTCCCGCAAGGCGTTTGGGGGCTGGTCAAACAATTCAGCGCTCGCGTGCGCTCCTCGCAAAAGGACGCGCCCGAAGAGCCGGCGCAGATGCGGTAAAGTAACCGGGAATTGAGCGGATGTCCGAGGACGAAACGCGGCCAAAAAGAGCCCTCATCACCGGCGCCGCCCGCGGTTTGGGCGAGGGCATCGCCCGGCGTCTGGCGCGGGACGGCTGGTCGCTGCTGATGACCGACGCTGATCCGGCGATTCAGCAAACGGCGGCGGCGATCATCGACGAACTGGGGCTCGATAGCGAGCGCGTCATCGCCGCCGAGCACGACGTCGCCAGCGCCGAGGTCACCGAAGCGGTCGTCAGTATGGGGGTCGATCGCTTTGGCGGGCTGGATCTGGCTGTCGCCAACGCCGGCATTGGCGGCGTCGAAGTCGACCTGGTCGATCTGGAGGTCGCGGATTTCGAGGATATCGTCAATGTCAACTATCGCGGCGTTTTCTTGACCTGCAAATACGCGGGCAAGATCATGCGGGAACAAGGCAGCGGCAACATCATCACCGTCAGTTCGATTTTCGGGCAGGAACCCTATCCGCGCGTCGCCTCGTATTCCGGCAGCAAAGCCGCTGTCATCGCCATGACCCTGGCTTTCGCGCTGGAAATGGCGCCGCACAACGTCCGCGTCAATACCATCGCGCCCGGTTACATGGCCACCGAGATGCAATGGGCGGGCTTGCGCCAGCGCGCGGCCCATGCCCGCATCAGCTTCGGCGAGGAAGTCCAGCGCGTTTGGGACCTGGTGCCGCTGGGGCGCCATGGCACGCCGGAAGAGATGGGCGCCCTGGTCGCTTTTCTGGCCTCAGACGAAGCGGCTTACATTACCGGCGTGACACTCGGGCTCGCCGGCGGCGTGGTTAGGCGCTAAGGAGTGGCAACCCATGCCTAGCGAACTGGAACGGAGCTTGCGGCGCCTTATGCTGGGCGTCCGCGCCGATTGGGCGCTCTATGTGAAATTCACCGGCTCCGGCGAAGAAATCGCCTTTAACGCCGATGCCATGATGGATACCATGAGCGTGATCAAGATTCCGCTGCTGGCGACGCTCTTCCGCGCTTGCGACCGGGGCGCGCTTGACCTGGCGAAAACCTACACGCTGGAGACGCGCTTCAAGCGCTTCGGCACGGGAGTGCTGCAGGTCATGGACGATGGCATGGTTTTCAGCCTGCGCGATGCCGCCACGCTGATGATCATCGAAAGCGACAATTCCGCCACCGATTACTGTTACGACGCGGTCGGCGGTCCCGACGCCGTGAACGAGACCATGCGCGAATTGGGTCTGGCCGATATTGATGTCATGGGGGACGGCTTCGACTGGTTTTCGGCTTTCGCGGCGTCGATCGACCCGGCTTTGGGCGAATTGAGCCCGGCGGCTTTGTTCCGCGCCGGCTATCCGGAGCTGTCCCCGGCCGAGTGGGAGGCGGCGCGCGAGCGCTACCACTTCGAGACCGGCCGACCCTTTAGCCGCGCTACAGCGCGCTGCATCGGCCAATTGCTGGAAATGATCTGGAATGACGAATGCGCCAGCGCCGAATCTTGCGCCGCCATGCGGGAGATATTGGGCCGGCAAATCTCTCGCTCGCGCTTGCCGAAATACCTGCCGGAAGCCAGAGTGGCGCACAAGACGGGAGATTTCAACCCCTTTATCGCCAATGACGTCGGCGTGATTGAATCGCACGAGGCGGCGCCCATCATTATCAGCGTGCTGGTGGCGGGGCATCGCGGCCTCTGGGAAAACCTGGAAGACACCATCGCGCGCATGGCCGAGAAAATCTGGGAATATGGTGTTTATACTCAGCGCGGCTAGCCGAATCCAAGGCAATCGATTCAATATGATGGCAACTGAAATGCGCGAATTCAATCTGATATTCAACCGCCGAGCGCGCCGAAATTCGCCTCTCGCTTGTCACAATGGAATCGGTGTAGGGGCGTTTCGCTGAAACGCCCGCAAATCAAAGGACATTTTCGCGGGCGGCTCGCGGGTCGCGTAGACACAGACCGTCAGCCGCCCCTGCATTTTCTTGGATTTATGCCACATTCGACAGTTGTTGATTCTGAGGCGATTGCCCTGACCCGGAGTCCGCCAGTAAAAAGGAGAAACACATGAGTTATGGCAGAAGCAAATCCGACCTGAACATCACGGCGGAGCAAGCCGCGACCTTGGCTGCTTTGTTCGCCGTGGACGTGGCGGGTGAAGACCTTGAGGCATTGGCTGCGGCTTTGTCGAATCAACTGCCGTCGATCGCCGTCCTGGAAGCCTTCGACCTGGATGACTTTCCGCCGATATTGAGAATGGACGCGGGCTGGCATGACTGATTCAATCGATCTCATCAACTTGTCCATCAGCGAGGCGGCGGGGGCGCTGCAAAGCGGCGCGACAACATCGCTGGCTTTGACGCAAGCCACGCTCGAGCGTGTCAAGCGCACCGAACCCACCGTGCATGCCTATGCGGCGGTGCCGGAAGAAGCGGCGCTGGCGCAGGCCGAGGCGGCCGATCAAGAGATTGCGGCGGGCAATCATCGCGGTCCCTTGCATGGCATTCCCATTGGCATCAAGGACATCATTTACACGAAGGGCGTCGCCACCGAGTGCGGCTCCAAAGTCATGGAGGGCTTCACGCCCGATTTTGACGCCACGGTGGTGCGGAAGCTGGACGAAGCCGGCGCCGTCATGATCGGCAAGACCATGCCGCACGAATTCGCCTACGGCGTCAACGAACCGCCAACCCGCTCGCCCTGGGAATTGAAGGGCTACCCCGGCGGTTCCAGCACGGGATCGGGCGTGGCGGTCACGGTTCGCTCGGCATTTGGCGCGCTGGGCACCGATACCGGCGGTTCGATCCGCATCCCAGCCTCGATCAACAATATCGTCGGCTTGAAGCCGACTTATGGCCGCGTCAGCGCCTATGGCGTGATTCCGCTGTCCTGGACGCTGGATCATGTTGGCCCCATGACGCGCACGGTCCTGGACAACGCCTTGATGCTGAACGCGATCGCCGGGCACGACCCCAAGGATCTGACGTCGGCGCGGCAGAAAGTACCGGATTACAGCGCCGCCATCGACGAGGGCGTTCAGGGCATGCGCATCGGCATCGACCGCGGCTTTGTCTTGTATCCCGGCGTGATCGATGATGTGCGCGCGGCTACTGAAGCTGTCATCAGCGAGTTGGCGGGGCTGGGGGCGGAGGTCATCGAGATCAGCTTGCCCGAATTTGAATTGACGCCGGAAACGCTTTTCACGGTGATGATGGCGGAAGCCAGCGCCTATCACCGCGGGAGACTGCGCGAGAAGGGCGATCTTTATGACCCCGCCACCCGCGCCACGCTGAAAATGGGCGAGCTAATCCCCGCCACGCACTACGTCACCGGTCTGCGCGCCCGCGAGCGCTATCGCAGCGCCATGAAGGCGCTCTTCCGCGGCCAGAAGCTCGACGCCTTGATCTCGCCGACTATGCCGCTGCCGGCGCCGCTGCTGAGCGATTTGCATCAACCGCGGAAAGACATGGACATCGGCGAGACGCCCATGGTCTCGATCATTCATCACACATTCTCCGCCAATTTGGGCGGGCAGCCGGCGCTGAGCGCGCCTTGCGGCTTCACGCGGGACGGCTTGCCCATCGGCTATCAATTGATGGGGCGTCCTTTCGACGAGGCCACCCTGTTCCGTATCGCTTACGCTTACGAACAGGCTCATGACTGGCATAGGCGGCAAGCGCCGCATGATTTTGGCGCCGACTGATAGCAGCTAAGAGGAGAAAGAGGCGATGAAATTTGGCTTATTGCTTCCCAATTTCGGCGCGAGCGCGGGTGGCGAAATCATCGCCGCCAGCGCGCGCCTGGCGGAAGCGCGCGGTTTTGATTCGGTCTGGACCACCGATCACGTCTTGATGCCCGCCGACATGCCCGAGCCCTACGGCAATTTAATCGAATCTCTGGTAGCTTTGACCATCGCCGCCACCGCCACCAAGAGCGTGCAATTGGGCACGTCGATCATCGTCATGCCCCAGCGCGAGCCGGTCTTGCTGGCCAAGCAACTGGCTGGGATCGACGTCGTCTCGGGCGGGCGCTTGATCCTGGGCGCGGGAGTCGGCTGGCTGGAGCGGGAATTCAATTATCTGGGCGCGGATTATGAGAACCGCGGCGCGCGCTTCGATGAATGGCTGGCGCTGACGCGCGCGCTCTGGGATGGCGATGGCGCTTTCACGGGCGAAAGCAAAACGATTGACGAGGCGCTCTTCGCGCCGCGGCCGCCGCGCGGAGCGGCTACCCCGGTCTGGATCGGCGGCAACAGCTCGTATGCCATCAGCCGCGCCGCCGCAATCGCCGATGGCTGGCACCCGGTGGGCTTGACGCCGGCTGAACTGAAAGACGGTTTGGCTGAATTGCGCCGGCTGGCAAACGGAGGCGCCGTGACAGCCAGCTTGCGAACAAATATCGAATTGCTGACGCCGGGCGAAGCGGCGCGCGGCTACAGCGCCCCGGGCCACGTCCCGCGCGGAAGCGCCGGCGAGATTCTTGCCGACCTCAAAGCCTATCAAGATGCCGGCTTGGAGTACGCGGTCATTTGGCTCTTCCACGAGAGTTGGGGCGAACTCGAAGCCAAGATCAATTTGTTTGCCGACGAGGCGCTGCCCTATTTTCAGTAGACCGGCGCAAGGAGATTCTGATGGGCGATTTCAAATGGAAAAACGATCGTATCTGCGCCGCCGCCCTCACATTTGACCTGGACGGCGAAACCATTCCCTACATGCTCGACCCGCCCAACGCCACCAAGCGCCTGGCGCTGATGTCCGAGTTCAGTTACGGGCCCAATGTCGGCATGCCGCATATCCTCGACCTGCTCGATCTCTACGAGATCAAAGCCAGTTTCTTTTCGCCCGCGCGCACGCTGGAGTTGCACGCGGATCTGGCGCGGGAGATCGTGGCGCGCGGCCATGACCTGGGGCATCACGGCTTCATGCACGAGCGCCCCGATGGCTTAAGCGACGAGCGGGAAGAAAAGGTGCTGCGCGCCGGCATCGACGTCATCGAGACCATCACCGGCCAGGCGCCCATCGGCTATCGCTCGCCAGCCTGGGAGCTGAAACCGTCGTCTCCCGCCCTGCTCAAGCGCTACGGCTTCCGCTTCGACAGCAGCTTAATGGGGCGCGACATTCCCTACTGGGTGGGAACCTCCGAGGGCGATCTGCTGGAACTGCCGGTCAGCTGGCGCAACGACGATTGGGTGCAGTTCGGCTTTGTATCGGTGCCGGCCATCGGCAACGGCATCAACCCGCCCTCGATCGGTTTGGAAGTCTTCACTGCCGAGTTTGACGGTCTCTTCGCGCGCGGCGGGCTCTTCAATATGACGATGCACCCCTTCCTGGCCGGGCGTCCCTCGGGCTTGATCGTGCTGGAACGCTTGATCCGATACATGCGCGGCTTCCCGCGGGTGTGGTGGGCAAAGCTGAGCGAGATCGCCGATTACTGCCACCAAGTGGATGTCGCGCCGACCCTGCCCCGCGCCACTACCGATATGCCAGCCGCCAAGTGGATCGAATGACGATGCCGTCGCGATTTCACAATCAGACGGTCTTGGTCAGCGGCGCCGGGCACGGCATCGGTCGGCAGATCGCGCTGGACTTCGCCGCCGAGGGCGCGCGCGTCGGCGTCAACGATGTCGATGGCGAACGCGCCTCGGCTGTGGTCAGGGAGATCGCCGGGGCTGGCGGCAGCTCACTGGCGCTGGTCGCTGATGTGCGCTCCGCCGCGCAAATCAAGCGGATCATGGAGGAACTGAGCGCCCAATTCGGCGCGCCGGATATAGTGGTCAATAACGCCGGCGTCTATCCCAACAGCCTCATCGTCGACATGAGCGAGGAGGAATGGGACCGCGTCTGGGATATCAATATGAAGGGCATGTTCTTGCTCAGTCGCGCGGCGCTGCGGCGGATGATCGGCCTCAAGTCCGGCGGGAAAATCATCAACATGAGCTCGACCGCGTCCATCCGCGCGCGGGTCGGCGCTTCGCACTATTGCTCCTCCAAGGCGGCGATCTCGATGTTCACGCAGGTGCTGGCCCTGGAAGCGGCTGAGCACAATATTCAAGTCAACGCGGTGGCGCCGGGCTTGGTCGAGGTGCCGGACTGGGGCTTGGATCAAGCCTACATTGACGCCCTGGTGGGCATGACCCCGCGCGGGCGCATCGGCTATCCGCATGATATATCGGCGATGGTCCGCTATCTGGCCTCCGATGAAGCCGATTTCATCACCGGCTCGGTCATGATCGTCGACGGCGGCAGCGCCGCCGGGCAGAATCTGCCCTTGAGCGGATAGGACAGCCAATGGACGCGATTGAAACAATCGAAGCGCGCGTTTACCGCCGCCTCGACGCCATGCGCGACGACATCATCAAGCTGACGCGGGACCTGGTCGCTTTCAAAAGCGTCAATCCGCGCTTCATGCCGGACCCGGAATATAGCCAGGAAAAAGAAGTACAAGACTATCTCGAATCCAGGCTGAAGGCGCTGGGGCTGGATATCGCCCGCTGGGAAGCGGAAGCGCGCCGACCGAATCTGGTGGCGCGGCGTCGCGGGCGCGGCGGCGGGCGCAGCCTGGCTTTCAACGGGCACATTGATGTCGTGCCTATCGGCGACCGGGACGGCTGGAACTATGACCCCTGGGGCGGCGACATCGTCGACGGCAAGCTCTATGGGCGCGGGACGGTGGACATGAAAGCGGGCCTGGCGGCTTTCATCGCCGCTAGCGAGGCGATCATCAAGTCCGGCATTGTTCTCAATGGCGACCTGGAACTGCATATCGTGGTGGACGAAGAAGCGGGCGGCTTCGCCGGCACGCGCGATCTCATCAAGCGCGGCTATCGCGCCGACGGCGTCATTGTCGCCGAACCGACATCGGGCTATATCGACGCGGCGGAGGGCGGCCTCAGTTGGCTGCGCGTCACCATCCGCGGGCGGGCGGCGCACGCTGGCTGGCGCTTCGCGCAGATCTACCCGCAAGCGGGGCCGAATGCGGAAAACGCCCAAGGCGTCAACGCCATCGAAAAGGGCGTGAAGTTTCTGGCTGCTGTCCGCGAGCTGGAGCGCGAATGGGCGCGCGATCGCCATCATCCGCTGATGCCGCCGGGCATCACCACCATCAATCCCGGCGTGATGGTCGGCGGGGTCGGGCTGGGCGAAGACGGCCTGCCGAAGATCACCTCCAACCCGGCTATGATCCCCGATGTCTGCGTGATTGACTTCGATTTCAAATACCTGCCGACGGAGCGCTTTGAGGAGGTTCGCGCCGAGTTTGAAGCCTTCACCGCGGCTTTTGCGCGCACCGATCCCTGGCTGCGCGATCATCCGCCCACCTTGCAATGGCATTTATCGAATATCGACTTCCCGCCCTTTTCCACGCCCTCCGATCATCCCTTGATCGAGGCAGTACGAGATACGCATCGGCAATTGGGCATCGAAACGGTCCTGACCGGCAAACGCGCCGTGACCGACGCCGCTTTTTACGCCGGCGCCGGCATGACGCCGATCATCCTGGGTCCGGCCGGCGCGGGCTTGCACGGCGACAACGAATTCGTGGAACTGGATTCGCTGATCGAGACAGCCAAGGTCTTCGCCGGCCTCGTCTTGCGCTGGTGCGGCTTGGCGGAATAGCTGAGCACAGATGACGATCCCCGCGTATCTTCGCTCGCGATTGGATCAATACCTGGCGGATCTTGAGCTTCTGGTAGCGATCGACTCTGGTCCCTGCGACAAAGCGGGCTGCAATCGCGTCAATGACTGGCTGGAGGAGCGCCTTGGACCCCTGGGCTTTTCCATCGAGCGCTTCCCGCAGCCGGACACCGGCGATCACCTGTTGGCGCGCTTGCCGGGGCAAGGCAGCGCCAGAATTCTGCTGTTGGGGCATAGCGATACGGTCTATCCGAAGGGCACGGCGGCGGAGCGACCGCTGAAACAGGCGGGCGACCGGCTGTTGGGACCCGGCGCCTGCGATATGAAAGCGGGTTTGCTGACCGGGATTTATGCCATAGAAGCCTTGGATGCGGTCGGCTTTGACGACTTCAGGACCTTGACGCTGCTCTGCGTCGCCGATGAAGAGCTGGACGAGCGGACATCAGTCCCGTTGATCCGCCAATCCATGGCCGGTTATGACGCCGCGCTGACGCTGGAAGCGGCGCGGGAGAACGGCGATATCGTTACCGCCCGCAAGGGCAATGTGGTGATGCGCGTCGAGGCGCATGGGCGGGCCGCGCATGCCGGCGTCGAGCCGGAAAAGGGGCGCAACGCCATCAGCGGCTTGCTGCGTCGGCTGCTGCAAGCCGAAGCGCTGGCTCATCCCGCGCGCGGTCTCACCATCAATATCGGCCTGATCGGCGGCGGCACGATGCCGAATGTGGTGCCCGATCAGGCCAGCGCGAGCATTGACATCCGCGCCTTCGAGCAGCGCGAGCTGGATCGCGCTGTCGCGGAAATCGAGGGGATATTCGCGCGCCCGGCGGTCGATGACATACGATTCACCGTGCAGCATCGCCCCGCCTCGCCACCCATGCCACGCAGCCAAGCAGTCGCGCGTCTGGAAGCCTTGGCGATCCGCGCGGCCGCCGATCTGGGATTTGAGTTGCGCGGCGTCAGCACGGGCGGCGCCGCGGACAGCGCCTTCGCCGCTCAAGCCGGCGTGCCGGCGCTGGACGGGCTGGGACCAATTGGCGGCTTGGATCACGGACCGGACGAGTACATCCTAAAGAGCAGCATCGTGCCGCGCACGGCGCTGCTGGCGGAATTGATCAAAGGGATTTGTATTGCGCGATCCGTCTAGCCGCGTCAATTCACGGCGTTATGAAAAATAAGGGAATCAATCGGAAAGTCGGCTTGCGCCTTTGATGGCATAGAGCCTGGCATTGTCCAAAACGAATAGCAACTGCAGCGTCTGCCCCGGCTGGCAAGCCTGTGGCGGGTTCTTCCAACGAAGCTCGCAGGCTATGCCACTCTTTTTCAGGGGCAGGGAATCCTCCAGCGAATAGCCAGGCAAGGCCGAGCCAGCGCCGTCGAGCAGCGCGGCGCGGATGCCGCCGCCGGCCGCGATTTCCGCATTGACTGTGATGAACTCAGCCTCCAGCCGCAGCGGCGCCGTCCTCACGAGCGCCCTTTGCCGAATATCGCGAGGGGCAAACCCGGCGAAACGGTCGAGATCCAGGGTCGCAAGATTAAGCGAACTTT
Source organism: Chloroflexota bacterium (assembly GCA_028873975.1). Taxonomy (GTDB): domain Bacteria; phylum Chloroflexota; class Anaerolineae; order Aggregatilineales; family Phototrophicaceae; genus UBA6055. The sequence goes on from JAPPMO010000006.1 coordinate 35,532, forward strand.
CGCGCCAGTTGTTGTGCAGGCCGTTGCTGCCGCCGTAATAGATCAAAACCCTTTCGCCTCGTGCGATGGGAGCGGCGGCGTAAATGCAGCCGCAGTCGTATTCGCCGTCGGGATAACTGCCCTCGCCGCGCGGGATCAGCGCCTGGCCGGGACAAATCCGCCGCCAGTTGACCGAGTCGGCGCTCCAAGCCAGCTCGGTATCAACCCGATCCCAATCCGCCGCCTTTTCGTCGCCCTTGTGGAAAATCGCCGGCAAGCCGATGGTTAAGCCCGCGTATTGAACGATGGGCATGGAATAGATTTGATCGTGGGCGTCGGCGCCGCGCATGATCTCAACCGGCTCAGCCCAATTCAGGAAGTCCTCGCTTTCGCTGCGCAAGACAGTGCGGAAGCCCCGGTAGGGTCCCCCCGACCAGCCGCGCGTGATGCCGACATAGCGCCCCAATTCCGGCGACCAGATGGCGTTGTTGTGCGTATCGCCGACAGCGTCATGCCGGGTCCAGAGCGCAGGCTGCGACCAGCGCAGACCATCCGCGGAAAAACAGGTCGCCATACGCCCCGCCCGTGGATTGCGGTGGATGAACTTGTAGCGACGGGCGGGGTCGGGATCGCGCGGGTCTTTGAGTACGCCGCCGGCGTGGATGCCATGTGTGGCGCGGCGCATGACGATATTGTTGGCGCGCGAGCGCCCAAATTCGATCAAGCCCAGCGTCGGTTTCTGCCAATGGACGCCATCGTTCGAGGTCGCATAGAGGAGTCCCTCTTCGCGCTTGCCGCCGGTGTAGCGCGTCTGTGGGCGCTGCGCCAAAGGCGTCTCGACCGATGCCTCATCGACGATGAAGGACTTGTACCAACACTTAAAAAGTCCTTCATCGTCGTCATAAATGACGCTGGGATAGACATTGTCCAAGCGCGCTTCCCAGGGCTTGGGCGGCTCCGCGAAGAAATCTTCGCGGAAAAGCGGATTGCTGGCGCATTTTTTGGCTTGCCCCAATTGCAAGACCGCATTTTCGGCATGGGCGAAATTACGAGCGTCCAAGGCCAGCAGCGGCGCCAAGTCCCTCACCCTGTCTCCCTCGCAGTTCTCCGCAGCCACGCGCAGTCATCGCGCGAACAGCCGGGGGCGGTTTATGAACCGAGCGTTTTCCGCGCCAGCGCGCTGAAGCGATCCACCATATCATCGAGAGCGAATTGGGGCTTCCCGATGATGTACGAGTACACTTTGTTGTTGAAATCGCGCGTCCAATGCTCGAGGATGGCGCTCTTGCCATAAGCCGCGCCGAAGATGCTGCCGGCGGTGGCGGCGGTACAGTCGTTGTCCAAGCCCATCGCCACCGTTTCGCCGATCACTTTGCTGTAATCATCGCCTCCGATGTTCAGCCCCCAAACAGTCAGCGCCGCGTTGTTGATGGTGTGTATTTTGTGCATGCCGGCGTAACGGCTGTCGACGGCTGCGCCCAGAGGTTGATCGTCCCGTCCAGGTCTTCCAACGGCTCGGGGTAGTTATAACTCGTCATACGCTATTCCTAAAACAATTTCAGCTTTGTCCCGCTAAATCACAAAATCAAGAACAGGTGTAGGGGCGACCTATCAGACTCTGTTGAAATACTGCCCCCATCCCCCGGCCCCTTACCCCCAAAATGAGGGA
>JAPPMO010000118.1 GCA_028873975.1 Chloroflexota bacterium
TAACTCTTTCTTATGCTTAGTCTCGGATTTTAGAAGAAATGTCGTCTGAACACCAGCGAACTCTGTGCGCTCTGCGCTCTCTGTGTTGAAAAAAATTGATGCAATTGCCCTGCGCGTGCTGCCTTCCATGCCTTGTTTGAAATCGACCGGCCAATCAGTTACAGTCTAAGGAATGAAGCCTGTTTTTTGGCTTGATAAACATGGCGCGGTGCGCCTCTATTGCGAATCGAGCAGCTAACGGCATTTGATATGGTCGACCGGCCAAATATCCTTCTCATCCTCACCGATCAGCAAAATGCAAATATGTTGAGTTGCGCCGGCAACCGCGCTGTGCGGACGCCGGCTATGGACAGCATCGCCCGTCAGGGCACGCGCTTCGAACGCGCCTACTGTATGAACCCGATGTGCGTGCCCTCGCGCTTCAGTCTGTTCACTGGGCGGCGCGGCAGCGCCATCGGCCTGCTGAACAACAATGACAAACATATCAGCGAGATGCCCGCCACTGTCCTCAAAAGCGCGCTGGGCTGGCAAATGCGCGGCGCTGGCTACCGGACAGCATACGGCGGCAAGACGCATTTCCCCCTCGGATTAGCTCCCGAGGACTTTGGATTCGAGACCATTTCGCGCGATGACCGCGACGGCCTGGCGGAAGATTGCGCCCAATTCCTGGCTCGCGATCACAAGGAACCCTTTCTGCTGGTCGCTTCTTTCATCAATCCGCATGACATCTGCCACATGGCGATCCGTGACTTCGCCGAGACGCCACATGAACGACGCTTGTCCCAACCCGGACGCATTGAATTACGGGAACTGGACGCCGCCTTGCAGCTTCCGGACCGCTTGACTGAGGAGGAATTCTTCCGCAGTGTCTGCCCTCCGCTGCCGGAGAACTTCGAAATCCCGCCGGATGAAGCGGAAGCGATCCGGCTGATGCAAGCGCGCAGCCCCTTCAAACACAAGGCGCGCCAGCGCTATAGCGAGCGCGACTGGCGGATGCACCGCTGGGCTTACGCCCGCTTGACCGAGCGCGTCGACGGCCAGATCGGGAGCGTTCTGGCGGCACTGCGGGACAATCGACTCGCCGACAATACGCTTGTCGTCTTCACCAGCGATCACGGCGATATGGATGCCAGCCATCGCATGGAGCACAAAACCGCCTTTTATGAAGAAGCGGCGCGCGTGCCGCTGCTTATTGCTGGTCCCGGCCTGGCGCGTGGCGCGGTCGATGACCGGCGCCTGGTCTCAAACGGCTTGGATCTGCTGCCGACATGCCGCGCTGTCGCCGGTCTGGAGCCAGCGGCGGAATTGGAAGGGCGCAGCCTGCTGCCGCTGCTTGATGCCGCTCCCGCGGCGCTCTGGCGCGATGTCTTGCCGGTCGAAAGCGAAATGGGCCAGATGATGATAGGACAGGATGTCAAGTATATGCGGTATTATCAAGGTGCGCGGCGGGAGCAACTCGTCGACTTGGCCGCCGATCCTGGCGAAATGCGCAATGCCGTCGCGGACGCGGCGCAGCGCCCGCGCCTCGGGGAATTGCGCGCTGCCTTTGCGTCCCTGTTCCCCAGCGCGCATGACCCTTATGCCTGAAAAGGAGGTGTGGAGAAGAAGACATAACGCGACAGAAATTGCCCGTAGCTCCGCGCCGGCAATGAGCCAAATCCGAATGCTTTTTTAAGTTTATGAAAGGACAGATCATGTCTCCAAATGTACTTCTGCGCTCTGTAGTCATTATAGTCTTCTTGCTAGCGCTCTCCAGCGCAATTGCCGTCGCCCAGGATATTCAGAAAGACCCGCTGATCGCCGCAGTTGAAGCGGGCGACTTGCCGCCGCTGGAAGAGCGCCTGCCCAACAACCCCCTGGTTGTCGGACCGGGCTTGCTGATGCCGGAAGCGGCGCTGCCGGATTGGGAACCAGGCCAGCACGGCGGCACGCTCCGCACGGCTTTTACCAGCGCATTCGGCTTCTCCGGCGAGATGTATGTCATGAACCTGGAGCCGATCATCGCCGCGCCGGATATTGATGTCCAAGGCTTCTACGGCAACCTGGCGGAAAGCTTCAGCGTGAATGACGACGCCACGGTCTTCAGCTTCACCTTGCGCGCGGGCGTCAAGTGGTCGGACGGCACAGCGCTCACGACGGCGGATGTCGCTTTCGTTTTCGACGATCTCTACAACAACGCGGACTATGGCGCCTTCCCCAACAAGTTCAAATCGGCCAGCGGCACGCCCGCCGAATTGACTGTGGTCGATGATTACACCTTCAGCCTCGCCTTTGATACGCCCTCGGGCGGCATCCTGCGCGACCTGGCCATCACCGGATGGACATCCTACAACGATATGATCAAGCCGTCGCGCCACCTCGCCGATTATCATCCGGACCACGCCGACGCCGATGAACTGGCGGCAAAGCTGGAAGCCGAAGGGCTCACGGCCGAGGAATGGCCCATCTTGTTCAACTCGGTCGACTGCCCGCGCTCGCACATGATGCGCGAAAAATGCATCGGCTTCCCGCAGTTGAGTCCCTGGCTGGTCAGCGAATTGTCCGAATCCGGCACCATCATGCGCCGCAATCCTTACTACTGGAAGGTTGATACCGAAGGCAAGCAATTGCCCTACCTTGACACGCTGGTGGCGCAAGTTTTCGGCGACGGCGAAATGGTGAACCTGGGCGCCATCGCCGGCGATATCGACTTCCTCTACGGCACGCAGTACAGCAACTTCCCGCTCTACAAGGAAAATGAGGAATCCGGCGGCTACGTCACCATCCCGCTGATCTTGCATGCCGACCCGACAGCGCTCTATATCCAGACCTGCAACAGCGACTCGGCTTATGTGGCTGTCGCCGACGATGTCCGCTTCCGCCAGGCCCTAAGCCACGCCATCGACCGCGAGGAGATCATTGATGTGATCTACCTCGGCCTGGGCAGCATCCCGACCTGGATACCGGCTGAGTTCGACCCGGACGCCGCCAATGCCCTGCTCGATGAAATGGGCATGGATCAGCGCGACGGCGACGGCTACCGCATGTCGCCGGCCGGGGAAGCCTTCACACTTTACATTGATGTGGCGCCGGTGCGCCCGGATATGATCCCGGTCGGCGAGTTGATCGTCGATCACCTGGCCACCTTCGCTGATGTCCACGCCGAATTGCGCCAGTCCGACCCCAACGTCAAGAATCAGCGCATCGCCAACAACGAATCGCAAGCCTCGATCCACTGGATTCAGACTTATCAGTGGCGGCCGGGCATGAATTCGGAATTTGCCGGCAGCTCGCAGTGGTGCGCATCCTGGCGTGAATGGCTGAATACGGGCGGCGCATCGGGCGCGGAACCGCCGGCCGAGGTCAAGCGCCTCTATGAAATCCTGGTGGCGCGCAAATCGACCCTGCCCTACTCGGAAGCAGACCTGGCGCTGGTGGATGAGCTGTTCGCGCTCCACTACGACAATGTTTGGATCCTGCCCATGATCGAAAATGTGCTCCGTCCCACCATCTTTAATGCCGACTTCGGCAATATCGCCATTGGCGGGACGCAGATGGGCGCCTCCCGCGCCGGCGAGCAATACTTCTACCGGACAATGCAATAGCCCCTTTGGCGACTGTTACGGAGCCGCGCCAATTTGGCGCGGCTCGTCCATCATTATGAATTGCGCGTCGCCGCTACGATAGCAAGACCGGAGAGACAGTGGGAATCTACATCGTCAAGCGCCTGCTCACTATGATTCCGCTCTGGCTCTTGCTGTCTGTCATCACGTTTTTCCTCATTGAACTGCCGCCGGGCGATGTTGTAAGCAACGAAGTGATCGCGCTGCGGGCGCAAAACCTCGAAGTCGACGAGGTCATGATCGCGCGCATGCGCGCGCAGTGGGGCTTGGACAACGATTTTCACGTGCGCTACCTGCGCTGGATCGAAAACATCATCGTGCGCGGCGACCTGGGCAGCACGGTCGACGGGCGCGAGAATCTCGACGTCTTGCTGGAAACGCTGCCCTACACCATCGTCATCGGCGCGTCCGCGCTGATACTGTCGCTGGGCGTCGCCATCCCGCTGGGCATATTCTCCGCCACGCATCAGTACTCCATAGCCGACTATATCATTACCTTTCTGGCTTTCGCCGGCTTGGGCGCGCCCGGCTGGCTGCTGGCGATCATAGTCGCCTGGGCGAGCTTGTACTTTCTGGACTTCGTACCGCTGGGAATCAATTCGCTCGAATACCTCGCGGCGCCAATGAGCTGGGAAAAAGCGCTCGACACGGCGAAACATCTATGGGCGCCTATTTTTCTGACGGCATTGCCGTCTCTCGGCGCCACGATCCGCATCGTGCGCAACAATCTGCTGGATCAGCTGGGGCAGCAATATGTGGTGACCGCCCGCGCCAAGGGCTTGGAAGAGGCGAAGCTGGTGCGCAAATATCCGGTCAAGATCGCCCTCAACCCGCTGATCAGCGATTTCGGCATGTTGGTCTACGGCATCGTTGCCGGGCAGGGCTTGATCGGCATCGTGCTGGGCTTGCCGACATTGGGACCGCTTCTGCTTCATTCCTTGCTGGCGCAGGACATGATCCTGGCGGGAACTATCCTGTTGATTTACGCCACCGTCATCTGGCTCGCCACCCTGGCTTCGGATGTGCTGCTGGCATGGTTCGATCCGCGTATTCGCTTTGAAGGGACGGCGCGATGACGGACCGGCATGACAGCCTGCTTTCGCGCCGCGAGCGCGTCCGCGCCAGATATGGTCTTGCCGAGGACGCGCTGATCGCCGGCACGGTGGACGGCGCGGGCGCGGGGGTGGTCGACGACGCCTATTATTATGCCAGCCAGTGGCAGTTGATGTGGTGGCGCTTCCGCCGCCATCGCATGGCGCTGATCTCCGTTTGCCTGCTGCTCCTGCTCTATTTCATGGCGGCTTTCGCCGAATTCATCGCGCCTTACGAGACGACCACCCGTTTCCGCCGCTATCAGCAGGCGCCGCCCTCGACAATTCACTGGTCGGATGACAACGGCTTCCGCGGTCCCTTCGTTTACGCGGTTGAGCAGCAGCGCGATCCGGTGACGCGGCGCGTTACCTTCCTGGAAAACCGAGAGAAAATCTTGCCGATTCAATTCTTCGTCGAGACCGAACCCTACAAGCTTTGGGGCGTCTTTGAGTTGCGGCACAAATTGTTTGGCTTGGGCGAAGAAGGCGAGAAAGCGCGCGTTGGCATCTGGCTCTTTGGTTTGGACTCGCTGGCCCGCGATGTCTTCTCGCGCACGGTCTACGGCGCTCGCATATCCCTTACCATCGGCGTGGTCAGCGTCGTGCTGACCTTCGTCCTGGGGACGCTGCTCGGCGGCATATCAGGCTATTTCGGCGGCGTCATTGACAATGTCATACAGCGCGTTATTGAGTTCCTGCGCGCCATACCGCAGCTGCCGCTTTGGATGACGCTGGCTGCCGCCGTGCCCAAGGAATGGCCCCCGCTCAACGTCTATTTCGCCATCACCTTGATCCTGGCGCTGCTCAACTGGGTCGGCTTGGCCAGGGTCGTGCGCGGACGCCTGCTCTCCATGCGCGAGGAAGACTACGCCCTGGCCGCCCGCTCATCCGGCGCCAGCGACCTGCGCGTCATCATCAGCCACTTGCTGCCCGGCTTCACCAGCCACTTGATCCTGTCCGTGACGCTGATGATCCCGCAGATGATCCTCTACGAAACGGCGCTCAGCTTCCTCGGTTTGGGCATGCAGCCGCCAGCGGTGAGTTGGGGCGTGCTCCTGCAAGATTTCCGCGACATCCTGGCCATCTTCCATATCCCCTGGCTGCTCATCCCGGCCTTCTTCGTGCTGGCCACCGTGCTGCTCTTCAACTTCGTCGGCGATGGCCTGCGCGATGCCGCAGATCCCTACTCGAATATCTGAGGTCAGCGCCCTGGTATGAACGAATCCACCGAAAACGTCCGTCTGTCCTCAGATACCTTGCTCGATGTGCGCGATCTCAAGGTGGAGTTCCGCCTGCGCGAAGGCACAGTGCGGGCGGTGAACAAAGTCAGCTTCCGCGTCCAGCGCGGCAAGACCCTCGGCATCATCGGCGAAAGCGGCAGCGGCAAATCGGTCACCGCCCAGGCGCTCATGCGGCTCACGCCGGCGCCCGGTCTGATCTCCGAGGGCGAAATCTGGTTGAGCCGCGCCGCCGGCGGCGACATCCTTGACCTGGCCGACATATCGCCCACCGGCGAACTCATCCGCGATATCCGCTGGCAGGATATTAGCATGATCTTTCAGGAGCCGATGACTTCTTTCAGCCCGGTCCATTCCATCGAAGACCAGATTACCGAAGCCATGCTGCTGCACATCGAGCGGATCAACCGCGCCGGCGCTCGCCAGCGCGCCGTTGAACTGCTTACGCGCGTCGGCATTTCCAATGCCGAAGAACTTGTCGACGCCTTCCCCTTTCAATTCAGCGGCGGCATGCGTCAGCGAGCCATGATCGCCATGGCGCTGACCTGCAACCCGCAACTGCTGATCGCCGACGAACCGACCACTGCCCTGGATGTGACCATCGAGGCGCAGATCCTGTCGCTGATCAAAGAGATTCAGGCTGAATACCAGATGGCGGTCATCTTCATCACGCATGACATCGCCGTCATCGGCGAGGTCTCCGACGAGGTTATCGTGATGTACCTGGGCGAGATCATGGAGCAGGGCAGCGTCGAGCAGATCTTCGAAAATCCGCTGCATCCCTATACCCGCGCGCTCTGGCGTTCGATCCCGACGGTCGATGGCGCGCTTGAGCGCTTGCAGCCCATCGAGGGCGCCTTGCCCGACCCCTTCGACGATCATGCCGGCTGCCCCTTCTTTTCGCGCTGCGATTTGCGCATTCCCGGACTCTGCGACAAGATCCCGCCGCCGCTGGTCCAGGTCGAGAGCGGGCACGAGGTCCGCTGCATTCTATACGAAGAGGGTGAGACCCATGGAGCAGGCTGAGACGAACGCGCTTGAAACCGCGCCCGTCCTTGAGGTGCGGCATTTGAAGAAGTACTTCCCTCTGCAGGAGAAGGGCTTGCTGCGGCGCAGCATAGGCTTGATCAAAGCCGTGGATGATGTCAGCTTCGCCGTGCGCAAGGGGGAGACGGTCGGCGTCATCGGCGAAAGCGGCTGTGGCAAGACGACTTTGGGACGCTGCGTCGCCTACCTCTACGAGAAGACAGACGGCGAAATCATCGTGCGGGGCGGCGAGCAGGTCTTTAGCCTCGATGCGCTGAACCGCGGCAACAACAGCGAATTCCGCCAGATCGTCCAGGTCATCTTTCAAGATCCCTTTTCCTCGCTCAACCCGCGCATGAGCGTCTTGCGCAGCGTCGGCGAACCGCTGCTGGTTAATGGCATCGCCAGCGGCAGCGATCTGGAAGCGCGCGTCGCCGATATCATCCAGCGCGTGGGCCTCAGTGTCAGCCATCTGCAGCGCTTTCCCCACAGCTTTAGCGGCGGGCAGCGTCAGCGCATTTGCATCGCCCGCGCTCTGGTCATCAACCCGCAACTGGTCGTCGCCGACGAGCCCGTGTCGGCGCTTGATGTCTCGATCCAGGCGCAGATGCTCAACCTGCTGAAAGATCTACAGGCAGAGTTCAATCTGTCTTATCTATTCATTTCCCACAGCATGAGCGTCATCCGCTATATGAGTGATCGCATTCTGGTCATGTACGCTGGCAAGATCATCGAATCCGGCTCGCGCGATGACATCCTGCGTCAACCCACCCATCCCTATACGGAAATGCTGCTCAAAGCCGTGCCCAAAGTCAGCCGGCGCCGGGGCGGCCGCTTGCAGGACGTCAGCAGCGGCGAGCCGCCCGATTTGCTCAACTTGCCCTCGGGCTGCGTCTTTCACCCGCGCTGCCCCTACGCCAAACAACTCTGCTGGGAGGAGGTTCCGGTCTTGCGAGCACTTGATGACGGGCGTCAAGTGAGTTGCCACCTGGCGGAAGAACTGGTCCTGCAAGGCGTGTTTGATTAACGGCGGCAAATGCGGCCGCCAGTATGGGCGGGGCTGACAATCGCGCATGTTCGCTAATACTAACCAAGCCTTGGCGGGTTTGTTTATCTCGTGACGAATATAACTTTGTGATCTTTGAGTCGCTTATTTAATGAACCGCGATCTGCGGTAGCCGAGCAAGTTTATTATTTTGTATGAGCGCGGTAGCCCAAATTCGTTGCCGCCGAGGGGCTGTGGTGAAAAAAACCGATATTGCGCTATCATCGGGCAATCCTTTACCTCCACCCAGAAAGGCCAAACCATGAGCGATACCATAGAAAACGCGATTGATTATCTGCAAGAAACCCGTGACAAAATCATGGAAGATTATAAAGACTTGCTGCGCTTTCCGTCCATCAGCGCAGACCCGGCGCGCGCCGACGACGTCAAAGCCTGCGCGGACTGGATCGTCGGGCAGTTGCAGGCGCTCGGTTTCGATAACTGCGAAGCCATCGCCACCGACGGTTTGCCGGTCGTCTATGGCGAATGGCTGGGGGCGGGCGCGGACAAACCGACAGTGCTGGTCTATTCGCATTACGACGTCCAGCCGGTTGATCCGCTGCCCCTGTGGCATTCCGAGCCCTTCGAGGCGGTCATCCGCGATGGCAAGATGGTCGCGCGCGGCGCCAGCGACAACAAAGCCGGGATCTGGGGCAATCTCAAGACATTCGAAGCGCTGCTGCGCGCCAACGGAAGGCTGCCGGTCAATATCAAAATCATGTTCGAAGGCGAAGAAGAATCCGGCTCGCCCAGCATCAAAGCCTTTGTCGAGGCGAACAAGGAGCGGCTGCGCGCCGATGTCTTGCTGAATTGCGACGGCGACCTGGCCCCCGACGATCCGAAACTGTATTACGGCGGGCGCGGCATGGTCACAGCGCAGGCTCGCGTCAGCGGGCCAAGCGCCGATATTCATTCCGGGCTCTTCGGCGGCTTGGTGCGGAATCCCTTGCATGTCGCCGGGGCGATCATCGGCTCCTTTCATGGCGACGACGGGCGCATAAAACTGCCGGGTTACTACGATGACGTGACAGAAGCCGCTCCCGCCGAAAAGAAACGAATTGAAGCCGGGTTCCAGGCCGATTCCTTGTTGGAAAGCGCGGGCGTCGCCGCTTTCTGGGGCGATGCGATCGCGCCGGCCGCGGAACGCGCGACCGTCTACCCGACGCTCGATATCGTTGGCATGTGGGGCGGCTATCAGGGACCGGGCATCAAGACCATCATACCGGCCGAAGCCGGCTTCAAAATCACCATGCGCCTCGCCCCCGATCAAGACCCGGCGCAGGTCGCTCAAGCGCTGAAACAATACGTGGAAAGCTTCGCCACCGATACGGTCAAGGTCGAATGCGACATCGGCGAAGAAGCCTGGTACTTCCAACTCGAGACCGAGGGTCCCTGGCTCGAGGCGGTGCAATCCGCCATTGAGACGACCATCGGGCAGCGCGCGCAACTGGTGCGGACCGGCGGCTCAATCCCGATTCTGGGCGTCTTCAATCGCTTGATCGGCCTGCCGATCACGGCTTTCGCCTATGGCCATGGCGAGGGCATCCACTCGCCCAACGAGACATTGGATATCGAGAGCTTTTTCCTCTCGCTGGAGGCGGCGGTGCGCTTGTATCATAACTTGGGGGAAATAAAGGTCTGACATCAAAAGGGCGCTTGGATTTTGCAGGCCAAGCTAGGGGCTCGTCAGTCAAGCCATTTAAAATTTCTTCGCTTTAGAACATTTGGTCTGTTTACGCCTGTACAGATTGTATCCTGTGTGATAAGATGGAATCATTAGGCAGTGCATACAAGGAGATGCCAGCATGATCAAAACCGAGGCTGGCAGAAGCGATATCCTGCTAGCCATCATAGCGGCTGCTGCCGATAGAGAACTCAGCCGCGTGCAATTGCAGAAAGTTGCGTTCTTAATATCTGAGGAATTTAAGGACAGGCTGCCTGAAGACTTCTACACGTTTGACAAACACAACTTCGGCCCATTCTGTATCGACATTTACAACGATACGGAAATGTTGCATTACTGGGGATGGATAAAGGTAAATCGGGGCGAAGAGCCCAGACTTGATACATATTCTATCGCAATGCCACTCAGTCTCGACGATTTACAATTTGACACAGACATCAAGCAATATATCAAGGATACCGTTGCTTGGGTGGTGGACATGTCCTTTGGAGAAATCGTGCGAGCCATCTACTGGCTCTTTCCAGAGTATCGTGAGAACAGCATCTTCAATTATTCGGAGGAGGAGGCTGAACTAGAAAGTTTCGCCAGGAGCATCAAACAATTACGACAGGGAAAGACCTACGCCGCAAAAGAACGCCTGGAAGAATTGAGGCGAACCATCAAAGCCAATGGGTAGAGCCATTGTTTGGTCGGAGGACTTTGACCGACAATTCAAAAAGCTGGCGCGTAAACGTCGGCAAATATTTGATGATTTGAGCGCGTTACTAGAAAAATTTGAGGCCGGTCAGCTTCCGGGAAGAGCCGCCCAAGGCGTCCATGGAATGCCGGTCAAAGTAGCAAGGATGAGCGATCGTTCATCCAATAGAGGTCAAAGCGGCGGCTACCGAATCGCATATTATTATGACGACTCCCAAATTGTCTTGGTATTCATAACTCAACGCGACAGGCTTGACCGGAGGTCCGCTTCACGGATTCTGGGTACGTTACGAGACGCCGGATTCTATCCAAAATAGTCAGTTTCTCCTGTTTACGTAAACCGCGTCGCTCATGCAACGAGAACGCTTACGATTTTGCGTGAGCGGGACATTCTTGTGACCTTTTCGCCGGTTACGCGCCGAGCGGCTGCTCTCAACGGCAGGATGTGGAGACCTTTGGCAATCGCAAATGGGACCCCGAGCCATCGCAGTCCGCTTGAATCTGGCCGGAGCCTGCCCGGTCCGCAGCGCCAAAGCCGAGCGCGACCCGTTCGCTAAATCACCAAGCCCAGCGCCACAAAGACGATGCCGACCAAGACAAAAACCAAAGCCGAGCGGCGCGTCTTGGCGTCCCAAGCCGCCGTGCGTTCGGGATTGTCTTTCCGCCAGCGCGGCTCCAGCGAATACAAGCGCCAGACCAAATCGAGCCGGAAATAGCACAGCCCCGCCAAAATCCAGAAGGCGATCCCGCCCAAAATCAGTATCGTGTCGCCCATCAGCGATTCCCAGTTGCCATGCTAGTCAAGTCCTGACTATGAATATGTCCAAGCTCGTCGCATATTCAAGATCTTGTCTCGGCGCCCTCGGTGTCCTCGGTGGTAAAACCCTAATTCGGCTGCAAGATGATCTTGGCGTCCTGGCGCTTTTCCAGCCGTTTGAATGCCGCCGGCGCCTCAGCCAGCGGCAGACGCGCGCTGACCATCTTCCGCATGTCGATCCGGCCCGAAGCCATCAGCCGAATCACCTGCTGGAAGGGTCCGCCGGCGTGGCCCAGGGAACCGGCGTACTGCACGCCCATGCGCTTGTAAGCCACGATCGGCAGCGTCGGCTCGTCGCCGCCCATGCCGATATCGATGATCGAGGCGTTGACGGCCAGGCACCGGTCCAGCGGCTCGATGGTCCGGTCGGCGAAGCCGGCGCATTCCACCACGTAGTCGACGCCGCGCCCAAAGGTATGCTGCATGATGGCCTCGTCGAGATCAATGCCGGTCGGGTCCAGGGAGACCGAAGCGCCCATCTTGTCGGCGAAGGCGCGGCGGCTTTCGGATGGGTCAAAGACGATCACTTGATTGGCGCCGGCCGCGATGACCAGCGCTTCCGCCGCCAAGCCGATGGGTCCGGCCCCGAAGATCACGACGTTGTTGCCGGGCAGCCAATTGCCCAGACGATTGAAAAGTCCCTGATACGAGACGCCCGTCGGCTCGACCATTGCGCCCATGACCAGGGCTTCCTCTTCGCCATAGCGTTCGGCCACCTCGTCCAGCTTCCAGCAATACCTGGCCCGCACGGGCAGATACTGCGCCATGGCGCCGGGGATGGTGAAGCCCAGTTCTTCGATATCCAGGCAATGGTTGACGAAGCCGCGCCGACAGGCGAGGCATTCGCCGCACCACTGGATCTCTTCTACGGCGACCAAATCGCCGACTCGCAAGTCCTTGACCTCCGCGCCGACTTCGATGATGCGGCCCGAGAATTCATGACCGATGATATTGGGCGTATGCACCAAGCCCGGATAGACCATGTAGCCATCGTCGCCAGCTTCGTACATGTGCATGTCGGAGCCGCAGATGCCCACCGCCGCGATAGCAAGCATGACTTGATCGGGCTTCAGGCTGGGGTCGGGCGCATCGCCCAGCGTGATGCGCGGTCCCTTCCAGGTCATGTTGGCGTTGCGCGGGCGGCGCAGTTTCCGTTCCAGTTCGGTCAAATCATAGCCGGGCTTGGGCGCCCATTCCGCCGACAATGTCAGTGCTTTCATCAGATTGATTTCTCCATCGTTCTGTCAATCAAAGCCTCTGTTCCTTCAGCGTGGAAGGCCTCCCACTGCGCTTTGAAGTCGCGCAGCCCTTCCAGGACATGATAGGGCCTTCTGCCCAGCGCCCCGCAAGTTCTGTCATTGCTGGTCACGATGCGGAAGGGAATGTTGATATGCCGATAGCGATCCAGCACCAGGGGGTCGGTCGGCACGGGCACGATCAGACTGCGGTCGACCTCGAAAATATCCGCGAAGTGATAGGCGAATTGCAGGCGGCTGACAGCCTGGCTGCCCCAGCAATGGAAGATGCCGTTCTCGTCATGCGCCGCCAGGCGCAGCAGCATCTCGGCGCCATCGGAAGCCAGCGTCGGGTGCGCCGTTTCATTGACCTTGGGACCGGTCCAGATCTCGGCGATCAGGCTCTGCGACAGTTGATCAATAACATAATTGCCCAGATCGAAGCCGACGTCATTCGCCTTGCGCAGCAGCGACGGACTGCTGTAATTCAAGCCGTAAACGCCCGCCAGGCGTCCGATGCCGTAGCTCAGTCCCGCTGCGCCCATGATATCGCGCTCGCAGACCGCCTTCATGAAGCCGTAGAAGAGGACGGGGCAGGGCGGCGAATCTTCGTCGACCAACGGCTCACGCCCATCGAAAACCCAGTCCGAGGAGACGAAGACATAACGCGCGCCGACTTCCGCGCAGCTTTGCGCGAAAGCCAGATTGCCATCGACGGTCGCCCGCCAGGTTTGGGCGCGGTGTTGGTCCATCCAGGGGTGATCAAGGATGGCGGCGCAGTGGATTACGGCATCGGGTTTGTAGCGCCGAATTGATTCCCGCACCGCCGCCGCATCCGCCATGTCCAGCGGATCCAACTCATAATCGACTTCCCGCTCCGGCGCTGGGCCATACTGCGCCGCGATGATTTCGATGTCATTGCGGCGGCGCGCCAGGCGAATGATATTGCTGCCGACCAGTCCCGTTCCGCCGGTGATGTACAGTCGCATTTCTAGTCTCCGTCGTCGAACCGCGCCAAGCATAATTGCTTTGCGCGGACCTGTCAAAGGGGCATGATACTGGGTAGTGTATCGAAGTCGGCTGAAATTCAAATGAGTCGCATTCAGTTTCACCACAAAGACACGAAGCACACATCCAAAATAATAGCCGGCGGCAGGGGCGACCGACCTGCAGTCTCTACGCGCGGCGGCATTCCGCCCTGGACTACCGCAGCCCGGTCGACTATGAACTGGCTGCCTGTTAGATAATTTCTCTCCACTAAATCGGGGGAAGTCCACTCTGTGCCTCTGTGGCAAAAAAATAATTTGAAGCGATTGCCCCGCACATACCGAGGTGTTTGAACGAAAGCCTTACCCTGTGCTATACTTCCCGTGTAGCCGCGCGCCGCCAGCTAGGGCATCGCCGACCAGCATTGTCTAAACCGCGGTGGCAATCGGCTGCAAGTTTCTTAAATCTATTATGTGTTAAGGAGGATGGTTATGTTCGCCTATCGTTCTGTTGGAAAGCTCTTGATCTTGCTTTTCATGATAATGTTGGTTGCTGTTCCGGGCGCGCAAGCGCAGGACACCACGCTCAAGCTCATATCCTGGCAGGTCGACGAGCCAGTCGGCGACTGGTGGCGCGCGGCCATCGAAGAATTCGAGAGTAGCCATGAAGGCGTTTCAATTGAATTCACCAAGGTCGCCCGCCCCGAATACGCCGATACCTTCCTGACGCTCTTCGCCGGCGGCACGCCCCCAGACATCGTGCACCTCGCCTCCTTTGAATACCAGCAATTCGCCGATGCTGGGTGGATGGAAGATCTGGGACCCTGGATTGCCGATTCCGAGCTTGACCTGGAAGGCTGGGCGGGCCAGGTAAAGTGCCATTGGGGCGGGCAAACTGCCTGCATCATGCTGCAATACTTCGGCTTTGTCATGGTCGTGAACGACGCCATATTGGAAGAAGCTATGCTGGATGCGCCCAGCACTTGGGATGAATACATTGAGGTGCTGCGCGCGACAACCAAAGACACCGATGGCGATGGCATCGTCGATCAATGGGGCGCCTGCCACCACACGGCCGAAGGCAGCCAGTATCTTTCCCAGATGCTGAGTTATGTCGTCGGCGCCGGCGCCTATTGGACGACGCCGGAAGGCGAAGTGAATATCAACACGCCGGAAATGGTGGAAGGGTTCACGCGCTGGAAGACGATCCTCGATGAGCGCTTGACGCCGCTGGACCTGGCTTCGGGCGATTGCCGCCAACTGATGATGGAAGGCAAGCTGGCGACCAAGCTGGAGGGACCGTGGATTTACGGTTTCGTGCTGCGCGCCGAGCCGGCCATTCAAGAGCAGTTGCGCGTCGCTCGCGTCCCATTTGAGGTACCGGTTGGCGGCGGCAGCAATGTCATCGCCATGGCCAGCGAGATCAGCGATGAAAAGAAAGCGCTGGTTTGGGACTTCATCGAGATCATCACATCGCATGAATGGCAAGTTCAGTTTGGTCTGCATGTCGGCCAGCCGGCGCCGCGCCCGGGCACCCTGGTTGATGAATATCACGATGCGATTCCGCATGTCGATCTTTTGCTCGAATCGCAGAACACGGCCTCGGCCAATGGCATCGACCGCAGCCCCACCGGCTTGGAAATCGTCTATAACGAATTTGCCAAAATGGTGCGCGAAGAAGCGCAGCGCATGGTCGCGGATGATGTTGAGCCCGCCGAAGTGGTCGCCAACCTGCACAACCTGGCGGTCGAGCTGCAGCAGGATATGTAATTTGCCAGACTAACCCGTAGGGGCGACCTATTAGGTCGCCCGTTCTTCCGCTGTTGTTTTCGGGCGACTTGATAAGTCGCCCCTACATAGACCCCTTAAGGTAAACGATGGTCGCGCCGCGCTGGAGCCTGTGGCAACCTGGCAATCGACATATCTTCGCCTATCTGCTCTTGCTGCCGGCGGTGCTGCTGACTGCCGCCATCATCGTTTACCCGATACTTTCCGCCATTGACTTGAGCTTTCAAAAGATCAAGATCGCCAAATTGGGACGGTCGCGCGCCCCTTGGACCTTGGCGAACTATGAAGAACTCTTCACGTCTGCCGAGTTTTATCAAGCGATCTGGGTGACCATCTCTCTGGTCGCGACCGTGACCATCTTGTCCTATGTCATCGGCCTGGCGACGGCGGTGATGGTCAATCAGCATTTTCGCGGCCGGAAGCTGGCGCGGGTCTTGGTGGCGGTGCCTTGGGCAGTGCCTTCAGTCATGGCGGCTATCATCTGGTGGTGGCTCTTTGACAGCTCCTTCGGCTTGATCAATTGGGCGCTGGTGCGCAGCGGTTTGAGCAGCGAGATGATACCCTGGCTGTCGACGCCTGGCGCGGCTTTTTTTGTCATCGTCGTCGTGATGGTCTGGAAGGGCTATCCCTTTATCTCGGTCATCATGCTGGCGGGCTTGCAATCCATACCGGTGGAACTCTACGATGCGGCGAAGGTTGACGGCGCCAGCGCCTGGAATCGCTTTCGCTTCATCACCCTGCCGGGATTGCGCTCCGTCCGCGGGATTGCCCTCATCCTCATCATGCTTTGGGTGTTCCGCGATTTTCCCATCATCTACATATTAACGGGCGGGGGTCCGCAGCGCACGACGCAGACCCTGGCCATCATGACCTATCAGGAAGCCTTCAAATTCCATGATTTTGGTTTTGCCGCCGCGATTGGCGTCATCACGCTGATCATCAGCGTCATCGCCAGTTGGTTCATGGTGCGGCGCAGCGACGAGCCGCTTTATTGACGGGAGCAGCGATACAATGTCGCGCAGCCGGCGGGAATCAGCCATTCTCTACGCGGTGGTCATTGTGGTCATCGTCATACTGGTTTTCCCGCTCTACTGGATGTTCAACACATCGCTGGCGCCAGCGACGCGCTTGCGCAGTTTCCCGCCGGTATTCGTGCAGCCTGAGCCGACGCTGGCAGCCTACCAGTCCATTTTCGCCGAACGCCCCATCGGCGTCTGGTTGCGGAATTCGGCGGTTGTCGCCCTAAGCTCGACGGCGCTGTCCATGTTCGTCAGCGTCCTGGCCGGCTACAGCATCTCGCGCATACGCGCCCGCGGCTCGCAGGCGATCGGGCTCTTCTTCTTGATGAGCCGCATGCTGCCCAGCACGCTTATCATCATTCCCCTCTTCGTCAGCTTTCGCCAATTGCAGCTCATTGGCGACTTGAAGTCCCTGGTCCTCGCCCATGCGACATTCATCACGCCCTTCGCTGTTTGGATGCTGAAAGGCTACTTCGACACGATACCGGCTGAACTGGAAGACGCGGCGATGATCGACGGCTGCACGCCATTGAGCGCGTTGGTACGCGTCGTCTTGCCGCTGTCGGCGCCGGGCTTGGCGGCGACCACGCTCTACGGCTTCGTGCTCTCTTGGAACGATTTTGTCTTCGCGCGCACCTTTCTGGTCGCCAATCAAAATGCCTGGACGGTCAATGTTGGCGTGGCGTCGCTGAAGGGCGAGTATTTGACAGAATGGAACGAAATCATGGCTGGCTCGCTCATCGCGATGCTGCCAATCGTTATCGCCTATCTCTTTTTGGAGCGTTTCCTGGTCAGTGGCTTGACGGCCGGCTCATCCAAATGATCTGCGGCTTCCCCTAGCGCGATCACCGCCTGGCCGCGCTGCTTGCCTGCCCAAATGGCGCCGAGCGCATAGAGCAATGCCTCATTTACTCTGAGTCATACGTGTCTTGACTGTCAGTGTAGGCGGTCTGTGGTTGGTCATGCTTTCGACCGGGCAACGAATCGCTTGACTTGGCAATTTGATTGGGATATAGATTGTTCCGCGTATAAGGATTAAACAGCGCTGATGGCGCGGACGTCATGTTCGGCATGACATAAGCAGAACAAAATGAGTTCCGCTGCTGTAGCGGACGCAAACGCCAGCCCGACCGCGCAGACGAAAGCCGAACTTCACAGAGCGTTATTAACATTGTTCATTGCTCTAATCACCGTTCTAAGCGGATTATTGGGCGGCGTGATTGTTCATCTACACAGCATCACCCTCAACGAGATCGCGGAATTGCGTACTGTGATGTATCAGCTATTGCAAGTTTTCTCGGGCGGATGAAACGATCGCTTCCCGATTGCCGGGCGCATGCCAGGTCTTATGCGAATTTGATTTCCCCCAAATGACCGTGGCGGCATCCCGAGCCTAAATGACAAAATGAGCTTCGCCTATTCGCCGCTTCGCGCTATGATAGTCCCTATACTTGATCAGTATCCAGGCGAGGTCACAGATGAAGATTCACGGTATCGTGCCGCCGATGGCGACTCCTTTCGCCGCCGATGGCTCCCTTGACGAAGCGGCGCTGCGCGCGGAAGCCCGCTATCTCATTGAAGAAGCGGGGGTACATGGCTTGGCTGTCGGCGGCAGCACCGGCGAGGGGCAGACGCTTTCCAGCGACGAATTGCGCGCCGTCGTCGGCAGCGCGCTCGAGGTCGCCGCCGGCCGCGCGCCTGTCATCGCCGGCATCATCGTCGATAGCACCCGCCAAGCCGTCGAAAAAGCGCGGGCCTTGGCTGATCTGGACGTCGCCGCCCTGCAAGTGACGCCCGTGCACTATCTCTTCCGCCCCACGGACGAGATGATGTTCCGGCACTTCGCGACGCTGGCGGAACAAGCCAGCCATCCGGTCATGATCTACAATGTCGTGCCCTGGACCTATTGTTCGCCCGCCCTGCTCGACCGCATGATGCGCGAGATCGACGGTCTCATCGGCGTGAAGCAAAGCGCCGGCGATCTGAAACTGCTGGCGGACCTGCTGATGACATCGGCCGACGCCGGAGTGATCATGTCCGCGGTGGACGCGCTGCTCTATCCGTCGTTTAGCCTGGGCGCGCATGGCGCCATCGCCGCCATCCTAAGCGCCGCGCCGGAGTTATGCGTGGCGCTGTGGGATCAAACGAGAGCGGGCGATCACGAATCCGCCTTAGGGACGCACCTGAAGCTTTTGCCGATTTGGAACGCCATCATGGACGACAACTTGCCGGCCAACGTCAAAACCGCGCTGAGCTTGCAAGGACGCCCAGCCGGTTATGCCCGCATGCCCATGCCGGAAAGCTCGCCGGAGCAAGTAGAGGCCATTCGCGCCGCCCTGCGCGCGGCGGGGATCCCGCTGGCTTAATCCACATTTAATCCACCAGGTATCGTTGCAGCGCGTCCCGGTTCAGCGCGATGCCGAGGCCGGCTTTCTGTGGGAGAGGAATCTCGCCGTCGACCATCTGCAGTTCATCGGCGACGAGTTCGTCGCGCAAAACAGATTCCGACAAATGCGCCGGCAGAAATTCGATGAAGGGACAGCAGGATGCCGCGAAACCCAGATGCGCGCTGGCCGCGATGCCGATGCCCGTCTTCCAGCAATGCGGCACCACCAGCCGACCGTAATCCGAGGCCAACTGCGTCACCTTGCGCGCCTCGGTGAAGCCGCCGACGCGGCCGACATCGGGCTGCAAGACATCGAGCTTGCCGCGGTGGGCCAAATCAAGGAATTCCCAATGCGTATTCTGCCATTCGCCGGCGGCGATCCGTATCGGTGAATTGGCATTGATAAAGGCATATCCCTCCAGATCGTCGATGTTGATCGGCGTCTCCAGAAAGAAGAGATCAAAAGGCTCCAACTGTTTGATCACACGCAGAGCCGTCCGCGCGTCGTCCCAGGCATAGGCGACATCAACCATCAGCGTCATCTCGTCGCCAACAGCCTCGCGGCATTCGGCGACGATGCCGGCGACATGGTCGTCGTGTTCCTGCAGGGCGTTATGGGTATACGGTCCGTTGATGCAGATTTCCAGCTTTGCCGCCTTGAAGCCGAAGCCCTTCGCTTGCAGCAGCTTTTCCTTCAGCGATTCTCGGTATTCATCCAGCGTATCGCCGATGGGCAGCAGCGAGGCATAAGGCGTGATGGAATCTTTCACCGCGCCCCCAAGCAACTTGTAAACCGGCAGGCCAAGCGCCTTGCCCTTGATGTCCCAAAGCGCCATGTCGATCGCGCCCATCGCGCAGATCAGCGCCCCGCGCCGCCCGTTCATCTTGGAGCCGCTGTACAGCTTTTGCCAGATGGCTTCCGGCTGCATGGGATCTTCGCCGATCAGCATTTCCTCCAAGCCCAATCCCATAATGTGGGTGCCCCGCGCCTGGATGCAAGCGCGCGCGATCCAGGGATTCACATCGGTTTCGCCGATGCCGAC
This sequence comes from Chloroflexota bacterium, assembly GCA_028873975.1. Taxonomy (GTDB): domain Bacteria; phylum Chloroflexota; class Anaerolineae; order Aggregatilineales; family Phototrophicaceae; genus UBA6055. The sequence continues at coordinate 19,657 of JAPPMO010000118.1, forward strand.
GATGCCCTCGTCGGTATGGATTTCCACCACCAGGTCATCCTGCGCCGAGGAACAAGCCTCCGTGTGATACTCCGGAACCAACAGTACATGGCAATCAATGCGGGTGATTTTCATAATGTAATCCTGTTTGATCTGAAAATGGGCTGACAATGGGCATTTGCTTTTGCAAAGACAGTCGCTAGATCTATTCAAGCAAGACGCAAGCCAGGCTCGTTCCCTCAAGGCGAAGCTGAAAGCTGCTGGCATCTTCATTCAAGATGTTTTCGTCGAGAAAAGGACGGACAACCGGGAAGCCCTCCTTGCTGATTGTCTCGCAGACCAGCTCGGCGCCGGCGTTGATAAAGAACCAGGCTTCGACGCCGTTATGCGCGCGGCGGCGGCGCAGCAACTTGCCGCAACGATCCGGCCTGATCCCGGCCTTGCCCAGCAGCGCCCCCAAAAACTGATCCGCGCCTTGGTCCAGGTCTCGGTAGGCCAAAGCGCCGAACCCAAGGAAGGCGCCGAGCAAGACGCTGCTGCCTGCGCCCACACGGTTCATCACGCCGGCAACGCGGTCTCCGCTCATCAAAATAGCTTCGGCCGTCAGCGCTTCCAGACTCTGCAAGTAGAAACTGGCCAGCACTTCCATATTGGCGAAGTCTCCAATTCCCGTCAACTTGGTCGCGGGGTCGAATTCGCCAAAGCGGCGCGGCTCGGGCATCCAGCGCCGTTCGTCCGCCGGCTCCGATACCATCACCAGATCCGCGTGCCTCGCGCCGAAAAGCTCCTCGCCGCCGTCTACCATCTGCGCTACGGTACACCAGCCGTATTTGTCCCAGCGGCCCGGGCAGGCTTCGCTAATCAAGAACCCGCCCGCGCGCGCGAAGTCGATGAGATGCGCGAAATACGCCGCGTCCAGGCTGAGCGGCATCGAGAGAATCGCCGCCGCGTAATGGCGCAGGTCGCCGGCCGCGACCTCGTCCGCGTCCAGGAAGTCGACGGCGAAGCCCAGCCGCCACAAGCGCGCGTAAATCCCGCGCATATTGTAACAATAATGATGGACGACCTCCCCATTGCAGGCTTGGAAGAAGTGATAGAGGTCTTCATTGACCAGTATTGCCACCCGGGCCCGTGGCGGCTGCGCCTGTGAGAAGAACTTGCCATGCCGCTGTATCGCCAGCCCGATGCGGCTCGCGGCAGCCATCCGCTCGCTGCTGTCGCCGGTCGGGTCGAGCAAGCCAAAGCCATTGGCTTCTTTCCAGAAGCGCTCGACGCGGTGATTCCAAAAACTGATGCCGGTCATGCCGCAAGCCAAGCCCGCCAGCATCCAAACACGCAGGTCCTTGGGCGTCGGCTTCTTGCCATAGTGCAAAGAGGTCGAGATGGGTCCACCCTGAAACTCGGCCCCCCACAGCGCGCGATCGCGCCCGTTATTGCAGCGCGCCAGATCGGTACAGAGCATCATCTCTTCCCATATTTCATAGAGCAGCGCCCCGGGCTCGCTGTCAATCGGATCATCCCAGGGGTGGCCATTATTCCACTTGGGATAATTGCTGGTACCGAAAAAGTCGCCGGCGCGCGCCCAGCGCCACTCCGCCCCCGAGCCGATCCGCGGCGTATCGGCATGGCTGAAGACCGGTCGCTGATACGGGTCATTTTCACGCAATGCCCGCGTTTTGAAAGCCAGGGCGCGCGCCATATAAACATCGTCCATGAAATAGCGCCAATCAATGAAAGGCGCGAGCGGCTCCTCGCGCCGCGGCGGTTCAACTTCGTCCCAGGCGCCGTAATTGATCTGCCAGGTCGCGTTCAGCGCTTCCAGGCTGTCGTATTTTTCCCGCAGCCATTCGCGGAAGCGGGCCAGCGTATGCGGGCAGTAACAGAAGCCCAGCTTGCCCGCCGTGTTGGGCCAAAATCCGATCTCTTGAAAGGTATTCCAAGCCCAGATATTTCGGTATTTTCCCAGCCTACGCGCCAGCTCGGCGATGAAACGCGCGGCCGCGTCACGCGCGCCCGGATGATCCCAACAGGGTCCCGGCTTGCCATCCATGGGAATGGTGTATTGAGCCGGCTGATTGTGCCGCCGCCCATCCGAATATACGAAGTGGCAATCCGGGAATTTGCGCCAGAGCCAAGCCGGCGCCTGCTCCATGGTCAAACCGAGATAGATGCCCAGATCCAGTTCCCCGGCTCGCCTAATCAAGCGCTCAACGCGCGCGAAATCGTATTCGCCCTCGCGCGGCTCGTCCGCCGACCAGTGTTCCTGAATCTTGATCATGTTGAAGCCGTAGTCCTTCAATAGCGGCAGATCCGCCAGTACCGCGTCCAGATCCAGGCAAGGTTCGCGATAAACATGCGTGCCGAAGGGGAAGACGCCATCGCCGAAGACGGGTTCTATGCTCATGGCGTCTACCCCCCACCCCAACCCCTCCCCCACAGGGAGGGAGGGGCTTTGCAACACCACAGACGATGCGCAGTTTCGATTTCCGAGCGCGCCGCGCGCTGAATTGGCTCCCCTTCCCTCTTTATGGGGGAAGGGCTCGGGGGATGGGGGTGGATTGGATGCCAGCTCATTTCACCTACTCCTTAACCGCGCCCAGTTTGATGCCGGAGATGAAATAACGCTGCAAAAACGGATAGACGACCAGAATCGGCACGGTGGCGACGACGATTTGCGCGCCGCGGATCGCCCGGTCGGACAGCCGCTGCAAGTCGCGCGGATCGATGCCTATATTCGTCAGATCCAGCTCGACCACGACCGTGCGCAGAAAAGTCTGCATGGGATAATTGGCGGTATCGGTCATGTAAATCAAGCCATCGAACCAGGCGTTCCAGTGGTTCACCGACGATAAAAGCGTCAAGGTGGCGATGGCGGGCAGGGACAGCGGCAGGTAAATATACCAGAGCACTTTCCAGTGAGAAGCGCCGTCAATGACGGCGGATTCTTCCAGCTCTTTTGGCACATCGCGGAAAAAATTCATCATCAAGATCACGCTGAATATCGGCAAGGCATTGGGCAAGATCAGCGCGCCCAGCGTATTCAGCAAACCCAGGCTGCGCACGACCATGAAGGAGGGAATCAAGCCGCCGTCGAAGAGCATGGCGAAGACGAAGAACCAGATGAAAATCGTCCGCCCGCGGAAAGCCCGCGGCGTCTTGGACAAGGGGTAAGCTGTCAGAATGATCAAGATCATGTTCAGGCTGGCGCCAGTCAAAACGCGCGTTACCGAGATAAGGAAGGAGCGTAAAAAGGTGCGCGAGCCCATCACCTCCTGGTAATTTTCCAGCGTGAAGTCGATGGGCCAAAACGATACGAAGCCGCCGGTGGCCGGCGCTCTGCCACTGAGCGAAACAGCGAAGATATGCACCATCGGCGCCAGGCAAAGCAGCGCGAAGACCGTCAAAAAAACATAGTTGGAAGCGTCAAAAAGGCGGCTGGACCAATTGCTGTCGCGGATCATGCGTCAAGCCCCTACAAAATGCGATAGCCGGCGTAGCGGTCCGCCAGCCAATAAGAAAGCAGGATCAAGCCGAAACCGATCAAGGACTTGAACAAGCCCACCGCGCCCGCCAGGCTGTACTGCGCCGAGACCAAACCCACCCGGTAAACATTGGTGTCGATGATATCGCCGGTGCGGTAGACGGCCGGGCTGTAGAGCGTCAGAATTTGCTCGAAGCCGGCTTGCAGCACATCGCCCAGGCTCAGCGCCGCCAGCAGAACAATCGTGGGGCGGATGCCGGGCAAGGTAATATGCCAGATGCGGCGGAAGCGCCCGGCGCCGTCGATGGCCGCTGCCTCGTGCAAGGCGGGGTTGATGGCGGTCAGCGCCGCCAGGTAAATGATGGTGGAGAAACCGACATTCTTCCAAAAACCCGAGGTGATAATCGTGCCGCGGAACCAATTGTTGCTGCCCAGGAAGAGCTGCGGCTCCACGCCGAAATTGCCGATTGCCTGATTGAGGATGCCATAAGGGGAGAGGACGTCCAGCAAGATCCCGCCCAGCACGATCCAGGACAGAAAATACGGCAGATAAATCAAGGTCTGTATGGCGCGGCGGAAGAACAGCATGCGCGCCTCGTTCAGCAGCAGCGACAGGATAATCGCGCCGATTTGGTCGGCGACGATCTTGGCGACCGCAATGATCAGGGTATTGCCCAGGATCCGCCAAAACTCCGGCAGGGAAAATAGAAACTCAAAATTCTCCCAGCCGACCCAGGGCGAGTTCAGGAAGCCCTTGGCCGGGCTGAAGTCCTGAAAAGCGATGACCACGCCGTACATCGGGTAGTAGCGAAAGAGCAGCACAAAGAAAATGCCTGGGATGATCATCGCGTACAGGGGCCAGGCGCGCTTCATGTATTCGCGGATGGTCATGCGACTGTCATGCCCTCGCCATGAAAACGATTTCTCGGCAAATTAATCGCTGTAAGGTCGACCCGCTGGGTCGCCCGCAAAACCTAACCGGAACGGTGGGCGAGCCTTGGCTCGCCCCTAGACAATCTTTCGGATGTCGACGGGCGAGGGCGCGCTACATCTGCCCGTGCCACCAGTCGTTGACTTCGCCGGTGATGACGTCGCCGCCGCCGCTGCGCCAGTCGGCGGCGAAGGTATCGAAATCATCCAGCGAGGCTTGCCCGGTGATGATATTGACGAAGGTCTCGGCTTCCAGGTCATTCAGCGATGCGCCGGCGCGTTCCATCGTCCGCGTCGGGAAGGTGGTGAAATGGTTGCGGATGCCATCCAGTTCCCAGCGGTCGACGGCGAAGACATTGGCGTCGTCCCACATGACCGAGAGTTCGTCGCCGCCCAGGAAGGCTTCCATCATGGCGTCGCGCTCCTCTTCCGGCGTATTCGCCCAGACTTCGCGGCGGTGCTTGATCCAATTGGTCTCGTGGCGCGGGTCGGTGCGGGCGCCGCCATTGGTGCCGGGCGGTCCCCAAATATGCTTGGTGCCGTCATAGCCGGAAGCCAGATCCAACGTGCCGCCCATCGAGTCGACCTCGCCGTTATCGTCCCGCCAGAAATAATCCGTGCCTTCGAAGCCGTGGTAACGGTTTTCCGGGTTCTGCAAGAGTTCCGCCCACCAGCCGATTTGCTTCAGCACCAGGTCGACATGCTCGAAGCCTTTGCGGAAGCAGAAGACGCTGTCGACCACCGGGTTGCTCCAGGCTTTCTTCTTGATGCCGGTGGGACCGGCCGGGATGTCGCCCCAGGTCCAGCGGGCGCTGGGGTCGTTGGTGACGCTGTCCGGCAAGCCAAAGAGGGCGGCGAAAGCCGGCGACATCGTGATGCCGCAAGTGTTGCCGCCGATTTGCCTGAAGGCGGTTTGCGGCGGGCGCAGCGTGAAATAATCCTGCGCGAAGATGCCCTCGGCATACCATTGGCGCAGCAGCCCGAGCACTTCCTTGATTTCCGGCTGAACGCTGTTGTATTGCAAGTCGCCGCTGTCATCCGGCGTCCAATAGCCGGGCATCACGCCCCAAGCGCCAAAGATCGGATCCAGCGAGCTGTACCAGGTGACCAGATTATTCGCCGCGGCGATGCCGATGGTGCTGCCTTCGCCGCCTTGCCCCAGGTCCGCCTCGACGAAGGCTTTGGCGACGGCGTACAATTCATCAACCGTGGTCGGGACTTCCATGCCAACGGCGTCCAGCCAATCTTGCCGTATCCAAAGCAGCTTGTCGTTCTGCGCCGCTTGCTCGATATAGGGCAAGCCCATCTTGCGCCCGTCGACTTCGGCATATTGCCAGGCGGCGCCATCGCCGAAGCTCATGGCCTCTTTCAACCAAACCGGATGCGCCACTGCTTCGTAAACATCGGTGATATCCTCGACCAGGTCATTCTCCAGCAGCTCGCCATAGATTTGCAGCGGCACCGTCTCCATGAAGTCCGGCAATTCGCCGCTGGCGATAGCCAGATTGTATTTCTGCAAGACTTCTTCTTCGTTGTCAATCCAGTTGAAAGCCAGCTTCCAGTTGATGCCGGTAACCGCGGCATTGAGGCGCGTGAAGGGACTGTTCTCGATATCGTCGCCATCGGCGAATTCCCAGGGACCGCGCCGGCTGCCGGTGACCGTCACCGGCGGATCTACCGGCATGCCCTCCGGTATCGGCGGCAAGGCGGTCGCCCAACCGCGCGCGTTATTCGGGCTGCCCGGGTGCAATTCGGCCGGGATATCTCCCATGTTTTGGGCAAGTATCGGGGCGAATCCGTAACGCGCCATCATCGCGGTCGCCAGGCCGGCGCCGCTCCATTTCAGAAAATCTCTTCTCGATGGTTTGAGGTCTTCGGCTTTATAGGGAAATTTCTTGCTCATCAGAACTCCTTAATGCAACTATTGGACCTAACGGTATGCGATCGCGAGCACATCAATAAGCGCCTCCTCTTCTTCTTTAGCTTGGGACTTTCCCGCCCATCTTCGCGCCTCCCGTATCGGCGGTCAAAGAGATGACCGTCTGCCAGACTTCGCTCGAAAATCGAATATGACCGCGAATCAAGAAGCCCGCGGCATCGGCGTCGCGAGCGGCAATGGCGTCAAAGATCGCCTGGTGCGTGCCGCCTCCCTCCGCCTGCGCCGGCAAGGTATCCAGCCGCGCCTCTTGCAAGACTTCTTCCAGCACGTCGATCAGATTGCCGACGAACTGACTGATGATGGCGTTGTGGCTGGCCACGCCAATACCGCGATGGAAGCGCATATCCGCTTTCAGGTATTCGCGGACATCTTCCGTGGCGTTCATCGTCCGCAACTCGCGCTGGATCTTCTCCAGGTCAGCCGGGGTGGCGCGTTCAGCCGCCGCGCGCGCCGCTTCCACCTCGATCATCTTGCGCGCGTCCAGCAGTTCAATCATCGTCCCGCCCCAGGTCGCCAGGCTCAAGCCCAGAATGCGCCCGAAACTGGCGCCGGTATTGTTCGTCAGGAAGGCGCCCTCCCCCACGCGCGATTGCACCAGCCCAACCGCTTCCAGGACCTTGAGCGCCTCGCGCACGCTGTAGCGGCCCACGCCCAGCGCGTCCGCCAGGGCGCGCTCCGAGGGCAAGCGCTCGCCCAGTTGCACGACGCCGGACAGGATGTAATTCTTCAACTGCTCGAGGGTTTGGTCCTTGACGCTTGCTTTTTCAATCGTTCGCAAGCCGGACACGCTCGGTGAGGGGAGCTTCACAACAGACATCGCTTCCGAAAAGGGAAAATTGGTCAGTGGTGTTACCAATTTTAGGCAACTTTAAGAAGCTTGTCAAATTCTGCTGGCTTCCTGGGCGCAATTCAGATTATTTGGCAAGTCAAGCGATTTTTTGCCCGGTCGAAAGCATGGCCAACCACAAAGACACAAAGGACACAAAGTAAATGAGGTATTTCTCTGTGCGCTCTGTGTCCTCGGTGGTGAAAAATCACCCGCCCCGCCCATGCGCGTCCATAGCCGCCACCGCCGCGATGGCGACGATGTCCTCGACATCGTCCCCCGCTTGCAAGACATGCACCGGCGCGCCCATGCCCAGCAGGATCGGTCCAATCGCCTCGGCCTCGGTCAGCCGCGAGAGCAGCTTGTAGGAGATATTGGCCGCGTCCAGATTGGGGAAGACCAGCACATTGGCATCCCGCACCTGGCTGAAGGGATAGCGATCTTCGATGATGTCGATCACGACCGCCGTATCCGCCTGCATCTCGCCATCGATCAAGATATCGGGTCGACGCGCCCGCACCCGCTCCACCGCCCGCCGCACTTTATCGCTCTGCGGATGCGGCGTGGAACCGAAATTCGAGAAGGACAGCATGGCTACGCGGGCGTCCAGCCCCAGGGTCTCCGCGAAGTCGTTCGCCAGTACGGCGATTTCCGCCAGGGTTTCGGCATCGGGGTCAATGTTGACCGTGGCATCGGTGAAGAGATAAGACCGCCCCTCGATCACCATCAGATAAACGCCGGCCGCCCGCGTCGCGCCGGCGCGCGTGCCGAAGACTTGCAGCGCCGGGCGGATCACGTCCGGGTATTCGTAGGTCAAGCCGCTGACCATGGCATCGGCATCGCCCTTCCTGACCATCAGCGAGGCATAGTAATTGCGCTGCCGCACCAGCGACCGCGCCTTGCCCAGGGTCACGCCTTTGCGCCGCCGCAGGTCGTAGAGCAGATCGCGATATTCGTATTGATTGTCGGCTGCATAGTGATCGAAAGCATCGGCTTGGTAGTTCAAACCCAGATTGTCAATCGTCCCCCGAATGCGCTCGGGCCGTCCCATGAGGATGGGATGGGCGATGCCTTCGTCGCGGATCTGCATGGCGGCGCGGATGATCTTCGCTTCTTCGCCTTCCGGGAAGACGATGCGCTTGAGCGACCCCGCCCGAGCCCGATTGATGATATTCTGCCGCACCTGCCGCCCAATGCCCTGGCGGCTGATCAGTTCCTGCTTGTATTCGTCGATATCCAGTTGACGCCGCGCCACGCCCGAATCCATCGCCGCCTGCGCCACCGCCGGCGCCACCCAGAGCAATACGCGCGGATCCAGCGGCTTGGGAATCAGATAATCTTTGCCAAACTTGATCGACTCCTGCCCATAAGCCGCCAGCACGCTATCCGGCACGTCCTCGTGCGCCAAAGCCGCCAGGGCGTAGGCTGCCGCCATTTTCATCTCCTCATTGATGCCCGTCGCATAAACATCCAGCGCGCCGCGGAAGATGAATGGGAAGCCCAGCACGTTGTTCACTTGATTGACATAATCGCTGCGGCCGGTGCCGATAATGGCGTCCGGGCGCGCTTCCAGCGCCAGCTCGGGCATGATCTCCGGCGTGGGATTGGCCAGCACAAAGAGCATCGGATCCGGCGCCATGCCCTTAATCATGTCTTGCGTCACCGACCCGGCGATGGACAAACCGATGAGCGCATCCGCTCCCTGCAAGGCATCGTGCAGCGTCCGGGCTTGGGTGGGGATGGCGAATTCGGTCTTGTGGATATTCATGTTGTCTTCGCGCTGGTGGTGGATGACGCCGCGCGAATCAAGCATGAGGATATTATCCCGGGCGACGCCCAGCGACTTGAAAAACTTGCCGGTGGCGATGGCGCTGGCGCCCGCGCCGTTGATGACGACCTTGATGTCGTCCATGCGCTTGCCGGTGACCTCCAGCGCATTGAGCAAAGCCGCGCCCGAAATAATCGCCGTGCCGTGCTGGTCGTCGTGGAAGACCGGGATATCAAGCTCCTGGATCAAACGCTCTTCGATCTCGAAGCATTCCGGCGCCTTGATGTCTTCCAGGTTGATGCCGCCGAAGGTGGGCGCCAATGCCTTGCAGACCTCGATGATTTCTTCGCTTTTGCGCGAGGTGATTTCGATATCGAAGACATCAACATCGGCGAACTTCTTGAAGAGCACGCCCTTGCCTTCCATCACCGGCTTGGAGGCCAGCGGACCGCGATCGCCCAAACCCAGGATGGCGCTGCCGTTAGAGATGACGGCGACCAGGTTGGCCCGCGCCGTCATCTCGAAGGCGGCTAGCGGATCCTTGTCGATCTCCAGCACCGCTTCCGCCACGCCGGGCGAATATGCCAGCGACAGGTGCAACTGACTGTCCAGCGGTTTGGTCGGCGCGATCTGAATTTTGCCCGGTCGTCCGCGCCGGTGATAATCCAGCGCCTCTTGACGTGTGAAAGATGTCATGTTGGTTTCCTCCATAGAAGAGGTGTGAACGTTGTCATTATTTTAGCGCAAGTGCGGCGTGGGGCGAGGCAAGGGGCGCCCCTACAGTTGTCATTGTTGCGGCGGCGCGGGATTTAGGAGCGACTTATTGGGTCGCCCGCGAGCACAAGTAGCACTTTGTCAACGCTATTAACAAAATGTGAGGGAACTATCTATCTCGTTGGATCGTATTCAAGAAAGGTTGATCGAGATCAACCCGTTCATCGGCGGTTTGCCACAATTCCCTCGCGTGGCTTTGCGGCTGGCTGGCAAATAACCAGACGGCAATCCCTTCCCTCTGCGCCACTTCCAAGGCAGGCACCATATCGCTATCGCCGGTTACTACCGCGGCGTGCGTGATGGAGCGCTTGGCGCTCAGCAAAGCGAAATCCAAACCTAGCAGTAGATCAACCTGCTTTTGTTGGTAGATCGGCTGTCCTGTATTATCCTTGCCACGATGCTTAACGACACCCAATCTTACGGTAAAACTAGACAGCCGCCCTAGAGCGTCGTAGAAACCACGGCGTCTCCGGACGAATTCTTTTTCACCGTCAGTGGGGCGATTACTCTGGTAGGGCAAGCCATTATAATAATAAGTACGTAACAGATCAACCGGTGCTGCTGGGGTTCGAGCGTTAACCCGGGTAAGTATCTCGGAAGAAAGCTTTTCGTAATCAACCCTAACGTCATTCTTCTTGGCGACCTTCTCCAAATACGCTCCATCAACAAAAATGGCCAAACGAAACATCATTGATCCTTAGCATAGGCTTCAAAAAGCAGGGAGGCTAGGTCATTTTGCTAGCCTCCCCAAAATTGCCTGACGAACTATCGTGAGGTCGCCAGGGAGTATTGTCACCTCACGTTACCCCAATGGACGGCACATGTCAAGCACATAAGTCAGTTCGCACAGGGCAATTGCATCAAATCATTTCGCGGCGAATTTCGTCTAAAATGTGTGAAATTGTAGGGGCGTCTCGTGAGACGCCCGTGAAAATAGTAGACAAATAGCGGGCGTTTCAGCGAAACGCCCCTACAGATTACAAAAGTTGCGGGAAAAGTATGTGATTATTGCGCCATTTCAGTTTGGTGCGATTGCCCTGTCAGTTCGCAGGGCAATCGCATCAAAACCAATATATGTCGAATGTCACATAGTATTCATAACATGCAGCCGCTCGGCGGCAGCGCGCAATTGCGGCAAATCGGCCAATCCGCGCGAGTAATTTCTTGCCTCTACACAGGACCCAAGCTGGCGTATAATTGTTCTTGTAGTGAACGGTTAAGGTCTGGTGTGGATGCAAATTGGAATCATTTCAGATGTACATGCGGACTACAATACGCTTCAAGAGGTACTGGCTCGATTTGAGGGACATCATCGCGTAGACCGGGTATTGTGCGCCGGTGATTTGGTCGGGCGCGGACCGGAGCCGGACCGCGTGGTCGACTTGATCCGCGCGCATGATATCCCGGTGGCGCGGGGCAACCACGATGAATGGGTCTATGGACTGCGCCGCGAGAATACGCAGTATCTGAAGAGCTTGCCGCTCGATTGGCAGGGCGAGCTGGCGGGCAAGACGGTCTACATGTGCCATGGCAAGCCCGGCAACAATATGTGGGGCATGTACAAGGATCATTTGTCAACGACGTATTTGAAGATGGTCTTGCGCTCGCTGAAAGCGGATGTGCTGGTGACCGGTCATACGCATATGCCCCTGCACATGAAGACGCAATGGGGCTGCCTGGTCAATCCGGGGTCGCTGTATACCTTCAAATGCGCTAGGGCGTCGTCCTCTACTTATGGCGTACTCTCCCTGCCGGATCTGAGCTTTCGGGTATACGACGCCCATGCCGACTGTGACCAAGCGCCGCTTGAAATCATTTAGATCCGCGCGCGAGCAGGGCGCGGAAGGGCCTGTTGACGCTTATGCTTGCTGGCGGCGTCCCGTTGATACTTGTCCCGTGATTTCCCGTATAATCAGTAAAGCCGCTCGGCGGCGGCGAAAAAAATTGCCGCGCTCGCTAAAATAACAAACCTTATCCTCGCATGAGCGATGGGCTTTGTTCAAAAAAATGAAAGAGGCGATCATGAGCCTGCTGGGTAATCTCATCTGGTTGGTCTTCGGGGGCGCGATAGCCAGCTTAAGCTATATCTTCGCCGGATGCGCGCTTTGCCTGACGATTGTCGGCATCCCCTTTGGCATCAAAGCGATACAATTCGGCGTGATGGTATTGTTGCCTTTCGGCAAGGTCATCGAGGGCGGCGGGTCGGGGACGGGCTGTGTGGCACTGGCTTTTAATCTCATCTGGCTGCTGACGGTGGGCTGGTCGATCGCGCTGACGCATCTGCTCTTTGGGATTATGCTGGCTTTTACGCTGCTTGGCATTCCCTTCGCCATTCAACATTTCAAGCTGGTGCCGGTGGCTCTCTTCCCCTTCAGCTACAAGTTGGGCAGTTCGCCGACGCCCTGACCGGCGGTATATGGGGGACGAAGCGACAGGCGGAATATGCGCGTCTTGATGCTCTCCAAAGCTTGTGTCGTCGGCATATATCAGCCCAAGCTGGAAGCGATCGCCAGACGAGGCATTGACCTCAAGGTGCTGGCGCCACCTTCCTGGAAAGACGAACGCGGCGAACAAATCCTGGAACGCGCCCACACAGCCGGTTATCAGTTGCAGTCGATCCCCATCCGTTTCAACGGCAGTTTCCACCTTCATCACTATCCGACGCTGGGGCGAGAGATGAGCGCATTCCAGCCCCAGATCGTTCATATCGACGAGGAGCCTTACAACCTGGCGACTTGGCAGGCGTTGTATCAGGCGCGGAGAATCGGCGCCAAAGCGCTCTTTTTCACCTGGCAAAACATCAAGCGGACTTATCCGCCGCCCTTTTCCTGGGGCGAGTCCTGGGTCTACCGCAAGGCGGATTATGCCCTGGCAGGCACCGACGATGCCGCAGATGTGCTGCGCGCCAAGGGATATACGGGTCCCGTAAGTACAATCCCGCAATTCGGCGCCGATGAGGCGCTCTTTCAGCCCGCGCCGTCGCGGCCGGATCGACCCTTCACGATCGGCTATATCGGACGCATCGTGCCGGCGAAAGGCGTGGATCTGCTGCTGCGCGCTCTGGCAGCCCTCGATAGCGATTGGCGGCTGCGTTTGGTGGGCGGTGGACCGGCGCTGGGCGAGATGCGGACGCTGGCGGGCGCGCTTGGCATTGCCGATCGTGTGACCGTCGTCGGTCAGTTGCCGTCGACCGAAGTGCCGGCGCAATATCGCGAGATCGACGTTTTGGTCTTGCCTTCATTAACTGGAGACAACTGGAAAGAGCAATTCGGTCGCGTCTTGGTCGAAGCGATGGCCAGCGGCGTAGCGGTCATCGGCAGCGATAGCGGCGCCATCCCCGGCGTGATCGGCGCTGCCGGCTTGATCGTGCCCGAGGGCGATGTCCCAGCGCTGACCCGCGCCATCCGGGATGTCAAGGAGCGAGCGGCGGTGCGAGCCGATCTGGCGGAACGCGGACGGGAGCGATTCTTGTCGACTTTCACCAACGACAGCATTGCGCGGGAAACGGTGGCGGTCTATCGAGGGCTTATGGAGCGGGGGCCGTCCTCCGCACGCGCCGGATGAAGTCGACGCTCTGCAATTTGCTCTCCAGCAAATGCGTGATATAGCCCAGCAGAATGCGCTCGACATCCGAGTGTTGCCCCGGCGAAAGGCGCAGGCTCGCCACCTGGTCGTAATCCCCGGCGCTGCGCTGCAGGTGGCGCAGTATTTTCAAGGTCTCGATCTCCAGCGACACCGGGGCAGAGGCCATCCCCGCGGCGGCGCGGCTGACGGCGCCACCCTCTTCGTTGCTGAAGAATTGCGCCTCGGGCAGCAGCTCGGCGCGCGTCAAGACGCAGGCTGTCAGTTCAGGTCGAAAGCCCACCAGGTCCAGCAGATGTAGCTCGTAGTAACGCGTAGCCAGGCGCGGGTCCGCGGCGTCGGCGACGCGCCCCAGGGTCAGATGCAGCAACTCGAACAATGCGCTTTGGCTGACGTCTTCGTCGGCCGTGAAGCGATCGAGCAATTCGGCGACATAGTTGGCGTAGGCGCTGCGGCGCAGGTCCTCCCGCAGACCGAGATAGGGATCAATCAGCTCGGCTTGGCTGATGATATCGAGATTGCGTCCGCGGTGGATCATCAGGTCGCTGCGGGCGAAGAGTTCGACGTGGCCGCTGAGTTTGGCGCCCGGTTTGCGGGCGCCTTTGGCGATGGCGCGGATCTTGCCGCGCTCGGGTGTGAAGAGCGTCAGCAGCCGGTCGGATTCGCCGAAGTCGCGGCGGCTGAGGATGATGGCTTGACTGCGGAATTGGCGCGGGGCTTTGGGCATGGGCTGGGGCGTTGGCTGTTTGTAAGGACTTGTCAATTATATCAGGCAAAGGAGGCAGGGCAATCGCATCAAAATGAGGCGACTGACATGGTACGAAATTGGACTGATTATTAACCACCGAGGACACCGAGGACACCGAGAAAAGCAACGGAACATAGCTCATGTTATATTTCAGGCTTGCTTTTCAGCCACAGATGAAGTTGCGCTGGCGACTTTACCATATTCAGGCGACGCAATTAGAGAGAAAGTCGACAAACGACCCTAAATTCGGTGCTCTCGGTGTCCTCGGTGGTGAAAAACAAACTGATGCAATTTCCCTGCGCGTTGCCGTAGAACTCTCAAAACGCTATAGTCTGAGCAGATCCCATTAGCATCAGAAGGAGCGCCGTCCATGCCCGAAAGCAGCGACAAGCCTAAACCCGAACCCGAAATCAAAGAAGAAGCGCCCGTCATCACCTCGCACCAGCTGGAACTCGACGGCGCGACGCTCTCCTACAGCGCGACGACCGGCAAGATGCCGCTCAAGGACGCGCGCGACCAGATCGTAGCACAGATCTTTTACACCGCCTACACGCTCGAGGGCGAGGCCGATCTCGCCCAGCGGCCGCTGATCTTCGTCTTCAACGGCGGACCGGGCTCGGCATCGATCTGGCTGCACATGGGCGCGCTGGGTCCGCGTCGCGTCGACATGGGCGCGGAGGGTTTTATGCCGCCGCCGCCCTACCGCCTGATCGACAATGCCTATACCTGGCTCGATCTGGGCGATCTGGTCTTCATTGATCCGGTCGGCACGGGCTACTCGCGCGCCAGCGACCCTGAGGACAATCAGAAATACTGGGGTTTGGAAGCGGATCTGGAAGCGGTGGGCGAATTCATTCGCCTGTATCTGTCGCGCAACCGGCGCTGGACCTCGCCGCTTTACCTGGCGGGGGAGAGCTATGGCACCACCCGCGCCGCGGGATTGGCCGGGCGCCTGATCGACCGCGGCATCGCCTTCAACGGCGTAGTCTTGATCTCCACCATCATGAACTTCCAGACAGCGCGTTTCACCAAGGCGAATGACTTGCCTTATACGCTGTTCCTGCCCAGTTACTGCGCCACGGCGCATTATCATGGCAAGCTCGCTGAGGAATTGCAGGCGCGGCAATTGCGCGAACTCTTGAGCGAAGTGGCGGACTGGTCGGAGAGCGACTATACGGTGGCGCTGGCGAAAGGCGACCGGCTAAGCGAAGAGGAGCGCGGCGCGATCGCGGCTCAGTTGGCGCGCTACACCGGCTTGAGCGAACGATTTGTGCTGGGGGCTGACCTGCGCATCAATATCATGAGCTTTTGCAAGGAACTGCTGCGCGATGATAAGCGGGCCGTGGGTCGGCTGGATTCGCGCTTCGTCGGCATCATGGCATCTGCGGAAGGGCAAACCTTCGATTTCGACCCCTCGAAGCATGCCATCACGCCACCGTACAGCGCGGCCTTTAACCAGTACGTGCGGGAGGCGCTCGGCTACAAGACCGATCTCAATTATGAGATAATGAACTCCGAAGTGAACCGGAACTGGAAATATGAAGGCGGCCAATTTCCCGATACCAGCGAGGGATTGCGGGCTGCCTTCGCCAAGAATCCCTTTATGAGAGTGCTGGTCGCGCAGGGCTATTATGATCTGGCGACGCCCTTCCACGCCGCCTATTATTCATTGAGCCACATGGGCTTGGATGCCAGCTTGCGCGGCAATGTCATCATCGAGGAATACGAGGCGGGCCACATGATGTACCTGCACGAAGCATCGCTGGCCAAGCTCAAGCGAGACGTGGCGCGCTTTATATCGGGTTGATTCGCGCTCTACCTCGTTAGCGTCGGTCCCTTACGAATGTCGACGCATGATGTCCATCCACATCACCAAGCCCCGCCACTGCCCGAAAGCGGCGTAATGCCGCGCGATGTCGGCGTCGCTGCCTTTTGTGCCGTCGTTGTGGAGCAGCGCGTAGGTCTCGCGACAGGCGCTGTCGATGGCGATTCTGTCAAAGTGACCCGCCAAGCGCGCGATGGAGCCGGCGGCATAGTCGCCGAATCCCTTCAACGATTTCACCGCTGAATACAAGCCTTCGCTATCCAGCGACAGCCAGGCGTCGAGATCGAGTCCGCCGCCGGCGATTCTGCCCGCCAGTTCGTAAAGATAGGCGTTGCGATAGCCCGCGCGCAGCGCCTCCGCAAAGACGTCAAAATCCAGCGCGGCGATTTGCCCGGCGCTTGGAAAAGCGTGGCGGCCCGGCAGCGACGGGTGCGGCGCGCCCAGCTGACATAGCCGCGCGCAGGTCTGCACGGTCTGCGCCCAGGTGGTGTTGGTGGTCAGCAAGACCTTGGCCAGGTCTTCCCAGAGGCTCCCGCCGACCAGGATACGACCGCGCTTTTCCGCTTCCAGCCAATCGTAACCATCGAAGTCGCGCATGGCGGCGTAGAAAGGGCGCAAGTCCCAGTCCAGGCTGAATATACGGCGGACAAGCGCCTCTAGTTCGTCTCGCAGGTCCGCCCCCAGTCCATCCAAATCGGGCAAATCGACCCGGAGACGGCGTTCGGGCGCGCTAAGCTCCAGGCTCAGTACAGCGCCCGCCGCCGTCCGGTAGATTGTGGAGAGCGTCCCCGTTTCCTCGTCCCAGGAAAAGGGCGCCAGCATGTACCAGCCATGGCTGAA
Organism: Chloroflexota bacterium; assembly: GCA_028873975.1. Lineage (GTDB taxonomy): Bacteria > Chloroflexota > Anaerolineae > Aggregatilineales > Phototrophicaceae > UBA6055. The sequence goes on from JAPPMO010000118.1 coordinate 36,349, forward strand.
TACGGTTGCTCGGAAGTCAAACTGCGGCGCGGGCTCAATGACAAATGATGGCGCCGTCATGCCGGCATGCAGTCGAAGACGTCCTGAATCTGAATCAGATGGTTGAGCCCGTGCTGCGCGTAGATGCGCGCGATTTCCTCGATGCTGAGATCGCCGCGCTGGGAAAAACCGATCTTGCCCCATTCTGCATCGTTCAGGTTTTCCAGCAAGATCGCCCAGCGCGCTTGCAAGCCGTCGAGGATCTTGAGCGAATGCTCGATATCGGCGTCTTTGGCATCGGGATATTCGGCGATGGCGTTCACATCGTAAGGCGTGAAATGAAATTCCGGGCTGGTGAGGATGAGCTTGAAGCGGCGGATACAGACCATGTGCGTATCCGCCAGGTGATGGACATTCTGGGCGATCGTCCATTCACCCGCGTTGTAGGGCGTGGTCAATTGCTCGACCGTCAAGCCGCTGACTTTCTCGCGCAGTTGCGCGGGCAAGTTGCGAATGACCGCGATGATATCGGCTCGTGTTTCCATTGGCATTTCCTCCTGGTTGAAGACTCGGCTCGGTCTGCGAATTGTAACGGAGCGGGGGCGCTTTTCCCAAGCCGCAGATGGGACGGGCCCGGGCAATCGCTTCAAATCATTTTCACCACAAAGACACAAAGCACACAAAGAAAAGGACGTATTGGGCGCACGATTCTTGGTGCTCTCGGTGGTTAAGAAAAATCTGCTGCGATTGCTCTGACTAGCCGTGTACGGGTGTATTTCAGATTATTGGCAATTCACCACCGAGGACACCGAGGGTCGCGTAGACACTGACCGGCAGCACCGAGATTTAA
>JAPPMO010000084.1 GCA_028873975.1 Chloroflexota bacterium
CAGAGTTCGAGGCGCAGTGGTATCAAAACCCTCCCTCAAATTCTGGGAAAAAGTGTCCAGTTTTGGTGAACCACTACATTTCGCTGAAACGCCCGCTGGAAATATCCCCAATTTTGGCAAAACGAAGCAGTATCGGACAAGCCTTACAGATCGTTGCTTTAGCGAAATTTGCATTTCTTTCTTGGACTTACTGAGAAATACAAAAGATCATTTCTATTTGCGGGCGTTTCAACGAAACGCCCCTACATCGCCTCCCTTTGGCAGGCAAGAGCTTAAATCTGTGCTGCCGGTCAGTATCGGCGCTCAGTGTCTACGCGACCTACGCGATCCTCGGTGTCCTCGGTGCTTAGAAAAATCTGGCGCGATTGCCCGGTAGAGGATATAAGTACATTTGACCCAACAAACTGCATTGCGGGAAAATCTATCCGTAAACGCTCCACAATCGCATCCAGACCTAGATTTCAGAATAGATTTCAGAATGAGAAATATCATGAAAATCACCCAGATCATTTGCCAGGTTTTGCGTTTGGAGACTGTCGAGGCGAAGACAGCCGGCACGCAGGATACCTTGCTCATTCGCGTCCGAACCGATAGCGGATTGGAAGGAATCGGCGAAGTCGATTCCTCCCCGGAAGTCGCCAAAGCTGTTATCGATGCGCCCTTCAGCCACAACATCGCCTGCGGATTACGAGAAATGCTCATTGGCGAAAACCCGTTGGATACCAGGCGGCTTTGGGAAAAGATGTACCGGGGGACGATGTATTATGGCAGGCGCGCGGTTGTGATAACCGCGATGGCGGGCATTGATCTTGCCCTGTGGGATCTCAAGGGCAAGCACTTTGCTGTACCTGTGCATCAGTTGCTGGGCGGCAAGCAGCACGATCAGATCAAAGCCTATGCCTCGATCCTCTTCGGGCGAGATGGCGCCGAAACCCGGGATATCGGCCAACGCTGGACCGACTTCGGTTACAAAGCGGTAAAGTTTGGCTGGGAGCCAATGGGCCAATCGGAAGCCCTGGACATCGAGTTGGCGCGCGGCGCGCGAGAAGGAATTGGTTCCGACGCCGACTTGCTGATTGATGCCGGCTGCGTATATGACGCGCGCACAGCGCTGCGCCGAGCGCACAGTTACAGCGAGTACGGCATCGGCTGGCTGGAGGAGCCGCTTGAGCAGGATGACATCGAAGGCTACGTCTGGCTGCGCGACCGTTCCCCGGTGCCAATCGCCGGCGGAGAGGGTGAATGCGGACGCGCGGCTTTCAAGCCCTGGATTGACCGGCGCGCCCTGGATATTTATCAGATCGATCTGGCTCGCTGTGGCTTCACCGACGGCCTATACATTGGCGAGCGCGTGGAAGAAAACGGGGGTTTGCTGGTCAACCACTGTTACAAGACGCCCATAAGCGTCGCGGCATGCTTGCACTGGCTGTGCTTGTTCAAGCGAGCCTTTCTTTTTGAAGACTCCGTGGAAGATTCGCCGCTGCGCCAGGACCTGACGCAGGAGAAGATGGGAGCGGAAAACGGCTTTATCCAGGTGCCGGATCGACCGGGGCTTGGAGTCACGCTCAACGAAGAATTGGTCGCCGAGCTGCTGGTTGCCGAATCCGGCGCATGAAGCATATTAGCTTAGACTGATCTGCGGCTTCCGGCGCCGGACAATTCTGAAGGCTTTATTCCGATTTTTCGCTGTAATGCAGTCATGCCTCGCTTGAGCGACTCTCTTGCGTCAATAGGTCGCTCGTCCGCCGGAAAGGTCGAAGATGGCGCCCGTGCTGAATGATGCCTCGGGGGATACGATCCAGCAGGCGAAGGCTGCTGCTTCGTCAATTGTGCCCAGCCTGCCCATCGGGATCTTATCGGTTAAATGGCTCAGTTTATCGGGATCAAGCGATTGCGCGAGCGGCGTGGAGATCATGGCCGGCGCCAGGGCGTTAATCGTGATATGTGTATGGGCATACTCTTTGCCGACAGCTTTGGTCAGGCCGATCACCCCGGCTTTGGATGTCGAGTAGCCGGCCATGCCCGGATTGCCTTCTTTGCCGGAAATCGACGCCAAGAGCAAGATTCTGCCATATCCAGTTCTCAACATCGCGTTTATGGCATATTTTGTCACGATGAAAGAGCCCACCAGGTTGACATCGAGGACCTCCCGGAAGGAAGACAGATCGTAGTCGGCAATGTTGGCAGCGCTGGGACCGACGATACCGGCGCAGTTGACCACGGCATCCAGTTTGCCGTGCCGCGCGACTGCCTTTTCCATGAGATCGCGCGCATCAACTTCTTTCGTGACATCCATGACTGTCCGCCACAAGCTGCCGGGCGCCTCGCCAATTGTCCCGTGCGCCGCATCCAGCGCAGCTTGGTCGATATCAGCCATGATCACTGTGCCGCCCTCAAGCGCGATGCGCCGGCTGATGCCCAAGCCAATGCCGCTTCCTGCGCCGGTAACTACAGCGACTTGGTCCTTGAATCTATTTGGAATTATCATCTGAATTTAGCGATTCCCTCGTTATCAATTGCTCAGCGGGGTTTGGCAATACTCTAACTTTAAGCGCAGCTAGAAGGTCAAGCGGGCGTAATGCTCCAATTCGAGCAAACGGTTGTACTTGGCCAGCCGCTCCGACTGCGTGATTGAACCGACCTTGATGTAGTCGCCCGCCCAACCGACCGCCAAATCTGCCAGCCAGTCGTCTTCGGTCTCGCCGCTGCGCGCGCTGAGGACCACATGCCATCCCGCCGCTCTCGCCAGGCGAAGCGCTTCAGCCGCTTCGCTGAGTGTAGCAATTTGATTGACCTTTAGCAGCAGGCTATCCGCAGCTTTTTCTGCGATCGCGCGCCGGATGCGCGCGGGGTTGGTACATAGCAGATCGTCGCCCAATACCATCACGTGACCACGCAAGCGCTGATGGAGCGTAGACCAGCCAGCCCAATCGGCTTCGTCCAGGCCGTCTTCGATACTGACAATGGGGAAATCGCGGCGCCATTCGTCGATACGATCCACCATGCCCGCGCTGTCCAGCCGTTCGCCGTCCAAATGATACGCTCCGTCTTTGTAGAAGTGCGACGCAGCCACATCGACTGTCAGGACGACATCGTCAGACGGCGCATAGCCGGCGGCCTCGATCGCCCTCACCGCTTCGACAAACATCTCTCGCGAAGAGGCGAAGGGCGGCGCCAAGCCGCCTTCGTCGGCGGTCAAGAGCCGCATGCCGTATTTCTTGAGCAGGCGCGTTCCAGCAGAGCGAAATACGTCCGAAACGACGGCAAGCGTCTCGCTCATTGTAATGGCGCCGGGCAGGACGACCTGTACGTCCTGAATGGCGACTTGCCCGCCGGCATGCAGACCGCCGCTATAGAGATTGATCATCGGCCGCGGCAGGCGCGGGACTGTTCCGGCGATATCGGCAAACTGCCGGTACAGCGCCACTCCGCGCTGCGCCGCCTGGGCGCGGGCAAATGCCAGCGAGACGCTCAGGATGGCGTTGGCGCCCAGACGTGATTTCTTATCACTGCCATCCAGGTCAACAAGGCAGCGGTCGAGCGCTTGCTGAGACGCGAAGACACCCCCGGCGATGGCGCGGTTGATTTCTTGGCTAACGTTTTCAGCCGCTTTCAAGCAGCCCAAGCCCGCGTAGCGCGCTGGGTCCCGGTCGCGGAGTTCATGCGCCTCGGCCGACCCGGTGGAGGCGCCCGAAGGCAGCGATGCCCGCCCGAAGCTGCCGTCGCTCAATTCGCAGTTGGCTAGCAGCGTGGGGCGTCCGCGGCTGTCCAGAATTTCGATGGCGGAGACGCTTTTAATCCGACTCATTATGGCAGTCCAAACAGGCTCGAAAAGCATCTATCAACTCAGGTATGGTAGCGATTTCCCGTTGGAGCAGTTCCAGGACGATCCTTTTTTGTCGGCCGCGGTGGTCGGCGTCCAAGTATTCCAGGGGCGACCTGCCGGCCACGCGCGCCAGCAGGCAAGCCAAGCTGTGCGCGACGGCGGAGGACCCCATCTCTTTGGCAAGTCCCGCGTCAAGATCTGCGGCATAAGCGCGCCAATACTCGGCCGCCATCTCAATGAAGCGCCGCCGATGCGCCCGCAGAAAATGCGCTTTGCTCAAGAAATGCGTCATGGAGAAGCCGATATCAAAGGCTGGGTCGCCAAAATGAATGACTTCAAAGTCCAGGATAACCAGTTTGCCCTGATTGATCAGTACGTTTTTCGGGCTGTAATCACCGTGCGCCAGCGCGAATCTGCGCTTGCGGGTGTCATTGATCAGATCTTCGAGAAAGGCTCGCGCCCGGGGAACCTGCGTCGCGGTATAGGCATAGTAGGGTTCCAGCCGCAGTTCTTCAAAAAAGCGGACTTCGGCGAATGCGCTCCCGATTTGCGGATCGACTAGAGCGGCGTTGTGGATCTTTGCCAGCAATCGCCCGAACTCGCGCGCCAGCTCGACGCGGGTTTCTCCCCCCAGCAGCAGCGTTTTCCAATTTTCATGCGGGTGCGGAATGGCGGACATCGCCAGGATTTGATGTCCTTCGTCCAGGAAGACAAGCTCGGGCACATGACCTGTGATGAGTTTACTCAAGCAGCTCAAGCCCGCCGCCTCGCGCTGAATGCGCTCCGGGGCGCTGAACCAATCGACTTGTACGCGCAGCTTCGACAAGGCTTGTTTCATGACCCAGTCGGGTTTGTGGTCGAATTGAACCCATACGGTGCGGTTGGAGACACCGCCTTTAAGCGCCGTGAATCGGGGTCGATCGCTCGCGTCGATGCGGTCGTTTTGCCGCAAGTAACGCAGCAACTGAGCCGGATCCTCGATGTTCAGGTCGTCCACCACAGCAAATGTCAATGTACATCGACGAGGCGCGCGCCGATGACGTCCCTCCGCGGCTTGATGCCCAATCCCGGCGCGCTTGACGCGGACATGCGACCGGCATCGCGCTGTGGGGCGCCATCGGCCGTACTGACCGTAACATAGCTGTTGAAATCGGTCGCGGTGAACAGAAACTCGCCCGGCGTGCTATGCGCCAGATGCGCGATGGCGGCGGTGGTAATATCGCCGCCCCAGCTGTCTTCTATAGTCATGGCGACGCCCATTGACAGGCATAGATCCCTTGCCAGCCGCGCTTTGGTCAAGCCGCCGAATTTGCTGATCTTGATATTCACGACATCCATGGCGTGGTCGGCATGGCCGCGCAAGAGCATATCGATATCGTTGACCACCTCGTCCAGGACAAATGGATGAGAGGTTCGCTGGCGAATCGAGAGACATTCTTCATAAGTCAAGCAGGGCTGCTCGATGTAGACATCGACATCATCAACTGCTCGAACGACCCTTGCCGCCTCGTGCATGAGCCAGCCGGTATTGGCATCGGCGATGAGCTTGTCGCTGGGCGCCAGCAGATCGGAAACCAGGCGGATTCGTTCGATGTCCAGTTGTGGATCGGCGCCCACTTTCAATTGAAAACGGCGATATCCCTCGTCGCGGTATCCAGCCACTTTCGCCGCCATTTCCTCGGGCGACTCTTGCGAAATAGCGCGGTAGAGGACAAAGTCGTCGCCGCAGCGGCCGCCGAGCAATTCGCATACGGGCAAGCCGGCGACTTGACCCAGGATATCCCAGCAAGCCATGTCAATGCCCGACTTCACGTAGGGATGGCCCTTGAGAGCGGCGTCCATGCGCCGATTCAGGACATCGAGCTGCCTGGGGTCGCTGCCCAGCAGATGGGGAGCGAGTTCCTTGATGCCGGCGCGCACCCCTTCGGCATAGGCGGGCAGATAAAATGGACCCAGCGGGCAAACCTCGCCGTAGCCGCTCATGCCATTGTCCGTTTCGACTTCGACTATCGTGCTGTCGAAGACTTCGACGGATTTGCCACCGGACCATTTGTAGCTGCCTTCGTGCAAGGGAAGATCAACCTGATAGGCGGCGATTCGTGTGATTATCATCGTTTTCGCTTCTTCCTCTCATAGATATCTGGCGCAGGGGCGACACTGTGAGTCGCCCGCGTTCTAAATCAATCGGCGTAATGCGCCGATATGCCGCCGCCGATGACCGCTTCCGTCCCGGTGATGAATGCTGACTTGTCTTGCAGGCCTTCGCACATCGCGCATTCCGAAGGCTCATGATGGCTATGACGATACGTCGGCGCCGGTCTTGCTGGTTTACATTATTTTTCAACGGCAGATTACGCGGGCGGTCATGGCGACTGGATTTGGGGGGCGGTAGGAGCGATTTCAGGCGGCAGTTGAGTCGGACTGCTCGGCAAGCCAGTCCTTATCGACGAGAAGCACGTAGTCATCGTGTTCGGCGACGACAACATCCTTGTCTGCGAGCCTTTCTGCTATATGCGATTCCCACTCTGGCACGGAAACTCTAAGTCGCTCAATTGCCTCAACTTCTGCCTCGATCCCCTCCAGTCGCCTATAATTCTCGATAAGTACGTCGGCCTTCGCGAGGGCTAGCAAATGCGGTGGAAGCGATTCGAAACTGGAACTATTCTTGGGCGAGAGGCGTTGCCGAATTGATAGTCTTTTTGCGGAAGCGTCAATGTCTTTAACAATGTCCGGATTCCAGAAGTCGTGACGATCAGCGAGTAAGATCTCTTGAAGAAGGAATGAGAGTTCGACGTCTCTGTCGCTTAGCCACTTGCGTATCCCGACATATCGCCACAAGTCCTCGTCGCTCACCGTCGGATGAAAGTAAATTGCGCGACTAGAACCAAGTAGTCTGTGAACAGCCGTTCGAGTCATCTCTCGATAGACTCCAAGTGCTTGACATAGATGCCTTTTCGCGTTAGGAAGATCATTGTTCTCGAGATAACAACGGATATGCACAGCGTCTACTTGCATAGCCTGAGAAAGATGCGCCAGTAGCAGATCGTTATCACCGGTTAATTCCAGGTCTCGTACTTTGTCCAATAAAGGTCCGTGGGCTTGCCTCAATCTGTCTATGGCCTGAAGAGCATAGGAACGCTTGTTCTCAATGTCGCCCGCTTCGGCTGCGGTTGCCGCGTCCTGCGCTGCATCTAGCCCTGCTTGAAGATAGGCATTTTGATTACTCTGGAGTTCCTTGTATAGCCCTTCCAGTTGTCTCTCAATATCACTAAAACGCTTTAGTATTACCGCCATCGAAACGGCAGAAACAGCTATGTTTACTACGCCAATGCCACCGACCACTCCCACGAGGTTAGTCAGAGCACTGAACTGCTGCATTATCTGGTAGTGCCGATTTGCGGCAACGACAGTGTCCAACGCACCGAAGGCCACACCAGTCAAGCTACCGCTACCGACATCAAGCAGAGATCGCAGAACTCCACTGGTCAAATTTGAATTGTCTGTGATCCGCGCGCCTTCGCGCAGCCACATGACAACCTGCTTGCTGCCGACATCTCGCACGACGCCGCCAACTCGCTCCAACTGACCGCTTGCCAAGCCTTGGGCTATTCTCAACGGCACCTCCAACGCGACTTCAATCTGTAGCATCACTATCTCCCTTCGTTTCCTCAATAATCTTACAAAGTTGTCATGTTTTTTCAACTGCGTTAATCTACATTCATCAAGCAATAGAGCTTTATCGCAAAACATTTGACAGGGAGTCACGCCATGTCATTCTACGACAAGCTAGACCCCGAAATCGCCCAGGCCATCGACGCTAACCCAGCCGAGCGCTACATCGCCATTGGCGATGATCCGCCCAAAGCGCGCGAGATGACAATCGCGAGCAACCGCGAGATGCGCGCCAAGCTCCCGCCGACGGATGTGACAATTGAAGAAAGAACCATCCCCGGTCCCGGACCCGAGATTCCGATTGTCATTTACCAGCCAACTGGTCCCGCGCCGCGCGGCGGATTGCTGTGGATGCACGGCGGCGGCTATATCGTGGGTGAAGCGCGCGATGATGCCCGCTGCATTGAATTTGCCGAGTTTGTCGGCTGCACGGTTGTCTCGGTGGATTATCGCCTGGCGCCCGAATCGACCTACAAGGAAAGCATCGCAGACTGTTTCGCCGCGCTGAACTGGATGGCCGACAAGTGCGACGAATTGGGGATTGACGCCGAACGCATCGCCATTGGCGGCGGCAGCGCCGGCGGCGGCTTGACGGCTGGATTGGCGCTTTACAACCGTGATCACGGGGGGCCGGATCTGGCATACCAATTGATGATCTATCCCATGATCGACGACAGGCATGATACGCCGTCAGGACGTGAGGATACCTGTCCCACGACCTGGAATCGGGAGGTGTCCTTCAAAGCCTGGCGGATGTATCTGGGCGATGAATACGGCACTGATAATGTACCGCCGTATGCGGCGGCGGCGCGCGCGACGGACCTGACGGGGTTGCCGCCCGCGCTCGTTATTGTTGGCACGCAGGATTTGTTCCGCGATGAGAATATTGACTATGCGCAGCGACTGATGGCGGCTGGCGTGCCAACCGACCTGCTTGTTTATGCCGGCATGTTTCACGGCGTGGAGATCCATGTCCCGGAGGCGACGCCCAGCAAGCGCATGCGCATGGGCTATCTGTCGGGCTTGAAGCGGGCCATCGGCTGATTTCCATGGCGTCGACAGCCGTCAAATGACCCTGGAAGGACTCGAACCTTCAACCTAACGATTAAGAGTCGCTTGCTCTGCCAAATTGAGCTACAGGGCCCTGCCGCAAGGAGCGCATTATAGCGATATGCGGCCCGCCGACGCAAGGGTTAAGTGGACTTTGCCAGGACAATCGCACCAGAATAAATATCGCTGTTAACTTAGCCAAAGCAGGCTCAAATTTAACCACCGAGGACACCGAGAAAAGCAAGTAAAATCAATGCTCTTGTCTCATTTCAGACATGCTTTGAGCGACAGATGTGGTTTACTTGGCAACTTTACAATATACAGGTGGCGGATTTAGAGAATAAGTCGTCAAAACACCCTGAACTCTGTGTCCTCTATGGTTAGATTATGGTTTGATTTCTTGACCATTCTGCGAATGCGCGATGTGATGCGATTGCCCTGGGAAACCGCTGACATTCAAGCCGTATTCCTTGATTTGCTGGTACAATTAAATGCAGTGCGGCAGCTGGCTTGTCGCCGCGTATAGAAATTGTTTGAAATGGAATCCAGGCTTATGTCGCAAAAGATCCTCATCATCGGCGGAACCCGTAATATGGGTTATTACTTGGCGAAGCAGCTCGCGGAAAGCGGCGCTGATCTGACCTTGCTCAATCGGGGCATCACCCAGGACGACTTGCCAGGCTCCATCCATCGCTTGCACGCCGACCGCAGCGATAGCAAGCAAATGCGGCGCGCGCTCTTGGCGAAACGCTTTGACGTCGTCGTTGACTTCGTTATGTTCCGCCAGGAGGAAGCGGAAACAGTCATCAATATCTTTCGGGACGATGTCGAGCATTACATTGTCATTAGCAGCGGGCAGGTTTATTTGGTGCGCGAGGATCTGGAGCGCCCTTTTCATGAAGATGACTATGAAGGTCCAGTCATTGACGCGCCCAGGGAGCATTCTTACGCCTATGAAGAATGGCTCTATGGCGCGCAAAAGCGCGAGGTGGAAGACCACTTCCGCCGGGAGTGGCAACGCTCTAAATTTCCCTATACCTCCCTGCGCTTGCCCATGGTCAACAGCGTGCGCGATCAGTTTCATCGGCTCTATAACTATTTTCTGCGTCTGCGCGACGATGGCGTCTTGCTTGTGCCGGAGACGCCGAATTTCGCCCTTAATCATGTCTACGCGCTGGATGTGGTATCTGCGATCAGGCGTATTATCAAAACTGGAGAAGGGAAGGGAGAGGCTTTCAACATCGCCCAGGACGAACACCTTAGCCTGGACGAATTTCTGTCGCTGATGGCGTCGATCATGGGGGTTGACCTGCATCTGCTTCGGGTCGACCGCGCGGAGCTGGAGGCAAACGGATTCTTGCCGGATTGTTCTCCGTTCAGCGAGCGCTGGATGAGCGCGCTGGACAACGGCCGCAGCAAAGAAGAATTGGGGATCGCGTATACACCGCTTGCCGAGTATCTGGAAAAACTGATTCGGCACTATCAGTCGCATATTATCGCTCCGCCGCTCACCTTCCGCAGGCGGCGCGCGGAACTGTCCTTCGCGGAACAGTCCCTTCAGCGCTGACTGTTTTGAACGTTATTTGCTTGTTAAGCTTTCTGTTATCAATTTGTGCTAGCCTAGATAAGGTCCATATTCAGGTTCGGGGGCGTGTATGAAGTCATTTGCAAAGCTAGTCCTGCTTTTGTTCGGCTCGCTGGTCGTCTTGAGCGGGTGTTCGGCGATCTCGTCCATACTGTTTCACGACTCAAAAGACGCTGCGGCAAAAGTACCGGAGCCGTCTACAGAGGCGTCGACAGTCGTGGAAGAAGAACCGCCGCCTGTAGAGGAAGTCATCAGCTTCACGTTTTACGATTCCTTCGCCAATTGGTGACCGACTTGTCGGCGTAATGTGCCCGTCGTGAACGGGCTGCAAGAGACCTTTAGCGATCGGATCGAGTTTGTGCTGCTTGATCTGGATGACGCCAGGCAAGACGGCATTCGGAGACAATTGGGCATTACCGCGCAAGCGCAATACATCCTGGTCGGCGCTGATGGCGCAATCGTGCAGAAGTGGTTCGGTGTATTGGACCAAGCTCGCGTAAGCGCCGAATTGGAAGCGCTGTTGCAGACATAAGCGGGTTTTGCGCGGGAATACCCGCGCAAGATAAATGGCTGCGCGCGCCGGCCTCAGCGGTCAGCGCAGCGCAGCTGTTTCGATTTAAACAGCGTAGTCCAGAACCGGGCTATTTGGCGGGCTGCCAGCCTATAAATCCCACTCGGATTGATATAATCGAAGGACATCCCTTGAGCGAGATCTTGTACGTCGTTTGGAGCTTGATGTGGACGCTGGCAGCCGCTCGGCGGCAGCGAATAGGTCACAGGAATGCCCCGCCACGCAAAATAGCAAACCTTCTCGTCGGGTGGACGACGCGGTTTGCATAAGCAGATGCCTGTTTTATATTGCCGTCACCCTGGCAATTGGCGCGTGCAATCTGCGCCGCCCCGAAGTCACGCTCACGCTTGCGCCCATAGAAACCAGAACTCTACAGGCGACTGATCTGGCGGAACCGCCCACGGAAACCAGAGTCGCGCAGAAACTTCCCGAGCCTACCGCTCAATCTTCGCCCACAGATATCGACCTGCCGACGATCACTGACACTATCGCGCCCAGCTTAACAGCAACGGCGCAGCCGACGCCGACGGCTATATTCGAGCCGGCAGCGTCCCCCACTAATCAGCCCACCCCCAGCGAAACGCCAGTCCCAAGCGCTACGGAGACGATTCCGTCAACTGACGCAGCTGAACCTGCCGCCACTGATACGGCTGCGCCTTCAGCGACCGATACTTCTGTGCCGACGGCGACGCCAAGAGCCAGCCCCACCAGAATTTTGCCGCGCACGGCGACAGCCACCGAAGCCGCTCCGGGGGAGGCCGACGAGCCCGCGACGTCGACAGCCGTCCCGGAGCTTGTCGTCCGCTCTGTAGGGACCCTAAGAGCTGAGGCGACCGCCAGCGCGCTCCTGCCCACCTTGACGCCTTTGCCGACGCTTGATGCGACCGAGCTTGCGCGGCTCATTGCGACGCCTGTTCCACAAGCGACGGCGCTGGTAACCTGGACAGCTGTAGCAACCGCGCTGCCCTCAGCCGCGCCGGTCGCATCGACGCCCCTCCCGGCCTCGACAACCCAGGGCGCGGAGCGCTTGCCTGCCAGTACGCGCTTGCAGGCGACTGCTCCACCCCAATTTGGAGCGGCGACCTTCACGCCGATACCGACCCCGACGCGCTTCCAGCCGACCGTCGCCGTTCGCCAGGAGCTCATCGTTGAGCAGATACCTCCGCCGATCTTCGCGCCGGCGACCATCCATACTGCCGGCGCCTCGGTTTATCAATACGATGTCAGTTTTGGCCAGCCCTTCAACTACCCAGGTCTGCAGTTGAATGACGGCGTGGTATTGTTTTCGCCCAATCCCGCTGCGCCTGGCAGTTATTTGCGCACGGATCAGGCCGGCATGTTGTGGTACCGACCGATTGGCGAAGCGAACGAAGGGGCGATGTCATACGCGCCCTTCCATGAGGGATACGGCGTGCCGAGCAGCGAACTCAACAAGAATCGCGTCGTGGAGATCGATTGGTCGGCCGACGGCGCGCAGTTCAGCTTCCGGATTGATCCGCCGCCGAGCCAAGACACGGTCAATGCGGGAGTCTGGTTCTGGCAGCCAGTTCTCGAGACCCCAACTGATCCAACCTACGCGGTGATCCGCGATTGTGTGACGGAGGCTTATTTGTCTTGTCAAATTGTCACTCGGAGCGACGCGCGGAATTGGAAGACGATCAATGTCGCCTGGTCGCCCATCCCTGGCCGCGGCGATATTCTGCTAACCCTGGAGTTGACGGGGGAGGGCCGACAGGCGCTGGCAGTAGTACAGGCGCTGCGGGATGCCGACTACGCGAAAAGGGCGCCGGAGTTCTTCCGCTACGACTATGGACACTGGAACAGCGACGGCAGCGGTATCGTCGTCAGCGGTCGACGCGCCGATGGGCGGGTGATTATCGGCCAGGTCAACAGCGACTTGCGAGGAGAGCGCCTTGTCTTTGACGCCTCTTCCGCCGGTCTGTGGGTGCAAGATGCCGCGCGCCGTCCCAATGGCCAGATCGTGGCTTTGGGTCGGCCGGGCGGTCCCTACGACAATGAGCCGGTCTCGCTGTACAACAGTGCGGGTCTGCGGCTTTCCGGTCCCATCGGCAGCGCTGCGCCTGAATCCGTCGAATGGTATGCGGACCGCAGCGCGGTGGTGGTAACGGTACAAGGGCGTCAATACACCGTGAGCGCTGACGGCGGTCTCATCACGGACAGCGCGGATCTGGCGCGGAACCCGGCTTTTGGGACGGGCGCTATCGGCGTCGCTCCGGTTCCGGCCGCGGTCATAGAGAATAGCGAGTATTTTCCGGGGCAGCAATTGCGCGCGGTGCGGAACTTGAATTTGCGTCAGGGTCCATCAACAAGTCATGCGGTCATCGGCGGGCTGTACGCCGGCGATTATGTTGCCATCCTGGCCGGTCCCTACGACAACGAGGGCTATCGCTGGTGGCGCGTACAGACGGCCAACAACGCGCTGGGCTGGATTGCGGGCCTCATTAACGGGACACCGACCATCAGCCCGTGACAAATGATATAGTGGTATCAGCGGCCTGAACTTGGAATGCGAATGCCAGGCGATCCAAAACCGGACAACTTGCCGGACAATCTGATGGAAAGCAATCCGCTGGTCAGCATCGTGATCCCGACCTTCAACCGCAAGCGCTTTGTTTGCGAGGCTATCGACAGTTGCCTCGCGCAGACTTATCAAAACTGCGAAGTCATCGTGATCGACGACGGCAGCACGGATGGCACCGGCGCCCACCTGCTCGCGGAATATGGCGATCGCATACGCTACATCCGCCAGGAGAATCAAGGACCGGCGATAGCGCGCAATCGAGGCATTTGGGAAGCCCGCGGCGAATACATCCATTTTTTGGACGCGGACGACCAGTTTGCGGCGAACAAAGTAGAAACCTGTCTGCGCCTTTTCCTCCAGCGTTCAGATGTTGATGTGTTGCACACTTATTATCAGTTTGTCGCTCCCGACGGCCGCACGCGCATCGAGACCACTCCCTTCCCGAGTTTTTCCGATGACATCTTTTGCGAGATGCTGCGCCTGACCGGCAACCACATATTGATCAGTTCCACCATGATCAGGACAGCGGCGCTGCGCGAGATCGGCGGCTTCGAGGACGATCCGGAATTCCGCAGCGCCGAGGACTGGGATCTTTTCCTGCGATTGGCGTCAAAACACAAGTTTTACGGCCTCAATGAGCAGCTGGTATATCGGCGAATGCACGGCGATATGCTGTCCGACGACCGCTTGCAGGGGGCGCTCGGGCGCCTCAAGACGGTGGAAAACGCTCGACGCTATGGTTGGGAACGTTGCATGAGCGCGGCAGAATTCGATCACAAGTTGGCGGCGCGTCATCATGTAGTTGCGGTCAATTGGTGGAAAAACGGCAAGCGGGCAAAGGCAAGTTATCATTTTCAGCGCGCGGCGGATTTGTACCCGCCCGAAGCGCGACAACGGCGCCTGTTCGCTTGGTTCAGCAGCTTCCTGCCGCATCAGTCTATGGATTGGACGATTGCCATTGCGCAAGGCTTTAGAAGATTAACGGGACGCAAACGGCGCGGTTGAGCGGACTTGGCGCCAAACTGGCTGCGTTTTGGGTATATTTCAATAATTTGGCAGATGTCCGCAGGGCAATTGCATCAAAATGAACATGCACTACAATGAAGACAATACAAACTTAAATATAACCACAGAGAGCACAGAGAAAAATCTTCCATTTCTTAGGAAACGTGGAATTTCACTTCGATTTTGGATTCCGCGACAAGCAATTTCACCCATTTGCATGTCATTCCAGAAAAGTTCTGCCCTGAAAAAACTTAAACTCTGCGCTCTCGGCGTCTCTGTGGCGAAAAAATAATTTGATGCGATTGCCCCAAGGCGCGGGGACCTTGCCTGTCAAGCCCCGCAGTCGCCCCGGGTCTGGACATAATCGCCGCTGACCCAGCCCTCGGCGCCATAGTAGCGGACTTTGAAATAGCCGGCGCGTTTTTCGCTGGCGCGCAGCCAGCCGCTGTATCGCGCCCAGATGACATCAATGCGCGGACCATCGGGCGGGCTGCGCCGGAAATTGAGATTGGCGCTCAGCGGCTTCAACTCGCAATCGTCCAGAGTGTGTCCGGCATCTTCCTGCGGCTGAGCCTCTTGCGGCGCTGGCGGGTCGCCGCGCAGCAGCACGACGGTGCCGGCG
This sequence comes from Chloroflexota bacterium, assembly GCA_028873975.1. GTDB lineage: Bacteria > Chloroflexota > Anaerolineae > Aggregatilineales > Phototrophicaceae > UBA6055. Next base: position 14,874 of record JAPPMO010000084.1, read on the forward strand.
CGGTCGATGGTCGCGCATGTCATGCCGGCGCGCTGATAGGCTGGTAGGTTGGCGAGCCGCCGCGGCGCGTAGGCGGCGTCGAGGAAAACAAGCCGCCCATGAGCGGCGAAGCAAACTTCGACGCCAAGGGTAACATAGCCGTAGAGATCGACCGCGTCGAGCATGCCTGCAACGAGGTCGGCGCGGCCCAGTCCGGACGGACTGACCCGCCGCCCCTGGGCGCCTTGAACCCAGTTATTGACTTGAATGCCCGGCGGCAGTTGATTGAGGGTGTGGACAACAGGTTTGGGAGTGGGTGTGGCGGTAGGCGGGGGTGGTTTGTCGTCGCGTGAACTTCTTGATGAACGAAACGGCCGGAGAAACTGACTTCTACGGACTAGCAAGGTAGCGCCGTTGGAGTTTCCGGCGCTGTTTTTGGCGCGGAGAAAAAACGAAAAATGAAAATCGGGGAATTCTAAAGCATAGGTTCTGACATAATCAAGCCCGGTGAAAGTGTAGCTGGAGACATTGCCCACATCACGCCAAAACGGGCTCCACTGTACGTCATCGCGGGCGACTTCGTAGCTGGTGGCGCCGGGGGATTGGTCCCAAAGCATGGTGAGGCTGTTATGCGTGGTTCTGCCGATGCGGATGTTCGTCGGGCGAGGCGGGGGGCTTTGGGCTTCTAATGGGGGGCGGAAAGAGCCAAGCGCAGCGAGCAAGAGCGGCAGCGCGACTAGAACAAATATTCGGGGGGGGGGTAATATATCGTAACATTAAGGAAACGAAAAGGGGGATGGCATCGTTCATGTTGGTCCCGTTCGATTCAAGCGGACGCGGCGACGGCAACGCCCCGGAAGACGCACTGCTCACCTTGAGTGTTTCGCACAATCAAGATTATAGGCATAAGTCGACTGAGATGCAAGGAGTGCATGGCAATCTCCGTGATTTGCCAAGTTGCGCCGTAACCGGGAAAATGTCGTATAATTTGTAGGATGGCGCATTTTGGGGGGAAGGCGATGTCGACTAAAACCGACAGCTTGCGATACGATATCGGCGAGTTGCTGAAATCCGGCAGTTTCCACGAAGTTGTGGATCGCTGCCATGTTGAGTTGACGATGGCTCGCCGCGAGCGGCACACTAGCATTGAGATCATCGCGCTTTTGGGGCTGGCGCAGGCGCAGTGTTCCCTGGGGCATTTTGACTTCGCGCGCGATTACAGCAACGAGGCGATCGAATTGGCGCGGCAGATCCGCTCCACCGGCTTGGCAGTTGACGGATTGCTGGCGCGGGCTCGCGTTTCGCGCGAGGGCTACTTCCAAACCATGGAAGCTTATGAAGACTATCGCAGCGCTGTCGACCTCACATACGACGCGGGCGATATGCGCCGATATGCCCAGTCGCTTTTGGGGCTGGGCGAAATCGCCTCTAACCCTGGCGATGCCAGGAAACATGCCTGGAAGGTGATCGATATCGCGCGCGAACTCAATGACGCTGCGTTGGAAGCCCGCGCCGTACTCATGTTGTCGAATTCTTTCATCCGCGCGGGGCAGTACGGCAAAGCCAATGATGGTTTACTGATTGCCTTGCAGAAGGCGAAGTCGATCAGGGATCGGTTGCTGGAAAGCATCATTATCGGCCAGCAGGGATTGGTACTGGCGCAAGACAGCGAGAGCTTCGAGAAAGGTTTGCAACAGCAGTTGACCTCCCTGGAAGTTGCCCGCGGCATGGAGGCTATATTCCACGAATTCATGCGCCTGTACACTTTGGCGATGACCATGCTCGCCGCGCGGGACTTCGACGAAGCCCGCAATTATTTCGATCAAATGCTGGCGCTTTCGCAAGATGTGGAGCATAAACCCTACGAGATGTATACCTTGGGCATGCTCGGCCAGTGGCAAGAGATGCGAGGGGAATTCGACAGCGCGATATCATATTTTGGCAGAGCCGCGGAAGTAGCTCGCGAGGCGCATAACCCGGCTTATGAAGCGCGCTACTTGTATGCGATAGGCGCGGTCTGCCAATCGCAGCGGGACTTCGCGGGCGCTCGACGGCGCTTCAGCGAGGCACGCGCCATCTACAAGTCGCTGGACGATGGCCGCAACGCGACCCGCGTTAGCGCTTCAATTGTCTACAGTTACCTCTTGGCATTCGCCTCGCGCATCATGCGCTTGATCGGTATGGGCCGCGACGATCCCGCTTGATTCGCGGCTTTCGCTTTTCTTGCTGCCCTATAGGCGGCTCAAATTCCGCGCTTGAAGATTCGTTGAGCGCTGCGATCAAGTGTCCAATTGTCCCGCGCGCCACCTGGCAGTGAGCGTAATCGACGGATAAAAAACCAGCGTCGGCAAGCTGTCGCGGCCGAACCAGCCGACTTCGTCGGCGTCATCCCCGGCACGGGCTTCACCGGACAGTATCGAGGCGCTGTAGGCGATCACGATATCTGCCAAGCCGTCGTCCTTTCTGGGAAAGACTTCCAGCAACTTGTCGATCCGCACTTGCAGAGAAGTTTCTTCCAGGGTCTCGCGGGCCGCGGCGTCTTCGGGCGCTTCGTCATAGTCGACGAAACCGGCGGGGAGCGCCCATTTGCCTTTGCCGGGGTCCACCGCTCGCCGAATCAGCAATACCTCGTCATTTCGCTCAAGGAAAACGACGACGGCTACTTTCGGGTCGAAGTAAATCGGCGCCGCGCAGTTGAGGCAATAAGGGCGTTCGCGCCCGCTGTGGCGCCGGCGCGCGAGCGCGTTACCGCATGTTGGACAGAAGTTGGCTATGCGCGTCATATTAAGACCTGTTTGCCATTGACTTTGCCTGTGCCGCTTCGTACACTATCGAACCGCAAGCCGGAGTGGCGGAATTGGCAGACGCGCACGACTCAAACTCGTGTACCTTCGGGTGTGTGGGTTCGACTCCCACCTCCGGCAATCAATATCGACCAATATGATCATTCCCCTTTCTCAGGATTGCAAAGTCCATTTCCGCTCGGATTCGCCCGCCAGGGCGTTTTCGTATCGCGCCAGGGTAAACAGCCAATCGGATAATCGATTGATATAGACAACCGCGAGCGCATTGGTCTCGCTGGTTTCTTGCAGCGCTACGATTTGGCGTTCGGCGCGGCGGCAGACTGTGCGAGCCACATGCAGTTGCGCTGCCACGGGCGTTCCGCCCGGCAAAATGAAATTCCGCAGCGGCTCAAGCTGCGCTGTCATTTGGTCAATAGCGTCTTCGAGCCAACTGACTTGACTTTGCGCTATGCGGGTGGCTCGGTCGGTCTTGGAATCCAGCGGGGTCGCCAGGTCGGAACCCAGATGAAACAGATGCCCCTGTACTTCTCGCAGCCATTGATTGATCGGTTCGGGGGGGCCCGCGGAGAGCGCCACACCGAGGGCAGCGTTCAATTCGTCGATAGTCCCGTAGGCTTCGACGCGGGCATGGTTCTTCCGCACCCGGCCGCCTCCAAAGAGGGATGTCTCGCCTTTGTCGCCCGTTTTGGTATAGATCTTCATGGTTCTTTGATTCTCCATTGGGTCAAATGCCCGACATGCAACTGTCCTCAGCTAGAGCGGACGGCTGCAAATTTCGTGCAGGATAGGCAGAGCCTTTTTCGCGGCGCGCGCGCGATGGCTGAGCCCGTCTTTCAGTTCCGGACGCATCTGAGCGAAGGTGAGCTGGTATCCATCCGGTATGAAGACGGCGTCATAGCCAAATCCCTGCCCATCGTCATGATCCCGAGCAGCGATCCTGCCCCGACATTCTCCGCGAACCAGGATGGTTTCCTGGATACGGGGATCGGCAATGGCAATGACACAGACGAAGCGAGCCCCGCGCTCTTCTTCGCCGAGGCCTTCAAGCGCCGCGAGCAACTTGCCGCGCCTTCCCGCGCTGTCGAGCTGTTCGCCCCCGTAACGCGCGGAATAGATCCCGGGCGCTCCGCCCAGCGCATCGACCGTCAAGCCGCTGTCATCCGCCACCGTGCAGTGATTCGAGAGTCGGGCAAATCCGTTGGCTTTGAGGGAGGCGTTCTCTTCGAAAGTCTTGCCCGTTTCCTCCAGTTCAATGTCGCCCAGATCCAGGTCAGCCAAAGACAGGAGCCCGGCGTCCAGGACGGCGAACAACCGTTGGTATTCCCGTAACTTGCCGGTGTTTCCGGTCGCGATCAGCATGTTCATGATGCGGCGGGGTTCACAGTATCGCGTCGGCGTCGGCGCGCGGCCAGCGCTGAAAGGGATATCGACGCAAAAATGATCCAGATGATTTCGTTTGGGAACAAATAACGCGGCGCATCGAGCACGATGAAATGTATCAGGGTGGTATAAGCCAGAAAACCGGCCAATGGGGCGGTATGGCGCCAGGACTTGCGCGTCATCCAGATGCCGGCCAAGCCGAATACGATCGCGAAGATATGCAGAATCCAGATGACAAGTTTGATCGCGAATCCCTCGATCCGCGTCAGTTGGATCAAGCCAGTTGTGGATCGATCATCCCGCAGCCAATTCGCAGCCGCTTCCCTGACGCTCGTACCGCCGAATGATACCGTACCGTGCGGCTGGATGATCGATTCTCCCAATTCCCCAAAGCGGCGCAAGACGTAACCAACGCCGTCTTGGCTGATGCTGGCTTGGATTTGCTTGAGATAGGCATCCGTCTCGTGCTGAAATTTGCAGTCGATCTCGCAATCTTCGTCGATGATAATCCGGGCGTCTTGCAGCAAAAGCTCGTCGTTCTCCTCGGGCGAGCCGTCGTTGGTTACAGCCGCTCTCCAGATCGCCGGCATCAACTGGTCGCTGAGTATCACGAAACGATTCCAAAGCAGCAGGTTGTGAATCGTCCAGGTGGAAAGCAACGCGCCATACACGACCAAAAGCAAAAGGGATTTGGAAAACCAGCGCAGCCTTCCGTCGATGAGGTTGAGCAGCAGCATGTGCCCGACGAGCCCCAGGGGAAACAGCGCCGCTACCGCGCGGGTCAAGGTGGCCACTCCAAAAGCCAGCGCCGCCAATACCAGAGCCAGGTTGATGGAGAGCTTCTGTGGGGGGGCGATGCCGTCCCGCGATACGACATATTCAATATACAGCCACAAACCCGCGGCAATGAAAAAAACATAGAAGGTCTCCGTCGCGATCGTATTGGATTCGACGATAAATGTCGGATGCAAGGCCACTAGCGCGGCTGCCATCAAGCCGGCGCGAAGGTCTGCCACAATCGTCAGGACAATTCGGAAGGCGAGATAGGCTGTTCCGACTGATACAAGACACTGGACGATGCGAATCGCCACGACGGACTCGTGTTTTGGCAAAAATGTCTGGAAGATGCCGGCGAAAATGATGTAGAAGGGAGGTGTGGGCAAGTTTGATATGTAATACGCGATCCCGCGTATATATCCATGTTCCTTGCCGCTGAAAAAACCGGCGCCGTTGGCCAGATACCAGCCGCTGTCTCCGCCGCCGCCATGACGAAACAACAGTACTGTCGGCAGGTCGCTGGCATGGAGCAAGCGCAAGAGCAGGCCGATGAAAAGGATCAGCCACAGCCAGTGCATGGCATCCCCGCGAACGCGCCCGCCGCATTGGCGGCGGTCAATCGGATTGCCGCGCTCAGGCAAAACAGTCAGCCTTCCCATCGCAAGAACGACGCGGTTTACATACACGGGAGCTACTTGATATAGGGTCGCGCTTGGGTTCATGGTATTATTGGCCTCCCGAAAACGCAAGTCCAGTTGAACAGATGAGCCAGCCTGTAAAAGCGACTAGCGTCAAACTCGCGGCGATAATAGTCGCTGGCTTGCTCTTCCGACTTTCGCTTCTTTCTTTTGTCCACAATCCGGGTCTGCACGATCCCGTCCACTATTTCAACCTGGGGACGCGCTTGGCCGATGGCCAAGGCTTCACCATTCACTACATTTGGCATTACAACAACTTGCCAAGCGATGTGACGCACCCGATCGATCACTGGATGCCGCTTGCCGGCGCGGCGGCCGGCCTAGGGATAGCGCTCTTCGGCGAAAGCTCGCAAGCCGCCCTGTTCATGTTTGTCTTGGTTGGCTCACTGTTGCCGGTTCTGGTATTCCTGGCTGGCAAACAGCTTGTCCAGCTGGAGGGCGCGGCGTTGACGGCCGCAGCCTTGGCAGCCTTCTTGCCAGATATGGTCTGGGCTTCGCTGCGGACTGATACCACCATACTGAACGCCGTTGCGCTCTGCTCAAGCGCGCTCTTGTATAACAGGGGCTTGCGCGACGGGCATCGCTGGAGCATCGTCCTCTGCGGCTTCGCTGCGGGCTTGGGGTATTTGACGCGCAACGATTCGGTCCTGCTGTTGCCCGTGTTCATTTCCGTCGCCGCCTTGCGTGCGCTTTGGCCGGGACAGCGGGGGACTTTCCGCCAAGCTGCTGCTCTGATCCTTACACTGTTTCTCAGCTTTCTCCTGTCGGTCGCTCCCTGGTTGATCCGAAACCTGCAAGAGCTCGACATGCTGGGTCCGGCGGAGACCAGCCGCATGTTCTTTATGGTCGAGCATCAGGACCACTATGCCTATGGATTGCCAATATCGCTGGAATCAATGCTGGGGCGTCAGTCCATTGCCGATCTCTTGGCAAAGCGGGCTTTCGAGCTCTTGGCCGCATGCAAACAGATTGTGGTTTCTTTCACTTTGCCGCTGTTTGTCCTGGTTCTTGGCGGCGTCGGTCTCTTGCTCAGAGGACGCGAAAAAGAGCGATTATTGCTCGCTGCGCCCGCGATGATTTGGCTGCTGGGTATTCTGCTCGCATACCCAATACTGCTGCCGCTGAAGAGCCAGGCGGGCAGTTTTGAAAAGGCTTTTTTGAGCGTTCTGCCGCTGTTTCTTCCCTTCGCTGCGCTGTCACTCGAGCGTTTCCTGCGCGCGCCGCGGCTGAGATGGGCTGTTGTCGCTGCATTGCTGGCTTGGCTCGCTTTCAGTTCCTATGGATTTGTCCGCGAAGAGACGGCAAAGGCGGATCTTTATTATGGCAGCATCGGGATCTTGATTGATAAACTTGAAGACTTGCCGGACCTGACCGGCGACGACCGCCTGCGCCTTATGACGCAAGACCCCTACGTGTTCAGCTATTTCGGATACGAGTCGATCATGACGCCCTTCGCGTCGCGCGAGGACACGCTGGACCTGGCGCGGCGCTTCGATATTGATTACTTGATGATGCCGCCGGGGCGTCCGGCTCTTGATCCGCTTTATCTCGGCCAGGAATCGGACGGACGATTTGTCTTGGCCGCGCATTTGCCAGAGGCTGGCGAAAAGCCCTTTGAACTCTATCGATTCGTTCACGATTGAACCAGCGCCAAAATCCCTTGCGCAAATCACAAGCGCGCGTTCAATCGCCCTGAATTGCGCCCGCGCATAGCAGTAGCGCCGCCCTTATGCGACTATAATGTTGCAAGGGGGGCAATTCGACAATATGAAAGATACGCAAGCCTATATCGAGCGCATTAGACGGGTCAGCCGCGACTATCAGCGGCTGGAATTGGCGGTCGACAAGTCATTGTCATCAATGCTCGCGGGTCAGGCTGTCTTGGCTCGGCGCATAGAGAAGGACTATGAAATACAGCATTGGAACCCGTATCTGCGCGAGTTGTGGTTCCCGGTAGAAATTCTCAACAGCAACATCATCGTTGTCGAAGTCCCGGCGGCGACAAGCTACCAGCCGGGTCAGTTGCTCAGCTTGCTGGGCCCGATAGGCAAGCCCTTTAAGTTTCGCCGCAAACTGCGCAATGTCTTGCTGATCGTGTATGATACGCCGCCCACCTCTCTACTGATGATGCTGCCGGCGCTTTTGGCCAACGATGCCAGCGTAACGATGGTGCTGATGGGAACTGCCTGTCAATATGACACCGGCCACCTCCCGGAAGAGATCGAGATCCTTCACGCCGAGGAAGACTTAAGCTGGCAAGACATGGTGATGACCCTGGGCTGGGCTGACCAAGTGTTTGTCCTGGTGGGACCGAGCAAGGAATTGAGCAATTTTGCGGATGTGATGCGTCTGGTGCGCGAGCGGCGCAATGATGTGCCGGCCAATTACATTTTTGGCGTATTCCAAAGGCAATTGCCCTGCGCGGTAGGCGCTTGTTATGTTTGCATGCTGCGTTCAAATGCCGGCGCCAAACTTCAGTGCGTTGACGGCCCCGCCTTCGACCTGACGACTTTGCATCTGGAGAACTGATCGATGGTTGTCGAAGTTACGCGACCAGGCAAGACAAGCCTTCTTTTGTCGACGCCGGTGATGCCCGCCGCGGGCACGGTCGGCTTCGGCGATAATTACCGCCGTCTGGTTGATTATGAGAAACTTGGCGCCATCATCACCAATCCTGTAACCATTGAGCGATGGCATCCGGCCTCCGGGACAAGGCTGGCGCCCTTGCCGGGCGGTATCCTTGTTCACACAGGTTTGCCGAATCCGGGCTTGAAGAGCGTGATTCAGCAAAACCGCCAGGTCTGGGAGAAACTTCCCATACCGGTCGTTCTGCACTTGGCCGGCACTAGCGCGCCTCATATGAAACGGGCTGGCGAATTGATTGACGGGCTCGACGTGATTGCCGGGATCGAACTCGGCTTGAATGACGATATCGACGAAGACGAAGCATTTGCTTTGGTCAGCGCCGCCACCGCCATCGAAAAACCATTGCTGGTCCGCTTGCCATTCTATGAAGCCTGTCACTTGGCGCCGGCGGCGCTTGACGCGGGTGCGGACGCCCTGGTTGTGAGCGCCGCGCCGCGGGGTACGGCAAGGGACGAACACACTGGGCGCTTGGTTAGCGGCCGCATTTATGGTCCCCTGGTCAAGCCGTTGGTCCTGCGCATAGTGGGGCGATTGCGCCGTCAAGTTCCGGAGGAAATACCCATTATCGGCGCCGGGGGCATACATTCGCCCCAGGACGCGCGCGACTATATCGAGGCTGGCGCTGTGGCTGTGCAAGTTGATACTGCCACCTGGGCGCAGCCCAAAATGCTGGAGCGGATCGCGCGGGATTTGGGTGGCTGGATCGCCACTCGGCGTAAAGACGCGCTGATGGACGAGTGGCATCCGGACATGGGCCAAACCGAAGCCGCGCAGCGACGGAACTTGGGCTGACAGGATAGGGATCATGCCGCAATACGACTATCGTTGCGATAGCTGCGGGCGGTCGTTCAGCCTGAGCTTCAAAACTTATGCGGCATACGATGCGGCTGAACCACGCTGCGCTGTTTGCGGCGCGGGAGAGGTGTCACGGGTGATCAATCGCGTGTCGATTGCCAAGGTTGAGCGCAACTACAGCGGCATGTCGGCGAATGAAATGCTTTCGGTGCTTGAGGGCGGCGACGAGAAGCAGGTCGACGCAATGTTCCGGCAAGTCGGCGAGAGCGCGCCGGCGACGCCGCCGACCGTGGTCCCAAAGCAGACGGACAAAGGCAACAACGGCTCCCCGGATACCGGCAAGTCGACTTCAACCGATGACAGCTAGCATGTCGGAACCCGCGACCGCTAGAGATACCAGTCGCGCAAGACGTCGCGGACCTCGTCTATGATTGTTTCCCACGGGAATGCGGGATCGCGCGTGATTGTCAGGCAGTCTTCGGCAATCGTCAGCGCTTTGATCCCATCCACAGCGGCGAAGAGCATCTGCGCCAGGGGCGAACCTTCGTCCCCAGCCTGCGCGCTGGCATAAAGCTCCTCATCAGCCTGCGTCAAGATCTGGTTGACCAGCAGATCCGCAATATCTGGATCTTCGGCGAAATCGACTTCGACAGTGACGTATTCGGACATATTACCGCTCCAGCGCTTGAGGATTGCCCGCGCCCGCCGGCTGTTGCTGCGTGATGCAGTGGATATTGCCGCCCCCCAAGAGAATCTCGCGCGCGTACAAGCCAACTATCCGCGCCTTCGGGAATAAGTCAGCCAATGTTTGCAGCGCAGGCCGGTCATGTGGATCGTCAAACTGAGGCGCGACGACGCCGCCATTGGCGATGTAGAAATTGATGTAGGAGCTGGCCAGGCGTTCGCCTTCCGGGCGCGAGAATGCCGTATCCACGATATCCAGCCCCGCGGCTTCTTCACCGGTCATGTACATTGGCTCCGGTTGGTGGATCATGTGAATCTCGAGCCTGCGGCTCTGCGCGTCCTTTGCCGAGCGCAAGCGGTCGTAGGCTTCCGCAGAGCGTTCATATTGCGGATCCTCGCGGTCTTTTGTCCAGGTTAAGGCGACGACGCCAGGCCTGACAAAACAGCATAAGTTGTCTACGTGCCCGTCCGTCTCGTCCTCGAAGACGCCGCTTTTGAGCCAGATGATATGCTTGATGCCGAGGTAGTCTTGCAGGCGCTGTTCGATTTCGCTGCGAGAGAGCATTGGGTTGCGGTTTGGATGCAGCAGGCATTGCTCGGTTGTGATCAGCGTACCTTCTCCGTCCACATGAAAGGAACCGCCTTCCAGCACCAGGGGCGCCCGATAGCGATCCAGCGTCTCAATTTCCAGCATTTTCCGGGCTACCTGCTCATCCAGGTCCCAGGGAAAATACATCATCTTTTGCAAGCCGCCCCAAGCGTTAAAGATCCAGTCGACGCCGCGTACTTCGCCGGCGTCATTGACTAGGAAGGTCGCGCCGCTGTCGCGGATCCAGGCGTCATTGTTTGATAGCTCCACGACCCGTACCTGCGGCGGCAGAAGCGCCCGGGCATTGAGAAATTGCGCGGGATTGACGCCCATGGTAACCGGCTCGAAGCGCGAGATTTCCCGCGCTGCTTCCGCAAATGCCAGTTGCGCGGGTTTGCCGCCGTTGCGCCAGGTATCGCGCCGTTGGGGCCACAGCATCCAGCAGCCCGCATGGGGCTCCCATTCCGCCGGCATGCGGAATCCATCGGAACGCGGTCTTGACTCGATCAGCCGGGACAGATTAATAACTCCAGAGAAGCATTTGCAAGGTCAGATGGCAGGCATTATGCCGCGAGTTGCGCTCCGGCGTCAGGTCGAATTTTAAGCAGGGCAATCGCACCAAATTATTTTTTCACCACAGAAGCACCGAGAACACAGAGTTGAGGGGGTTGACGACTATTCCTGTAAATCCGTTGCCTGACTATGGCAAAGTCGCCAGCGAAACTTCATCTGCTGTTCAAAAGCGCCTCTTGAAATAAGACGAGCGCTTTTATTTGTTGCTTTTCTCGATGTTGGCGGTCAGTGTCTACGCGACCCTCGGTGTCCTCGGTGGTTAGAAAAATCTGCTGCGATTGCCCTAGAATCTTAAGAAGTACAGGGGGAAAACTGCGCTAATTCAGTGTACAATCAGCGCTTGCTTGGAGTACTATTGCCTTTCGGGAAGCCAAGTTCTCAAGATGAGTTTGCGCGCGATTTCACCAATTGACGGGCGCTACGCCGACAAGACGGAAGCCTTGCGACCCTATCTGTCGGAGTGGGCGCTGATGAAGTACCGCGTGCTCGTGGAAGTCCGTTGGCTGATCGCCATGTCCGAACATGAGGGGATCAGCCATGTTCGGGCTTTTTCCGGCGCTGAGACAAGGCTTTTGGAGCGGTTGGCGGCGAATTTCGACGACGAGGCTGCCTCAGAGATCAAATCGATCGAGGCATTCATCAGCCACGATGTCAAGGCGGTCGAATACTTCATTCAGTCCCGGCTGCGCGACACGAGCCTGGCGGATGTCAGCGAATCCGTCCACTTCGCCTGCACATCGGCGGACATCAACAACCTGGCTTATGCGATGATGCTTCGTGACGCTATGCGCGAGGTTTGGCTGCCCAAGGCTCGGGATCTGGTACAGTTGCTCGATGACTGGGCGCTCAAGTCAGCCGATGCCTCGATGCTGGCGCGGACGCATGGCAAGGCGGCGTCGCCGACAACAGTGGGAAAAGAGTTGAAAGTATTTGCCGCTCGTTTGAGCCGCCAATTGCAGCAAATCGAATCACAGAGTTTCCTGGGCAAATTGAATGGCGCTGTCGGCGCTTACAACGCGCATGTCGCTGCGTATCCCGAAGTGAATTGGCTGGATTTCTCGCGTCGCTTTGTCGAGGAATTGGGTCTAAGCCATAACCCGCTGACCACGCAGATCGAAGCGCACGATTTCCTGGCGGAACTAAGCCATGCGCTGATTCGTTTCAATACGGTCCTTTTGGATCTCTGTCGAGACATGTGGACCTATATCTCCCTGGGCTACTTCAAACAGAAACTGGTGGCGGAGGAAGTTGGTTCCTCTACCATGCCGCACAAGGTCAACCCGATAGACTTTGAAAACGCGGAAGCCAATCTGGGCATGAGCAGCGCGACCCTGGGGCATCTGGCGCTCAAACTGCCGGTTTCGCGCTTGCAGCGCGACCTGAGCGATACATCGGCTTTGCGCAACTTCGGCGCCGCCATCGCGCACAGTCTTTTGGCTTTGACATCGACCGACCAGGGATTGAGCAAAGTCGACATTGATCGCAAAGCCTTACAAGACGATTTGGACAATGCCTGGGAGGTCCTCGGCGAAGCGATTCAAACGGTGCTGCGGAAGCATCAGGCGCCGGGCGCCTACGAGCAACTCAAGAAAATGACGCGCGGAAAATCGATGAGCCAGACCAGCATTCGGGAATTCATCAAGACACTGGATATCCCGACCCCGGACAAGATCCGGCTCCTGGACTTGACCCCGGCCGCCTATATCGGTTTGGCCGTAGAACTCGCGCGATACGATAGCCAGGCCGGGCGCGAGGAGGAATCAGTTTCGAGCTTGGCGGATTTGGGTGACCTGTAAACGAGGAGACGGCGATGATTTTTCAACCATTTGCGCGCCAGGAGACCGCGCGCTTGACCATGGGGCAGGCATTGATCAAGTTCTTGGGGGCGCAATACACCGAATACGACGGCGAGGTTCAGCGTTTCATTCCGGCGATCTGGGGTATCTTCGGGCATGGCAACGTCAGCGGCTTGAGCCAGGCGCTTTGGGAATACGGCGACGATTTGCCCTATTACCAGCCAACCAACGAGCAGTCCATGGTACACGCCGCTTCCGGCTTCGCGCGGACGCGCCTGCGCATGCAAACTTTCGCCTGCACGACCTCGATTGGTCCCGGCGCCACCAACATGATCACCGGCGCCGCCACCGCGCATATCAATCGGCTGCCGGTCCTGCTGCTGCCGTCGGACTACTACGCCACTCGCTTCCAGGGACAAGTTTTGCAGGATATCGAGCATCCCGTATCGCTGGATATGAGCGTCACGGACTGTTTTCGCGTCGTCAGCCAGTTTTTTGATCGCATCACCCGGCCGGAACAGATTCTCTACGCCTTGCCGGAGGCCATGCGCGTGATGACCGATCCGGTCGACACCGGTCCGGCAACCATTGCCTTGCCGCAAGATATTCAGAGCGTGGCTTTTGATTACCCCCGGAACTTTTTCCGTAAACAGATCTGGCGCGTGGAAAGACGCCAACCTGACAAGCGGCGGATCCACGAAGCTGTTGAATTGCTCAAGTCCTCGGACAAGCCTTACATACTTGCTGGCGGCGGGCTGCACTATTCCAAAGCCTGGCGGGAATTGCGCGAGTTTTCCGATAGATTCGGCATCCCGGTGGGCGAGACGCATTCCGGGCGCGGCGCGCTGCAAGATGAGTCGCCTTTGCTGATCGGCGGCAGCGGACATACGGGCACGCCGCTTTCGGGCAAATACGCGGCCGAAGCCGATCTCGTCTTCCTGATTGGCACGCGCCTGGCCGATTTCGCGACCGGGTCCTATTCCGCCTGGCAGAATCCGGATGTCAAATTTATCAGCATCAACGTCAGCGGCGCGCATGCCCACAAACTGGGCGCTTTGCCGATCGTCGCGGACGCCCGCGACGCCCTGAGGGAGTTGACTACTGCCGCGCTTGGGGCCGGAATCAAAGCAAAGCCGGGCTATGTCGAGTCGCTGGCGGTGGATCGTGAAGCCTGGTTGCAACAGAAACGAGAAACGGTCTATGTGCAGCACCCCGGTGAACGCATGAGCCAAGCGCAGGTAATCGGCGTGCTGAATGACTATATGGCAGCGGGCGATACGCTTGTTTGCGCGGCCGGCACCGCGCCCGGGGACTTGCATCAACTTTTTGAAGCGACCGCTGGACGTATTCTTCACCTGGAATTTGGCAACTCGTGCATGGGCTACGACATCCCCGGGGCGATAGGCGTTCGCCTGGGGCGCCCGCATGACGGAGAAGTCTACGTCTTCCTCGGCGACGGAAACTACCTGCTGCATCCGATGGAACTGAAGACCGCCGTGCAAGAGGGTACTAAATTGACGGTCATTTTGCTCCAAAACGATGGTTTCCAGTCGATTCACGGCCATCAAAAGGCGCTGGTCGGTCACAGCCTGGGCAACGAGTTTCGCGTCAGAAATCAAGAGACGGGCAAACTGGACGATGGCGACTTCGTCGAGATTGACTATGCCAAGAATGCCGAGAGCATCGGATTGCGCGCCTGGACCGTCAATGACGAAGACGAACTGAAAGCGGCGCTTGAGGAGGCGAAGGGGGAAAAGCGCTCTTGCATGATTGTGGCGCGGATTGAGCGTTACAGCCGTTTGCCGCGCTCCGGCATCTGGTGGGATGTCTTCGGCGCGGAAGTCACGCAGGACGAGAAGACGGAGCAACTCGTCGCTGAGCGCGAAGAAGGCAGAAAAGGACAGCGCTTCTACTGGTAAGGCGGGCTCTTCCCAGCCTGGGCTTCAAAAGCGTCATAAGGGCGGCCAATTCAGTCGACTTCGGTCAACTTCATATTGAGGAGGAACAGCTGAGAATCAGGATCGCTTCCGCGCCCGTTTCCTGGGGCGTGATCATGAAAGATACCCCAAACGTGCCGCCTTGGGATCAAGTGCTGCGCGAAATCAGCGCGGCTGGCTATGCCGGCACGGAACTGGGACCCTTCGGCTACCTGCCGCAAGACAGCGCCCTGCTGCGCGGTGCGCTCGATGAACTGGGTTTGAGCCTGCTGGCCGCCTACGTGCAGATCAATCTGGCGGACCCGCCCGCGAAACAAGATGAATACGACGAAACGATGGCCAGCACGCGCTTGCTTTCGCAAATGGGCTGCGAGTGGGTGGTCTTGTCCGATGCGCTGTTTTTCAACCCGAATCGCGCGCAGCGCGCCGGACGCATCCGCCCGCAAGATGGCATGACCGAAGACGAATGGCAGCGGTTTATACGCAATGCGGAAGACTATGGCAAGCGCGCGCTTGACGACTACGGCTTAAAAGCGGTTTTTCATCCGCATGTTGGCGCCTGGATCGAGACCGAAGCGGAAATTGATCGCCTTATGAACGAAACGGATCCGCGCTACCTCAATCTTTGCCTGGATACCGCGCACTGCCTGTACGGTGGCGGAGACCCGGTCGCCGTCGCGCGTCGCTGGGGCGAGCGGCTGAAGTATCTGCACATTAAGGAATGCGACAATAGCGTGCTTGAGACGGTTCGAGGAAAGGGCTGGGATTATTTCAAAGCGGTCGAATTGGACGTTTTCCCCGAGTTGGGACGCGGATCGGTTGATTTTGCCGCTTTATTGGATCTGCTTCGTGAACTGGATTACGACGGTTGGGCGGTGATCGAGCAAGACATTTTGCCCGACCGCGGCTTGAACCCGCTTGAGAGCGCCAAAGGGAATCTGGCTTATCTGCAAAGCTTGGGTTATGCCGAATCCGGCTAAAACCTGCGCGCGGACTTCCTCCCGCCTCTTGCCTTCATCATTTAATTGCGGCTCATGACCAAGACATACGACATCATCGCATTTGCGGACACCTGCGTCGACCTTATCTTGCGCGACGATGATGTCGCGCCGCGTTTTGGGCAAGTCGAAAAGACAGTCGCCGAATACGACCTGGTCATGGGCGGCTCTTGCTGCATTTTCGCGACGCAAGCAGCCAAGCTCGGCCTTAAGGTAGTCTTGCTGGGGACTGTTGGAGATGACGCCTTTGGCGAACTCATCCTCGATACCTTGTCATCTGCGGGTGTTGATACGCGGTATATGCAGGTGGACAAAGATCTCCGAACGGGCTTGACTGTGCATTTGACGCAGGGAGACGATCGCGCCATGCTGACTTACCCGGGATCGTCAAAGGCGCTGACGGCGGCGGACATCCCCGATGACATGCTGTCGCAGTCGCGACACTTGCATTATGGCAGTCTGTTTTTGCAGACGGGTCTGCTTCCCGATTGGATCAAAATCGTAAGGCGGGCGAAGGGATTGGGCTTGACCGTTTCTCTGGACACCAACTGGGATCCGGCCGAGGCATGGGATATCGACTTGGAGGAAGCCCTGACTTCGGTTGACGTCCTGCTGCCCAACGAGCAAGAGGCGAAGCAGCTTTGCGGCGCCGCTTCGCTGGCGGAGGCGGCGCAATATCTTCGCCAAGCTGTGCCGATTCTGGTCGTCAAGAGGGGGGTAGAAGGCGCAAGCGCCTGGACGAAGGGTATCGAAACTGTGGGGACGGTAGCTGAAGCCGATGCCGGCGGCGATGGCATCGGCGCGGGCGACAGCTTTGATGCCGGGTTCCTGTCCGGCTGGCTCAATGGCTTGGCAATGCCGGATTGCTTGTCCATCGCCTGCCGCTGTGGACGCGCCGTCGCCGGCCAGGTCGGCGGTGTTAAGGGGCAGCCAAGACCTTCGGATCTACGTGAACTGCTCATGTTGAAGTCGGACCCAGGAAAGCGCCAATAGGCAGGGCGCAAGGCTATCGGTCGCCATTGTCCGTCAAGCCCGCGCCGTCGTAACCGCGTCCGACGCCACGATACTCAAATCCTATTTGCCGCAATTCATCCGGGTCATACATATTTCGGCCGTCGATCAGTATCGCTCGTTTCATCGAATCGCGAATACGGCGCATGTCCAGGTGCTTGAACTCGTTCCAGGGCGTCAAGACCAGCAGGGCTTCGGCATCCCGCGCCGCGGCGTAAGAATCGCTGCAGAGCGTCAAGCCGCGGATTTCGCTGCTGGCGTTCTCCATCGCCACCGGATCATAGGCTTTGACGACGGCGCCCTGGTTCAAAAGCGAGCGAACGACCGTCAGGGAAGGGGACTCGCGAATATCGTCGGTATTCTCTTTGAAAGCCAAACCCAGCACGGCGACTGTCTTGCCGTTAACCGTGCCATCCAGCATTTCTCGCGCCTTCATCGCGATCTGGCGGCGCTGGAAGGCGTTGATCTCCATGACTGCGTTTAGCAATTGCGGATGCATGCCATGGGTCTGCGCCATATTTGCCAGGGCTTTCACGTCCTTGGGAAAGCAAGAACCGCCGAAGCCGATGCCAGCCTGCAGGAAGTGCGGTCCAATCCTGTAATCGAATCCCATACCGCGCGCGACTTCGATGACATCCGCTCCCAGCCGTTCACAGATAATGCTGATCTCGTTGATAAAGCTGATGCGCGTGGCCAGGAAGGCATTTGAAGCGTATTTGATCATTTCGGCTGTTCGGATATCGGTGATCACGATCGGCGCGTCCAAGGGCGCGTAAAGTTCGGCGACGCGTTCCGCCGCCTCGGGATTGGTGGATCCCAGCACGGTGCGGTCGGGATTCATAAAATCGGCAATGGCAGAGCCTTCGCGCAAAAACTCGGGGCAAGATACGACGGCGAATTTCATCGGCTTTGGCTGTTTGCGCTCGATGATCTCTGCCGTCCAGTCCCCAGTGCCGACCGGCACGGTCGACTTGTTAATGATGACAAGCGGGTGCGTCATGGCTTCCGCGATGGTTTCCGCCGCCGAGCGAACATATTGCAGGTCAGCTTCGCCGTCCACGCCCGAGGGCGTGCCGACGCAGATAAAGACAAACTCCGCTTGATCAAGCCCCTCAAGGTATGACGTGGTGAAATGCATCCGGCCGGCGACCGTGTTGCGCTGCGCCATCTCCGCCAAGCCCGGTTCATAGATGGGCATTTTCCCCTGCTGTAGCGTTTCTATTTTGCCTTCGTCGATGTCAACCAGCGTGACGCTATTGCCCAAATCGGCGAAGCAAGCCCCCGTCACCAGACCGACGTATCCGCTGCCAATCACACAGAGTTTTCTCATTCGATTTCGTCCTTGCTTTTCGCGATCTCTTAAGCATATTGTCGAACTGTATACAGCCTGCCGCTATCTTTTCCGCTATGCTTGCCCGGTCAAAGAAAAGGCGAACGACGATTTTGGTCCGGAAATTTAACGTGAACTCAAGTTTTCACGTTAGGCAGTCTTCAAGTCATCAGCCCAGCGCCAATAATCGGGCTGCGCGCGCGTTCCGCTATCACACTAAGGATACGCCCGAACGCGAATAATTGTTCGCGCAAAGCGCTCCAGTTGATATAATACTAGCTGTGCAAAAGGCGGTTTTCGCAGGGTGATCTGCTATGTCACAAGACCTGTTTGACGAAACGGCGCCAAAGTTGCGTCAGGCGCAATCAAAAGACGGCTTTCCCCCGCAAATGCGGAAAGTTCCCCATCGAAACATTCGAGACCTGCTTTCCATGCATGCCAAAACATCAGGGGACAAGACATTTCTCATTTTCTACGATAGGGACGACACGCGCAGTGCCTTGAGCTACGCCGAGTTTAACGCGCGCGTTCATCAAGCTGCCAATTTCATGTACGAGGACCTGGGGCTGCGGCGCGGCGATCGAGTGGCGACAATCGCCTACAATCACGTCGATACGGTCTTGATCTACTTCGCATGCTGGGTCATCGGCGCGGCTGTCGCGCCACAGAATGTCTCGGAAGACGACCGCCGCATCGCCTTTATCCTGCGCGATAGCGGGGCGAAAATATGTTTTGTTCGCAGCGAATACATGGCGCGCGCGGAACAAATCATCCAAAGGGCTCCAAATATCGAGCAGGTAATTGAGGTGGGCGGCGGGCTTTCCAAGGATCATCTGAGCTTTTATGAAGCGCTGAAGAACCGTCCGACTACCTTCCTGGGCGACGATTCCGGCGCCAAAGCGAGCGACTTGCCTCTGGGCGACGCTGGCGCCGAAACCGCGGCGCTCGATGATGAGGCGCTGCTGGTTTACACCAGCGGCACAACCGGTACGCCCAAAGGCGTCACCCTGACGCAATATAACCTGCTGGTCGACGCGATGGGACTCAGCCAGTGGCAGGCGATAACGGGCAACCAACGCCTGATGTGCGTCTTGCCCATCCATCATGTCAATGGCATCTTGGTAACGATAATCACGCCGCTTTACGTCGGCGGATCCACCGTTCTGAATAGTCGTTTCAGCGTGTCGCATTTCTGGGAGCGCATCGTAAGGGACAAGGTCAATGTCGTAAGCGTGGTGCCGACGCTGCTTCAGTTTCTGCTTGAGTACGGCGCGCGCGAGCAGGACGCCGGCAACACCATATTTGGGGGGAACATCAACCGCCGCGACTTGAGTCATTTCCGACACTTCATTTGCGGCGCCGGCACGCTGTCCGTTGCCTTGGCGCGCGACTTTGCCGAGACCTTTGGTCTGACCATTCTTCATGGCTACGGCTTGAGCGAAACCACTTGTTATTCGTCATTCCTGCCCATCAGCTTGTCTTGGGAGGCGAACCAGCGCTGGCTGCTGGACTATGGCTATCCCAGCATCGGCTGCCCGATTGAAGCCAACGAGATGGCGATCTTCGCCGCCGATGGCAGCGGAGCAGAAATGGCGGAAGGAGAGCGCGGCGAAATCTGCGTCCGGGGCCACAATGTCATGCAAGGTTATTTCAAGCGCCCCGAAGCCAATGCCGACACCTTCAAGTTTGGCTGGTTCCGCACCGGCGACGAGGGGTTCTTCAAGCTTGACGAGGGGGGCAGGAAGTTTTTCTTCATCACCGGACGTATCAAGGAACTGATCAATCGCGGGGGGGTCAAATTCAGCCCACTGGACATTGAAGAGGTCCTGCTGGGCATTGACGGCGTGAAAATTGGCTTGGCAGTGGGATTCCAGAATCGCTATTACGGCGAAGAAATCGGCGCTTATGTGGTGCTGGAAGATGGCGTCGAGCTCACGGAAGACGCCATCCTGCCATACTGCCGCGAGAAAATGCCCTTTGAAAAATCGCCCAAAGTGGTGGTTTTTGGGGATGTCATCCCGGTCACAGCAACCGGCAAGTACCAGCGGCTGAAGCTGCAAGCGCTTTTCGCGGAATGGGAAGGGGCGCAATTCACGCGCTAGAACAATGGGGGGCTATCGCGCTAGTTTCCGCATCCTTCGACGGCGCAATTCCGGCAGGATAAGCAAGCTTAGCAGGCCGTTGAGGACCACGATCACAGTGCTGCCTTCGTGCCCCAAAACGCCAACCGGCAGCGCCAGTTCCAAAATGAAGACGCCGGCAATCAAGATCGCGATCACAGCCAGCGAAAAGGCGATGTTCTGCCATACGACATGTTTGGCGCGATCGCTGATTCGCAGAGCGTCCGCCAGTCGCTCAATTCTGTCGCCCATCAGCACGACATCCGAGGTCTCCAGCGCCACATCCGCCCCGGCGCCGCCCATGGCGATGCCGACGTCCGCGGCTGCCAGCGCCGGCGCGTCGTTGATGCCATCGCCGATCATGGCGGCGGGACCGTATCGTTCTTGCAGTCCTCGCAGGATCTCGGCTTTTTCATGCGGCAGCAACCCGGCGTAGATCTCGTCTATGCCCAGCTGCTCCCCGATCGACTCAGCCACAAGCGGATTGTCTCCCGTCAGCATGACCGTAACCGCGCCCCGGCGATTCAATTCGCGGACCAGAGGCGCTGAGGCCGGACGCACTTGGTCAGCCAGCCCGATTAGACCCAGCCAGGTCCGCCCTCGCAAGACGCCGACGACTGTTTTGCCGGAAGCTTCCAGCATCATTCTCGCTTCGGCGAGAGCGTCGGGCATCGCTTGGTTCTCCTGGAGTTGGCTTATGCGCCCGACGCGGATTTCGCTACCGCCCAGACGCGCCCGCACGCCCTGGCCCGGGACAGCGAGGAAATCATGCGCCTCGCGGAGAGTGATCTTCGCAGCGCTGGCATAGGCGACGATGGCTTTGGCAAGCGGATGCTCCGACCGCGCTTCTACTGAAGCCGCAACCTGAACCAGTTCTGTTTCGGCAAAAGGCGGGGAGACCACTATGTCAGTTACCTGCGGCTGCCCGGCGGTCAGCGTTCCGGTCTTGTCGAAGGCGACGACTTTGACGCGCGCCAATTGCTCCAGACTGGCGCCGCCTTTGAAGAGCACGCCGCGCCTGGCGGCGGCGGCAATCGCCGAGATGAATGCCGACGGCACGCTGATCACCAGCGCGCAAGGCGAGGCAACTGTCATCAGCACCATCGCGCGGTAGAAATTGCTCTCGAAATCGCTCAAACCGAGCAGCGGCGGAAGCAGAATGAGCAATAGAATGCCCAGGATGATCGCCTTGGCATAAGCCTGTTCGAATCGGTCCAGAAAGCGTTGCGTGGGCGCCTGGCTGTCTTGCGCTTCCTCCACCATTTTGATGATGCGCGCCAGCGTCGTCTCGCCTGTGGGTTTAAGGGCGCGCACATCCAGAATGCCTTGCTTGTTCAGCGTTCCCGCATAGACGAAATCGCCCGCGGATTTGTCGGCTGGGATCGACTCGCCGGTGATCGGGCTTTGATCCACCGCGGATACGCCGGCAAGGACCAGGCCGTCAACCGGGATTCGCTCGCCCGGCTCGATCAGGACGATGTCGCCGATCCTGATTTCTTCCAGTTTTAGACGAATGATGTCGGTCCCGCGCTTGACCGTCGCCTCTTGCGGATAAAGCGTGAACAGCCCCCTAATCGCTCTGCGGCTGCGGCCGATGGCATAGTCTTGCAAGACATTGCTCAGGGAAAACAGGAAGAGCAGTATAGCTCCTTCATGCCATTCCCCAACAACCGCCGCGCCCAGAGCCGCCAGGACCATCAGCAAATCGACATCAATTTCAGCTTCGCGCAAGCTCTCGAGCGCAGTCTTGGCGCCGAAGAAACCGCCAGCGAGATAGGAAAGGACATTGAGCGCCATCACCGCGGCTTCAGGAGCGCCGCTTCGCTCGCCCAACATACTGAGCGCGATTGCGACAAGCGTGACGAGGACCAGCGCCGGCGCCATTTTCTCCAGTTTCCGGGTTGGTGCTCGCTCTTCCCGGCCGGGGGCTAAAGGAGACGGCGCAATCACAGAAGCCATCCGATTCGTATCCGATCCGATATTTATCCAAGCTGTCAATATATTTTAACCGAAGTTAATTATAAATGCAACAGAGGTATGCGATTGGGGTGCATTTCAATATTTTGGCAGATGTCCACGTGGATCGATGCAACGAACAAACTGAAAATTCACCACAGAGCCACAGAGCGCACAGAGAAATA
>JAPPMO010000092.1 GCA_028873975.1 Chloroflexota bacterium
CTAGGGAAGGGGGAGCGCATGCTGCGAACTCCTTGCATAGCGTCGCTCGTAATGCTAATTCGCCTGATATTACACATCCCGCCGTAGAGTCACCCTTCCCCAGTTGACTGGGGAAGGGCCGGGGATGGGGTAAAACCTGGGAAGCCGTCCAGATTTCAGTAGCGGACAAGGCTTGTAGGGGCGTTTTACTAAAACGCCCGTAAACAGTAATAAAATTTGAGCCTGCTTTGGCCAAGTTGCAGCGATGTTTATTCCGGCGCGATTGCTCTGCGCTACGGCCCCTTAGTCTGGCAGATCAACCGCGATGGGCTATAATGTCGCTGGATTGAATCATCCAGCCTTCTCGGGAACAGCCTTTGCGGATCCTAATCACTGGCGCCGGCGGGTTCGTCGGCCGCCATTTGGCAAACCATCTGGGCAGCTCGCAGCCGACTGCGACGCTCTACGGCACGACGCTCTTCCCAGAAGAAACCGTCAGTCCCGCAATCGATATTGCCCGGCAGATTGATCTCAAAGAATCGCGGCAAGCGCGCAATCTGCTGGCGGACTTCGCGCCGGACGTGATATTTCATTTGGCCGCGCAAGCTTTTGTTCCTCGATCGTTTGACGATCCCTGGGAGACCCTGGAAAATAACATACGCTGCCAACTCAACATCATTCAAGCCTGCCTCGAACTTGATCTGCGCCCGCGCACGGTGATCATCAGTTCAGCCGAGATCTATGGCGCCGTCTCACCCGCCCAATTGCCCCTGGACGAGCGGACAGAGATTCGCCCCGCCAATCCCTATAGCGTCAGCAAGGTGGCGCAAGATATGCTGGCGCTGCAATTTCACCTCAGTCACGGACTGCCGATCATGCGCGCGCGGCCATTCAACCACATTGGACCCGGGCAGAACACCCGCTTCGTGGCGCCGGCATTTGCGATCCAGATCGCCAGGATTGAGGCAAAGCGGCAAGAGCCGTTTATATATGTTGGCAACCTGGAAGCGAAACGAGACTTCACCGATGTGCGCGACATCGTCCGCGCATACACGTTGATCGCCGAAAAAGGCGCGCCCGGAGAAGCCTACAATGTCGCTTCCGGCCGGGCAAGCAGCGCGCGCCAGATCTTGAATAGCTTGCTCGGGCTGACTGACATTGAAATTGAAGTGCGCGTCGATCAGGCTCGCTTGCGCCCGGTTGACATCCCCGAGATTCGCGGTGATGCCGGCAAGCTGCGCCGCGACACCGGGTGGACGCCGAGATTCGCATTGCAAGAAACCTTGAAAGATGTGCTGGCGGATTGCCGCCGGATTGTCAACAGCGCATAAGGAGTTCCCTATATATGGCGAAGAGAGCGCTTGTCACCGGGATCACTGGCCAAGACGGCTCCTACCTGGCTGAATTTTTGTTGGGCATGGGCTATGAAGTCTACGGAATGGTGCGCCGCACCAGCACGGTTCGCTATGAACGGATTCAGCACATCCAGAATCAAATCCAGATTGTGCAGGGCGATATGGGAGATCATGCCAGTTTGATCACCGCGATCAGCACGATTCAGCCGGACGAGATTTACAACCTGGCGGCGCAGAGCTTCGTACCAACCTCCTGGAATCAGCCGGTCTTCACGGGCGACATCACTGGCTTGGGCGTGACCCGCATACTGGACGCGATTCGATCGGTCAATCCGGGGATCAAGTATTATCAGGCTTCCTCCAGCGAGATGTTTGGCAAGGTGCGCGAGGTGCCGCAGAAGGAATCAACGCCATTTTATCCGCGCAGCCCCTATGGCGTGGCCAAAGTCTATGGCCACTGGATCACGGTGAATTATCGCGAGAGCTACGATCTCTTCACTTGCAGCGGGATCCTATTCAATCATGAATCGCCGCGTCGCGGGCTGGAGTTCGTCACGCGCAAGGTGACCCACCACGCTGCCATGATCAAGCTCGAATTGGCCAAGGAGATCCGCATTGGCAATCTGGAATCGCAACGGGACTGGGGCTTCGCGGGAGATTATGTCCGCGCCATGTGGCTGATGCTGCAGCAGGACGCGCCGGAGGATTACGTCATCGCCACCGGGAAAACGCATTCAGTGCAGCGTCTGCTGGAGGTTGCCTTCGGTCATGTCGGGCTCGATTGGCGCGACTATACCGTGCAGGATCCGCAATTCATGCGCCCGGCGGAAGTCGACCTGCTGGTGGGCGACGCCAGCAAAGCCAAGCGCGAACTCGGCTGGCAGCCCGAAGTCAGTTTTGAAGACTTGATCGGCATGATGGTTGAAGCCGATCTCAAGAAGCTGCGCGACAATCCGGCGCTTGTCATCTGATGCCCGCGCCCAGCCTCGTCGACACGCACTGCCATCTTAATTTTCGCGCCTATGCGGATGACCTGGACGCGGTCATGAAACGCGCTTGCGAGGCTCGCGTTCGTCATGTAATCGTGCCAGCAATCGACCTCGACAGCTGCGCCGAGGCGCTCGCGCTCGCCCAAGCGCATTCGGGAATTTGCTGCGCGCTGGGGATTCATCCCAATAGCAGCGGAGAAGCTGATCCCGCTTGCATCGAGCAGATTCGAGACTGGTCTCGGCGAGACAACGTGATCGCGATAGGCGAAATCGGCCTCGACTATTATTGGGACAAGAGCCCCAAGCATGTGCAAATCAAATGGTTCGAACTGCAGCTTGAACTAGCGGCGGAACGCGGGCTGCCCGTCATCATCCATAATCGGGAAGCCGGTAAGGACCTGCTGGACATACTTGAGTCCTGGGCGCCCAGCTTGTCTGCCGATTTACGAAATCGCCCGGGCGTCCTGCATTCATTTTCGGGGGACCAAGCGCAAGCCGAGCGGGCTTTGGCGCTCGGCTTCTATCTGGGCTTCACGGGCCCGCTCACCTTCAAAAACGCGGGGGAATTGCGCGACATCGCGCGCTCCGCCCCGCTTGATCGACTGCTTATCGAGACAGATGGTCCCTTCCTGACGCCACATCCCTACCGCGGGAAGCGCAACGAACCGGCGTACCTGCCCTGCATCAACGACAAATTGGCTGAACTGCATGGCCTTTCCCCGATCGAAATGGCCCGTCAGCTATCAGCAAACGCGGAAAAGCTGTTTTCGCTGTCATTCCCGCCGGACAAGACAGCCTTCAATTGACCTCGGATTCCGCAAAACATTGCTAAACTGTGATCATGTGGGGGGACAGGGCAATCGCATCAAAATGAACATGCACTACAATGAAGTCATACAACGATAATTCACCACAGAGGCACAGAAGCAAGACCAAGAAAGAAATGCAAATTTTGCTAAAGCAACGATCTGTAGGGGCGACAGGCGGGCTGTGTCTACGCGCCCTACCATGTCGCCCGAAACCACAAGTCGCGGCGGCAACGGGCGACCAGATTGGTCGCCCCTACAAAGCTTGTCCGATACTGAAATCTGGACGGCTTCCCAGGTTTTACCCCATCCCCGGCCCTTCCCCAGTCAACTGGGGAAGGGTGACTCTACGGCGGGATGTGTAATATTAGGCGAAT
>JAPPMO010000083.1 GCA_028873975.1 Chloroflexota bacterium
ACTCTGTGCGCTCTGCGCTCTCTGTGTTGAAAAAAATTTGATGCAATTGCCCTGCCCTGCTCTTTGCCTACTCTCTGTTACGTAAACGGCGTCGCTCCTGCGACGCGAAGACTTACGGTTTTGCGTGTGCGGGGGCAGACCTTTTCGCTGCCGCCGAGCGGCTACAGGGTTTCCAGCGCGACTTATGAGACATAATCCTTTCGTTTCCGCCAGGCATTGTGTAACATGGAAATGCAGGTCTAGCGCAAAGCAAGCCATGGATACAATCGCGTTATTGGATGGCAAACGCATCATCCTGGGTGTCTGCGGCAGCATCGCCAGCTACAAGTCGGTTGATCTCGCCAGCAAATTGACGCAGTCGGGCGTCGCTGTCGACGTGATCATGACAGAAGCCGCGCAGCGATTTGTCACAGCCCTCTCCTTTCAAGCGGTGAGCGGACGCCCGGTCTACACAGATCTGTGGCAGAGCGACGCCGATGGCGGCTTGCCGACGCACATCGCGCATGTAGGCTTGGCGGAGGACGCTGATCTGCTTTTGATCGCGCCGGCGACCGCCAACACTATCGCCAAGCTGGCGCATGGCTTGGCCGATGATCTCCTGACGGTAACGGCTCTGGCTGCAAAATGTCCCCTTGCCATCGCCCCGGCCATGGACGGCGCGATGTACGAGAACCCCGCGCTGCGCGCCAACCTCGAAGTCTTGCGGGCCCGCGACGTCCACTTGATCGAACCGGAAACCGGACGCTTTGCCAGCGGCTTGTCGGGCTTGGGGCGCTTGCCAGAGACGTCGACCTTGATAGGGCAAGTCCGGCGGATCCTGGGCTTGGATGGCGAACTGGCGGGGCACAAGCTGGTGGTCACAGCCGGCGGCACGCGAGAGGCTCTTGACCCGGTGCGCTTTCTTAGCAATCGCTCCTCCGGCAAGCAGGGCTATGCCATCGCGCAAGCCGCGCTTGACGCGGGCGCGGAGGTTGTCTTGATCTCGGCAGCGCAGCACTTGGCCACGCCAATTGGCGCCAAGCTGGTTTCGGTCGATTCTGCCGCGGCGATGAAAGCGGCTGTACTGGAAAACCTTGTCGAATCGACTGCGCTAATCATGGCGGCGGCGGTGGCCGATTACAAACCAGCTGATGTTTCCCAGCAAAAAATCAAGAAAGCGGACGACGATTTGACTTTGCCCCTGGAACGCACCGCCGACATTTTGATGACGGTTAAGCAAAGGCGCGCTGATACGGGTTATCCCATGATCGTGGTTGGCTTCGCCGCAGAAAGCGAAAATCTGGTCGAAAACGCCAGCGACAAGCTGCAACGCAAAGGGCTGGACCTGCTGATTGCCAACGATATCACCGCGGAAGACGCCGGTTTTCAAGTGGATGCCAATCGCGTGCTTGTGCTGGATATGGATGGCGGTTTACACAAGATTGACCGACGCAGCAAAGCCGATATCGGCGCCTACATTATCGAACGAATCGGCGGCCTGCTCAACTGAATCACTGCCCTAGCTGTCCCAATTCGAAGATCGCGCGGCAGTGCGCGACGTATGCCGAAAGCGTCTGCCGGCAACCGATCTGATAATAGGGAATCAAATCTGGCACGCCCGCGTCCCCAAAGCCATCCTGTTCGTAGGTAACCAGCGTAGCCTCGCCCTTGGCATCAAAGCGCAAGCTGATCTGATTATGCCCGGCCCAGGCCGGATCCCGCCAAGTGTAGCCAAGCGCCGCCGGCGGCTGCCAGACCGTGATCCGGCCGATCTCGTATTCTCCCCCATCGGAAAAAGTCTCGTAATAACGCCCGTTCAACGCTGCTTCAAAGCGGATGCGCCGCGGGAACGCGCCCTCCGGCGCGAAGCTGTAGGGAAAGACACCCTGCCGCGGCCACCAGACGTCCATTTGCCGCACAAAGGTGTCAAACGCCGCTTGCGGCGGCAGGGGGACGGTCTCCTGCAAGAATACATCGGGCATTGGTTCGCGCCCCTTAATAGAGTTGCCAAAATAGAATTACCGCAACATTTCGAGTTGGATAATCGCGGCCTTAGTCGCGCGAATTCGAGGTGATACCCTGAATAACTTCCTGCCCTCAAAATGTTTCTCAATATCAGTTGATAAGTCGTCCGACAAGAATTGAAGAATCTTCAGTTTTTCATTGCGATTGAGTTGCTGAATTTCACTCAACAGCTCTTTGGTCTTCATGAAAGCCCTCCAACTCACACTGATGCAGCCAATTATACCAGAACGCATACGATCGTGAAACTTGCTTGCCAGGACAAGAACAAGTCGGTTACACTCCAAATACACGGTTTGGCGCAACTAGCAACGTGACAGAATGGATCGCAAACTTATGTTTGAAGACGTAGCAGGTGTCACCAATGCCCTCAGCCAAGAGCAGTACATCGCCAGCGACGACATCTCGACGGTCGTTTTCTTGGCCGACAAGCTGGGCAAGCCGCTTCTGGTCGAAGGACCCGCAGGCGTTGGCAAAACCGAACTGGCAAAAGCCTGGTCGGGCGCGGCTGACAAACCCTTGATTCGCCTGCAATGTTACGAGGGGCTGGACGAGAACAAGGCGCTTTACGAATGGGAATACGCCAAGCAGATGCTCTATACGCAGTTGCTGCGCGACAAGTTGAGCGATCTGCTGGCGGCAGCCGATACCTTGCGGCAAGCCGCCGACCGCCTGGGCGAAGAGGACGATGTCTTCTTCAGCGAACGTTTCTTGCTGGCGCGCCCGCTCTTGGCGGCGCTTTTGAGCGATGAACCGGTCGTTCTGCTGATTGACGAGATCGACCGCGCCGATGCCGAGTTCGAAGCTTTTTTGCTGGAGATCCTCAGCGATTTTCAGGTATCAATCCCGGAGTTGGGCACGGTTACAGCCCGGCGCCACCCCAGTGTGGTCTTGACCAGCAATAATACCCGTGAGCTTTCCGAAGCGCTCAAACGACGCTGCCTCTATCTCTTCGTCGATTATCCCAGCCACGAAGCGGAAATGAATATCGTCAAAATGCGGGTGCCGGAGATGGAGGACAAGCTGGCGCGGCAAACCGTGGAGGTGGTGCAAGGTCTGCGCCGGCTGGACCTGAAGAAGAATCCCAGCGTCTCTGAAACGATCGACTGGGCGAAAGCCCTGGTCATGCTCAATGCCGATAGCATCGACGAAAAAACGCTGGAAACGACTTTGACCGTCCTGCTCAAACACGAAAGCGATGTGCAGAAAGCGCGGCGCCAGATCATGCGGGGCCAGAACGACGAGTCCTATCGGCGGACGCGCCGCCGTTCGGAGTGGGATTAGGCGGAAAATACGGCGCTAGCGGCGCTTGCGCATTGACGGATGAAGCGCAGGGCAATCGCATCAAAATGATAGCGGCTGAAATGGTGGGAATCTAAACCAAAT
>JAPPMO010000074.1 GCA_028873975.1 Chloroflexota bacterium
GTGTAATATTAGGCGAATTGGCATTGCGAGCGACGCTATGCAAGGAGTTCGCAGCCCTTCCCTAGCTCGCTGGGGCAAGGGGGTTGGGGGGGGTGGTAGAATACGGCAATGGCTCGCGTCAGTAGCGGACAAGCCTGGTAGGGGCGACTCGGCGAGTCGCCCGATTCTCATTCGGTTTCTAGACGTCGGGCGTTTCAGCGAAACGCCCCTACAGATTACAAAAGTTGCGGGAAAAGTATTTGATTATTGTGCCATTTCAGTTTGGTGCGATTGCCCTGCTACCGAGTCGGGGTCGCATTTGCGAAATCGAATCATTATTTGGTATAATCGTCTTGCTTTGCTTTTGTAAACTGTTCAATCTATTGAGCGAGGAGACTATGAAGACCAAGCTTACCCTTTTGTTGATAGTTGTTATGGCGCTGTCCTCTTTTGGCGGCATGTCCATAGCGCAAAGTGAAGATACCGTGAACATCCTGTTCTGGCAGGCGGCCTCTCATCTCAATCCTTACCTCGGCAACGGGACCAAAGAATTTGAAGCGGCGGCGCTGGTGTTGGAACCACTGGCGCGCTACGATCCCGACGGTGTCATGGTGCCCTGGCTGGTGGACGAGATTCCCACCGTCGCCAACGGCGGGGTAGCGGAAGACTTGACTTCCATCACCTGGACGCTGAGCGAAGGCACCACCTGGTCGGATGGCAGCCCCTTGACCGCCCAGGACGTCGTCTTCAGCGGCGAGTTCTGCATGAACCCGGATACCGGCTGCACTGTGCTCTCCCAATTCGCCAATGTGGAGTCCATCGAAGCGCTGGATGATTTGACGGTTCGAATCAACTTTGATTCGCCCAAGCCCTTCCCTTATGGGGCTTTCGTCGGCTACTTCACCCCCATCATCCAAAAAGCGCAATTTGAAGATTGCATAGGCGCGGCCGCGCTCGGCTGCAACGATCAGAACTTCGCTCCGATCGGCACGGGTCCCTTCGTCGTGGAGGACTTCCGCACCAATGACGTCGTCACCTATACCGCCAACCCCAACTACCGCGTAGCGGGGCAGCCGGCCTTCGCGCGGGCTGTTTTCAAGGGTGGCGGCGATGCCGAATCCGCAGCCCGCGCCGTGCTGGAAACCGGTGAAGCCGATTACGCCTGGAACTTGCAGATTTCGCCCCAGGTCTTGAATGCGATGGAAGCGGCTGGGAACGGGACGGTTGTCGTCGCCTTCGCCACCAACGTTGAGCGGCTCATTATGAATCACACGAATCCCGACCCGATGCTGGATGGCGATACGCGCTCGGTTTGGATGGAGGACGGCAGCAATGGCCACCCCTTCTTGCAGGAGCCGGCTGTCTGGCAAGCCATGTCCAAAGCGATTGATCGCGGCGTCATCGCCGGTCAGCTCTATGGCGCCGGCGGCGTCCCCGTTTGCAACGTCCTGCCGGGTCCGCCAATCTACGCCTCGACCAACAACGATGACTGCTTGGTGCAAGATATCGACGCCGCTAACGCCATGCTGGACGAAGCGGGCATCATGGACAGCGACGGCGATGGCATCCGTGAATACATGGGCACTCCCCTCAAAGTCTCTTACCAGACTTCGACCAACGCCGTGCGGCAGAACACGCAGGCTTTGATCAAGCAGTGGTGGTCGGAAATCGGCGTCGAGACCGAGCTGCGCAACATCGACGCGGCCGTCTTCTTCGGCGGCGACATCGCCAGCCCGGATACATACTCGAAGTTCTATACCGATATCGAGATGTACACCAACGGCTCCAATGGCACCGATCCAGAGAGCTACATGGGCAACTGGCGCACCACGGAAATCGTGGGACCGCACAATAGCTGGAACGGCTCGAATATCCCGCGCTGGTACAACGAAGATTACGACGCTTTGCTGGACCAGATGGCGCAAACGGCTGTGCTGGAAGAGCGCGCGGATCTGGCCATCCAGATGAATGACATGCTGGTGCAGAACGGCGTGATGATCCCGCTGGTTTATCGCGGCAGCGTCTCCGCCTACAACAACTCTGTGTCCGGCGTCGCCATGAACGCCTGGGATTCCGAACTCTGGAATATCGCCGAATGGACGCGCATGTAGCGAAAATCGGCAGGCAACGTCGCCTTTCTCCTTTACCGGGAGAAGGGCGACATTTTTCTTTTGAACTACAGAGGACGCGGAGAGCGCAGAGATTTGAATGAAAGGAACGCGTCTGAAGAGCAGGATCCGCTCACTTACAAAATTATCGGCGCTGCCATTGAAGTGCATAATCGGATTGGCGCAGGTCTTCTGGAAAGTTTGTATGAAGAGGCTTTTTGTATTGAACTTGAGCATCAACAGCTACATTACGAAAGACAAAAACCGCTCGCAGTCCACTACCGCGGCATAAACATTGGTACATTCAAGGTTGATGTCGTCGTAGAGAATGAGGTCATTGTAGAATTGAAATCAGTAAAGGAACTTGCTCCTATTCATTCGACACAGATTATTTCATATATGAAGATTACAGGATTGACGCGGGGACTGCTCATCAATTTCAACGTTAAACAGTTGACAAAGGGCGGAATAAAGCGCTTTGTCAATTATGAATAGTCTCTGCGTTCTCTGCGCACTCTGTAGTTCATAATTGATCGAAGAGTTGGATGAGGCAATCCTATGGGAAAATACATAATCCGAAGGCTTTTGACCGCCATCCCAACGATACTCGTCATTAGTTTTATTATTTTTGCGATTCTGGAGTTATCCCCCAGCGATCCCACCGGCAACCTGCCCTTGACCATCCCGCCCGAGGTGCGGGCGAAGATCCGTGAAGCTTTGGGCGCGGACGATCCCTTCGTCGTCAAATATGTCAAATGGCTTAATCAGTTCTTCATCGCCGAGCCACTGAACTTCTTCGAGACCGTGACCGGTATCGAATTGCCCGGCTCGGAGGATCGCACCCGCGTCATCTCCTGGGCCACCCGCGGACCGGTCATGGATATCATCGCCGAGCGCCTGCCGCAGACCTTGTGGGTGGTCGGCTCGTCCTACTTGCTCGGCGTGCTCATCGCCGTGCCCGTCGGCATCCTATCCGCCTACAAGCAGTACTCCATCTTCGACCAGGTGGGCACCTTCCTGATGATGATCGGCTTTTCCGTGCCGACCTTTTTCACCGGTCTCATGTTCATCATCATCTTCAGCGTCAATTTGAAGTGGTTCCCGTCCGTCTACGACACCACGCATGTCGTCACCGATGTCGCATCGCTGCAAAAGCAGCTGAACCAGATGTTCATGCCGGTGACGGTGCTGACACTCTATTTCACCGCCCAGCTCAGCCGCTATACGCGGGCTTCCACCTTGGACAATCTGGGGCAGGATTATATCCGCACCGCCCGCAGCAAAGGCTTGACCGAGCGCGTGGTGGTGACGCGCCATGCCGTGCGCAACAGTCTGATACCCGTGGTGACGCTGATCGCGCTGGGCATCCCGGGCATCTTCGCCGGCGCAATCATCACCGAGCAGATCTTCCGCGTCAACGGCATCGGTCAGTATTTGATCATCGCCATTCAGGGCGGCGACCTGCCCACCGTGCAGACGGTCACCTTCATTTTTGCAGTGCTGGTGGTGCTGTTCAACATCGTCGCGGACGTCTTATACGGGATTCTTGATCCCCGTGTCACCTACACTTAGGCATTAGGGACATTGACTATGACGACCATAGAGAAGCGCAAACCAAAGCAATTTGATGTCGCCGACATGCAGGAATCCCGCACCTTTGTCGGCGATGCCTGGCGCCAATTCCGCAAGCACAAGCTGGCCATTGTCGCGGTGGCGGTCCTGCTGATTATCCTGGCAGGCGTCTTTTTGGGTCCTGCCTTCTGGACGGTGGACCCAACCTATATCGATATCATCGCCGCCTATCAGATCTCCTCGCCCGAGCATCCCTGGGGCACGGACAGCCTGGGCCGCGATACCTTAGCCCGCTGCCTGCAAGGGGGGCGCGTCTCCCTGGCGATCGGCGTCTCGGCCATGGCTGTCGCCATCACCATCGGGACCCTGGTCGGGCTGGCCTCCGGCTACTTCCGCCGCCTGGATAACCCGCTGATGCGCCTGACCGATATCTTCATCGCCCTGCCGCAGCTGCCGCTTCTGCTCGTGCTGATGATGCTCTTCCGCGAACCGCTGAAAGCGTCTTTTGGTCCCGAAGGCGGCGTCTTCATCTTGATGGTCGCGGTCATCGGCGGCTTGCAGTGGATGCCGACGGCGCGCCTGGTGCGCGGCGAGGTCCTGTCGGTGAAGTCCCGCGAGTTCATCACCGCCGCGGACGCCCTCGGCTCGCGCGACGGTCGCATATTGCGCAGCCACATCTTGCCCAATGTCCTCAGCCCGGTCATCGTCGCCGCCACCTTCAGCATCGCCAGCGCCATCATTACCGAATCGGCCCTGTCCTTCCTCGGCCTGGGCTTCCCGCCGGATTTCCCCACTTGGGGGCGCCTGCTCTTTGACGGCAAGGATTACCTGACGATCACCTGGACCTTGGTATTCTGGCCCGGCCTGTTGATTTCGCTGACGGTGCTTTGCGTCAACTTCATCGGCGACGGCCTGCGCGACGCGCTGGATCCCCGGCTGAGGAAGTAAGCCAGTCTATGCAAGGCAGGTTCGAGGGCGGGCGACTCAACCCGCTCTTTTTTGTTTGAGCGTTATTCGCTATGATACAATTGTTCTATTGCAGGAGGGAGTGAATGTCGATAGAACAATCGCTGCGAGAGTTTGTGGCTTGGTGGCGGCAACATATCAGGGGCGACGAAAAAGGCGAAGCGCAGATCTTCCTAGATCACTTGATGCGCGCCTTTGGTCATGCCGGCGCGCTGGAAGCCGGTCGCTATGAGGAGCGGGTTCGCCGCCGGCGCAACGGCAAGACCACTGTTTCCTTCGCTGACTACCTGATTCCCAGACGCGCGCTTATCGAAATGAAGAAGCGCGGGGAGGACCTTCGTCGGCATTACGTTCAGATAGAAGAATACTGGAAGAGCCTCGAAAGCCGGGTCCGCCCACGCTACGCTATCCTCTGCAATTTCGATGAAATATGGATTTTTGATTTTCAGATCCAGTTCTATGATCCTGTTGACATCGTCAGAATCGAAGAGTTGACGAGCGAACGCCGCGCCGCGCTCACATTCTTAGAGCCAGCCCCGCATCGAATCCCGGTCTTTAAGAACAACCGCGTGGAAGTAACCAAAGACGCGGCATTTCAACTGGCGGAACTTTTCCGCTCGCTGGAGGAAGTCGTAGACATAGACCGGACGATCGCGCTGCGCTTTACCTTGCAGTGCATGGTTGCTCTTTTTGCCGAAGATGTCGGCCTGCTGCCGCAGGCAACCTTGCTTAACATCTTGGAAGATAGTCGCCAGCGGAAGAATGCCACCGATAATTCACATGACCTTATGGCTCTGCTCTTCACAATGATGAATTATCCCAAACACAGCCGTCGTGCTGGACGCTTCGGCCAAGTCGACTATTTCAATGGCGGAATATTTCAGGAAGTCCATCCTGTTTTCCTGAGTGGACCACAGTTGCACAGGCTCGAGAGCGCCTGCCATGAAGACTGGTCAAAGATTCGTCCTTCCATATTTGGCAGTATTTTTGAATACAGCATGGGCAAAAAGGAACGCCACCGCGAAGGCGCGCATTACACCAGCGAGCTCGATATTAAGCGCATTGTAGACCCGGTCATCGCCGAGCCTTGGCGGGACGACATAGATTCAGTAAACGCTCTGGATGACGCGCTGAACCTCCACGACAACTTGTGCGATTATGTAGTCTTGGACCCGGCTTGCGGATCAGGCAACTTTCTTTTTGTGGCGTATCGAGAAATGAAAGCGCTGGAAGTTGACCTGCGCGACCGGATTGTTGAGTTGGGCGGCGACGCCACGCAACTGACGCGGCGCGTGACGGCGGATCAATTCTACGGCTACGACATCAACGAATTCGCCGTTGAGCTGGCGAAGGTTTCGCTCATGATCGCCAAGAAGCTGGCGGTGGACGAGTTTGAAACCGACGAAGATCCCTTGCCGCTGGACAACCTCGACGCGAACATCAAGGTGGAAGACGCGCTTTTCAACGAGTGGGTGGACTTTGACGCTTGCATTGGCAACCCGCCATATTTGAGCTTTAGCGATAGGCGAAGAGAGCATGGTATAGCGTATACGAACGCCGTACAAAACACATTTAGCGAAGTGCATGGCAAGGCTGATTACTGTGTGTATTGGTTTCGGAAAGCGCATGACCGAATGAATTTCGGCGCAAGGGCAGGCTTAGTCGGCACAAATAGCATAACCAAAACGAATAGTCGAGAAGCCAGCTTGGATTACATTGTCAGTAATGACGGTGTTATATATGACGCGATTCAATCCATGCCATGGTCAGGTGAGGCAAATGTGGACGTGTCCATTGTAAATTGGACAAAAACAGTTCCACCCTTTTCACCTAAACGACTGCACATTTATCGAGGGAAGAATGAAGCGGGCGATTCTGCCTTTGAACAGTTGGATTTGCCAAGCATCAACAGTTCATTGTCCGAACTAACCGATATTAGCAGCGCCAAAATTTTGAATGCAAATCGGAACCCAAAGCGTGTCTTTCAAGGTCAGACTACAGGTCGCAATGAGGGTTTTGTATTGTCAGCTGAAGTTGCGCGGGCATTTATGGCTGACAATCCTCGAAACATGGAAGTTATTTTTCCATATCTGCGGGGAAACGACATGTTGGCCAATCGGTTTGGACGTCCCCATAAATATGTAATTGATTTTCGGAGCATGGAACTACTCGAAGCAAGGTCGTATTCTAAAGTCTTCAAGCATATTGAGGAAATAGTTCTCCCCTTCAGGAGAGATAAGGCTGCTGAAGAGCAAGCTCTCAACGAAGCCGCGCTTGTAAAAGATCCCAGTGCCCGGACAAACTGGAATTATCGGGCTGTGCTATCACAGTGGTGGTTGCACCACAGTCGCCGCGTAGGTCTTAGGGAAGCCATTGATAATAAGGCCTTGGGGCGATACATTATCACGGCGCGTACAAATCTCTATCAAGTATTCGATTTTGTATGTCCTGAAATTGTCATAGCTGACGGGATTCAGGCATTTCCCTTTAGCGACGATTACACTTTTGGTATCTTGCAGTCGAGATTGCATTGCTTGTGGTGGAACGTTAAAGGGGGCAGCCGCGGAACAGAAGACGCGCGTCCAACGTATGTGCCCAGAGTTTTTGAAACTTTTCCATTTCCCCAGAACCCCCGACATGAACAGGTTCGATCTGTCGCCGACGCAGGCCGCGCTATCCATGTATTTCGTCGCGAATACATGGGAATTTCGAATGATTTGTCATTGCGTGAGATGTATCGCTTGATGGAAAGACTTCCGGGGGAATACGAATTGCGCGAGCTGCACGCCGCTCTCGACGCCGCAGTGCTCGCCGCCTACGGCTTCGACCCCGACCGCGATATCCTCGAACAGTTGCTCGCTCTCAACCTCGAAGTCGCTGCGAGAATTGAAGCCGGCGAGGGAGTGACCGCGCCCGGCATCCCGCCCGATTATCCCGACCCAGCCGATCTTGTCAGCGACGGCTGCATCCAAGCGCCCGACCTGTTCTAGCGAGGCGAGACATGCCCTACATCAGACAGATCACGCTCGACCGCGCCACTGGCTTGGTCAAACGAGAACTGGAAAAAGCGGTCAAGCGCGCCGGGCGCGTCTGGAATATCGTGGCGATCATGTCGTTAAACGGGCGCGTCATGAAAGCCTCGATGGAGATGTACGGCGCGACCATGTTTGCGGAGTCGCCCCTGTCGCGGCAGCAGCGCGAGATGCTGGCGGTGGTCGTCAGCGTCGCCAACCGCTGCGAATACTGAATCCAGTCCCACGCGCATGACCTCCGGGCTGAGGTCGAGGGATTCGAAAGCGAAGCGGAAGCCGATGCCTTTGTGCAAGCCATCGCGCGCGATTGGCGGCGGGCGCGGCTGAATGCCGCTGATAGCGCGCTCTGCGCCTATGCGGAAAAATTGACGTCTCAGCCAACCGAGATGACAGCGGCGGATGTGGAGCGCCTGCGGGGCGCCGGTCTGGACGATGTCGCCATTCACGATGCCACGCAAGTAGTCGCTTATTTCAACTATATTAACCGCGTTGCCGACGCCTTGGGCGTCGAACGGGAAGACTTCATTCAGCCTTGGGGCATCCCCTAAACATCAGCGGAATCGCAGCAGAATATACATCGCTGCAACTTAGCCAAAGCAGGCTCAATTTTAACCACCGAGGACACCGAGGGTCGCGTAGACACTGACCGTCAACACCGAGAAAAGCAAAGAAAGCGAGCCTTGTAGGGGCGACCAATCTGGTCGCCCGTTGCCGCCGCGACTTGTGGTTTCGGGCGAGCCCATACATCTTCTTTTTTTTGTAGATAGGCGGCTAAAACTCGGTGGTTAGGAAAAACCTGATGCGATTGCTCTGCGCCTTGCCGGGCTACGGTTGACAACTGTGTTGCCAAGCAGCGTCTCCCTTGTCTCGGTATTTCGCAGCAACAAGATGAGTAGAAAATAAACTGAAGCAATACTTGTGCGGGCAGGGACTTATGCGCTACAGTAGATCATATTGTTGCATACGATATGGCCGTCGCGGAAATAGCTTCGAGCGGCGAATGCCTGATTGGTAAGATCATCTATGGCAATTACTGTGCGCTGGAAAGACCAGGAACGGACTTGCATCACGACGCGCTTCGATGATCCATGGAGCTTGGGCGACTTCATTGAGGCGCGCAAACAATGGCACCGCATGATCAAATCCGTTGATTATCGTGTGCCGATCTTGCTGGACATGAGCCGGACCTTTCACCCGCCGAAAGGGATCTTGCGACAGTTTTCCGCCATTCACCGCGCGCCGCATCCCCGACAAAGCCATATTTTCGTATATGGCATGAATCCCGAGTACATGAAACTGCGCGATCATATCATCGAAGGCGTCGTCGACCCGGCGAAGTCGGTAAAATTCGTCGACTCTGCCGAAATCCCGGTCTGATGCAGCCGGGACCGCGATAGACCACCACGCTAAGTAAAACTTCGAAAACCTGGCGCAATGCCGCATATCGCCGGCTCCCGCGCTGCCCGCGGCTTTGCGCAAGAATCAGAGTGTTTTGCCGCTTCACCTCGACTATGATGTGTTCATCAGCGCCGAGCAGGGGAGCAGGAAGATGAAAGGCCAGCGAGACATGGCAAATGATAGGGACTTGGTAGCGCGGATCTGCGCCTATTTACAAGAGGCTCATCCGCAATCACCCCGACTGGGGGATTTGAGCCGCGAGTTCCACATCAGCCCGTATCACCTGCAGCGGCTGTTCAAAGCGGCGACCGGCGTATCGCCCCGCGAGTTTGCCGCCAGCCTGCGCCTGGAAGATTTCAAAACGCGGGTACAAGCGGGGGAAGGCATTACCGACGCCATTTACTCGGTCGGATACAGTTCTTCCAGCCGGCTCTATGAAAACAGCGACGAAAAACTGGGCATGGCGCCGTCCACATACCGCAAGCGCGGGCAGGGCATGACCATCTTTTACAGCGTTGCGCCATGCCCCTTGGGTCAGTTGCTGGTCGCTGTGACCGAGCGCGGCATCTGCAAGCTCAGTCTGGGCGATCAATCCGAAGAACTGGTCGCCGACCTGGCGCGTGAATTCGAGCGCGCCGAGCGCCTGCGCGATGACGAAGGCGTCGGTTACTGGGTGGGAAAGGTCATCGCTTATCTCGAAGGCTGGCAGCCAGATCTCGACCTGCCGCTCGACCTGCGCGCGACCGCTTTTCAATTGAAAGTCTGGAAGCAGCTGCAAGCGATCCCCGTTGGCGAGACCCGCACTTATAGCGAGGTTGCCGCCGCCATCGGTCAACCGACCGCGAGTCGAGCGGTTGCCAATGCCTGCGCCGGCAATCCGGTGGCTCTGGTCATCCCCTGCCACCGCATCATTCGCAAAGACAAGAGCCTGGGCGGCTATCGCTGGGGCATCGAACGCAAGCGCGCCTTGCTCGCGCGCGAACAGCGACTCGTCGACGAGACAAGCTGAATCCCTGAGCGGGACCGGTAGTGTATCCTTTGCGGCAACCCAAAATAGGAACGATCTGGCAGGGGCTTGTTGTTCTTCATTTCAAGCGACTTCGATACACCCCCGCGGGACCATTCAATTTACCTGCCAGAACATTTTCCGTTACAATAGAATTGATGCAATTGGCAAAATTCTTGCGGGAGGGGAGCTATGTCCATCCGGAATCTCCATATACTGATTCTCGTCAGCGTCGCCTATGTCGCCGCGCAGATGGTCGCCGATATTTCTAACTTGCGCAGCTTGACCTTGTTTGGCTATGCGACTGCCGCCTTTTCCATCGCCTATCCCCTGACCTTCACCTTGCGCGATATGGCGCACAAACTGGCGGGACCTTACGTGGCGAGGACATTGATCCTGGCGGCCGCTGTCATATACCTGGTCGCGCAAGCTTTTTTCGCCATCATCTCCGGCATGTCCCCGGCCATGACCGAAGAGGAACGCATCACGCTGAGCAAGCTGCTCGAGCCCGAATTTCGCATCCTGATAGCGGCTGTCGCGGCTTCCGTCGTCTCCCAGTTGGTCGATACCGAAATCTATACGCGCTGGGTGGATCGCTTTGGGGGCGCGCATCAATGGGGGCGCGTGCTCGTCAGCAATCTCATCAGCATCCCGCTTGATCGCATCCTCTTCCTGGCCATCGCCTTCCTCGGCGGCTGGACTGGCGAGCAATTTGTAGCGGCCTTCGTGGGGACTACGATTGTGCGGCTGGTTTTTGGCATCATCTCGATCCCGGGCATCTATCTGGTCGAGGAGCATTCCGAGGACTGGATCCACATAACAGAAATCCGCCATACCGACCCGCCTTCATTCGCGCGGTCAAAGGGCGAATAGGCTATGCCAGAGCAATCGCATCACATCGCGCATTCGCAGAATGGTCAAGAAATCAAACTATAATCTAACCATAGAGGGCACAGAGTTGAGGGTGTTTTGACGACTTTGCCTCTAAATCCGCCACCTGTATATTGAAAAGTTGCCAGGGAAACCACATATGTCGCTCAAAAGCATGTCTGAAATAAAACAAGAGTATTGATTTTCATTGCTTTTCTCGGTGCCCTCGGTGGTTAAATTTGAGCCTGCTTTGGCCAAGTTGCAGCGATGTTTATTCTGGTGCCATTGCTCTGAGGCTATCTGCTCTGGGAGATAGCGAACAGCCGCGCCGATGCCTCATTCGCGTCGCCGCCACCAACTGAGCGAATCGGCATCCGGCGCGCCCAGGCGCAGCCGCGTCAATTCGCCCGTCTCCACATCAACCCGCATAATGCGCGAGACCCCGTCCACCGAGCGAGCGAAAGTCACGGCGCGGCCGTCGGGCCTCCACTTGGGCAAGCTGTCGTAGCGAAACTCCACCACCAGCGGCGTCACCTGTCTCGTATCCAGCGAGTATAGATAGATCGCCGAAGCGCCATCGCGCCGCGAGGCGAAGACGATGGTCTTCCCATCGGGCGACCAATCCGGCGAGTTATCGGGATTGGGATGCGTCGTCAGCTGGGTCAGGGAGGCGCTGGGCAGGTGGTAAGTATAAATATCCCAGCCGTCGCCGCGGTTGGAGGCGAAGGCGATTGACTCCCCGTCCGGCGACCAGGCTGGTTGTCTTTCGCTGGCTCCCGAGGCTGTGATGCGGCGCAAGCCGCTCCCGTCCGGGCGGATGACATAAATGTTGTTGTCGCCCTCGCGGTTGCTGTGGAAGGCGATCCACTCGCCGTCGGGTGACCAGGCGGGCGATTCGGCGATGGACTTTGATCCCGTCAGCCGGCGAGAACCCGCGCTGGCGATATCGTAGACGATGATATCGCTGCCGTAGGGCAGCAGTTGCGTCAGCGCCAGGCGCGCGCCATCGGGCGAAATCGCTGGCTCGACATAGTCGTAATGATCCAGGCGCAGTTTCAGATTGTGACTCAGATCGTGCAGGATGATCTCCGGCAAGCCATCTGGCAGCGACATATAGACGACTATCGCCGGTGGGAAAAGCGCGGCCAGGGTGAAGCGCAAGGCGACCAAAGCGCCGAAGACCAGGCTCAGGATAATCGCGAGGATGAAAATCGTGCGGCGCATGAGGCTCTTATACAGCCGCCGCTGAATAGAGCCGCTGCGAAAGCTGCGCCTTGATCTGTTCGGCGGCGATGGCGGCTTCCGCGCCCATGTTATAAAAGGCGCCGCGCCCTTTGTAGAAGACGCCCACCAGATAGAGGCCCGGATAGCCGGCGATCTGCCGCCCGTTCGGGTGCTCGCTGACATCGCGCAGGGGCCAGCCGCGGACGCCGTTTGGTCCGATATCCCAGTCGCACCCGGTTTCCGGATAATAGGTCTCGCGGCTGAATTGCATTTCGATATCGAGGTATTGATGCAGGACCGGGAAGAAGCCGGTGGCCATAATCACGGCGTCGAGTTCGAGATAGCGCCCATCCGCCAATTCCGCGCCCTTGGCGTCGAAGCGAATCGGGTGCCGTACCGGTTGGACCTGGCCTTCGCGCAGCGCGTTGAGCAGCTCCGGACCCCGATAGCCGACGGCGCTGCCGGTATTGGGCGGCGATTCCCAGACGCCAAAGTCCTCCAGGTTGTACTTGATGGCGCCGGTGCGGCTTTGCAGCCAGACGCAGAGCGGCTCCGGCAGGGTTTCGCCCAGCATCATCCAGGCATGGCGCGGCACGCCGTAGGGGTAGCGCGGACGCAGATCGACGCCGGTGCGGATGGCCAGATAGACAGATCCCTCAGCCGCTTCCGGGCCGGCGGCCACGGCGATATCGGTGCCGCTGGGTCCGTTGCCCACCACCATCGTCCGCTTGCCGCGAGTCTGATCGGGATGACGAAAATCG
Organism: Chloroflexota bacterium; assembly: GCA_028873975.1. Lineage (GTDB taxonomy): Bacteria > Chloroflexota > Anaerolineae > Aggregatilineales > Phototrophicaceae > UBA6055. The sequence continues at coordinate 12,917 of JAPPMO010000074.1, forward strand.
CGCGAGTGCAAAATCTCGCCCTGGAAGCGCGCCATGCCGTCAATCTCGGGCAAGATCGGATTATCGAAGACGCCCGTGGCCGGGATCACCGCGCGGTAAGCATCGCTTCCCTCGCTGCTTTCGACTTGCCATAAGCCATCGTCCCGCGGCGCCACGCGGTCAACCTCGATGCCGTATTCGATGTCGAAATTCTGTTCCGCCACCCAACTGACCAGATGTTGATGATACTGTGCGGCGGTGGGAAAGATACCCCAAGACAAAGGGAACTTGCGCCCGGGCAAGTGGCTGTAAAAGCGCGAGGTATTCAAGCGCAGCGAGGGATAGAGGCTGCTCCAGGTAGGGGCCAATTTATATGTGCGTTCGATGATGCGATACTCGATGCCGGCTCGCTCCAGGGCATAGGCGGCGTTGATGCCGGCCGGTCCCGCCCCGATGATCAGCACATCCGCGCGCGGCATTATTCCCCCTGCGTTCGCGGCAGCGCCGTCGCGGTCCCGCGCATATATCGATGCAGTCGCGTTGGCGCCGCCGCCAGCGTCGCCGCGAAGTTGAGCGCGTCATCCGTGCTCCGCGGCTGCGCGTATTCCAGCGTCTGGCGAATCAAGCCATCAATCCAAAGCGCCTGAAAAGTCGCTTCTTCGTTGTATTCCGCTACGGGAAAAGCCACCAGCCCGGACAACATGCCGATGATCGCCAAGCCGAACATCAGAGCGGCGATCGCGCCGATCACCAGCAGCGCGCGCCGATTCGCTTGTCGGACTTCCGGACTTGTCATTGTCAATTGCGAGAGACGCCGCAGCAAAATGGCGCGGCGGTAACCGGCGGCGAAGTTGAGCGGTTTTTCGTATGCTAATGCTTCCGGCAGGGCTACATTTTCCAGCAAAATGGGCAATAGCTGTAAGCCGCTTTGGCGCGCCCGCGCGATTTCCGCAGCGACGACCGGATCCTGATTGGATGCCGCCGAGACCAATACAATCAGCAGCGGCGGCGCCGTTTCAAATGCGCCTGTCAAATCGTCGCGGATCTGCTGAGCCAGTTGCTTTTGGTCGGCCGTGAAGGTGATGTGGATCATGGCTGCGGGCAATCCCCCGACATTGTGAAAAATGGTACAACCAATTGTGGCATAAGGTTGCCCGCCTTCCTAGACCGGCGTGAGGGCTAGCGCGCTTCGATGCTGATGGGAGATGACGCGCCGAGCGATTTTCCCCTATTATCCCGATGGCGGCGCTATCCAGCGCTTGATATCGATCTGTTGCGCCGCTACCAGCGCGGCGGGATCGCCAATCGGCAGCCAAAAGGGAGAATCCACCACACTGACAACGTGTTCTCCCGCCGCCAGACCGACGTAATCGCTGATTTCGTATTCGCCGCGTTCCGAGATCGGCAAGTCATAGTCGAAGACTTGAGTCGTGAACTTGTAAGCGCCGATGTTGCAGGGGACCGGCGCCCGGTAACGGCTGCGCGGCGGTTTCTCGTCAATACGCAGGAAGCGCCCAGCCTCGTCGTGGACGACCACGCCGTATTGGTCGAAATCATCCCGCAGCATGGACAAGATGCCGAATTCCTGATTCGCCAGTTGTCGCAGCGCCTCGCGGCTATAGAGATCATCGCCGTTGATGACGAGAAAGCCATCGCCCCGCAGCAGCTTTTGGCAAGTTTGCAGCGCGTGCCCGGTGCCCATGGGCTCGGGCAGTTGTTCGACGAGGGTATAGGCCGGGATCAGATCCTGGTCCGCCATGAAGCGCTTGATCTGCTCCTGCAGGTAGCTGACCACAATCAGCACATGATCGACGATGCCTTGCAAGCTCAACAGGGACCAAGCGAGTATTGGCTGTCCTTGCAACTCCAGCAGTGGTTTCGGTCTGTCGAGGGTGAGGGGGCGCATGCGCGTGCCTTTGCCCCCGGCCAGGATGACGCCGTCCATCAGCGCCGCCCGCGCTCAGCGCAGGTCATCGTAATAGGCGATGTCGCTTTCGTCCTCGTCATCCGTTTCGCCCTCGCGGAAAGAGGGGATGATATCGCCTTCCTCGCCATAGAGATCCTGAAAATGGTCGATATCGTCGTCGTCCAGGTCGTAGCCCTCGTCTTCGAGCTCGTCGTCGTCCAGGTCGAGATCAGCATAGTTGTCCAGCAGGTCGCCCAGGAGATCGTCCTCTTCCAGCAAGTCTTCTTCGACCGTCTCGATATCGTCGGCATCGTCGAGACCTTCCAAGGAGACCATTTCCGGTTCTTCCAGGGAATTTAGCAGTGACAGCGGGGGCTGTATTGCCTTGGGCAGTTCGTAGGGCTCGTCTTCCGCTTCCATTTCATCCAGGGCGGCCAATTCGGCGGCGGAAGGTTCTTCTATGTCATCCAGATCTGCAATCGCATCCCTGTTTAACATACCCAATAGCATAGACGCGATAGCATCTTCATCCCCGCGCTTGTCTGGTGTTTCAGTTTTTTGGCGAACGTCGCGACCGGCTGACATGATCGCACCTCCACTTGGTTGAAAAGCCGCTGGGTCCCCTTGTCGAATACTCATGCGACAAGAAGGCTTGTTATATTGCCTGAGCGCGCCATTCTCGGGTTCTTTTCGCTGGTTGCGGGCCGAGCGGCTGGCATTGTCGCAGTCAACATCAAGCCAACAGTGGTATTCGCTCGCTGTGCCAGCGTCAAGCGCAACCCTCTTTCACTATAGCGCAAAAGTATGAATGCAGCCGCAAATCGTTGGTTAATTCCGGGTGAAACGAGGTCGCCAGCAAGCGCTCTTGCCGCACCGCGACAATGGCGCCGTCATCCAGGCGGGCAAGCACATTGACATGCGCTTCCGCGGCGATGACGATGGGCGCGCGGATGAAGACGGCATGGAAGCGCTCGTCACCCAAGCCTTGAATTTTCAAGTCGGTCTCGAAGCTGTCGAATTGACGGCCGAAGGCGTTGCGATTGACCTGAATATCCATGGCTGCCAGGATGGGCTGTTCTTCGATGCCGATATCCTTTGCCAGGAAGATCATCCCGGCGCAGGTGCCCCAGGTTGCTTTGCTGAGGGCGAAATCACGCAGGGGTTTAACCAAGCCGTAACTCGTGGCCAGCTTGCTGATGGTCGTGCTTTCGCCGCCCGGGATGATCAAGCCGTCCAAGCCCTCTAGGTGTTGGGGCAGCCGCACTTCGACCGCGTCAACATCCAGTTGACGCAGCATTTTGATATGTTCGATGAAGGCGCCTTGCAGCGCCAATACGCCGATTTTCACGCTTGTTCCCGCCAAGTTGCATTTCTATGGATAATCACCGCTATTGTGAAGGGAATTACATACTTGACTCAGGGCAATCGCATAAATTATTTTTTCGCCACAGCCGCTCGGCGCGTAACCGGCGAATTTGGGCTACCGCCGAGCAGCTGTGGTTATATTTAAGTTGGTATTATGTTCATTAAGAACGCGATTGGCAAGCGACTGACCTATGAGAAGCTGATTAGTTAGCCCCCAGAAAACCGTTGCAATAGCTCATACAATACAGTCCGCATTTCGGCTATCTTAGCAACAGTCAAGTTATGCAGGTGTGCCATTAGCCCGCCCAGGGTTGCGAGCAAAGCCGTGAATAGCAACAGTAAAGATCGGTGAAGTTCCGCTCTGGTTGCGGCGTGTTGCGACCGTTCTTCAAGTACGGCAATTCGCTCGGGATCGCTTGATTGTGATGATGAATTAGCGGCTTCCAATGCCGCTGTGTTTTTCATTGTAGCCCCCCAGATCTATCGCGTTATTGTAGATTCTAATTTTTCTGTATCTTACCCGATGCGCAATATATTGTATACTTTTGCGAGAATTGTTTCTGAAATATAACTGATTCCAACTTTTAACTAAGGACTTTGCGAAGCCGAGTATATAATTCCCATTGTGAAAGTCTTGCCCGCCTGACGCAAGGGACCATTCAGTCCAATCGCTCCGCGCGGATGAGGCGCGCCAGACTGTCGCCAATGATGCGATATTCGCGATCGAGCCGCAGTTGCATCGGTCCGTTGAAAGGCGCTACATGGATGACTTCGCAGACTTGATCCGGCACCAAGCCCAGCGCCTCGATGTATTGCAGGCGGTCGAATTCGCGTGTGAGCAAACGGCTGATACGGACACGGCTGCCGGCGCCGAAAGCATAGAGGAATTCATCCGTGGCAGGCGGGATGCAGCCCCTTTCATCGGGGATCGGCTCGCCATGCGGGCATACGGCGGGCTTGCCCGCCATCTGGTACATGCGCTGGCTGACGGTCTCGCTGAGCCCCCGGCTCAGGCGCTGCGCTTCGTCATAAACGCGCAGCCAACTCATATCCATGATTTTGACCAGGAAAGCTTCGGCGATGCGCTGGTGGCGGATATGCTGCAGCGCCACGGTTTTGCCTTTTTCGGTGATGGCGATGCCCTGATAGGGTTCGTGATGCAGCAGCCCTAATTCACCGAGTTTATTGACCATGCGGTTTACCGCGGGCGGGCTGACATAGAGCAGATCGGCGAGTTGAGAAGTGCTGGTGTACTCGGCGCTCTCCGGCTGGCGGTCGACCAGGCGATAGATTTCGGCCATGTAAGACCGCATCTTGTCGCTCATGTCGTCGCGCGCGCCAGGGCGCGCTGATTGGCGGGTAGACATTGATAGCTTACAAGCCGTGCTCAAGGCGCGTTATCAGGCGTTCGGGCAAGTTGTGGTCATACATGCGGCGCTGGACCGCGGCTATGTCGTAGTCGACGCGCCGATGCTCGAAGACGCCGTCGGTCATATCGAGAATGCCATAGGCGGCGGCCGGGTTTTGATCGCGCGGCTGCCCGATGCTGCCGGGATTGATGATCTGCCGCCGACCGTTGAGGGCATAGGGTTCGTTATAGTGCGGCGCGGCGGATTCGGCATTGCCGTCTTCCGCTGCCATGGTATAGATCACCGGCTGATGCGTATGCCCGACAAAGCAATAGGGCGTTTCGAAATGCGGGAAGTTCAAGGCGGCGATCATCGGCTCCAGGATATATTCCCAGATCGGCTCCCGCGGGCTGGCGTGCACCAAGGTATATTCGCCGATGACAAATGTCACTGGCAGGGCTTCCAGCCAGCGCGTGTTTTCATCGGTCAGGGTTTCTTGCGTCCATTGCACCGCGCGGCGAGCATCGGGATTGAAAGTACGCACATCCAGGCGCTCCAGCGCAGCCCAATCGTGATTGCCAGCCAAGCATAGCTGCGGCAAGGTCCTCAGCCGGTCGACGCATTCGTTGGGATCGGGCCCATAACCGACGACATCGCCGAGGCACCAGACGAAATCCCATTCGCCCTGGCAGTCTTCCAGAACTTTTTCAAAGGCGGTGTAATTGGCGTGAATATCGGAGATGACAAGGATTTTCATAAGGGCTGGACTCGCTGCGGATCGCTCAATCAAAACCAGGATAATTGTAGCATGATATCATGCGGGATTGTGAGAGAATTTGATGAGCATAGGTCACGCGTTGGCGATTCGTGGTTTGCCAGGGACCGGCGAGGGGCAGCCGGCTTATCCGCAGTTTCCCTTTGGCGTCACATAATCAGCGCTCAGCCAGCCTGCCTCGCCATGATTATCGACCTGAAACCAACCGTCCGCGCGATCAATGGCTGTCAAGGTCACAAAAGGCGGGACCAGACTCTTGATATTGCCGGCGGGCCCGTCGCGGAAGTTGAGGATGTCGCGTGTGGTAACCATGCAATCCAGCCGGGAGACACTCGTTTGCGCTGGCAGGCTGGCTTGACCGGGCAGGATACGCAGCGGCAGAGCCAGATTGATGAAGGGCAAGCCCGGGGCTGTCCCATAGGTCGCGGTAAACTCCAATACCCGCCCCATCACACTGCCCTCCAGCGTTAAATGCAGGATTTTCCCCTCGGGATTCGGTCCCACCTTGATCGTCACATTGTCATCGGGCCAGACCACCGCCAGGACGCGGCCATCGGCTGAAACAGCCACGATATTTTCGCCTTCCAGTGAGGACACTTGCGATTGCGCCACTGTCAGCTGATGGAAGCCTTCCGAGGTCAGGCGATCAATCTCATAAACTTGCAAAATACTATCCCCGCCCTCGTCGTGGCGGAAGACGCAGGCTTCCGAGCCCATGGCTATGGCGCCTGGCGCCCCGCCGCAGAGCATTAGCGGCGGCCGTTTAACTGACGCCGACCAGTTGTCCTTGTCTTCGTCTTTGTTTTTGGGCGCACTGGGCTTCACCAATATTGTCCAGTCCGGCGGGCAGGGACCGGTTCGGTTGTCGATCAAGAAGCCTCCGGGATCAGAGATATCGACCGGGCTGTTGTCCTCGAAGGTGATGCAGCCTTCCAACCAGGTGACGGAATCAGGTCCATATTGATAGGACCTCCACGTATCGATCACGCCGGCGCCGCCGGTATTGCGGCGAAAGATGGCGTCGCGGATGACAACCCGGGCTGAACCAAAGACATATATCGCGCTTGGCCGACGCCCGGCTTGGCTCTGGTCTTCGATAATCACATTGCTCAAAGTTGCAATCGAGTCTTGAAAGACCAGTGGCTCGGCATTCCTGCGGAAAATGACATGACTAATCCACAGTTCGCGGTCAAGGTGGGTATAAATGGACGAGTCAGCCGCGCCCGTCACGATCGCGTTGTTAAGGCGCGTCTCGCCGGCCAAGATGAAAGTGCCGCCATCCGACAGGTCAATGACGCGAGCATTGCCATTGATGGTGACATCCGATTCGTAAGGGATGTAGAGCGGCGCGCTCAGGCGGCAATCGCCCTTGAGATTGAATGTGAAGCTGCCATAGACGAAGCCGCCGCTGGGCAAGCCGCAGGCGCTGACGGGCGCCTGAGGATATTGAATTGCGGAACTGCCGCCGTTGCCGGCCGCGCCGCTGCAGGGTCCGCTGCTGTTGTCGACGATGTCCCCGTAATAAATGCGCGGAAAGACCCCGTCCGCGGTGAGACAGCCGGTAAAGGTGATTGTGCCCTTGACCGTGCCGGGGTCGGGAATGATATAGGTATCGTTGGCGCCGATAGCCGCGTTGCCGCCGCGGAGATTGCGCAGGACGATATTGTTGATTGCCAGGTCAACCGGACCTATGGTGTGTATGCCTGCTGGAATGCCGTGCCAAGTCGAGTAATAATTGCCAGCGGCATTCTCGATGAGAATGTTGCTGAGGGAATGCGACACTGCTGGCGTGTTGTCGGAGTTGAATTGCATGGCGGTATAGCTCGCGCCGCGCAGGGTCACAGTGTTTAGCGTGGAGGAGCCGCGCGCGCTGTCCCATTCGATGGCGCCGCCGCCGAGGCGGCCCCCGCCGACAATCGTCGCATTATTGAGATTGAGGGCGAAATAGGGCGAGAGACGCAAGGCCAAGCCCACCGCCGTGGCGTCGATCGTGTAGCCGTTGCCGCTTATCGTGAGGGTTTGCTGAGTTGTGCCGTCCCCATCGCTGGTTCTTATGATCCCGGTCAAGGCGCAATCGGCAGTGAGCGAATAGGTCACGGTAGCGACGATGATCCCGGATTCCGGCAATCCGCAGGCGGCGGCGGTCGGGTTTGTAGCCTGCGCCAAGGCGGTCGGCGGCAACAGGAAGACCAGCGCAAGAAGGGCGACTCTTGAGAACTGATTGAGGTTGCAACCAATCATCGGAATATTATTATGATATTACGGGGGAGGGGGGGGATAAAGTATACAATGAGTTTCACCATGAATATATGAAAACTTAATAGAAACATTATAACGCTGCTTTGCACGATAGCAAGATGGTTTTTCCGAGAAAGTGATATGAATCCTGGAAACGCCGTTCTGTAACGTCCCCGGGCATTCTCCACATCATTGGCAGAGCAATCGCGCCAGTCTCATATTTGGGTCAAAACTTACAAATAATTAATTAAATGTGGATTCAATTTGGATTGAAACTTACAAATAATTTACGAAATGCAACCCTCGGCGGCAGCGAAAAAGTCTGCCGCGCTCGCGCAAAATCGTAAGCGTTCTCGTCGCATGAGCGACGTGCTGTACGTAAGCAGGGGCGATACTGTGCGCCGTCCATGAAAATCGCGCATAATAATGTGGGCGATTAACAGGGTCGCGTAGACACAGACCGTCAATCGCCCCTGCATCTTCTCTATTTGTGTAGACAGGCGGCTAAAACTCGGTGTTCTCGATGGTGAAAATAATTTGATGCGATTGCTCCAAGTCATTAGACTGGGACGCTTGTTTTCCTGCGGATTGTGATTAAATTGACCCGAGCGAGGGAGGCCCAAGCATGACAGAACATTTTCTCGACGACAGTGTGACGCAGCCCTTTTGGGACAACTCGGTGACGCCGCGTCTGAAGATCGATAGCGGCGATGTTGTGATTTTCGATTGCGCGGAGCCCTGCGGTCAGGTGACGCCGGAGTGGACTGTCGCCGAATATGAAGCGCTTGATCGCGGCAAGGCGCACGCGCTAAATGGTTCAGTTTGGATCAAGGATGCCCAACCCGGCGACGCGTTGGAAATCGACATACTCGATATGCGCCACAAAGGCTGGGGATGGTCCGCGCATCGCGCCGGCGCCGGCTTGCTGCCGGAAGACTTCCCATACAGCTATCTGCATCACTGGCGGATCGAAGGCGAGACCTGCTATTCTACCGAGCTCGATTATATCCGCGTGCCCTTCGAGCCGCATCCCGGCGTCGTGGGCGTCGCGCCGCGGGAAGCGGGACGTTTTAACACCGCGCCGCCGCGGGCCAACGGCGGCAATCTTGATGTGCGCGACATGGTGATCGGCTCGACAATCTGGATGCCGGTCCTGGTTGAAGGCGCGCTCTTCGCCACGGGCGACTGTCACGCGGCGCAGGGGCAGGGCGAAGTCTGCGTGACTGGCATTGAAGCGCCGATGACGATGACCATGCGCATCACACTCCGCAAAGACTTGCGCGTAGAAGAGACGCAGCTGCGCCGTCCCAGCCCGATGAGCAAGCTCGACAGCCGCGGCTATCACATCACAACCGCGCACGGACCCGACTTGATGACGAACGCCAAAAACGCCGTCCGCTACATGATCGGCTGGCTGTGCCGAAACCATGCTATGAATCGCAGCCAGGCTTATATCCTCTGCAGCGTCGCCGGCGACTTGAAGATCAGCGAGATCGTCGACGCGCCCAATTGGGTGGTGTCCTTTCACATGCCCCTGGCCGTCTTCGGGAGCTAAGCCTGGGCAATCGCATCACATCGCGCATTCGCAGTATGGTCAAAAAATCAAACTATAATCTAGCCACAGAGAAGACAGAAATAATTCCAAGTTAGTCCTGCGAATCTCGAAAAAAGACGACGGTAGTGGCGACTCGATGGGTCGCCCGAAATACCTTACTGAAACGGCGGGCGAGCCTTGGCTCGCCCCTGCACCCTCGTTGTAATTTGCTGCATGACTTACTCGTTCTGACTGAGGTCAAAGAGAAAGTCCACAGAGGAATATATTGTGTGGCCGTTTCAACGAAACGCCCCTATAGTTCGACTCTGTTATGATTCTCATTCGTTAGAAAACCTGAACGCGCGAAGATTTAGTCGCCAGGCTTTAGAACATTCGTACTAATCTGAAGCCAGACTTACACAACAAAAGGAGTAGTCATGTCTTTTCACGAACGCATTAAGCAAGCTGATGTTGCTGAGGCGGCGGCGGCCGCAATACTCTTAGCACATACAGCGCCAACTGCAAGTAAAGTATATGCAGATTACTACTTTACTTGTAGGGATGTAGATAGCAATGACCCTTATATGTTGCATGGAAATGATGCGCGAGAGGGTAGAAACCACCTTTATTTCACTGGCAACCCTGATGTCTTAGTAGGGCTTTATGGGATGCTTTGGAATGAGGGCAATCCTAGTGATTATAATGGTCGATTTGGCAGACCTCTTTTCTTCGGTCATGGAAAAGAAGACTGGAGACAATTGAGACCTTATATGAACGACAAGTCATTTTACATCTACCTGCAACACGTAGATGCTATTTACGAGTTCCCCTGCTCTGGCAATTACAAACTCAGTGAGTTCGAGTTGGGTTTCGACGGATTGCCGAGACCTGCAGGTGTCTTTGATGGCGCAGAGGTAAGAGTCATCGTAGCAGATAGTGGCATATCGCAAGAAATAAAGGCTTGGATTAGCTTGGGCGGGCACATGGAACGATATCCCAGATTGCCAAAGCCGGGCCTCCCTGTGGTTTCTATGGACGGGCTTTCCGCCGGTCAAGTTTCTGTGGGCCTGACGAGCGATTTTGAAGACCTGCCTGTATTGGGCGTAGAGGTATATTACAATGTAGTCGGGCTATCTCACCTAGCAGAGTTTTCCATTGGCAAGGGGCCAATTATTCTGTCCGGATTGCAAACTGGGACGGACTATGAGTTCAGCATTAGCGCGATAAACCATGCTGGCAAGAGCGAGTTCTCTGATAAGCTGGTATATTGCACCTAGAATCACAACTCAACTTAGAACAAAACCAGTCTATGCAGACTGGTTTTGTTCTACCCCTAAGAGTCAAATACGACCCTTCCCAATTTATCAAGGCGGCCATTGATTATCCGATGTTCCTCTAACGGGAATTTCTCGGGTTCAACCATGGACTGTAGAAACATACTAAGCCCTAGAGCCGCTTCCAATCGTTGATCTTCACCCCCGCATCGCCTCCCGATTGGGAGGTCAAACTTTTTATCTCGTCGCCCTGGGTGGTTCAGAAAAACTGCTGCGATTGCTCTGCGGTGTATGGCTTGCTAGCAAAACAGAGGACGCGGAAAAACAATCGTTAGAAAACCTGAACTCGCGAAGATCTTGTCGCCAGCCTTTAGAACATTCGTGCTAACCTTGCGCCAGATTAGAAAAGACTCCCATGCACGGACGGCCTCCTTTTCCCGTTCCCGTTAACAGCCGGAGGGCGAGCTGTGGGAATCTTTTCTTTTCTTATTTAATCAACCACGTCGCTCATGCCACAAGGAGGTTTATTATTTTCTGCGAACGCGGCAGGTCAATTCGCTGCCGCCGAGCGGCTTTTTTCGCTTGGAGAAGGAGGTTGGACCTCGAATGTCGCGAAAGTACTCACTCGATAACAAGATTGATGCCCTGAACCAGATCGACCAATACGATGGCGATGTGGCTGTGGTCAGCGATCTGCTGGGGATTCCGAAGGGCACGCTGCGCGACTGGCAGAGAGCCGAGGGCGATCTGCGCGACAGGCAGCGCCAGCGGCAGAGTCGCCAGCGAGACAGGCTGATGGTTGATTTGCAGTTGGGGATGCTGGAACGCTGTCAGGCGATCCTGCGACAGATGAACAGCGAAACCTTGGCCAAGGCGCCATTGAATCAGTTGACGTCGGCGCTGGGAACGCTGGTCAATCACGCATTGAAACTAGAAGAAGCGATAGAAGAAATTGATGAGCAAGAAGAAGAAAAAGAAAAAGTCATCCGATTCGAATACTTCTACGATGGTGCCGTTCAGGAGGTTCCACCATGGACAGGCGCAAGTGAGGGATTTGACCGCTCGCTTCAAAGTAGTGGCGTGTGGGAGGCGCTGGGGCAAGACCGAGCTTGGCAAGACGATACTGCTGCACCAGGCGCTATGGGAGAAGAAGCGTACCTGGTGGCTGGCGCCGACTCATCTGATGGCGAGCCAGGTCTGGCGGGACTTGAAAGCGAGCGCGAGGGGCTTGCCCAACCGGGCGATCAACGAGAGCGAACGCCGCATTGACGCGCCCGGCGGCGGCATGATCGCGGTGCGCAGCACGCATTATCCGGACAATTTGCGCGGCGAGGGCTTGGACCTGGCTGTGCTGGACGAAGCCGCTTATATGGAACCGCGCGTCTGGCCGGAAATCGTTCGGCCGATGTTGACGACGAACCGGGGCGATGCGCTGTTATTAAGCACGCCCTTTGGGCGCAACTGGTTCTACGACTTGTTTCAGAAAGGCAGAAATGCCCGGTATCAGCCGGAGTGGCAGTCGTTCTGGTTCCCGACAGACAGAAATCCCAATATCGCCGCCGAAGAGTTGGAAAGCATCCGCCGCATGACGGCCGAGCATATTTGGGGTACGGAATATCGAGCGCGCTTTGATGACGACAGCGGTCAGGTCTTTCGGGGAATCCGCGCCGCCATCGCCAGGGATCCCTATCCGCAGACAAATGCCGGGCGCCTTTATGTAGCGGGCGTGGATTGGGGGCGCGATCGCGACTACACCGTCATCGTCATCATTGACGCGGGTGAGCGGCGCATGGTCGCCCTGGATCGCTTCAACCAAATCGGCTGGAGCTTGCAGCGGGGACGGCTGCAAGCCATCTGTGATCGCTGGCAGCCGCAGCAGATCTGGGCGGAAGCCAACAGCTTCGGCTCGCCTAATATCGAAGCGCTGTTGGCGGAAGGACTGCCGATGCGCAGCTTCACGACCACCTCAAAGAGCAAATCGCCCTTGATCGAGTCCCTGGCGCTGGCGATTGAACGCCGATTTATCGGCTTGCTTGACCACCCGGTGCTGCTGGCGGAATTGGCCAGCTATACAATGCAGCGCTTGCCGGGCGGGGGCTATCGCTATGGCGCGCCGACGGGCCTGCACGATGACACTGTGATGGCGACAGCCCTGGCTTGGCAGGGCGTGGAGAAGAGCGGGCCGCGCTTCGGCTTCGCTTGAGATTGCAATGCCCTGAGCACGAAGGTACAAAGATCACAAGCCATTTTCACATGATTAGCTTGGGAATGCTTTGTGTCCTTCGTGTCTCTTATTTAATGAACCGCGATCTGCGGTAGCCGAGCAGGTTTATTATTTTGTGTGGGCGCGGTAGCCCAAATTCGCTGCCGCCGAGCGGCTGTGGTGAATACCCATTTTCCCGCAATCTAGCGAGCGGCGGCCATGCCTGCTACAATGGCGGCGCTGACGCTGGGATTGGAGCGGATAACATGAGCAAGCCCTTGCTGGACATACAAAAACACGGGCAAAGCGCCTGGCTGGATTATATCCATCGCCAAGACCTGGAAAACGGGGACCTGCAGCGTCGCATCGACGAAGAAGGCGTGCTCGGCGTCACCTCGAATCCGTCGATATTCCAAAAGGCGATCGGCGATTCCGATACCTACGACGAAGCCATCTTGACCATGCTTGACCTGGAAGCGGCGGATATCTACGAAGCGCTGGCGATTGAAGATATCCAAAACGCGACCGACCTCTTCCGCCCGATCTATGAGCGCAGCAATGGCGGCGATGGCTATGTCAGCCTGGAAGTGTCGCCGCTGCTGGCTCGCGATACCCAGGGCACGATCGACGAAGCGGCGCGGCTCTTCCAAACCGTTGACCGACCCAACCTGATGATCAAGATTCCAGCCACGCCCGAGGGGCTGCCGGCCATCGAAGCGGCCATCGCCGCCGGCATCAACGTCAATGTCACGCTGATTTTCGCGGTCGAGAATTACGAAGCGGTGGCTGAGGCTTTCATCCGCGGTCTGGAGCGGCGCCGGGCAAGTGGCGAAGACGTCGCGCGCGTGGCTTCGGTGGCCAGTTTCTTCCTCAGCCGCATCGATGTCATGGTCGATCATATTCTGGAAAACAACATCCGCGCGGCGCAGCTGCGGGGGGATACAGCCCGCATCGCTTCCAACAGCAAACTGTTGGGGCAGGCCGCCATCGCCAGCGCCAAAAAAGCCTATCGCTCTTTCCAGCGCATCTTTGACGGCGAGCGCTTTGCCGATTTGCGGGCGGCCGGCGCCCAGGTCCAGCGTCCGCTTTGGGCCTCGACCGGCGCCAAGAACCCAGCCTATCCCGATACCATTTATGTCGATAACTTGATCGGCGCGCATACGGTGAACACGCTGCCACCCGCGACTTTGGCGGCTTTCAAGGACCACGGCGTCGTTGCCGAAACGCTGACGCGGGAGGCCGGCGATTTTCTGCCGCCGGACGAGGTCATGGATCGCCTGCTGGAAGTCGGCATCGATTTGGGACAGGTGACCGCGCGCTTGCAAGACGATGGCGTCGACGCTTTCATCGAAGCCTTCGAAACCTTAATCTCGCAAGTGGCGGCAAAGCGCGCGCTGCTGCGCAGCGGCATCATGGAACGCAGCAAACTGGCGCTGGGCATTTACCACGGCGCGGTGGACAAAGCAGTCGCGGGATTGGGTGCCGACTTCGCCAATCAGCGGCTCTGGAACAAAGACGGCAGTCTTTGGAAGAATCATGGTCCGACGATGGAGAAGATCGTTCAGCGGCTGGGCTGGCTCGATACCGATACGAGCATTGACCGCGAGCGGTTGCGCGCGCTGAAGGAAAGCGTCCGCGGCAGCGGCCTCAAGCACGTTGTGCTGCTGGGCATGGGCGGCAGTTCGCTGGCGCCGGAAGTGCTGGCTGATACCTTTGGACCGCAAGCGGGCTTCCCGAGCCTGATCGTGCTCGACAGCACCGACCCCGCTCGCATCCGACAGGTCGAAGACAGCATATCCCTGGCCGATACGCTTTTCGTCGTCGCCAGTAAATCGGGCGGCACCATCGAGACCCTGGCGCTGGATCACTACTTCTGGGAACGGACCGGCGGCGCGGGCGAGCAATTCATCGTCATCACCGATGCCGGTTCGCGCTTGCAGCAGACCGCCGAGGCAGCCGGGGTCCGCGATATTTTTCTCAATCCGGCCGATATCGGCGGGCGTTACAGCGCGCTGAGTTACTTCGGCTTGGTACCGGCGGCGCTGCTGGGACTGGACCTGGATGGACTCTGGGAGAGCGCCGATACCATGATGGCCAGCAGTCGCGAGTCGATCCCCGCGCATTATCATCCCGGCATCCTGCTGGGCGCGGTCATCGGCGCGCTGGCAAAAGAAGGCCGCGACAAGGTCAGCATCTATACCTCGGCATCTTTGACCAGCTTCGGCAACTGGGCGGAGCAACTCCTGGCCGAAAGCCTGGGCAAAGAAGGATTAGGCGCGCTGCCGGTTGTCGGCGCGACTATCGGCATGCCGCATGATTATGTCAGCGACCGGCTCTTTATCTACCTGCGCGTCGATAATGACCCTGACGTGGCTGAAAAGGATGCGGCGATACGGGCCCTGCGCGAAGCGGGTCACCCTCGTGTGACCATCCGCGTACTGGATAAATACGGCATCGCCGGGGAATTCTTCCGCTGGGAGTACGCGACGGCTGTCGCCGGCAGCTTGCTGGGCGTGAACCCATTTGATGAACCCAATGTCACCGAAGCCAAAGAGGCGACCAAGGCGCTGCTGCATGTCTACAAGGATACCGGGCGCCTCCCCTCTGCCGAGCCGATCATGCGGCGGGAAGGATTGCAGATCTACGCCGACGAAGCCACGCTCGAGCCGCTGCGCGAACTTTGCCAACAGCACGGCTATGATGGCGGCGACCTTGTGCAGGTGATCGCTGCGCAGATGGCGGGCACACATGCCGGGGACTATTTCGCGTTTCTGGTTTATTTCAGTCCCGATTCGGGTGAAAAACGGTTGATCGATCACATTCAGCGCCGGCTGCGCCATGTCACCAAGCGCGCCGTCACCATCGGCTACGGTCCGCGCTACTTGCATAGCACGGGCCAGTATCACAAAGGCGGCGGAGACAACGGCGTCTTTTGGCAGTTGACCGCCGATCCCGCGCCCGATTTGGCGATTCCCGGCTTTGATTTCAGTTTCGGCACGCTCTTCTCCGCGCAGGCTGCCGGCGATCTGCAAGCCCTGCATCATCACGGACGGCGGGCGATCCGCTTGCACTTGACCGGCGATCGGTCCCTGGGCTTGGGGAAACTGCTGACCGCTATCGACTTTGTGGAATCGCGGCGGGGGTAGAGCGGGGCGGGCGACATGGTAGACTCTGTTGAAAATCGCAATAAACCCCCACCCCAAACCCCTCCCCCATAAAGAGGGAGGGGCTTTAACGGCTTATTAGGGTTCAGAAAGCTCCCCTTCCCTCATTTTGGGGGTAAGGGGCCGGGGGATGGGGGCAGTATTTCACCAGCGTCCACCTGGTCGCTCCTACCGTGTACTGAATTAAATTACTCGATCGGGGTCAGCCTCGGCTGAGCGCTATTTTGCTGTACAAGGGGAAATCAAAAAGCCCGCCTGTTTAGAGGCGGGCTTTGTCTACAAAATTCGGACTTGAACTTACTCGAGCAGGGCGACGTTGCTGGCTTGCTTGCCCTTCCGACCTTCCGTTATAAGGAATTCGACGCGCGCGCCTTCATCAAGCGTGCGGTAGCCTGCACCTTGAATCTCCGAATAGTGAACGAAAAGGTCATCGCCACCTTCTTGGGAAATGAAGCCATATCCCTTTTCGGCGTTGAACCATTTCACGGTACCTTGCATACGTTCTTCTGACATTACTGCTTGCTCCTGACAAAATTACGAAAACTGGGTATTGCCAAAGCCTTCTTGCCACCGGCAGTCGTGAACGAACCGATGCGGGAGGATGACAGACCAGCGCAAAGCACCGACGCCGAGGCGCCGTTTGTCGTTGTGCGAATCGCATTCTCTCCGGGGGACTTATGGGTGCATACCCACTGCACCAATGTGGATAAAGCCGACATAGCTACCTTTTTTGCCACGTTGCAGGAGCAGTGTATCATCAATTGCGCCGACAGTCTATAGCGACTTGGGCAATTGGTCAGGGCAATCGCATCAAAGTGATAGCGGCTGGAATGGTGGGAATCTAAACTGAATATTAACCACAGAGAACACAGAAGTAAATCCAATTAAGTCGTGCAACAAAATCTAAACACAGAGGACACAGAGAGCGCAGAGAAAACCAACAGAGGAATATATTTTGCGGGCGTTTCGGCGAAACGCCCCTACAGTTCGTCCCTGTTTTGATTCTCATTACTTTCTTGGAATTACTTCGGCGCCTCTGTGGTTAGAAAAATTTGGCGCGATTGTTCTGGGGCAATTAGGGAGAGTGCGTCTAGGCAACGGTTTCCCGCCCGCCAACGAAGCCAAGACACGGCGTCAAGCGCCCGGTCGAACCCGATTAAGCAGATCCGCCAGGAAGGGGCCAATCAAGATCATGAAGAGCGGCGCCATCGCGGCATAATAGCGCGGCTCGATGGTGGCGGCTATCGCGATCAATATCAATCCTGTTAATAGCATGGCTGCGGCAGTGACCAGGAGCCAATCGCGCCGCCAAAAAGCCGCGACCAGCGCCAGCGGCGTCAAGAGCTTGATCAGATTGAGGGTCGGGAACAGCGCGCTGTAGGCGACGACGCCAGGCTGCCACAGGCGATGCCCGTTGTAGTTCGCGCTTTCCGCCCGTCGAAAACCCAGCCAGCCTTCGTCCAGCCAGGTCAGCTTCTCGGGCCGGTCGACGTATTGAAGCGGAAAGGGAGGGGCGTCGGGGTGCTGGATCAACATGTTGAAGACCGCGTCCTTATGCGCCAGCGCCAGTTTCAAAAAGTCGCTCGCAACGGTTTCGGCGTAGACATCGTAGAGCAAGGCGTCAGCGGCGCAGGGACCGAGGTGCCAATAGAGCGCCGCTGGGAAGATGATGTCGATTTCCTCTTGCGCGTCGCCAAAAGGCTGCGCCAGAAAAGCCGCTTTTTCCGCCTCGCTCACCCAAGGTCCCGGGAACCGCCAGAGCGGGTAAGTATCGCCGAAGAAATCGACATTGCGCTGCGGTCGCAGTGTCAGCAACTGCGCGTAACGGGTCGAGTGCGGTCCGTTGGAAGCGCGCATCTCGAAGTTCTTTTCCGGCAAGCTGGCCACCAGGGTCGCGCCGGCGGTGCAGCTCAAGGTGGATGTACCAGTTGACGGGATGTGAATCAGCAGGATGTAGGCGCCCAGGATACCGCCGCTGACCGCGCCGACCAAGCCAAACAGCGCCAGACGCTGCCAAAACGGTCTATGAGTCCAAATGAAGAAGCTCAAACCGTAAATCGCTATCAAGGGCGCGTAGTTAAAACGCGTAAAACTCATGACGCCCAGCAAGACCGCGGCCAGCGCCACCAAGCCAAGGGCGCGGCGTCGCGGCGCTGACCAAGCGAGCTGCGCCAGCCAGAGGGCGCTGACGGTCGCCAGGGCGAGCAGCCAGCCGGGCAATTGAAAATGCGCCCACTGCAAGTTGAAAGGATCAACCAGAACCAGCATCGCAGTGAGCAGCGCGCAGCGACCCTCAAAGCGCCTGCGCATGATGTCGTAAACCAGAAAAGGCACGGCGCTGCTGGCCAGGATTTGCAAGAGCAGCAAGGCGCGCTCCGACCAGCGGTCAAAGTGGTCCGTCAGCGTTTTGAAGGGGGCCATGACCAGGGCATAGCCGGTGTTGTAACGCACGTTGCCCACCAGAAAATTGCCCTTGGCATATTCGCTGATCAGGTACTTCTGCGCCGATTCGTTGTCGTTGTTGCTGCCGGCGCCCAGCGGATAGCTGATGAACATGATGCCTTGCACCAGGATGGTTGCCAGCAAGAGCAGCCACAGATGACGGCGGTTCAATGGAGATCTTGGCAAACAGGCGCTATTTTCGCTCATGTAGCGTCCAGAGATTGGAAACTTGCGTTTTCAGCCTAGCGTAAAGCGTAAAGCGCCGCAAGCCTGCGGGAAGAGAGCTGATTTTCGGGGGACCACTACACGCCCCCTACAAGCCTTATTGTTTGGCAGCTGGTGACAAATCCCCCTAAACCGAACGCGCCAACTCATACAGCCTCGGGACTTGCGCGGCGATGACATCGGCGTCGCTGCGCCAGGCGAAGCGCTCGCCGACCCCGCCGTATTCGAATGCCATGGTCTCCGGTTCGCGCCAATGGCCGTCGCGAATCCGCCCTATTACCCATTCGGCTATGGACCAATCATCGTCGGTCATGGCGAAGTGATCTTCGCGCAGGCCGAACTCGTTCTTGTACGGCAAGATGCCGACCAGGTGCAATTCGCGCAAGGCGGCGACGGGCATGGCATTGAGATAGGCATGCACATCACGCCGATCTGTGCCCTCGCAGGAGCGGATCGCGTGGGCGACATCCAGAAGCAAGCCACAGCCGCTGCGGCGGACAATTTCGCTGACCACGGCCGGATCAACCACCTCCGCCAGCAGGCCGGCGTCCCAATCCGTCATCGGATATGGCGGGTTTTCGACAACCACGTTTTCGTTGCCGAAGCGTCGCCCCAGCCGATCGACCCATGCTATCGCTTTCCCGATCACGGCTTCCGGCGTCACGGGCGCGCCGGCAAAGTCGCTAGCCGAGACGGCGAGATGCGTATTGACGACGAGGGTATCTGTGTCGTCCAGCCAGTTTTGCAGGACGGCTGGATCCTGTTCCTTGGCATAAGGTCCGCCGGCGATATTATCGAAATGGACGTAGGCGCCGGGCCCCAGCCGCATTTGAAGCCGCAGTTCGTCCCAGGGCGGGAACTTGAACAGATCGACCTGAATGCGATTGTCTTGCCATAGCTGCAAGGCTTCCGGCGAATAGTTGATGGCGAACCTCATGCCTTCCTCCTGGTCAATCTTTCGACAGCCAATCATACACGCCGGGCTGAGCGATTCCGCAGCTTGGCTAGCCGATGCGCGCGCGACTATGTTATGATGTTAGGGGTGTATCGGCGCTCTTGGCGGGACTTGATGACGACCTTTCTTCTGATACGACATGCGGTCAATGATTATGTGAAAACCGGCAAACTGGCGGGCAGGATGGCGGGCATTCACCTCAACGAAGAGGGAGTAGCGCAGGCGCGCGCGCTCGGGGGACGCCTGGCAGCGGCGCCGCTCGACCATATCTACGCCAGCCCGATGGAGCGCACCATGGAAACCGCCTGCGCCCTGGCCGCGCATCACCCGAACTTGACGGTGGAGGCGCTGACAAGCATCAGCGAGGTCAACTACGGCGATTGGCAAGGCAAGGCGATCAGCGATTTGCAGCGGCGCAAGATGTGGAATGTGGTGCAGGAATACCCGTCTCGCGCGCGCTTTCCCGGCGGCGAAACCATGCGCGGCGTACAGATGCGCATGGTCAATGCTATCGAAGCCTTGGCGCCAAAGCATCCGGATCAAATGATCGCCCTGGTATGCCATGCTGATCTGATCAAGATGGCGCTGGCGCATTACCTGGGCATGCACCTCGATGTCTTCCAGCGCATCGTCATTTCGCCGGCGTCGATCAGCACCTTGCACTTGGGGCATAGCCGTCCCTTTGTCTTGGGCATGAATGATATCGCGCATGTCCTGGAATTAAAGACGAAGGCCCGCAAAGAGTCGTAGCCGCTCGGCGCCTAATCGGCGAAAAGGCGCGCCGCGCTCGTGCGAAATAACCAGCCGTCTCCTTGCAAGAACAAGGAGGTTTGCAAAGAAGACATAGGTTGTGGGAGCTGTCATGTCAAATGTGATTGAACTCAACCCGGTCGATTTTGTGACCGTCGGCGCCATTGGGCCCAAGGGCAGACGCACCTTCCATCTGCAAGCCGGGCAAGACCGCCGCATCGTCTCCTTCACTATCGAAAAGGAACAAGCGCAGGCGCTTTCCTCAGCCATCGCCGAATTGCTGGCTGATATAGACGACCGCGACAATACCAAAACAGAAGCCGATTTCAGCGAGCTGGATATGGAATTGCGCGAACCCATCGAACCGCTATTCCGCATTGCGCAGATGGGGCTGGCATACGAGGCGCACAATAACAAGATCATCTTGATCGCGCAGGAATATGTGCCGCAGAGCGAAAATGAGTTTGACGAGGACCTCGACGACGATGACGAAGAGGCGGTCGATTTCAGCATATTTGAAGGCGGACCCGGCGACCCGCAAGTGGTGCGCATGTGGTGCAGCCGCGAGCAAATGCGCGCGCTCAGCCTGCACGCCATGGACACGGTGAAATCGGGCCGTCCTGACGCCAAGCAAAACGGCCGCATCATCTTCTATTGGACCTGACGCGGGCTTGCTCAGCCAAGAGCGAAGCAGGAAAGACGATATCCTAAAGATTCAGTCGCAGCGAGGACGGACCATGGTTACAAATATCCGCCACCTGACAGTTGAAGAATACCTGGCATTTGATGACGCCAGCGAAATCAGAAACGAATACATCGACGGGGAGCTCATTCCTATGCCGGGTGGATCAAACCATTACAGCGTGATCATCGCCTATGCGATCGTCGCGCTAGCAAATGCCTTAGGCGAAAAAGACTGCATAATTCGTTCAAGCGATATGCGTGTTTGCATTGATGAAACGAAATACGTCTATCCTGATGTCAGCGTGGTCTGTGGCGAAGCGATATTTGCGGACGAGAACGAAACGATTCTGTTGAATCCAACCGTCGTCGTAGAAGTGACATCGCCCTCATCTATTGAGCGAGATCATGTCGACAAACTGGCTTATTACGGCGCTGTGCCCAGCATTCAATGCTACCTCATCCTCGATCAGACGCGGGTCTTCGCCGAGTGCTACAGCCGCGCGGAAGACGGCTGGAGCCTGCGGCAGTATGCCAGTTTGGATGATGTGATTTCGCTTGACGCGCTGGCTTGCAGCCTGGCGCTGGCGGAGGTCTATCGCCGCATCGTCTTTGAGGATTAGCCCCACAATCTAGGGCAATCGCATCAAAATGATAGCGGCTGAAATGCTGGGAATCTAAACCAAATATTAACCACAGAGAACACAGAGGGCACAGAGAAAACATAGAATGTTGATCTTCCCCCGATTTTGTGGACAGTCAAATCGTCCATTACAATCGGTGTAAT
>JAPPMO010000086.1 GCA_028873975.1 Chloroflexota bacterium
AAACGCCCCTACCGGCCGGCAGGGGGTTGTTATAATTTGTTTCAATCGAATTCAATACACTACCGGATATTGTACGCCAGCGAAATTGAAAGCGCGGGGAGACGCCAAATGAGCCTGAAAATCGCTTTCACCGGCGCGGGCCACATCTCGCATATTCATGCCGGCGCGGCCGCCGCGCAGGACGATGTGGAACTGGTCGCTGTGGTGAACCATCGCCCCGAATCAAGGGCGGCATACGCTGCGAAGTTCGGCATTCGACGGCAGTATGATAGCGTCGACGCCATGCTGGCCGATGGCGATGTCGATGCGCTTGTCGTCAGCACGCCCAATTACTTGCATGCGCCGCAAACCATCGCCGCGCTCTATGCCGGCATTCACGTCATGGTGGAAAAGCCCATGTCGATGAATACGACAGAGGCAAATGAGATGAGGGCTGCCAGCCAGGCTTCCGGCGCCAAGCTGATGGTGGCGCATTGCTGGCGCTTTGACGAGGAAGTCCATTGGTTGAAGCGACAGATCGACGCCGGCCGGCTGGGCAAGATCCTGCGCACCAAGGGTTATGGCATCCATGTCAATTGGGGACCGAGCAGTTGGTTCGTCGAGGCGAAATACGCCGGTGGCGGCGCCCTGGCCGATATGGGCATCCACGCCATCGACACCGCGCGCTTCTTGCTCGGCGATCCCATGCCCCGTACTGTTTATGCGCAGATCTCTACCGACTACACTGAATACGATGTCGATGACTCCGGTACGATTATCATCGGCTGGGATAATGGCGCCACATCGATTGTAGAAAGCGGCTGGTGGTGGCCCCATGCCGATGGACCCGAGGCTTGTACGCAGGTATACGGGCGGAAAGCATTCGGGCAGATCTTCCCGACGCGACTGGAGATCCCGGATCGCGCTGCCGAAAAGGTTGAAGTAATTGACGCGGGTTTCCCGCATCCGCGCGAAGAACATTGCCCGCAGGTCATGTACGATGCGCAGATGGCGCATTTCATCGATTGTATTCGTAATGACAAGATGCCGAACCCAGGCCTCAACGAAGGCTTTGTCAATATGCGTATCGTCGATGCCGCGCTGCAGAGCAGCCGCGCGGGCCAAGCTGTTCACTTGTGACGGATAAGCAGGAGTAATTCCAAGAAAGTAATGAGAATCAAAACAGGGACGAACTGTAGGGGCGTTTGGCGGTCAGTGTCTACGCGACCTGCGCGACCCGCCGAAACGCCCGCAAAATATATTCCTCTGTTGGTTTTCTCTGAGCTTTCTGTGTCCTCTGTGTTTAGATTTTGTTGCATGACTTTCTTGGAATTACTGGGGGGCGGAAGAGATGCTGGAAATCTACGACTGGTCGGGCGAGGGCTTTGAACCGCTGGTTTTCACCGACAAGTGGCAAGCCGCGCTGCTGAACTGGGAACCGCTCTTCGACCGGGTGAATCTCGACGAGATCGAAAGACACAATCACAGCGACGAAGTCTTCGTTCTGCTGCGCGGGCAGGCAGTGCTTTTCACGCGACTTGAGGGCGGCAAGCTGCAAGCGGTTGAAATGGCGGCCGGCAAGATCTACAACGTACCGGCGGGGGTCTGGCACAACATCGTCGCGACGCGCGACGTGTCATTTCTCATCGTCGAAAATCGCGATACACATCTGCGCGATACCGAGATTCGCCCCATCAGCGCCGACGAACTCGCCCAACTGGACGCGCAACTGCCGGCTTGGGCTTCACTGAAGCGGCCAGGCTGCTGAACTATCTCTCATTCGACAAAGCCCTTGCCCATGCAAAGTGTTCTGCGCCAGCGCGACAAATCAATCCGCCGCTGACGCGCCGAGGGGCTTGTTTTGCTTAATTCTGCGGATGACTAAAGTGTAATTGATTGAGTCTGAATGATTATGGGATTACACTGATAAATAGACGAGCATGCGCGATCAAACGCCGAGCGCCTGATTTCCGATTCAATCAACCGGAGGTTTTCCATGCAAATCACCAGATTCAAGCATAATAGGAGCCGCGGCATCCTGCTGCTTTTCTTTTCCATTGCCATGCTGTTGGCGGCGCTTGTGAGCGTCAGCGCCCATGACAACAGCATCTTCGTCAGCACCCGCGTCTACGACGGCATCGACCCGGCCGATCAGGAAGAAATCGCGCGCGTCACCGATGAAGGCTTCTTGCCCATCATCCGCGAGAGCGACGGCTTCGTCGGTTATTACCTGCTGCCAGCCGACAAGATGCTGGCATCAGTCAGTTTGTTCGACACAGCGGAACAAGCCGCGGCTTCCAACGAAAAAGCGCGCGATTTCGTCGCCGAAAACCTTGCGCCTTTGTTGCCCAATCCGCCACAGATTGTGGAGGGGCTGGTTGAGGTCATGTATGTCGCCGATGCCGACGAGATGATGATGGATGAGGGCATGACCTCGCTCCACGCCCTCTTGGCGATTTACCATGGTTTCGACATGACCTACCAAGACGAGACAGTTGCATTGGTCGAGTCCGTCTTTTTGCCGAATCTACTCGAGAACGGCGGTCTCGTCAGCTACTTCGGGGTCGGCGACGGCGTCGACAAGGCTGTCTCGCTACGGGTCATGGCTTCGGAGGAGCGTTTGCAGCAAGGATCGGACATTGCGGCCGATTTTGTGGGCCAATACCTGGCGGACTGGCTGCCGGACGATCCGATTAACATCAGCGGCCAACTCGCCGTGGCGGCGCTGGCAGACATACAGGCGGGCGCGAACCTGGCTGAATACAGCCGGGACGAAGGGAGCGTCTTCGTCAGCGTCCGCGTTTACGACGGCGTCGACCCGGCAAATCAGGCCGAGATCGCGCGCCTCACCGGTGCGGGATTCCTGCCCATCATGCGCGGGAGCGACGGTTTCGTCGGCTATTACTTGCTGGCGGCGGGCGATCAGCTGGCGGCGGTCAGCATGTTCGATTCGCCCGAGCAGGCTTCAGCCTCCAACGAAGCGGCGCGCGGATTTGTGGCGGAGAACCTGGCGCCCTTGCTGCCCAATGCGCCGATGATCGTCGAAGGTACCTTGTCGATCAACTATGTCGCGGCCCCGCGCAGTTCGGATGATCATGGCGGAATTGACGAGCTATACGCCAGCATACGCTTCTATGAAGGCTTCGACTTGCGACATTTTGATGAAGCGAATGACCTGGCCATATCGCGCCTGCTGCCGGCGATGCAAGAATTGGGTGGCTTATTCGCGCAATTCGCATTCAACGACGGCGAGGACACAGTTGTAGGAATCAGCATTTTCGAGGGCGCGGAAGCGACGTTGGCCTCTAATGAGGTCGGCAAAGCCTTCACTATTGAATACCTAGCGGATTGGGCGCCGAACCCCCCGACCGGACTAGCAGGCGAGATTGGAATAGCGTCGCTGGCGGAGATTGACATGGGCGCGAATTTGATCGGCGAGGGTTAGGCATTTCCTCCCAAGCCAAATCAAGATCCGCTCGGCGGAATGCTGCGCTCTGTTTACAAATTAGTGTCTACGCATCGCTTTCACGGGCATTTGCAAAAAACGCCATGAGAATATCAGTGTTCGGCACGTAACCGCTTTCGTCGCGTTTTAGCATGCCAATTTTGACCAATTCGTTCAGATCTCGCTGTATTGTCCTTTCGGTTTTGTCGCGATAAGCCCGTGCCAAGGCTGCGGAAACGTCTGGAATCTCGCCCTTTCTCACAGGTTTTTCGAACCGGCGATCCGTGAGGTCCAACACCAAGCGTTTTTGCCTTTGTCGAGTCTTGGTCAGATTCTCGGAAAACTCTTTGCGGAATGCCGCGTGAATGACATCATGCCAAATAGTTCGAATTTGCAGCGCGTGGATTCGCTTAAACTGTCTGTCCAGTTCATCCTTGAAACCTTGAAGAGCGTACTCAAGAAAACTGTGTAAGTTGGCTTCGTCTGGATATGAACCATCCTGGTTTTCTCCGTGAGATCGTTGCAGCTCGCGATAGTACATATCACGGGTATCATTGTAGAAATTGCTCAACAGATGCGCGGCAATATCTGGAACGCCTGCGTTAAGCAAAATCGCAAATTCAACTAGCCTGGCCATACGGCCATTCCCATCGCCATACGGATGAATCCAAGCAAAATACACATGCGCGACTATTGCTTTGACGATCTGTTCGGCAACTTCATAACCCTTCGTAGCATTTGGCTGTTCGTTTAGCCAATCGCAGTAATGCGTCATTAAACCAGGCACTTCCCCTGGCGGCGCAGCCAGATAGCGCCCAACTGTAACTCGATGACTTCGAAATTGACCTATGACCACCTCACTGGACAATGATTTTTGCAGCCCACCCAGCGCTAACTCATGATACGAGTGCAAGAGCTCCAAAGAGAAGCGACTGCTTTCACCACTGATTAAGTTTGTGCCTACTGTGCTAAAGGCTGCTACCATGTTTTCAATCTGTTGCTGCTGATATTCACGTGAGGGCGGTGCTTTCATCTCTTTATTTATGATTTTCGCGACTTCCTCCTCAGAAAAGGAATTGCCTTCAATAGCAGTTGTGCTATGCACACCCTTGGTTAGATACATTTGACGCAACATATTGCTGTCATCGGGCGGGATGGGCAATTGCTTTATATGCTCAATTCTGGCTTGAATCTCCCCAAGCAGCAACCAAACCCTCGGGGTCATGTATTGCATATTTGGAGGAAATCTAATGAAACGATGTGTACTCATCCTGACCTCTATTTTGACAAAAAATTCATCAATCCTTGACAGAAACTTTGACAATAAAGTTGTCCTATTCTATGTGAGGTTTAACAGTTGAGTCAACCCCGTCCCACTTGCTATCTTCTGAGGGGGAAAATTCACTACAGAACTTGTCGCGTCATACCAGAAGTAGCACCAATAAAGTCATGCTAATGCACTCCAAAATAATAGTCGGCGGTAGGGGCGACCGACCCGCAGTGTCTACGCGCGGCGGCGGGTCGCCCGCAAACCTAACCTAAACGGTGGGCGAGCCAAGGCTCGCCCCTACATTGACCTTACAATCTGTTGCAGTACTTAAATTGGAATTGCTTCTATTGTCGCGTTGTCGTTCAGGTCTGATTCAAACCAGAATTACCGAACAGGCTCAGCATGAGCGCCGGATTGGGCTGATACCCGCGGTCATCGTGAATGAGCAGGTCCATCTTCACCAGCGCATCCAGATCGCCCGCCAGAACAGCGTCGCTCTCATCGGCGTACTCCAGTTCAATAGCGGCGGATACCTCTCGAACCACTTCCAATATGACCGGCTGATCGACGCAGCGGTCAGTCAGGTCCAGCGCCAGGCGCATCCGACGCTGTTGCATTGTTGTCAAGATCGAAGGGAAACAAGCGCGAATGTGATCGCGCCAAATCGCTTGCACCTGCATGCTGCCTATGACCAGCATCAAATCGCTGAGCTCGTCCATGAATCCTTCCAGCGCGTATTCGACAAAGTTCCGCAGATCGCCAACTGGCGGATAGGCGCCGTGGACATATTCGCCGTGCGAGCGCTGCAATTCGGCGTAATACTGACGGCGCGTCTTGCTGTAGAAGTAGCTCAAGACATGTGTGCAGGCTTCTGGCAAACCCGCCCGCAACAGGATCGCGTGTTCGATCAAGCGCGCCATCCGGCCATTGCCGTCGCCATAAGGATAGATCCAGACGAAGCTGACATGCGCGACCAGCGCCTTGATGATAGCCCTGGCGATGTCGTAACCGTCGAGGTCATGTGATGCCTCTTCATCGGCGTTCAGCCAATCGCAGTATTGTTCGATCAGCGGCTTGATCGCTTCTGGAGGGGGCGCGAGGTAAGCGCCGACTTCGACGCGATGCTCTCGCAGCGCGCCCACCTGGATTTGGCCGCCATTGCTTTCGCCCAAGCCATTCATGACAAGCTCATGGTAGCGATTCAGTTTCTCCAGCGAAAAGAGCGATGGTCCGCCGAACATTTCGTCCCGCGCCACCATGTTGAAGGCTTCGGCCATATTCTTGATTTGGCGCAAATCCGCGATCCGAGAGGCATAAGCCGGCAATTCACCATC
Source organism: Chloroflexota bacterium (assembly GCA_028873975.1). Lineage (GTDB taxonomy): Bacteria > Chloroflexota > Anaerolineae > Aggregatilineales > Phototrophicaceae > UBA6055. The sequence continues at coordinate 6,029 of JAPPMO010000086.1, forward strand.
AATGAGCTTGGCCGCCTCGTCTTCCGAAAAACTATTGCCCATGATGGCGGTGGTGCCGTGTATGCCTTTGGCCAGATACTGATTTTCCAGTTCGTAGGAGTGCGCTGGCAAAATCGGGGAGACTCTCACCGTTTGCGCGGTAGCCTGTATTTCCCCTAAAAGGAGCCAGGTTCTCGCCGAAAATTGCGCCAGCGCCGGCGGAAATCGGATGAAATCGTGCGACCCCATTGCTGCGAATCCTTCCTTGTCAGTCATATCCGAGCCTGGCCGCTATCGGCTTAAACTCAAACGAAGGCGTTCAGTCCCGTTAACTCCCGACCCACCAACAGCAGATTAACTTCGTTCGTACCTTCATAAGTATAAATGATTTCGGCATCGAGCATGAGCCGAGCGATATGATTTTCGATAAGAATGCCATTGCCGCCCAGACATTCGCGCGCCAACTGCGTCACATAGCGCGCTTTGCGGGCATTGTTATATTTCGCCATTGACGCTGTCCCGGCGTTTAGCAAGCCGCGGTTGATCAGGTGAGACAGTTGCAGGCAGAGCGTTTGCATCAGCGTGACTTCGGTGGCCATCTCGACCAGTTTCTGTTGAATCAACTGAAAACTGGCGATTGGCTTGCCGAATTGCTCGCGGGCTTTGCTGTACTTCAGCGCCAGTTCAAATGCGCCCGCCGCGACGCCCGCGGCTTCCCAAGCTACGCCATAGCGCCCGGCTCCCAGTACTGGCGTCATATCGCGGAAACGTTTGACGTATGCCAGTCTGTTCTCTTTTGGCACATATACTTGGTCGAGCGCGATATCGGCGTTAAGCACGGCGCGCTTGCCCACCTTGCCCCAGATGTCCTGGATGACCAAGCCTTCGGTTTCACCCGGATCCTCAATGACATAACCGCCGAATTCGCCGCTGTCCGCGTCCCGCGCCCAGATGATCAGGATGTCCGCGATCGAGGCGTTGCCGATCCAGCGCTTGGCGCCATTGAGGACGAAACCGTGGCCGGATTTTCGAGCGGTCGTCTTGACCTGGGCGGCGTCCGAGCCGACATCGGGTTCGGTCAAGCCAAATGCGCCGATCTTCTCCAGCTTGACCATATCCGGCAGCCAGCGGGCTTTCTGCTCTTCGTCCCCCAACATGCCGATCGAGCCCATCGCCAAGCCGGAATGCACGCCATAAAAGGTGCCGATGCTGCCATCGCCCTTGCCCAACTCGTACATGACCAAGCCCATCTCGACGAAATCCAGCCCGGCCGCGCCATGCTCGCCGAGCGTGCCGCCGATGATGGGCAAGTTGACAATCTTGCGGGCGATCTCCCAGGGGAATTCAGCCCTCTCCCAATAGGGATTGATATGGGGCAAAACCTGCCTTTCGACGAAGTCGCGCACTTCCTGCCGCAGCGCCTTCTGCTTGTCGCTGAAGTGCATATCGACCTGGTAAAAGTCGAAGCCGTCGTACACGGATGCCACTTCCGTCAACTTAGCCATCGTATTTGCTGCCCCCGTAAAGCTATCGACGCGCTTGATGTCCTAGCATAGCGTCGAAAGCATAGCGATTCAATTTGCTATCGCCGCCTTCCCAGAGCATCGCACCAGATTTTTCTAAGCACCGAGAACACCGAGAATTGTTTGCGAAATAGTCCTTTTCTTTGTGTCCTTCGTGTCTTCGTGGTGAACCTAGATTTGGCACATTTGAATATCAACCGAAAAGGATACACTACCAACCATAGTGAAGATGGCAGGAAGATGGCATGAGAATTTGACAGCCCCCCACTCGCGCGCAAAACTGGGCTTTGCGCGTTGCGGCCACATCCTGTGTCGCGCGTCTCGCTAAATCCATGATGAATCAAGATCGACCAGGTAGGATTTGCCGCTCACAAAGCGTCTATGTTGAATCGCCTATTGTCTTCAGCCCAGCGCCCCGGCAGGACCATTGCCTGATGGCAAAACTGCTTTCGATCCGCCCACAGAGCTATTCCATTCGCCTGATTTCCCTTCAGTTTCTCACCTTTGCGGCAATCGGGATGGCTTGGCCCTATATCAGCTTGTATCTGGTTGATCTGGAATTTTCCGGCACGCTGATCGGCACGCTGGCGAGCGTCGGCGCTGTCTTGTCGCTGGTCTTGACCCCCCTGCTCAATTCCCTGGCCGACCATTTGCTGCTGCACCGCCGGCTGCTCATGATCTATCTGGGCGGTTTCGCGCTGTCCTTAATCATCTTCGCCAGCTCCCGCGTACAAATCGTGGTGATATTCGGTTTCTTGTTGATGAAACTCACCGTCAGCCCCAGCATCGCGCTGGGCACGCAAATGACGATGACCCAGTTGCTGCGCCAGGGCAAGGCGATCCTGGGACAGATGCGCTCATTCGCGGCTTTGGGTTTCACGGTCGCCAGCTTGCTTGCCGGCGCCATGTTCGCAGCCGGCGGTTATCCCTTGCTCTTCGGGTCCGGCGCGGTACTGGTGCTCATCAGCATTCAAATGTCGACGGTCTTCCCCGACAAGCCCAAGCGCAAGACCCAGGATGCGCGCAGGCCACGAACAGCGCGCAATCGCGGTTTTTATGTCTTGATCGCCAGCCAGTTCTTCATCTTCATGGGCGTGCAAAACGCCTTCCAGTTCTTGTTCATCCATCTCAGCCAGAACCTCGGGGTCGCCACCGCCGATATCGGCTTGTGGGCGGCGCTGCTGGCCGGGGTCGAGATCCCCTTCTTCCTGCTCCTGGATGCGATCATGCCACGCGTGCGCATGCGCACCGCTTACATCGTCAGCGCGCTGGGAATGGCCGCATTCCTTGTGCTGCTGGGGCTGGTGCAGACTACTCCGGCGCTGGCGCTTCTGCTGGTTTTCCGCGGCTTCACCTGGCCCGCCATACACCTGTCGTCCTATACGCTGGTCGCCGAGATCAGCCACCCGCACAACGTCGCCACCAATCAAGCCATCATGCAGGTTACTATGCCGGCCATCGCGCTCCTTTTAACCGGGTCCTTCTTCGGCTGGATCTTCGATCACCTGGGCGCAGGCGCGTTTTTTGGCTTGTCCGCCCTGGTTTGCGCCATCGGCGCGACGATCGTGATCGCCGGATTCCGTTTCTTCGAGACCAAGCAGGCCGCAACTGCTTGAGTCCAGCCGAACCTTCGTTCCCATAGCCGATTCCGCTTTCGACAACTGACATAGCGCGTGTTATACTCAAGTCGTTTACTCGTCTCATGGTTAATTGAAAGCCATGTTCGCAAAGTCGAAACGCCGAATGGGACCCCGCTCCGGCCTTGAGGAGCGGTCATTTCGCTTGTGGCTGCGCATCCGCCGCAACTGGCAGTTGTATGTCCTGCTCTTCCTGCCGGTGCTGTGGCTGATCGTCTTTCGCTATGCCCCGATGTACGGTGCGCAGATCGCCTTCCGCGATTACTTGCCGGCCTTCGGCATAGAGGGCAGTCCCTGGGTCGGTTTGGCGAACTTCGAGCGCTTTTTCAATTCATATTACTTCAAGCCTGTCATCGTCAATACACTCATTATCAGCTTCTATTCCTTGCTCGCCGGCTTCCCCATCCCGATCATCCTGGCGCTGAGCGTGAACCAAGTCAAGATGCGTCTGTTTCGCAACAGCGTGCAGATGATCACCTACGCCCCGCACTTCATCTCGACGGTCGTCATCGTCGGCATGCTCTTCCAATTCTTGCATCCACGCGTCGGCTTTACCGCGTCGCTGGCGAATTTGCTTGGCATGACTCCGCCAAATTCGATGGGCGACCCAGCCGCCTTCGCTCATATCTTCGTTTGGTCGGGCGTCTGGCAAGAAATGGGATTCGGCGCCATCATTTATCTCGCCGTGCTCTCCACCATCGACCCCGCCCTGCACGAAGCGGCGGTGGTGGATGGCGCCAGCCGTTTGCAGCGCATCCGCTACATCGACATCCCCGGCTTGATGCCGACGGCAATGGTGTTGCTGGTGCTGTCCACCGGGCGCGTACTGGAAGTCGCCTTTGAGAAGGTCTATTTGATGCAAAGCCCGCTGAATCTCGGCGTGGCTGAAGTGATCAATACCTACGTCTACCGGGTTGGCTTATTGTCGCCGATTCTCGATTTCTCTTATTCGACGGCAATCGGCCTGCTGAAAGGCATCGTTGGGCTGCTACTCTTGATCGCCGTCAATTATTGGGCGCGCCGCTTGACCAATAACGGCCTCTGGTAGAGGACAGACCGATGGCGTCGATGACAAGCTACGAAAGCAATATCAACAAAGTCAACGAATCCGCCGTCGACCGCGTCTTCATGCTAGGCAACACCGCCTTTCTGCTTGTCATTACCCTCATCATTCTGCTGCCCTTGGTGTTCATTGTCGCCGCCTCCTTCAGTTCCGCCGAAGCCGTCATCGCGGGCAAGGTCACCTTGTGGCCTGTCGACTTCAGCTTGCTGGGATACGAGACCATCTTCGAGCACAAGAAAGTTTGGAATGGCTTCGCCAATTCGATCTTTTATACCTTCTTCGGCACCATCTTCAACGTGACGATGACCATCATCGCCGCCTACCCTCTGTCGCGACAGGACTTGATTGGACGGCGCGTCATCACTTTCGCCTTCATCTTCACCATGCTTTTTAGCGGCGGTTTGATACCGACCTATATGGTCGTGCGCGACCTGGGTTTGCTCAATACGCGCTGGGCGATGATCCTGCCGACCGGTATCGGACCCTTCAACCTGCTGATCGCGATTACCTTTTTCCGCACGACGATTCCGCCCGAATTAAATGAAGCGGCGCGCATTGATGGCGCCAGCGACTTTCGTATTTTCCTTAGCATCATCCTGCCCCTGGCCCGCCCGATCATCGCGGTGCTGGCGCTCTTTTACGCCGTCAACACCCATTGGAACACCTATTTTCAAGCGCTGATCTACCTGAAAGATCAGAACCTCTTTCCGCTGCAAATCGTCCTGCGCGAGATCTTGATTCAGAATTCAATCGACGCCTCAATGCTCATTGACATCGAAGATCTGGTCGCGCGCGAAGGATTGCGCGAACTTCTGAAATACTCGCTGATTGTCGTGGCAAGCGTCCCGGTGATGATCCTTTACCCCTTTGTGCAGCGGCATTTCGTCAAGGGCATGACGCTTGGCTCGGTTAAGTAGGCACTCATTGTACGAAAGGAGTTCGGCTATTGATTACTTTCGCCCGCTATTCAAGATCCGACGATTAAACAAGAGAGGAAATGACATGAGCAAGAGCATACTCGTTTTGAGCCTGCTTCTACTGGCAATGGCGCTGCCCTTGAGCGCCTCGGGGCAAGACATGGTATCCGGACCCGGCGAATTCCCCATCGTTGAAGAACCGATTACGCTGAATATTCTGATGCTTGGTCACGCAATTGTGGAAGACTTTAACACCAATACCTTCACCGCCTGGTATAGCGAGCGCACCGGCATCAATCTCAATTTCCATATCGCGCCGCCCAACGAATGGCAAGAAGTGCTCAACCTGACCATCGCCAGCGGCGACCTGCCGGATATCATCGTCGGCTTCACGATTGATCCGTCATCGCTGGCGCTCTACGGTCCACAAGGCTTGTTCCTGCCGCTCAGTGGACTCATCGAAGCGCAGGGCCACTTCATCCACGAGGTCTTCGCCGGCTCGCCCCAGGTGCGCCCGCTGATCACCTCGCCCGATGGCGAGATCTACGGTCTGCCGCAAGTAAACGAATGCTATCACTGCTTCTACTCCCAGCGGGCCTGGATCAATTCGGACTGGCTGGAAAACGTCGGCATGGACGTGCCGCAGACGACGGACGAATTCGTCGATGTCCTGACCGCCTTCAAAGAACAAGACGCCAATGGCAATGGCGACCCGGACGATGAGATTCCGCTGGCGGCCGCCACCACCGGCTGGAACGGCAATATCGACGGCTTCTTGCTCAATCCCTTTGTCTTGAGCGAATTTACCGGGCAGAACCGCTTCTTCGAGCAAAACGACGGCATGATCACGCAAAACGTCACCAGCGAAGGCTACCGCGAAGGCTTGCGCTATCTGCGTACGCTGTTCAGCATGGGGCTCTTTGGAGAAGAGAGCTTCACCCAACCCATGGATCAGATCAAGCAGCAGGTCGAGGGTGGCGACGCGCCCGCCATCGGCGTGGTGATCTCCGGCGCGCACCCTAACTTCGCCAACATCGGCGGCGACCGTTGGCAGAAATATATCGCCGTTCCCTCGCTTGAAGGACCAACCGGATTGCGCCAGGCGCCTTTCAACCCTTGGGGAGTTGGCTCCGGTCAGTGCACCATTAACAGCCAGACGGAACATCCAGTAGCCGCATTCAAGTGGTGTGATGGCTTGTACGACCGCGAAACCACACTCCGTTCCGTCTTCGGCATACCGCAGTGGGAAGCGGCAGAAGGCGAAGAGGGCCAATGGAAATGGGCTGAAGAGGGCGAACCAGCGCTGGGCGGCGCTGAATTCGAATCGATCTGGCGCCGGCTCTCCACCTTCGGTTCGCTGCAAAACGTCCACTGGGCGCAGCGCGGACCCAGCTACCGCCCCAATCACTTGCGTTTGGGCGAGGTACGCCGCGATGACGCAGCGGGCTTGGAGGTTGTGCTCCTTGAGGAGACCCGAGTCGCCTACGAGCCTTACGCGCGCGCTATCGAGGATTTGATTCCGCCGCTGGCGCTGACAAGGGCGCAGGCGGCTGAAGTCACCGAGCTGCGTCTGAGCATCACCGACTATGTGGCGCAGATGACAGCGGAGTTCGTCCTCGGACGCCAGGACCTCGACGCCGGCTGGGACAACTTCGTCGCCACGCTGGAGAGCTTGGGCGTCAACCGCCTGGCGGAGATTTATCAAGCCGCCTATGACGCCCAATATGGCGGGTAGGGTTAAACCCCAATCCCCCACAAGGAGCTGAGGAGGGGAGCAGAGCCTTTGCGCGAACTGAGCGCAATCAAGTCCCTCCCTCTATATGGGGGAGGGATTTAGGGTGGGGGTGCACAAAACATGACCCCGCCCAATATCCTCTTCATCGTCTCCGACCAGCACAATGCCAAGGTGATGGGGCATCAGGCGCATCCCGACGCGCGAACGCCGCATCTGGACCGGATGGCGCGCGAGGGCTGCCGCTTCGACAGCGCCATCACCCAGAATCCCATCTGTACGCCCAGCCGCGTCTCCTTCCTCAGCGGACAATATCCCCACAATCACGGCTACTACAGTTTGAGCGGGCCCAACCCCGCCGGGCTGCCCAATATCCTCGGGCATTTTCGCTCCGCCCGTTATTTCACCGCCGCCATGGGCAAGATACACTGTCCGGAATACTGGGTGGAAGACCAGTGCGACGTTTTCCACGAGAGCAACTCCTGGCAAGCGGGCAGCATCGTCGGGCGCTCGGCCGCCTATACGCGCTTCTTGCGCGAGCGCGGCTTAGAGCATTTGGAAGATCACATCCTGCTGCCGGAATTTGGCGAACGCGGACGACAAAGCGTCGACGCTCGCCCCAGCCCGCTGAAATTCGAGGAATCCCAAGAGGGCTGGCTTGCGGACACCGCTATCGCAACGATGCGACGGGCAGCGTCGCGCGGGCAGCCATTTTTGCTGCATGTCAGTTTCCCCCGTCCGCACCAATGCACCACGCCTTGTCAGGAATTCTGGGATCGCTACCATCCCGACGAACTCAGCCTGCCGCCCAATGCCGACTATGATCTGACAGCAGCGAAGAAAGCGCCCCATCTGATCGCGTCGGCGCGGCGCTGGCGCGAAAGCGACTGGCAGCTTTTCCAGCCCAAAACATTCCAAGCGGGGCGCATGCGCAAGCTGCGCGGCTACCTGGGCGCGGTCAGTCAAGTGGACGCGGCGGTGGGCAAATTGCTGGATTACCTGCGCGGCAGCGGACAAGCCGAAAACACCATCGTCGTCTACACATCGGATCATGGCGATTACGCGACCGAGCACGGCATCATGGAAAAAGCGCCGGGCATCTGCAGTGACGCCATCACGCGCGTGCCCTTGATATGGTGGGCGCCGGGGCGCATCAAAGCCGGCGGCGCGGTCGACGAGGTGGTCGAGTTGGTGGATATCTCAAATACGCTCTGTTCCTTGGCCGGCGTCGACCTGATGGAGACCAGCGACGGACGCGATATCTCGCCCTTGCTCGCTGGCGAACGGAGCGCGCCGAAACAGAAAGGGCGCATCGGCCTGACCGAATTCGCCTGGAGCAAGAGCATCCGCAAAGGCCAGTTTCGGCTGGTGCATTACCCGCGCGCGATGTTCCCGGAGGAATACCCCGACGGCTTCGGCGAATTATACGACCTGGAGACCGATCCCTGGGAAATGCGCAACCGCTATTTTGACGCCGACTATCGGGAAAAAGTTCAGGAACTGCGCGCTGACTTGTTGGAATGGCTGATCACGACGACGCGCCCACGCACGGTGAGCGGCGTCAATTCGTCGCGCTTTGATACGCCGGGTTTGAATCGGCAGCGGATAGGGCGCTACCAGACCGTGGTCAATCAAGACGGCAAGATCAATCCGAAACTGCTGCACGCGGCTAGGAACAAGAATTATTTGTAGCTGTCGAGGCGACGCGTCGATTCCCGCAAAATTAACTCGCTGTACACTACCGTCTTGTAAGCCAGCGTGTCGCGCCCTTCAATAATGTCGTGCAATTTTCGCAGCGCAAGCACGCCGATCTCGTATTTGGGAATCTGCACTGTCGTCAAGGGCGGGCGAGAGAAGGCGCTCTCCCTCGTATTGTCGATGCTGGCTATCGAGATATCTTCTGGGATGCGCAAGCCGAACTCGCGAATCGCTTCCATCGCGCCGAAAGCTGTCTTGTCGCTGATGGCGATGACAGCGCTAGGCAGGTTGTCGTCGCCGCCCGCGAGGATTTCCCGCATCTGCATATAGCCCTTCAACGGATGCCCGCGAATCGGCGCCGGCAGCCAGGCTTCCGGCACAGGTAGCTTGCGCTCGGCGATGGCGGCCAGGCAGCCGCGCAAGCGGTCGACGAGACTGCTATACTTGGTCGGACCCCTCAGCACCGCGACGCGACGGTGTCCAAGATCAAGAACATGGTTGGTTATTTCATAACCCGCGTAGAAATTATCTCCCAAAACACATGGTAATTTGGCGTCATCAATGTGCGATTCAATCAGCACGACCGGCAACGTTGGAGATATAAGCTCCATTATCGCCGCAGGCGTAATATCTCCATCGTTGGCGATCACCAAACCGGAGATTCGCCCCAAAGGCGAGGCGCGGTCGGCCGTCAAACTGCGCATCTCGCGCTTGAAGACTGAAAGCACCAGCTGATAATCGAGGGCGTCGGCTTCGGCTTGAATGCCGCGGATAACATCGCCGTAAAAGACATCGCTGATGGCGGGAATGGAACTCTCCTCGATCAAGAGACCGATGGTCCGCGCTGGCTCAACCGCCCGCCGTTCGCTCGACTTTGCCTCATAGCCAAGCTCGTCGATGACCTTGCGCACCCGATCAACCGTTTTACGCGAAATGCCCGGTTTCTTGTGAATCACCATCCACACGGTCGACAGGGAAACTTCGGCCGCTTGCGCAACATCGCGCATATTCGGTTTCTTCTGTGCCATACAGCTCGCTCTCCAGCTCGATTCTTGAAGATCTGTTTAATAAACACCTACGAAATCTATAAAACTTAATTTGACATTCGAAAAGATCGTGTTATGATATCTATCAAATCAAGTGAAAGACCTTTGCCTTGCGGAATTAACGCCCATACCTTGGCGAGCAATGATGTTTATTAAACACAACTATAGCGCGACTGTTCGTGCTTGGCAACTGCTAATCAATAGACTTGGTGAAGAGTGATTAAGACGCCTATGAATCAGATCAAGATCGACCCGGAACGGCAAATCGGCGGCATCAGTCGCAAGATATTCGGCGGCTTCGCCGAGCACCTGGGCCGCCATATCTATGGCGGCATCTATGAACCAGGCTCCCCGCTGGCGGACGAGAACGGATTTCGCAAGGACGTGCTGGCGGCCGTCCGGCGCCTGAAGATGCCCGTCATCCGCTACCCCGGCGGCAATTTCGTCTCCGGCTATCGCTGGCGCGACGGCGTCGGACCCAAAGCGCAGCGGCCCGCGCGGGTCGAGCTGGCTTGGCAAGACATCGAGAGCAACCACTTCGGCACCGACGAATTTGTGGCTTGGTGCCGCGCCTTGGGCACAGAGCCTTATCTGGTGGTCAACGCCGGCGATGGCGACATGCGCGAGGCTCGCGACTGGGTGGAATACTGCAATAGCGCGACCGATAGCGCCCTGGCCAACATGCGCCGCGCCAATGGCTTCGACGCGCCGCACAACGTGAAATACTGGGGCATCGGCAACGAGGTCGACGGCGAATGGCAAATCGGGCACAAGACGCCGGATGAATACGCGCGTACCTATAAGGAATTCGCCAAAGTCATGCGCTGGGTCGACCCGTCCATCAAACTAATCGCGGCCGTGTCTTCGGGTTGGGGCTATCAACCGGTCGAACGAACGCAGCTCCTCTTCGAGGCGGCTGCCGACTTCCTCGATTATCTATCGCTGCATTGGTATGTCGGCAACCATGAAGACGACTACGAAAAATACATGACCCTCTCCGAGTTCTTCGAAGCCCAACTGTCCGCTTTCGAGGGTCTGATCGCGGCCATGAGGCAAGAAATGGGCATTGAGCGCCCCATATCGATCGCGTTGGACGAGTGGAATGTCTGGTATCGGGCGCGCGGCAATACGAGCGACGAGCGAAATAACCTCGAAGAGCGCTACAACCTGGAAGACGCGCTGGTGGTGGCCATGCACTTCAACGCCTTCATCCGCCATTGCCGCTCGGTGCGGATGGCCAATATCGCCCAGATCGTCAATGTCATCGCCCCCATTTTTACCAATCAAGAAGGCTTGTTCCTGCAGACGATCTTCCACCCCTTTGAACTCTACGCCAGCAACTGCGGCGATATCGCCCTGGATGTCTTTTGGAAGGGAGATACCTTCTCCGGCGGGGACTATACCGGCATCCGCACGCTTGATGTCTCGGCGACAATTGACGCGGGAGGCAAGAAGCTGAGTCTGTTCGTCGTCAATCGCAGCTTGATCGAGACGCTGGAGACCAGGATATCGCTGGCTGACGCGACTTTCGCGGGAGATGTGGCGGTATCGGTGGTTAATGGACCGGATATCAAAGCCGAGAATTCATTTGAGCAGCCGGAGCAGGTCACGCTGCGCGAATCACGTGACAGGGCTGCGGGCAAGGACTATGTGCATGCCTTCGAACCGCATTCGGTGACGGCGCTTGTCTTCGAGATTTAGAATGAGACTTGTCAATGAACCGGAACAGCCCCGCCAACGCAGAACGCGAAATCGTCCTTGGCATTGATCTGGGCACCCAAGGGCTCAAAGTCGTCGCCTTTGATGCGGCCAGGGCGCAAGTGCTGGGCAGTGTCTCGGCGGCGGTCGAGAATCTCACGCCGGTGCCCGGCTGGCTGGAGCAAGAGCCGCGCCAGTGGTGGGCGACGCTCTGCCGGCTGACACGGGAATTGACAACCGGCAATGACATACCGAGGGAAGCCGTAGTCGCGATCGGGCTATCCGGCCACATGCACTCGATTGTGCCGCTGCGCGCGGACGGCAGCATCGCGCACAATTGCATCGTCTGGGCTGATACGCGTTCTCGGGAACAGGCGCGCCGCATCAGCGCGCGAGCAAGCTCCCCGCTCTGGAATCCGTCGATCGCGCCTTACAGCCTCGCCAAAATCCTCTGGCTGCGCGAGCGCCGTCCCGAACTCCGCGACGAAATTGCGCAGATACTCTGGTCGAAGGATTACCTGCGCTATCGACTGACGAGAAAGATCGCGACGGATTATTCCGACGCTTCGGGCACGCTGATGTGGGATTTCGCCGCGCGCGCCTGGGATGAGGACCTGCTGGCGGAATTCAAGCTGTCTCCCGACTTGCTTCCCGACGCCCGCGCCTCGAATGAGGCGGCCGGCGCGCTTTCAGAGTCAGCAGCCGCTGACTTGGGTCTGTCGGTCAACACTGTCGTGGCATACGGTGGCGGGGACTGCGCCTGCGCGGTCGTCGGATCGGGCATACCGGACTCGGATACCTTGCTGATAAACGCCGGTACGGCGGTCCAAGTCATTGAAATGCGAGAAGAGCCTCGTCCCTTTGATCGTGACGCCGATGTCCGCTATCTTTTCGAACTCGGCGTCGAGGGCGGAACATTCGCCATCGGCGCGCTCAATAGCGCCGGACACTCGCTGGAATGGTGGCGCCGCCTGCTGAACGAGCGGATGACCTACGCCCAGTTCGATGCCCTGGCGGCTGATGAAAGGCCAGATCCGGAGGGTCCGATTTTCCTGCCTTACCTGCAGGGCACGGGCACGCCGCGCCTGCTGGACGGTTCTTTCGGCAGTTTCGCGCAGCTCTCCGCGACGGCGGACCGGCGCGCGCTGACCCGCGCGGTGATGGATGGCGTCGCCTTTGGCATCAAGCACTGTGCCGAAGCGCTGGTCAAAGATGGCGATCTGTCAGCCAAGAAGATCCTCTTCACCGGCGGCTTGAGCAAAAGCCCCTTGATGAGGCAGATCCTGGCAAACGTCTTTGACGGGGAAGTGCGCTTCCGCACCTTCTCCGATATGTCGGCGCTGGGCGCGGCCGCCCACGGCGTCGTCGCTGCGGGCTTGGCGCCGAACGCGCGGACATGGTTGGCGGATTTTGACTACGGCGAAACAAGTTTGGCTGCCTCGCCCGCGCTCCGTGAACGATACGCAGCCGCTTACGAACGTTACAAGGAATGGGCGGCGCGCGTTACCTCAGCGTGAAGTCACGCCGGGCGGTCTCAGATTATCCAGTTGGCAGCCATCCGGGTAGCTTTGTGGGCAGCGCGCGTGAGCAAGAAGGGCTCGCGGCGCGGCGGCAGGAAACGCAATAGCATCGCCGCCAGATAAGCGTCAACCTCTTGTGGCGCCTGGCGGGTCGGTCTCGGCTTACTCATCGCGGAAAGCCCTTTCCAGCGCCGCGATGTCCAGCTTGTCCATTGGCAGGAACGCCGCCATAACGCGCTCAACGGCGGCGGCATCGTCGCTTTTCATCATCTCGATGTAGCGGCGCGGGGTAATCTGCCAAGAGACGCCGAAGCGGTCGGTCAGCCAGCCGCAGCGGCTGGGCGCGCCGCCGCCAGCGATCAAGCCCTCCCACAGGCGGTCGACTTCTTCCTGGTCATCACAGAGCACCATGAGCGACATGGCCGCGCTGTGCTCACAGAAGGAATTGCCGTTGATGATGGTGAATACCTGCCCGGCCAGCTCGAAATCCGCAGACATGATATCGCCGGGCGCGCCCATGCCGCCTTCGCCATAGCGCCAGATGTGGGTGACGCGGGAGTCGGGCAGGAGCGAGGTATAGAGTTCCAGCGCCTCTTCGACGCGGCCGTCAAACCAAAGGTTGGTGACGATCTTCTGCATGGCTTAGTCCTCCATTTTGATTTCAACTGCCTATGATTGCATCGCCTTAATCTGCTTGCCGGCTGCCGACGCGAATTGGCAAACATAGCAAAAGGCCACTGATCCGCCCTGCTCCATCGTGATGATGCCGTTGACCGCGCAGGTCAGCCCCGCAGCAGCAGTTTTTTTGGCGCATCGCCGCAGTCGGCATTGACGGTGATCTTGAGCATAGCCCCGTCTCTCAGCTGCTGTGCTAGTCTTGCAGATTCGCCGGTCCAAAACCAAAAGGCAGCAGGTCCGCCAGCGTCGCTCGCTGATGCGTTGCGCCTTCGAGATCGGCCATGATAACAATCATCCCCGGCGAGAACTCGTAGAGCAATTGCCGGCAGACGCCGCAGGGGGATCCGCCGTCGCGCGTGACGACGGCGACCGCGGAGAACTCGCGTTTGCCCTCGCTGATCGCCTTGACCAGGGCGGTCCGTTCGGCGCAGATGGTCGGGCTGTAACTGGCGCTTTCCACGTTGCAGCCGGTGTAGACATCGCCGTCGAGCGTCAAGAGCGCCGCGCCGACCCGGTAGTCGCTGTAGGGGATGTAAGCCATTTCGCTGGCGGCTATAGCTGCTTTTATCAACTCAGCTTCGGCTGGATGAGACATGAGGACTCAAAGGCTCCGTTCTCTTATTTAACAGACCGCGATCTGCGGTAGCCGAGCAGGCGGCCTATTTTGCATGAGCGCGGGAAATCTTCTCGCCGATTACGCGCCGAGCGGCTCCGCCGGCGCGGTCGCCACATCAGGCGCTTCGGACGCGATCTTGCGGACAGCGACCTTGCGGATGCGGTGGCCGTCAATGGATTTGACCGTCATGCTCAAAACATCGGTGCTGATGGTCTCCTCAGCCCCGGGCACGCGACCCAAATGCAAATAGATATATCCGCCTAGCGTGTCAGTCACGTTGGTATCGATCGAACAGTCGAGCAGATCGTTGAGGTCATCAAGGTCCATGCTGCCGTCAATCAGCCAGGCGCCGTCGCCCAGCGCCACGAATTCCTCTTCTTCGTCGACATCATATTCATCACGGATATCACCGATGATCTCCTCGATCAGGTTCTCAATAGTGATTAAGCCCGAGGTGCCCCCGTATTCATCCACCACCACCGCCAGGTGAATGTTCTCCGCCTGCATCTCCTTTAACAGGGCATCGGCGCGCTTGCTTTCCGGCACGAACCAGGCGGGACGGATCAATTCCCGAATTAAACTGCTGCCCAGATCGTCGCGGTTCTCCAGCAAGGTCAAGATGTCCTTGGCGATCAGCAAACCAATCACTTTGTCAATGCTGCCTTCATAGACGGGCAAGCGGGAAAAACCGGAATCGACAAATGCGGAAAGCGCCTCCATCATCGAATCATTGACCTCGAGCGCGACGATGTCAATGCGCGGCGTCATCAGTTCGCGCGCGCTGCTGTCGCCCAGCTGCAAGACGGAATAAATCATGTCCCGCTCTTCTTCTTCAATTGTTCCGCCGCTGTGCCCAGCGCTGACGAGAGTTAGAATCTCCTCTTCCGTAACCAGGTTCACCAGAGGCTCGCCGCCGAACAAGCGCGAAATCAAGCGGCTCAGAAAGAGCACCAAAGCCGTCAGGGGCGACATGATCATCACCAGAGCGCGCATGGGCATGACAGCGAGGCGATACAAATTTTCGGCGTAGGTCGAGCCAAGCGCCTCCGGCGTCAGATCGCCCAGGATCAGCGTCGCGGTGGCGCCCAAGATGACTGTAACCAGCGCTACCGCAAGCCGAGCGGCGAGGTCGCCATCCGTTATGGAATCATTAACCAGCAGCACCAGCACCGTGGCGATGGCGAAGCGCGTCAGGATATGCGCCAGGCTGACCGTCATGCCGAGGCGCAAGCTTTCCTCCGTCAGCGCCAGAACCCGCGCTGCGCTATTGTCGCCTTCCTCCGCCCGCTCGCGCAGGCTCGCGCGCGAAACGTTCTGCAGCGCCGCGCTCAACAAACTGACCGTTGCGTGCACGCAGATCAGGACAAAAAGCACTGCCACAAGCCAGGTCATCTCCGCCCTTCCCCGGACCTGCTTGCGGCGAAAAGCCAAAAAGCCGGGCATGTTGATCCATGATCGGCTGAAGCAAGATTTCCTATGTGCGTGGGACTCCCGGAGGGAGGCTCAGGTGTGTCGTCCACTGGTTTTTCAAAACTCGCTGACAGAGTGAAGCAACTATACCACAAGGATTTCAACAAATGCAAGTGGACCCGCAGGGCAATCGCATCAAAATGGTGGCTACGGAAATGGTACGAAATTGGACTGATTATTAACCACCGAGGGCACCGAGAACACCGAGAAAAGCAACGGAATATAGCTCATCTTATGTTTCAGGCTTGCTTTTCAGCTACAAATGAAGTTTCGCTGGCGACCTTGCCTTATTCAGGTGGCGGAATTAGAAGGAAGGCAGACAAAGGACCCTAAACTCGGTGCTCTCGGTGTCCTCGGTGGTGAAAAAATAATTTGATGCAATTGCCCTGAGTGGACCCGCAAGCGCAGGTGCATTTCAGATTATTGGCAAGTCAAGCGATTTTGCCCGGCCGAAAGCATGACCAACCAAAGGTCGCGTAGGTCGCGTAGACACTGACCGTCAAGACACGAAGAACGCAAAGTAAATGAGGCTTTTCTCTGTGCGCTCTGTGCCTCTGTGGCGAAAAAATAATTTGATGCGATTGCCCTGCCTCCTTTCTCGAAAGCAAGCGCCTTCCCCAGCAAATGCGCTACACTATAGACGAAATTCACCACTTGCAAAACGCGGGGAGGATGAACAGTGACAGACGTAATGCGCGTGGCATTGGGCCAGCACCCGGTGGCGACGCACGAGTATCTGACCTTCGCCAAACAGCTAGGCGTCGGCGGCGTTCAATTCAACCTGATCGGCAAGGAAATCGATCTGATCGGAGATGCGGCTGACCTGCCCCAGGACAAAGGCTATCTCGATTTGAGCTACTTGCAGCGGCTCAAACAGACGGTCAACGACTACGGCTTGGCTCTGGAAGCGATCGAAAATGTGCCGCGCCGCTTCTACATCGACGCCATGCTCGCTGGACCGCGCCGCGACGCGCAGATCGAGAATTATCAGCGAACGGTGCGCAATATGGGCGAGGCGGGCATCCCCGTCCTGGGCTTGAACTGGATGCCAAACCTGGTCTGGCGCACGCCGATGGCGGTCGGGCGCGGCGGCGTCATCGTAACCGCATTCGACATGGAACGGGCCCTGGCCGGCGAGGTAATCGTCGGCATCACCGAAGTCGCCGAAGCCGAGGATCGCGAATACAGCGAAAGCGAGATCTTCGACAACTATGTCTATTTCATGCAGCGCGTGCTTCCCGTTGCGGAAGAAGCGGGCGTCAAGATCGCGCTGCACCCCGACGATCCGCCGGTGGAATCGCTGGGCGGGATCGCGCGGGTCTTTTACAAGCCGGAGAATTTCCAGCGCGCCCTCGACGCCGTGCCGAGCCCCAACCACGGCCTCGACTTTTGCATGGGCTGCTTTTCCGAGATGGTTTACGCCGACAAGAGCAACAACGAAGGCGTGCTGGAGGCCATCCGTTATTTTGGCGAGCGCGGCAAGATCTTCTATGTGCACTTCCGCGATGTGCAGGGCTGCGTGCCGAGCTTCCAGGAGTGCTTCCCGGGCGAGGGCAATGTCGATGTGGTGGCTGCGATCAAGACACTGAAAGAAGTTGGCTTCACCGGCTTCATCATCGACGATCATGTGCCGGAGATGATCGACGACAGCGATTGGCGACACCGCGGCCACGCTTATTCAACCGGCTATATCATGGCGCTGGTCGAGGCGGTGAACAAGCTGACGTAAATGCAGCTTCAGGTCGCTGTGGCAAGCGGGCGGCGTCCCTCCAGCAATAGCATCGCCTCGTGCAGCAAGAAGGTGATTGCCATGACAACTACCAGGAATTGCGGCAGTATCTCCAGTCCGAAGGCTTCCGCCAAGGTCCCGGCCAGCCAGGGCAAAACAGCCATGCCCAAGCTGGCGCCGGTGAATTGAAAGCCGATGGCATTCGCGACATGGCGGCTGCCGACGCGCCCCGGCGTGTCCGAAGCCATCAGTGGCGCGAAGGGCGCAATACAAAAACCGACCAAGGCCAATCCAATGAGCGAGCTGGCGTCGCTTATGCCCGCCCAGAGCAAGACGGCGCCAAAGACAGCGCCCAGGCTGTTCAGGCGCAAGAACATGCCGTTGCCGATCCGCGCGATGATGAAACCGGCCACGAAGCGACTGACCGTCAGGCTTGCCCAATACATGCTGACCCAACTGGCGGCGACCTTGGGATCTATCAGCCGCGCGTCGATCAGGAAATTGTTGGAAAACTGCCCAGCGACCAACTCGAGGCCCGTGGTCGTCATAAAAGTCAGGACCATCAGCCAGACGATGGGCATCCGCATGGTTTGGCGCAAGCTGGCATGGACGCGCTCGCCGCGCTTGTTCTTGGCTTCGCCCAAGGTCCATTCCTTGCGCGTCAGGAAGAAACCGAGCAGAATCACGGCGCGCATGGCTGCGAACATGACGTAGGCCCAGCGCCAAGCCAAGCCCAGGTCAATCACGATGGTTGTAACGACCAAAGGACCAATTGTAGAACCAATGCCGAAGCTGCCATGCAGCCAATTCATCTGCCGGGCTGAAAAATTGACCGCGGCGAAAGCGTTGATGCCAGCAGCCATGACACCGGATCCCACGCCGCTGATAAAAGCCGCCAATAGCACGATGATCCAGTATGGCGCCGCGGCGAATACCAGCAAGCTCGCCCCCGTAACGCCGATACCGGTGATTAACACCGGGGCGATGCCAAAGCGGTTGATCAAGGGACCGCTGGACGCGCTGGTCAGAAGCCGTCCAACGGTCGCCACCGAAACCAAGACGCCCAAGGCGCTCAGCGTGAGGTCAAAATCACTCTGCACATAGATCCATACCACGCCCAGCGCCCCTGCGTGCAGGCCGCCCATCGCGAACATGACGCAAGACAAGAAAAATAACTTCGTTGTGCCGCTGGCTCCCCGGAGGCTCATACGTCCATTTCTTCGCCATTAGCGGCGAGGCGCGCCAAGTACAAATCGAAAGCGCATTCGGCGGAGTTTAACCGAGATTGCCCGCCAGCGCGATAATAGATTCGCGCGACTCTCGCCCGGAGCTCAAGCGGCGATTCGCCGCCGCAGCAAGTTCCAAAGCCAGAGCGGTTCGTCCAGTCGCAATACCCGCGCCATGAACAGGAATATGCTCCCGTAAAGCAGCGCGCCCAGGGCCACCAGCAGCGCCTCGTGCAGGATGCTCGCCGCGCTTAAAGCCGCGCTCAAATATGGCAAAGTCGCCAGGGCTGCCACCGCCATCATCAGCGAGGCGGCGGCCGTCTTGAGGGCAGTTATCGCCATCCGTTGCGAACCAAAGCCATCGAGCCGCCGCCAAAGCAGGAAACCAGAGATTGAAGCGTGGACAAAATGCTTGAGGCTGTCGGCGATCATTAAACTGAACAAGCCAAAAGAATCGAAGAGAAGCAGGGCGGCGCCCATATAACAGACCAAGCTCACGACGCCGACCAGCGCCGGCGTCAGCGTATCTTTGCGGGCGTAAAAGGCGTAAACCAGGAGCAAATCAACAGCGGCGAAGGGCAATCCGATCAGGTATAAACGCAGCGCTTGCGCCGTGATCTGGGTATCCGCCGCGCCGAATGCGCCATGCTCGAACAGCAAGGCGATGATCGGGATCGCCAGCACGAACAAGCCCGTAGCCGCGGGCAAGATTAAAGTCATGGTCAAGCGCAATCCCAGCCCCAAGGTATCCTGAAAAGCGCGCTGTCCGTCTTCAGTCATCTCGGACGATTGGCGCGCCAGCGTCGGCAAGATGGCGATGCTGATGGCCGTCGCCACCAAACCTTGCGGGAACTGGATGAGCGTCGTCGCCCAAACCATATAGGCGATCCCGCCCGCGCCGGTTTGGTTGGCGATATTGTAGCTGAAGGGCCGGATGATGAGCGTGTCCATGATCAGCGAAAACATCACCGGCGCATAGAGCAAGGCGATGCTGCGCAGCGCGGGATGACGCCAGCGGACGCTCAAACGAAGTCCGCGCAATTGCAGCCCGGGCAACTGCAAAGCCATCTGGGCGATGGCGCCGATCAACCAGCCCAGCGCAACGACCATGATGCCGCTCGCTGGCCGCGCCAACACAAAGGGATTCAGGCTGGCGACCCCGCCCAGGTTCGCTTGCAGCGTCATCGACGGCACAAGCGCCAATGTCGCCAAGACCGTGCAGGCGTTGAAGACGACGCCGGCAAAGGCGGGCAAGGTAAAGGAACGCAGCGCGAAAAGCGTCCCGCTGAAAATCGCGAACAAGCTCATGCAGATCAAGGCTGGCGCGGTCATGCGCAGCATATCGGTAGCGAGCCGTACGGTGCCGGCGTCGGCGCCGCTGGCGACAGCCATAACGATCTGCGGGGCAAAGATCTCGATCAGCAACACCAGCAGCGCCAGAGCCGCCGTGACCAAGCTCATCAGAATGGATACCACGCGCCACAACTCGTCTTTGCCCCGCGTGACGATGATTTCGCTCAACACCGGAACGATGGCGCCGTTGATATGCCCGCCGATGAGCAGGTCGTAGATAGCGCGGGGCACGATGATGGCGACTTGAAAGGCATCCACCGCGCCGCTGGCGCCGAATAGAAATGTTAGCATGGTTTCGCGCGCCAGACCAAGAACGCGGCTGAAGATATTGCCCAGCGCGAGGACGCCGCTGGCGCCGGCGACATTGGCGTTGGTGCGTTCCTGTTCCGCAGCTTGCCTTTCGCTGGAAGGGGGCAAGTCTTTAGCGCCGGGTAATGACGGCTGCTCCGCTTTCATGCCTTCGACTTTCGCCTGGAGCCTGCGCTCGAATATCGCGCTTCAATATACACCGGCGGCGCTGTTATGCTCAATCGGCAATAGCGCCCGTCCCAACACAAAACCGTAGCGGATTCGGCAAAGCATACTACAATCAAAAAAGACTGATGATGGACTGCCCAACATGAACGAACAAATACAAGGCGCGATCGAACGCATCACCTACTTCAACGAAGACAACGGCTACAGCGTCATCAAGATCAGCCCGGACAAGCCTTATCCCCGGGCGCAGGCCCGCGACGGAACCGTCACCGTCGTCGGGATTATGCCGGCTTTGCAAGAAGGCGAATCGGCGCAGTTCAGCGGCGCCTGGGTCAATGATGAGCGATATGGTTTCCAGTTCCGCGCCGAGCAAACCATGCCAATCGCGCCGCATACTGCGAAGGGCGTCATCAGTTATCTGAGCAGCGGCATCGTCAAGGGCATCGGACCGCGTACCGCCGAGAAGATTGTCAAGCACTTCGGCGAGAAGACAATCGAAATTCTCGATACAGATCCACAGCGCATTCATGAAGTAGCCGAACTCAAGACAAAACTAGCGGATAATCTCATTGATGCCTGGACGAAAAACCGCGTCACGCGCAACTTGCTGATCTATCTGCAAGGCTTGGGCATCAGCGCCAGAATCTCCCGGCGCATCATCAACGAATACGGAGCGCAGACGCAGAAGATCATCGAACATAATCCTTATCAGTTGGCGGAGGATGTCTTCACAATCGGGTTTCGCAAGGCTGATCAGATCGCCAGGAACCTGGGCGTAGAAGTTGATGCCAAGTACCGTCTGCGGGCAGGTTTGCATCACACGCTGAACGAGTTGTCCCGCGAAGGCCATACCTACGCCCCGCAAGACGAGTTGATCGAGACCGCATGCGCATTGCTCGAGATTGAAGACAAACAGGCTTTGAAGATCGCCCTGCATGGACAAGTGACCGCCGGCAAACTCATGGAAGACCGCCTGCATGACAGAACAAGCGCGGAGCCGACCAGCGCGATCTATTTGCCGCGCTTCTTCCGTGCGGAAACGGGGGTCGCCAGTCGGATGCGCGCCCTGCACGGGAGCGAGAGCGTCATCATTAAGGATCATCGCAAAACAGATTGGACGCGATTCTTGCGACAATTGAGCGAGAGCAACGATGTTGACTTGTCGCCGCAGCAACAAGGCGCGGTGCGCGCGGCGCTTTCCAGCAAAGTCAGCGTCTTGACCGGTGGACCGGGCACCGGCAAAACGACCACCCTGCAAATGCTCATCGGCGCGCTCAATGACGGCGACTACGCCTACAAGCTGGCATCGCCCACCGGGCGCGCCGCCAAGCGCCTTTCGGAAGCGGCCGGCGTGCCGGCCAGCACAATACATCGCCTTCTGGGCTTCTCTGCCGAGATCGGCGGCTTCGAGCACGACGAAGACAACCCGCTGCCGGTCGATATGGTCGTCATTGACGAAGCCTCCATGCTGGACTTGCAACTATTCCACAGCTTGCTGCGCGCCCTGCCGGCCAGCGCCCACCTGCTCCTTGTCGGCGATGTCGACCAGTTGCCGTCAGTTGGGGCCGGCAACGTGCTGCGCGATATCATCGAGAGCGGCATCGCCTCGGTCACGCGCCTCGACCAAATCTTCCGACAAGACGATGACAGCCATATCGTCAGCAATGCCCATCGTATCAACGAAGGCTTGGAGCCATACACCGGCAACGAGAGCAAAGACTTCTTCTTCTTTAACATCGCCGAGCCGGACGCGGCAGCCGACATGCTGGTTGATATCGTCAGAACGCGCATTCCCGAACGCTGGGGATTGCATCCCGTGCGCGACATCCAGGTTATATCGCCGATGTACCGCGGCCTGATCGGCGTCGATAACCTCAATAATCGCTTGCAGGGAGAACTGAATGACGACCTCCGCCTGGCCAGCGTCAAGTTGGGCGGGCGCGTCTTCCGCGTCGGCGACAAAGTCATGCAGACGCGCAACAACTATGAAAAGGACGTCTTCAACGGTGATATCGGCTATGTGGACAGCATCGACGATGATGACAACTCGCTGGAAGTCGTCATGGACGGCCGCTACGTCGCCTACGACTACAGCGAGACCGACGACCTGATGCACGCCTATTGCATCAGCACGCACCGTTCGCAAGGCTCGGAGTACCCGGCTGTGGTCATGCCAGTGGCGACGCAGCACTACATCATGCTGCAGCGCAACCTGCTCTACACGGCCATCACCCGCGCCAGGCAATTGCTCGTCCTGGTCGGCACGCGGCGGGCGCTGTGGATCGCGGTCAAGAACAACAAAGTCGCGGGGCGCCATAGCGGTTTGCTGGCGCGGCTGCGGGGCTAGCGCGTCAATTCAGCGTCTAAAAGCTCAAGCATTATGCAGCAACGCTTGATAAGCTATGTGTTTCTTGGATAGTATGATTTGATAGAGAGAGGGGGAGCGTGAGCATGGCACAGATTCAGATGTTTTCTGATACAAACATTTCTGTAAAATCGAAGGACATCCCGGCAATTGACATACTACCAGCCGCTGATGTGCTGGAAACCCTTGGATCATCCGCTGAAGTAAATACTGTTATTCTCGATCCTTGGTATAACAAGGGCGTGGGCGGAACAAAGCCAGATTATCATGAATGGCTTGCGACGATTATTTGCGCCGCTTGCGAAATATCCGAGCATGTGTTTGTATGGGGTTTTCCGGAAATACTCGCCTACCAAATACCAAACCTTCCAAAGGGATTCGCGCTCGTATCTTGGCTAACCTGGTATTACAAAAACTGCCCTTCGGTGATTCGCGGGTGGCGCTCGGCACAGAACGCTTGCCTGCATCTGGCGCGGGAAGGCGCATCGGTATATCCGGAGCACTTTCTGAATAAGGAGCAATTGGCAAGATTTAAAGCTGGCAAGATGCGCTTCGTACCGGGGCCCCCGTCTGTTATTGAAGCTCCATTAAATATCGGATTCATCAGGCAAAACGAACAAACTGGGCACCCTGCTCAAAAGCCGCTAGCTGTAATCAAACCGCTCATTCTGATGTCTACGCAAGCGGACGATACCGTGCTTGACCCCATGTGTGGCTCGGGAACCACAGGCGAAGCGTGCTTGCAGCTCAATCGCAGGGCGGTTCTTTGCGACCATAGTGAAGAGTATTTGTCCATTACGGAGCACCGCATCGCCAATTACTCCAGGAGCAAAAATGGAGGATAGAAACGCGAAAATTAAAGGTCCCTACACGCAAAGATCAATTCGCGCCCGAATTGAGGCTTTTTTTCTTGATAATCTAGGGAAGGTAGCAACGCGCGAACAATTGATTGAAGTCGCTACTGACCCGGTCACGGGCCAGCAGCCCGAAAATTGGCATCAAAGGTTGTCGGAACTGAGAACGGACAAGGGCTACACCATTCTATCGTGGCGTAACCGTGGCGAGCTTAAAATTAGTGAATATATGATGCCGAATGCCGAACGGCGGCAGACGGCATCGAAACGAACTCGCCCAAATGCCACAACATGGAAGCAAGTGCTAAAACAATACGAATTTCAATGCGCTTGGACCGAAGGGGAAATCAGCTGCGGGCTTCGCAATGGGGACATTGATCCCGTCGGCGGAGGCAGAGTCAAGCTGAGTCCCGACCATAAACTTCCTCACGCGATTCATGCTGAGATTGACCCAAATGATCCGTCGAAGTGGCAGCCTTTGTGCGGGCGGCATCAGGTGATGAAAAAGAACTACTGGGACGACGAAACGGGATGGCTCAATGTGATTGCCATTGTGCAGTCGGCTTCAGAAACCCAAAAACGAGAAGTTTATGATTTTCTAAAACGTTATTTTGGCGATTTGGGATAATATCCATTCTTTAAGGAATGCTGTATCCAAATACGGTAGGCGCTGTGGATCGCGGTCAAGAACAACAAAGTCGCGGGGCGCCATAGCGGTTTGCTGGCGCGCTTGCGGAGCTAGCGGTCATTCCACTTTCACCATAGAAGCATTGTAAAGGCGACATCGGAAGCCGTATTGCCTGCGAAGAGATAGAATAGTAGGAAAGACACTACTGGGAGGGAACGCGCATGGTCGTGGAGATGGCAGTCACTGGGACCGTAGTGCGAATCGAGCATCGGGTGACAACTGAAGAGTTCGGCTATGAGACCTATCAAGCGGATATGTTGTTAATTTGCGAGTTGAACTTGGGCGGAGAAGGGCTAAAGCCGACTGACGATGAGACGACGCTTGGCGTGCTTGGCGCGCGGGTCAGGGTTATTGATGATTGGGGACTGCCGTCGCTGACAGAAGTGAAGGTGGGCGATTTGGTGTACGCGAGCGGAGACTGGCATGCGCCGGGCTCGCATGATTTGGAACAAGAAATGCGCTATATGGAAGCGGCGCGCGACTGGTATCGACTCGAAAGCTGGGACGCGGGCCCGGCGGGAAAGATGGAAGTTCGCGCGCTAGAAATGATTGGCTTTGACGTGCGGCGGTTTATTGTTAAGGAAGCGCGCTGGGAGCAACTTACGGATGAGTGGAGTAGTTGGCAGAATCCCATGATTGATGATGGCGGATGGGATGCGCATCGAATAGTGGTAGGCAGGGGTTGGAACAAAAGCGCGCCCCAGGATCAAGAAGCGTTGGATGCATTGGATGGCGAAGCGGAAATAGGATGGCGAGAGGCGCAGCGCCAATGGGTAGAGAATATGAAAGCGCATGAAGCTCAGCAGCAGCGAGCGGAGCGAAAATCAAAGCGAGAGGCTTTGGCGAAAGTGGCGAAGACGCCGGAGGTGGAAGCGCAGAAAGAAGCGGCGCGACAGTTGGCAAAGAGACGGCGGAAAGGGAAAGGAGGAAAACGTAAGCGCAAGCGACGGTCGTGAGCGCCTGGGCGCGGGATGGATTGGATTCACTTCAATTCAATCCGAACGCCTTCAGTCTGCTCGGGACCAAAGCTCGCCGACGGACCCCGCGTCTTGAAGCTCACGCGATAAGGCGCCGGAAGATCCCTCGCCAGATGCGCGCGCAGCGGACTTTCGAGCTCGCTCGGCGACAGATATTCCAGGAAATGCGAACCGAGCTCGAAGCGGATTCCTGACGCGCCCAGTTCATCGTCCCTGAAAGCTTGCCCTTCTTGCCCCAATACCGCGCCCATGATAGCGCCATATCGCCCCGCGTCTTCCGTCGCCAAACTGAGGCAATGGATGCCGGTCGCGCCGTTGGCCTGCGTCGTCTCGCGCGGCAGTCGCTGGGCGCGCGGACTGACGTCCTCAATGATGAAGGGCATGATGCCTTGAAACTCGCCGCCGACTTTGTTATTGATCCATTTAACCTCGTAGCCGTCAGGGCGTCGTCGCCCGCCTTCGGTCAGATCGCCCGCCTCGACGCCCTGCGCGCGGATAGCCGCCAGATCGGCGCGGATATCATCGGTGGCCAAACAAAAGTCGATCAAGCCGCCGCCGCGCTCGTGCAGCAGTTCCCACCAGGGATGCGCCGGGCTCTCTTCGTAGAAGCCCAGCAACTCAATATACGAACCGTCTTCAAAGCCGATCAAGGCATTGTGCGATCCGTAAGGATGCGCCCCGCCATAGACAACGCTGAAGCCGAGCCCGCGATAGGTTTCCATGGCGGCATTGAGCTCGCGCGCGGCGATGACGATATGGTCGATGCCGAGGATCATAAGCGCCCTCCTTTCGCAGACGAATTAATCAGACGTAGCCGCCGTCGACTTTGGTGACCAAGATTGGTTCATCGCCATTGATAATGACGGTGTGCTCGTATTGCGCCGTGAGGCTGCCGTCGACCGTGCGCAGGGTCCAGCCGTCGTCTTCGGTTTTGATGCGACCACGCCCGGTATTGAAGAAGGGTTCCAGCGTGACTACCATGCCGTCTTTTAAGACATCCCGGTTGCGCCAGTTATAGAAGTTGGGAATAGACGGTTTCTCGTGAATATGGCGGCCCACGCCGTGCCCGCCCAATTGCCGCAGGGTGCGATAGCCGTTTTTTCTGGCGTAGCGCTCCACCGCCTTGCCGATGGCGTTGGCCCGCTGCCCCGGGCGCGCCATTTCGATTGACATGTATAAGGCGCGGCGCGTGGCGCGGCAAAGTCTTTCCAGCGCGGGCTGGGCTGGCGGCACGATGATTGTAGCCCCAGTATCGCCCCAATAGTCTTCCAGCACGGCGGACACGTCTACGTTGAGCAAGTCGCCTTCACGGATCAACCGGTCCTTGCGCGGGACGCCATGCGCCGCCTCGTCATTGAGGCTGATGCAGGTGAATCCGGGGAAGCGATAAGCGCTGATCGGCGCCGAAGTTGCCCCGACGCTCTTGAGGAAATCGCGCCCGATATCGTCGAGGTCGCGGGTGCTCATGCCGGCTTCTGCCCGGTCCAGCATGAGTTTGAGCGTCAAGCCGCAGATTTCTCCGATGCGCCGCATGCCGCGCAGGTCTTTTTGGGAATTGATCCGCATTTCACAACCCAACTCGAAATCGTCGGAAACCACCCGCTGACACCCGCTTCTGAAAACAGCCGATTGCGAGGATAGATTCGCTTGGAGCGAAATTCAACTCGAGACTTGCTCGCCCAGGCGTCGCTCGGTGCCCGCCAGCAGGCGCTGCACATTGCCCCGGTGCCGCAGCAGCAGCATGGCGCTGAGCGCAACCGCATAGACCAGCAAGATCGGTTTCTGGAATTCGGTACCGATCAGGAGGATGAGCCAGACGTTGGCGACAGCGAAACCGATCAAGACGCCCAGCGAGACATAACGCGTGCGGGAAATAATAGCGATGCCGATGGCCGCGGCCACCAGGCTCTGAAAGGGTTGAATCATCATCATGGCGCCAAAGGCCGTCGCCGCGCCCTTGCCCCCGCGCACGATCAAGCGCAGCTTGCCCTCTTTGATCGACGCGGTCAGCACGGTCGCGAACAAGGACCAATTGTGCCCGACAACGACGCTGGTCGCGGAGATGGATGTCGCCACGCCGATCTGCTCCGGCAGGATGACATCCCGCGCCAGCCAGACGGCGAAGACACCCTTGGAGACATCAACCAGCCCGGTGAAGATCGCCCAGCCCTTGCCCACAGCCCGGGCGACATTGGTGCCGCCCATATTGCCGCTGCCTACCTCGAAGATATTGACGTTCCGGGCTTTGCCAACGAAATAGGCAGTGGGGAAGGAGCCGATCAAATAGCTGGCGACGATGCAGGCGATGACTTGCAGGGCGTTGTCGGCGTTAAACATGTCGTTCATTGGCGCAAGGTCTATTCACACTCGGTATAGACAACATCTCACAATAGTGGATCTTAGCGGACTTATGCGAAACTGACAATGCTCGCCCCTGCCTGCCAGGGCAATCGCATCAAATCATTTTTTCACCACCGAGGACACCGAGTTTAGGGTCCTTTGTCTGCTTGCTATCTAATTCCGTCACCTGAATACGACGAGGTCGCCAGCGAA
>JAPPMO010000048.1 GCA_028873975.1 Chloroflexota bacterium
AGCGAGAGAGCCGCGCCCCGTCCGGGGCCTATGCGGCAGCCCGAAAACAGCGAGCGGCCAATTGCACCGGCGCTTTACAAACCGCCCGAACTATGCTATCTTAAGTTTGAGCGATGGCGCGGTTCGCGAAGGGACGGGCAGCGCCGTCAGCCATCACGGGAGCGAATCAGATTCGACGTTGGTGGTTGAAGCCGCACGGCAAGCCGTGGCGCCAAGACACGTTAAACTGGCAACGCACATAGGTGCAAAACCAAACTTTAACGCCCTTCCTGCCGTAGCTTAGGCTGCTGCAAGTAGGGTGTAGGGGCAACAAGTCCTCTACCGCTCCTGCAAAATCGTCTCCCTTCGCGATCTGCTGCGAGTGTCATAAAAAGTGAGGGTGCCCGTCGTTGACGCCGATAAGACGACGCCAAGACTCATCGGCTAGCGCAGTGTGAACCGAGCCCTTTGGGAATACACGGCGCGAAGTTGCGCAAAGGGCTAAGCTTGTAGAAGTGCGAGATTCGAAACCAGCGGACCCGGGGGGCAGGTCCCCGGCGCTTCCATCCCTGTGACCGTCTCAACCTGTTTGGGGCGGTTTTGCTTTTCTTGGGTATAATCTGCCGCACTATGGAACCAGTCGCGCTAGTTGCGAGTCAAGGACAACACTCTAAACTTTAAGCAGGAAACAAAAAGTGAGGCGTGCAGCCGTGACTGATCGAGAGTTTATCATTCAATTGTTTTGTCGTGTAGATGATCAGATGAAAGATGTACCCAAACATAGTCAAGCCAAGATGTATCCGAGTGAATTGGCGACGTTAGGTATTCTATTTGCCCTGAAAGGGAAGGGCTGTCGCGCCTTCTATCGTGGGGTTTCTCGCAACTTCAGCGACTTGTTTCCCAAGTTACTGCAACGAACTCGTTTCTTTCGCGCCTTGAAACAACAGCGGGTTCACTTATGCCGTGCCTCCTTTTTGGCAGGCAAGAGCTTAAATCTCGGCGCTCTCGGCGTCCTCGGTGGTTAATTGCCAATAATCTGAAATACACCCCGACAGATCCACTTGATTGACAATTATTTTCAAGCATGTTACTATGTTGGAAATAATTTTCATCCTATGGAATTTGTTTCATGAAGAATGGCTACAAACCCGATCGCGGTTCTCTTTCCACGATCTCCGACGCCTTGCCGAACTTGAAAGGCGCCACCAGGAAGGTGGCTCAGTTCGTCTTGCACCTCCCGCAAGAGACAATCAACCTCTCCATCACCGAGTTGGCCGCGCGGGTTGGCGTTAGCGAGGCAAGTATTGTCCGATTCGCCCAGTCGCTTGGCTTCTCCGGCTTCCACGCCCTTAAAATTCGTCTGGCCGAGGACATCGTCTCGCCGATGTTGATCGTCCACGAAGACCTGACGCCAGACGACAACCCGGCCACAGCCGTCCAGAAGGCGATGACCATGGGGCTGCGCGCGCTCGAGGACACCGCCAACATTCTCGATATGTCGGCGCTGGAGGCATCCATTGGCGCGATGTGCAATAGTCGGCAAATTGTCTTGTTTGCTTCCGGCAACTCCATACCGATAGCAATGGACCTCGATTTCCGCTTGACCAAGATCGGTTTGCTGAGCCGTTTTTCAATCGACCCGACTATGCAGGAAATGTATGCCGCTTTGACATCGCATGACCATGTGGCGGTTGGCATCTCGCACACGGGGAGCTCAAAGGATACGGTTCATGCCCTGGAACTGGCAAAACAACATGGAGCCACGACGATTTGCATCACCAATCACTCGGACTCCCCACTGACGCGCCACAGTGACTATTGCCTGTGCACCGCCACGCGCGTCAGCCAGTTCCGCGAGGAGCAGTTGAATTCCAATCTGGCTGCCTTGGCGCTTACGGAAGCCTTGTACCTTGGCATCTGTATTGAGCGTTCCGACGCCTTGATGTATTC
Source organism: Chloroflexota bacterium (assembly GCA_028873975.1). Taxonomy (GTDB): domain Bacteria; phylum Chloroflexota; class Anaerolineae; order Aggregatilineales; family Phototrophicaceae; genus UBA6055. Next base: position 1,930 of record JAPPMO010000048.1, read on the forward strand.
TGTCCTGAAGACATCAAGAGCGACAGATCACCGCAAATACTAGGAACGCGTTTTAGGAAAGGGAGAGCCTATGAATTGAAGACTTGCAAGCATGCGCGAGGCGGTTCGCGATCTCAAGCGGCTCAAACGCCTCGTGCCGATTCCGACTGAATCGATACTTGTCATAAGGAGACATTCACAATGAAGAAATATGTAGTTGCTTCAATCATGATCCTGCTGCTTTTGCTGTCGACTGGCGTCACAATGGCGCAGGATGTTGTGCTGGAATTCCAGCAATGGTGGGAGCCGGAATTGCCGGAAGGTTCTTTCCGCGCGATCTTGGACGATTTTGAAGCGGCCAACCCGGGCATTCGGGTTGAGACGATCAGCGGACCCTATCTGACCACGAAGGACCAGATCATCGCCAGCGCCGCGACCGGCACCATGGCTGATGTCGTCGGCTTGGACGGCGCCTGGGTCAATGTGCTCTGGAAGCAAGGCGCCTTGCACAGTTTGACTCAAGCCATGGCCGATGCCGACTACGACGACAGCGAGTTGGCGGCGCAGATTAGACTGGCTGGGGAGACATACATGATCCCCATTGCCAATTTCATTTACCCGGTCTTTGTCAATCTTGACATGCTGGGAGCCGCTGGCATAGATCCGCCATCGACGCGCGCCGAATTCGCCGCCGCGGCCGAAGCCCTGACCGACCCCGACAACAACGTATACGGTTGGGCGCAGCCGCTTTCGCTGGAGCAGCCCAACGGCATCCAGAATGACACCATGTCGTGGTTGTGGGCGACTGGCGGCAGCATGCTTGATGACATGGGTCAGCCCAACCTGGCCGGCAACGAGCAGTTGGCCGATGCCATGGCTTACATCAAGAGCCTGCACGATGCTGGCGTGGTAGCGCCCGGCGCCTTCGCCATGAAGGAGAATGAAAAGGTCGAAGAATTCGTCAACGAGCGCGTCGCCATGATCATCAACACGCTGGCCCACTTCACCCTCATCCGCGAGCGCAATCCGGACCTCAACTTCGATATCACCGCGCTGCCGGCCGCTGAAGGCTACGACGGACCACGCGGTTTGCCCTATGCCTCCTGGGGCATCGGCATCAGTTCAAACACCGAACACAAAGCCGAAGCCTGGAAGCTGATCGATTACTTGACCAGCGTCGAGGGCAACACGAAGCTGACGTCGATCGCCAATGCCTTCCCGGGCAATGTCAACGCGACGCCGGACTTCATCCAAACCGATCAGCTCTTTATGACAGCCTTTGAGATCTTCCAGGAAGGCTATCTGGCCAATGAGTTCACCGGGCTGCCGGCCGCGGAAGAGTTGATGCGTCAATTCGACGAACCCTTCCAATTCTATCTGGAAGGCGAGATGGAACTGGAAGAGTTCCTGGAAATCGCGCAAGAGGAGTGGGAAGCCATCTTCGAGTAGCTTGCCACGCAGCGCGTTATTCCAATGAGTTGTAAAGCCGAGGCGGCCGGGAATTGTTACTGGCCGCCTCCGCCCAAGCGGAGCTGGCATGGTCACAGCCACGCAGCGCGAAATCGCTGAACCTGCGAATATCGGGTGGGAGCAGAGGAAGCGCAAACTCCTCCCCTATGCTTATCTCTCACCGACGCTGATTCTGCTCGCGGCTTTGACCGTCGTGCCGATCATGACGGTCTTCCTCTATTCCCTGGTGGACAATGTCATCGTCAACCCCAATCCACCTGAATTCGTCGGCCTCGAGAACTACGAAGAAGTGCTGACGAACAGGAAGTTTCGCGGCGCGCTTAGCAACACGATGTACTTCGCGATCGTCAGCGTCGTCGCCCATTTCATCATCGGCTTGTCATTTGCCTTGCTGCTCAATTCGCGCTTGCTAAGCGCCAATGTCAAGGCGATTTTCCGCGTCATATACATTCTGCCCTGGGTATTCACCGCGTCGATTATCGCTATCTTGTGGCGCCTGCTGCTGAACCCGCACGGGGTCGTCAATTTTGTGCTGCTGGAGTTGGGACTGGTCCCGGAGCTGCTGGAGTGGCTTTCGGACCGTAAACTGGCTTTGAACGCGGTGACCTTCATCAACATCTGGTCCGGTTATCCCTTTTACCTGGTCAGCTTTCTGGCGGGTTTGCAAGGGATTCCCGACGATCTGTACGAATCCGGGCGCGTCGACGGCGGCAATGCCTGGCAGCTTTTCCGCCATATTACCCTGCCCCAGTTGAAGCCCATCATTATCAGCCTGGCTCTGCTGGATTTCATTTGGACCATACATCAATTCACTTTAATTTGGATGACCACGGGCGGCGGCCCCTTGCGCTCCACCGAGGTCTTGAGCACGTACACCTACAAGGCGGCTTTCAGTTCGCATGAGTACTCGATCGCCTCCACCATTGCCATGGTGATCCTGGCGATTTGCACCTTCGTGGCAATATTCTACGTGCGCAGTCAGCGCATGGCGGACGAATAAAATGATCGGCAGTCGCAGACAGATTCTAGTCAGAAAGATACTGGTATGGATCGCGCTGATCCTCGGCGCCTGTTTCGCTGGTTTGCCGGTGCTTTGGATGGTTTCCTCGTCTTTCAAGTCCAACCTCGAGATATTCGCCTACCCGCCGGCTCTCATTGACTATTCCTTTTCCTTCGAGGCTTACCAGGCTGTGCTGAGCGACCCGGGGCAGTTGCGTTTCTTCTTCAACAGCTACCTCGTCGCCATAATGGTGACGATTTGCACCGTCATCACCAGCATCCTGGCGGGTTACAGCTTCAGCCGCTACGACTTCCGCTTCAAAAAAGTCTTGAACTTGATCATCATCGGCGTCCAGTCGGTGCCGCCGATCACATTGATGATCCCCTACTTCGGCCTGATCGTCTGGCTTGGGATATACAATTCCTACGCGGCGCTGGTCCTGACCTATATGGTATTCACGTTATCCTACGCAATCATAATGATGACTGGCTATTTTAATACGCTGCCTCGTGACCTTGACGAAGCCGTCATGATCGACGGCGGGGGCAGCTTTGTGACGCTCTGGCGCATTCTGGTTCCGATTTCATTGCCGGGGATCGTTGCGGTCGGCGTCTACACCTTCATGTTGGCATGGAACGAGTTCCTGTTCGCCCTCACTTTGACGCGAACCAACGATATGCGAACGGTCCCGATCGGCATACACTTGCTGATGGGGCAGCACTCCTTTGAATGGAACCAGATGTTGGCTCTCAGCGTGCTTGGTTCGCTGCCGGTGCTCGTTCTATTCCTGCTCTTCCAACGTTACTTCATCGCGGGCATGTCGGCCGGCTCCGTCAAAGGCTAATCGTGCGCCTACCCATTTATCTACTTCCAACGAAATGACGATGTCACTATGTTAATGAACATGAGAGACCTGCTGACGGTCGCGCGAGAGCATCGTTTCGCCGTGCCCGCGTATAATATCAGCAGCAATATGCTTTTGACTGGCGCGATTGAAGCGGCAGAAGCAGCCAACGCGCCTGTCATCATCGCCATTCATCCCGACGAATTGGCATTCGTCGGCACCGCCTTTGTCAAATTTGCGCTGGAAGAGGCGAAAAACGCCTCGGTGCCGGTCGTAATTCACCTGGATCATGGCTCGTCGCTGGAACAAATCATGACCGCCATACGCGCTGGCTTCACCTCGGTCATGATTGACGCCTCCGAGCTTCCCCTGGAGCAAAATATCGCCGCCTGCCGGGAAGTCGCCGCATTGGCGCATGCCGTCGATGTTTCGGTCGAAGGCGAGCTCGGAACCATCGGCGAACTTGATGAAGAGGCGGAAGCCGGCGCCGAAGAAGTCGTCTTTGTCGATCCTGAACAGGTCAAGACTTTCGTCGACGCCACCGATGTCGATACGCTGGCGGTCGCGATTGGCACCTCGCATGGATTGTACCCGAAGGACATGAAACCGGAGATTCGCCTGGACTTGCTGCGAGAGATCAAGTCCAAGGTTGAGATCCCGCTGGTCTTGCACGGGGGCTCCGGGAACCCCGACGAGGAGATTGCCAGTTCAGTGGAATTGGGCATTTGCAAGATCAATATCTCCGCCGACATGAAAAACGCCTTTTATCAGAAATGTCGCGAAGTCTTGCAGGATCCGATACTGCGAGAGCCTAGCAGCATCTATCCACAGTGCATTGACGCGATGAAAGTCGTCTGCCGGCAGAAGTTTGATCTCTTCAAAACGACGGGCAAGGCGGCGCTATATTGATGATGTCCGATTCGTCTATTGGCATTTAGCCTCCATGATCGTTCTTTCCAGGTAAATCCATAACGTGAGCGAGCGTATTGCCCTCGGCTTCTGCAATAATGTCGATTACGAAATCGTCTGGAATGCGGAAGCGCTCGAAGAACTCATTAGCGCTTATGAAATCAGCGCCGACGAGCTGGGCTTGCCGGGCGAGATAGACTCCGAACGTGATCTCATAATCTCGATACTAAGCTTCATGAGGAATTCAGGCGGCGGCGAACGCTTCGTTTCCAGCTCGGCGATCATCGAGCGTTTCGCCGCGCGATTCGAGAAAAAAATCACGCTGGGCGGTACCTCCGTCCGCGCCGCTATCGCGATGCGAGCAATGGGATATACCGCCGCATTGCATCTGATCACGATGAACGACCATGTGCGCCGACTCTTGCCCCGCGATTGTCCTTATGTTTGCAGCAATCCGGACGACAGCGCGTATCCGCATCTGATTGTGCAGTTCGGGGCCCGCGCAAGGCTGCGCGCGGGCGACATTGACATTCGCGCCAGACAGCCGAATCGCCTCATCTATCATTGCAATGCCGCAAGAATCTCAATGAATTTGAATGAAGACTTCGCTGACCTGATTAGGGAAGCGAAAGTGTTGCTGATCTCGGGCTTCAACGCGGTGCAAAGCAAGCGCTTGCTCGCGGATCGCCTAATCAGTCTCAAGCGTATCTTGAAGCGCCTCCCCAGCGATGCCACCGTCTTTATGGAGGATGGCGCGTATTATGACCGTAGCCACCGGCAATTGATCTTCCGGGAACTTGGACCGAGAATTGACATTTACAGCATGAACGAAGACGAAATGCAAGTTCATCTTGATCGAGCGGTGGACTTGCATGACGCCGGCAGCGTCGCCTGTGCCCTGGCGGACTTGAGCCGGCTAATCCCAGCCGCCGCCATCGTCCTGCATACGCGGCGCTGGGCCCTCGCCTATGGCCGCGACGCGGGGCGATACGCCGCGGCGCTCAAGGCCGGCGTCACGATGGCGACTGCGCGCTTCCGCTATGGCGATGGCTTTACGATGGCGAACTATCGTGAAATCGGGGGACGAGAACCGAATGCGGAAGATGCCCGGTTCGCCGACATCATTAACGCCGCGGGGGGTGATAGCGTGGTCTGCGTGCCTGTAGCGGCTGTCGAACAGGAGAACGGGACCACTATCGGGCTCGGCGACGCCTTCGTTGGCGGATTCCTGCCAGCGCTGGCATTCGATTCCGGCCTCTCATAAATCCACCCGTCCCGTGAACGCCTTTGACGATACGGATAGTGCGATCCAGATGCGGGACAGCAAGATCGACGAAAGTGACCTATGACAAAGCGGGACATAAAGCAACAGGTTCAGACGCGTTTTGGAGAGGTGGCGGCTAATTATCTCGCTAGCGCCGTGCACGCCTCTGGAGCGGATCTCGAGGTTATGGCGCGTTGCGCGCCACGGCGCCCAGGCAGCGTCGTCCTGGACGCCGGCTGCGGCGCCGGACACACCGCTATGGCTTTCGCGCCCGACGTCGCTTGGGTTTACGCCTGCGACTTCACCGGGTCCATGCTTAAACAAGTAAAACTGCTCGCCCGCCAACGTCACGCCGCCAACGTCACGCCGCAACTCGCCGACATTGAAGACCTGCCCTTTCCAGACGACAGTTTTGACATCGTAACGTCGCGCTACAGCGCGCACCATTGGCTGCATCCCGAACGAGCCCTGGACGAGATTCGCCGTGTTCTGAGGGACAATGGCAGTTTTATCATCAGCGACATCATGGCCAGCGAAGATTACGCGCAAGATACTTTTTTGCAAACTATCGAGTTGCTGCGAGATCCATCACACGTGCGCGACTACCGCATTTCCGAATGGCGCGCCCTGTTGTCGGGGGCGGGATTCCGCGCCGAGGTGATACACAAGTTTGAGCTCGAACTGCATTTCCGCAAATGGACGACGCGCATGGAAACGCCCCGGCAAAACCGGGAGATGATCAAATCCATTTTCAGGGAAGCCTCGCAAGATATCAGGCGCGGCTTCCAACTGCCCGATCAAATTGACAGTGATGACTTCAGTTTTTTCATCCCGGGCGCCGTGCTCAAAACCCAGGCGACAGTCTGAATCGCGAGAGCCCTTGCGCTCTAGTCGGCCAACAGACGCCTGGCTCTCGAGGAAACGTTCTCCACGTTGACATCCGCGAGGTCATAGATGATGACATTGCCGTCATCGTAGAGCTTGGCTTCAAGCTGGAACATTTCCAGCGCCCAGCCTTTGGCGCGGCCAATGAAGCTGGAGACGGGAACTTCTCGATGCATGGCCAGGTAACGGAATCCGTCGTCCAGCAACTGCTTGAAAGCCGCTTCCCAATTATCAAGCGCCAAGTCTTCATAGTTGAGCTCCCCTGGATCGCGAAAAGTCGCCAGCAGAAGGTTCTGATTGATGTAATCGTAAGTGCCGGGCGGGACGCGCGCGATCATGCCTTCGGCGATAGGTCGCCCATGAAAACGCTGCGCCGACATATAGTATTTGGAGACGTGCCGACCAAAGGGCACGTCAATGACGGCGCCCTGCGGGAGTTCCGCCAGCTTCGATATATAGGCAGGTCGCGGCGCGGCGCGGGTCGGGATGGGAAAGATGCTGGCGCCATACAGCAGCATGATGACGGAAATGATCAAGAACAGTTTCCCGCTGCGCCCCAGTTCCAGTGAACGCAGGCGGTAATGCAATCCATAGCCGATCAAAACGGAATACGGAAAAAGAAAAACCAAAGCCATGCGGAAGGGCCACTTCAAGGCGCGGAAAATAAAATTGTCTTCCAGGAATCGATAGGGCGTCCAGTAAAAGTCAAGCGGTGATTTATGTATATAGATCACCACGCCCAGACTCAATAACCAGAAAACCAGCGCCAGGATGAACCAGATCAGGACGGGCCGTTCAATTCTGACGGCATAGACAAAGCCTGCGAAGGCGAAGAAAATACTGACCAGACCCACATGCGACAGTCCCCAGGTCACAAAGGTATGTTCTACTTGGTCGCCGCTGAGACTTGCGATGCTCTGCATATAATTGAGCGGGCGATCATGATCGGCTTTGAGATAGGTGAGCAGGTCCATGCCTCCCCAGACATCCGCAACGACCGGGTCGGAGGCCGCGGCGAATAAATCTTCAGAACGAATCATCGGCAATAAGGACGGCGCGCAGAACACGACGCTTGCCAGCCCGAATACGATCATCGACTCCCAGAAACTTCGCAGCGCCCAAAGCCGATGAACAATCATGTAGAGCAGGGCAAATCCCCCGCCCAGCAACATGGCGAAGATGCCTATTTTCAGGTTGGCGTAGACATTCAGCGAAAATAGCAGCGCCCCCACAAGCATTGTCCAGCGCGGCGCGCGCGCGTCCGCGCGCGCCCGAACCCGCATAAGCCCGTAAACAAAAGCCAGCATGAACCAGGGGATCCACTCCGAGGCGCCGGTAAATGGCTGTTGCAAGGCGTGGGTCAGGTTGACGCCGGCGAAGGCATAGAACGCGCCACAAACCCAGGCCGGTATGCGGCGCTTGAAGACGAGCAGACCGAAGAGATACATGCCGTATGCCCGCAGCAGAATGCCAATGGCCGCTGTCATATTGAAAGCGAAGGGGTCGCCAAAGAGCAGATACAGCGGCGTCCAGAAAACCAGTCCAGTCCAGCGCGGCGGCTGCAGCGTATAGTCCAAGCCCTCCGGATGGAACAGGTAGGGCGTATAGTTGACGTCGCGCCCCTGCCTCAGCGCTTCCAGCACCTGCCAGTTCTGCCACAGCGCTTGATGCGTATCGACATTGTCCATTGGCAGGTGGCTGTGCATGCGAAAGACAAAGGGATAGCTCATGACGACGAAGGTCAACAGGTACAGCAGCACAGCGATTCTGTCGCGCCGCCAGCGCGCTAGCTGTACTCTCGCTATTCGGTTTGGTTTTGTCATCCTGCTTTACCTTAAGGACAATTTGTCTTCGCGAGCAACAGTTCTAGCTAAGCCGCCCGGTCGCCTCAAGATATTCGGTATACCCGCCAGCGAATTCCTTCATTTGACCAGCGCGGATCTCGACGACTCGATCGACCGTTTGATCCAAAAAGTAGCGGTCATGCGAGATTATCAAGGCCGTACCCACAAATTCATCCAAAGCTTCTTCCAATACTTCCAGAGACGGGATATCCAGATTGTTGGTCGGTTCGTCCAAGAGCAAAAGATTCGGTTGCCGCAGCATCACCAGCGCCAATTGCAAGCGGCTTCGTTCGCCGCCGGAAAGCGTCCGAATCGGCTGCCGTACTTGCTCGTAGCTGAAAGCCATTCGCAGCAGAAAGTTAACCGCATTCGATTCGCTGCTGTTCTGCAAATTGCGAATGAGATCGAGCGGCGCCTTGTCCAGCCATTCCGACAGGGTCTGATGCTCTTGCGAATAGTAGCCGACGCGGATGCTCGGTCCCAAATATATGCGACCGCGAGTGGCTTGCAATTCGCCCAGAATCAATCTTGCCAGGACCGTTTTGCCAGCGCCGTTGGGACCGATGACGCCGACGCGATCGCCGTGACGCAGCAGCAAATTGACGCCGCGAAAGGGCTGTACATCGCCGAAGTCCATGGCGACATCGTCCAATTCCAGCACTTTCTTGCTCCCGCGCCAACCGGAGACTTTGAAGTCCATCAGCGTCTGATCGAACACTTTGTCAATGATTTCGCCGCGCTCTTCCATCTGCGCCAGCATCCGCCGGCGTTGGCGAGCCGCCAACATATGTTTGCGGCTCAATACCTGTTTTGCCCAGCGTTCAAAGCGCTCGATCATCGCTTCCAGGCGCGCTATTTCCTTTTGCTGCGTGGTGTAAAGCTGCTGCTGTCGCAAGCGCCGCAGCTGTCGTTCATGTTGGTAGTACGAGTAGTTGCCATGATATATGGTGATTTTGCCATTTTCGAGTTCGGCGGTGCACGACGCCACTTCGTCCAGCAGGTAGCGGTCGTGGGATATGAGCACAACGCTGCCTGGATACTGCAGGATAAAGCGCTCAAGATGTCGTTTTCCCTGGACATCGAGATGGTTGTCCGGCTCATCCAGGAGCAAGATTTCTGGCGCGGCCACCGCCAGCGCCGTCAAAGCCACCAGCTTTTTCTGGCCGCCCGACAAGGTTTCGGTCGCCCGCCCATAGTCGGATTGCTCGAAGCCCAGCATCGCCAGCAACTCGCGCGCATGGCTCCCGTGACGATGACCATTCATCCGCTCGTAGCTTGCCAGCAGCGCTTCGTGCCGTTCCAGGATCTGGGACAACGCGGCTTCGTCGCCGTAAACCTCAGGATCGGACAATTGCGCTTCGGCAGATTCCAAGCGCGACTCGAGCGCCGCCAGCGCCGGCGGTTTAACCATCGCCGCATCTATCAAACGAAGATCCCCCGCCAATTCAATATCTTGTGGCAGATAGCCGATGCGCGCGCCATTTCGCCTGGCAATGTGGCCCCCGTCCGGTTCGACCTCGCCCAGCAATAGCTTTAGCAGCGTCGACTTTCCCGCGCCGTTGGGGCCGACCAGCCCGACGCGATCCCGATCGCCAATGACCCAGGAAAGATCGCGGTATAGCTCGCGCCCGGCGAAGTTGACAGTGATGTTGTTGACATGCAGGATATGCATGAGGTTTCGCTTCAAATATACGATGACGTCCCGCGGCAACAGGATAGCACAAGAGGGGCAATTGCCCTATCGTTGGCGTCCGCGAGGGACTAGAATGGCGCTAACAGCGCGCTACCGCGAGTCCGCCAGACATGTTCATCGTAGACGCCCATCAAAACATCGCCTTCAACGCCCAGCAACTGGGACGCGACTACACGCGCTGGGCTTGGCAGCTTCGCGAGTCCGAAGGCGAATCAATGACTCCGCCAGCCATGACCAGCCTGCCGGATAATCTGATATCGGGCATCGGCATCGTCTATGGCAGCATGATCGTCATTCCGGAGTCCTTTCCACAGCGAGAATCATGGCATAAGCTCACATATCGCACCGGCGACGACGCCAAACTGTTGGCAACATGGCAGATGGACTATTACCGTCGCCTGGCCGACGAAGAAGATCAAATCACTTTGATCCTGAATCGAAGCGATCTTGAGGCGGTCGTTGCCTCCTGGCAAGACGGCGCGCCGCTCTCGGGGCGGATTGCTGGCATTGTCTTGTTGATGGAAGGCGCGGAGCCAATCACGGAACCCCAGCAATTCGAAGAATGGATGGAACTGGGCGTTCGCGTTGTAGCGCCCGCTTGCCTGTCTACGCGTTACTGCACCGCCGGCTTTGAAGGCGAGTTGACCGCCCTGGGTTATGAACTGCTGGACGTCCTCTCGGATCACGGAATCTTGCTGGATGTCTCCGACATGTCGGAACGCGCCTGCCAGCAAGCCATCGAGCATTATCCAGGCGGGATCATCGCCAGTCACGCCAATCCCCGCTATTTTTATGACAGCCCCCGAAGCCTTAGCGACCAGACCATCAGAGCGCTGGCCGAACGTGACGGGGTGATCGGCATCATGGTGTATAATCGGTATCTGAGGCGGGATTGGCATCATAGCGATCCCAATCGACGCGTAAGCTTGGCGCATTGGGTAGATGCGGTGGACTATGTATGTCAGTTGACCGGATCTGCGGCTCATGCGGGCTTGGGCAGCGATATTGACGGCGGATACGCTTACGCCAGTTTCCCGCAGGAAGTGGATACCTCAGCCGACTTGTGGCAGCTGGGAGACTGTCTGAGAGCGCGCGGATTTGGCGCTGACGATGTTGAGGCGATATTGGGCGGAAATCATCTTCGCAAGCTGAAAGAGGCATTGCCAGAGGGATAAAGCTTCATGTGGCGTTTTGCGCAGGTCGGCATCGCATTAGGGGCGCTTGGCGTCATGCTATGCTTCATGGGTTTGTTCCCCGGCGTAACCGGCGTCGAGCCCACCGCAGGCATCGGCTTGGTTCAAGTAGTCATGGTCCTGATGGGTTACAGCCTCTTGATTCTGGGCGCGCTGGTCTACCTCAAGTACACCTTTTACCTGGAGGTGCCGTCGACGCTCGTGCAGCAAATCGGCACGCGGCTTGCCCTGACTGGCATCCTCTTTGCGGCGCTTTCCGGGCTGGCGGACATACTTGGTTTCGGCACCCATATCCGTGACGACATCGTCGATATTTTCTTTGGACAACTGCAAATGGCGGGCATACTGGCCAGCTTCGGTTTGTCTTCTTTTGGCGTCCTGGTTTATGTGCTGGCGGGCGCGTCAAAGGCGCGCCACGCGCCTGTCGAAGCCCTTAGCGATCGCATTTCCGGCGTCGATGATACGACCGAAATCATACTCCCAGAGCGTGACAATTCTTCCTAGAATTTCCGCCGGCGGGCGCTAAAGCCAAGACTGTGATTGCCTCGCGTCGCCAGACTATTTCAATTGCGTGGGGGCGCCGCCATGTCAGGTAACGCGCCAAAGCTCTTGTATGTGGTGAATATCCCGCGTTTTTTTCTGTCGCATCGCATGCCCCTGGCTTTGGCGGCGCGCCAAAGCGGCTATGACGTCCAGGTAGCTACATCCCGGCAGGATAGCGACTCGGTTGGGCGCATCCTGGAGCGGGACCTGCGCCTGCATCCGATCCCTCTAAGCCAGCATGGCCTGAATCCGCTTGCCGAATTGCGGACGATAAACGCGCTTGTACGGCTCTATTCGACGCTCAAGCCGGATCTGATTCATCACATTAGCATCAAGCCGGTCCTCTATGGCGGGATCGCCGCGCGTCTCACTCGCCAGCGCGCGATCATTCATGCCATGAGCGGTCTGGGCTACGTATTCATAAGCGATGAACTGCGAGCGTCGCTGCTGCGTCAAGTTACTCGGCCCTTATTCCGAGCGGTCACGGCCAGCGCCGGCAACCGCATGATCTTTCAAAATGCCGACGATCGGCAATTCTTCCTGAAAAATGGCATGATTTCGAGCGATAAAGCCCTGTTGATCCGTGGCTCGGGCGTCGATGAAAATGTCTTTGCGCCAGAGGCTGAGGCGCTGGATGAGTTGCCCGTCGTCTTGTTCGCTGGCAGGCTGCTTTGGCAAAAGGGCATCGGAGAGTTCGTGGAAGTCGCGCGTCGACTGCGGGGCAGAGCGCGTTTCCGAGTGGTTGGCTACGAAGAAGCGACCAGCCCGCTCAACGTACCCGCCGCGCGCTTGGGCGCCTGGGCGGACGAAGGATTGATCGAGTGGCTGGGAAAACGCGATGACATGCCGCAAGTCTACGCGGAGTCCAATATCGTCTGCCTGCCGTCAACCTATGGCGAGGGGGTGCCAAAGGTTTTGATCGAGGCAGCCGCTTGTGGCCGCGCCTGTGTGACAACTGATACGCCCGGCTGTCGTGAAATCGTGCGTCACGGCGAAAACGGATTTACGGTTCCCCCCGGAGACATAGACGCGCTGGCGGCGGCTGTCGAACGCTTGATAGGTGATCCGGCCTTGCGTCAAGACATGGGCGCCAAAGGCAGGCAAATCGTTCTAGAGGATTTTACATTGCGCCAGGTTATTGAGGAAACGCTCGAACTCTACAAGGCTTTGCTCGACGCTTGAAGCGATTCTTCGCCTAAGTCCGCTCGAAAAGATGACGATCCGTAACAACAGCAACGCCAGTCTTTCCAGATGCAGCTTGGCGGAGGACTTGGCTCAGCCCGGCGCGCATGCCTCCGACGCCGCCCGATGCGCCATGCGAATCGGCAGCGGCAGCCGGAACTTGGGTGTACAAGCCAGCAGCAATTGAACCGCGCTTTCGATATCCGCCAAATGTCCAACCGATACATAGATCGGCTTCACGTTCGGCCGGGTGCGCAGCACAAGTCCTGCTTGTTCGCCCTTATAGGTCACAACCGCAGAACTTCCTTTTGCATTGCCGGGCTGCTGATACTCGCCGATGTAATGTCGTTTGCCGCAACCGATTGTCGGGCGTCCCAGCCACAAACCCAGATGCGCTGCGATGCCCATGCGACGGGGGTGCATTTGTCCCATGCCGTCAAAGATGAAGACATCTGGCTCGCTCCGCAGTTTACGGAAAGCATCCACCAGCGCCGGTCCCTCGCGAAAAGCCAACAAACCCGGGATATAGGGATAAGTCGTCGCTCCCTGCAGGCAAACGGTCTCTATGTTTTCCAGTTCAGGAAAACTCAGGACGACCACACAAGCGCAGGCGAGCCCGTGTTTGACGCTAACATCGACGCCTGCAACTCTACGGATGCGATTCAGGTCCAAGGGATTGGCGCTGACCAAGCGCGCCGCCAGCTTCTTTTGCAGCGCTATGGCATCTTTCGGGCTCAGATCCCAGTCATGCAATTGTTGGATTTTCATGGACAAATCGACTTGGAAAAGCCGATGCCGTTACATTTCCAGGTAGTCGCGCAATTGGCGGGAGCGCGTAGGATGGCGCAGCCTGCGCAGGGCTTTCGCTTCGATCTGACGGATGCGCTCGCGCGTTACGCCAAAAAAATGACCCACTTCTTCCAGCGTATTGTCATGGCCATCAAGCAAACCAAAACGCATTTCCAAGACCTGTCGTTCGCGTTCGCTCAAGATACCGAGCGCCGAACGTATCTGTTCCTTGAGCAATTGGCGGCTGGCGGCGTCCACCGGTCCCGGCAAATTGTCGTCCGGGATGAAGTCGCCGAGCTGGCTGCTGTCTTCTTGACCCACTGGCATATCGAGGCTCATCGGCTCTTGGCTGATGCGCATGATCTTGCGCACTTTCTGCGCTGCGCGGCGCAACTTGCGATTCAAATTGGAATCGAGGGGAACGCCGTCACGCGTCCGCTGTTTGATGGCTTCGCGATCCTCATCGGTCAAAAAGTCCATTTCCAGCGCGACCTGTTCCGGCGTCGGTTCCGCGCCGAGGCTTTGCAGTAGTTCGCGTTGCACGCGCATGAGCCGATTGATGGTTTCGACCATGTGCACGGGAATACGGATTGTACGCGCCTGGTCGGCAATTGCTCGGCTTATCGCTTGCCGGATCCACCAGGTCGCATAGGTGCTGAATTTGTAGCCTTTGGTATGGTCAAATTTGTTCACTGCGCGCAGCAGGCCAATGTTGCCTTCTTGAATCAGATCCAGAAAACTGATGCCCCGCCCCATGTATCGCTTGGCTACACTAACGACCAGGCGCAGATTCGCGCGCGTAAGATCTTCTTTCGCCAATGCGGCTTGGCTCTCCACCTGCTCTTGCTGCTGCTTTGCCAAGTCAATCGGGTCAATCGTATCTTCGATCCAACTGTCAAACTCGTCGAAGGCCGGCAATCCATGCTCACGATGAAAATGCAGGCGCATGTGCAATTGATGTTCGATGGGAAACAGGAACAAGGCATGTACAATTTCGAATAGCAATTGGGCGACGCCGGTCCAAGCCTCATTGCGCCCCCATTGGCGTTGCATCAAATAATGTCGAATGTAGGACTCTTCCTCCATATTCCAATTGCTGATGATCGCTTGCACCTCGTAAAGCAGCTTGAGAAAGTCGGGCATTTCCACGTCAAAGGGTTGGGTGATTTCGCGGAGTTTCTGCCAGTTCGCGCTTAGCTTTCGATAGGCGAATCTTTCCACATCCAGGTGATTGGGATCGCGCTTGCCCAGTTGCGGGTTGTCAAGACTCATCAATTCATCCCGCAGCGCTTCAAGCTGCTGTTCGGCGGCGATCCGCGCGCTTAACCACATTTCGCGATTGCTATCCAGCAGCGGCACCTGGCCTATTTCCTTGAGATACATGCGCACCGGATCATCGGAAAGCGGCACATTGTCGAAGGCGCCCGCCCTGGCCGTTTCTCCGCTGGCGATATCATCATCATAGTCCGAACGGGAAAGGCTGCCGGTCGTATCATCAGTATCCGACATCAAGCGACGCTCGTCAGTATCTTCATAATTGCTGTATTGTCGGACGCTCTTTTTTCTACCTGCCATCGCTATTGCCTCCGACGCATGCGCATAGCATGACAATTGGCTTTGTTCGCTTTCCTGTTTGCATAAACTGCGTCTCTCATGCGACGAGACGGTTTGCTATTTTGCCTGAGCGCGACATCCCTGTGACCTTTGCGCCGCCGTCGAGCGGCTACAGCTATTCGAGGCTTCAAGTGACCGCCAAATCGAGCCGCGCTTTCGCGGTCATCGATAACATGATCTTCTGGCTGAGCTGGTCCCGGTGCGTCTGATCGAAATCGACAGTAGAACTCGCTTCTTCCTGCAGATACTGCATTTCGACTCGCTCCTGCTCGAGGCGCTCCAAACGCAGGCGCAATGCCCGGCTTATTAACTCATTCTGCAAGTCGTCACCTTGGATCCGCCCGCCGCGACTCCGGCTGTAAATGTCTTGCAGATCTACCCGGTAAGTTCCCTGGGAAAGCGCGCGAATGGCCGCCGGGTCTTCGATTAACAGCGATCGATACTCGGCATGCAACTCTCCGGCCAGCGCCGCGCCGATGTAGTCCAGGGGCTCCTTCTCGTCTTGCGACATCGCCTCTTGCAAATGCGCCATCAAGATGCGGAATTGACTCCCCGTGAAATCCTCAACGCACAGGTCGCAAAGGGGCCCGTTGAGCAAGTTCTCGTCATTGCCCGCCAATTCACGCAGCTTGCGATTGACATGGGACAGCAGGTCGGGATTCCTGAGCAGCAAGCTCAGGCAATAGGGTTCGATAGCGCGCAGCTGAGTCGAAGGCATCGTTCCCGCTGAATCCCCACTATCGCGCGGGGCCCCATCGTCCTCGTTGTCCCAGTATTCCGGTGGCGGCAGCTCCGGTTCCGCATCCATTGCGGGCGGCGCGCTGTCTTGGGAGGCGATCAAGCCGCCAGAGCCCGGCATTTGAGCTTGTTCGCGCTGCGACCACGCCAAGAGATCACGTTCGCTTATGCGCAGGCGGCGCGCCAACTTCTGCACGTTTTCCCGCTGATAGAGATTGTCTTCGGAAGCGATCAAAATCGGCAGCACTTCCTTGGCAAGCTGCTGCCTCGCTTGCAGGGTCGCGTCTCCGCTCAAAGCGGCTGTCTCCATGTCAATTACGAAGTCGGCCACGTCCTGCGCGGACTCCACCAGAGCGCCCCACTCAGCCGGCGATTCTCGCAAGAAATCGTCAGGGTCCTTCCCGGATGGCACTTGCAGGACCCGAATATCGATCGACAGTCTACCGGCAAAATCCCGTTGAAGCGTCTGTCGAGCCACTTCCAGGCTGCGGCGCGTCGCGCTTTGTCCAGCTTCATCGGCATCAAGCGCCATGACTATTCTGCGCGCGTAACGCGGCGCCAGACGACGAACCTGCGCCTCGGTCATCGCCGTACCCATTTGCGCCACCACGTTGCGATAGCCGGCTTGATGCGCTTGAATCACGTCCATATAGCCCTCGACGACGACAGCCGCGCCCGTTTCCCGTATGGTCCCCTTGGCGCTATCCAGCCCGAAGAGCAGGCGACTTTTGTCGAAGAGCGCGGTACTTGGCGAGTTGATGTATTTGGCGGGATCATCCGCGCTTAGCGCGCGTCCGCCAAAACCGACCACCCGGCCGCGCTCATCGCGGATCGGGATCATCAGGCGATTGCGGAAGCGGTCGTAGACACGTCCGTTTTCGTTACGCGCTGCCAAGCCGGCGTCGATGATCTCGTCTTCGCTGTGGCCCAAAGCGCCCAAGCCCTGCAATATGAAGTGCCAGCTATCGGGAGCGTAGCCAAATTGAAAAGTTTCGATAGTTTCCGGGGTCAAGCCGCGCTTATTGCGAACGTAGCCCAAAACCGCCTTCGCCCCGGGATGCAATAGCTGCTTCTGATACATTTCGGCAGCGCTCGCAAGCAGCCCGCGCAGGCGCTCCAATTCATCGCTGCGGGTTTGCTGCTGCGGCGTCTGTTGGCGGAGCTGCACCCCAGCCTCTTGAGCAAGCTCTTGCAGCGCCTCTTTGAAGTCCCAGCCGTTGATCTTCTGCGCGAAAGTGAATAGATCGCCGCCCTCGGAGCAAGCGCCAAAACAATGCCAGGTTTGGCGTTCCGGATTGACCACAAACGAGGGCGTTTTCTCATTGTGAAACGGGCAGCAGGCTTTGTGGTTGCGCCCCGCTTTCTTCAAAGAAGGCACGAAGCGCTGCACATAGCTGACAATGTCGATGCGTGATTTGATCTCATCCGTCACTGACATGGACGAGCCGCCCCCAAAAGATACCGAGTGTCGAGTATAACTTTGCTAGTCACGAGATGCCAATAGCAAGGCGACCAGGTTGGAAGACCTACACGATGACCTGCTGTTAATTATGCCCAGTTGTTTTGGCAAGGCAAGCATTTGTCCCCTTGTTTTGGGGTATCGAAATACGCCTCAATTCTTGACCTCTAAGTCAAGAGCCTAAAAGTTGTCCAATTTACTGAGGTCGGCGCGACCGTTTTGCGAGCCGCTTATCAGCTGAAGCAGCGCAATTCGATTGTTGCGCAATCGGCTGTCGTCGGCATGCACCAGCACATGATCGAAGAAGTCCGCGATCGCCGGCGCCATCCTTTCAAAGCGGGTCAGGAATCTATCGACGTTGTCTTCGCCGCCCAGGTTCTTGAGGCGCGATGAATAAGCGCCGTACAGCGATTTCTCTTGCGGCTCTTTGAGCAGATCCAAGTCAAGGGACTGCGCTCCTTCATCCCGTGTGATGCGCGCGCAACGGGCAAAGCTGTCCAGAATGGATTCCCAATTGGGTTTCCCCACCCAATGCGCGAGTTCTTTAATACCCTGAATGGCGCGAAAAGGATTTGCCGCCTGCTCTGCCAAGACAGCGCTGATGACATCCCGCGGAACGCTCAGTTTATCGCTCAGCCAATTGTCCAGGCGCCCGGTCAGGAATTCAAGAACCTGCATCCGCATATCCGAGCGGACCTCGACCGGCTGCGCCTCCGCTGCCCTTTTAATCGCCGGGCGCAAATCTGCGGAGATGCGCGCTTCCACGAGAATTCGCAGTATTCCCAGGGCAGAACGCCGCAAGCCATAGGGATCCGATGTTGATTTCGGCGCCAAGCCGACAGCCAGCAGCCCCACCAGGCTATCCAACTTGTCCGCCAGCGCCAGTAAACGTCCGGCAGCGCTGGCCGGTAATTGGTCTCCCGCGCCGCTTGGCAGCCAATGCTCAGCTATCGCCACAGCAACGGCCCGATCGTAGCCCTCTCTCAAAGCGTATTCGCGGCCCATGACGCCTTGCAGCGAGGTCATTTCCACGACCATGCTCGTCGCCAGATCCGCCTTGGCGATCCCCGCTGCTTGTCGCGCGATGTCGATATCTTCCCGGGAAAATCCCAGCAGTTCGCCGAGATCTTCAATAGTCGACGCAACGCGATCATTCTTTTCACGCATGGAACCCAAATCTGCCTGAAATGTCAGGGTATCCAGGCGCGGCAGATACGCTCGCAGCGGTTTCTTGATATCCGCCTGATAGAAGAAACTGGCATCGGAAAAGCGCGCCCGGATCACTTGCTCATTGCCGCGTATGACCTCCTCCAGATGCTCTCTGTCGCCATTGCGTACGCCGATGAAGAAAGGCAGCAAATTGCCCTGGGAATCTTCAACGGCGAAATAGCGCTGGTGTTTTCGCATGACAGTGACAAGCACATCGCGCGGCAACTCAAGATATGTTCTGTCAAATTCGCCGCGAAACGCCGTCGGCGCTTCTACCAGGTTTGTCACCTCATCCAGCAGATCCTGGTCCGACGGAACGATGCCGCCGACATCACTCGCCAGAATATCAACTTGTTCTTGTATCGCATCGCGCCGCTGGTCAAAGCCGAGCTTGATGCCGTCTGCATCACAAAGGCTTTTATAAGCCTCCAAGTCCTCGATCAGGGTTTCTTTCGATCCATAAGGGCGCAGTCCACGAGTGGCGTTTCCGCTGGCGACGCCCCCAAGCTCGAAGGGGACAACAGTTTCGCCAAACAGAGCTGCGATCCAGCGAATTGGGCGCGAAAAAGCCAGGCCGCTGGCATTCCAGCGCATCGACTTGCCAAATCTCATCTCGGGCAAGAACTTGGGCAATTCGCTCGCCAGCACTTCTGTTGCAGGCAAACCGGCAACTTTCACCAGCGCCGTCGCATAACTGCCGCCGTCGATCTCCTGGACGATCAGTTCGCCGACATCAATGCCTTTGCCGCGGGCGAATCCCTCAGCCGCTCGCGTAGGCTTGCCGCTTTCGTCGAATGCGCGCGCCGCCGGCGGACCCTTGGCCAGAAACTCTTCGTCGTTCTGCCTGGGCGCGAGCTCGCGGGCGATTATGACAATGCGGCGCGGCGTCGCGCTTACCTCGATACCCCTGTGCCCGAGTTTCAATTCATCAAATAGCGCTGGAACGGAACTTTGCAATTGTGACAATACGTCAGCGACATCATCGGCGGGCATTTCCTCCACGCCGATTTCAATCAACAGGTCCGCCGCTGCCGTCGGCGGCGCCGGCATGTCGCCAGCTGCCGGAGCCGGAGGAGCGCTCCATTTATCCGCCATCTTCATCAGCGGATAGCCCATAGCCTCCCGCTTTTGAACGTACTCTTTGGCGATCGTCCGGGTCATCTCGCGCATTCGGCGGAAATAGTTCGCGCGCTCGGTGACGCCAATAGCGCCGCGGGTATCCAGGACATTGAAGAGATGGCTGCACTTGAGCACGTAATCGTAGGCGCTGATCAAAGCGTCGCCTTCCAGCGCGTGGGAGTACTCGCGTTCATAGGTATCGTAGACCTGTTTGAGCGCGCTCACATCGGCGACATCAAAATAATAGCGACAGTGCTCGACCTCTTCGTTGAACATCATGTCGCCGTAGTTCACGCCCTCCAGCCAATCGATCTCCCAGGCGGAGTCCTTCCCTTGCAAAGCCAATACAATCCGCTCAATCCCATAGGTGATTTCCACGCTTACCGGATCAAGCGTCATGCCGCCCGCTTGCTGGAAATAGGTGAATTGCGTGATCTCCTGGCCATCCAGCCACACTTCCCAGCCCAGCCCCCAGGCGCCGAGAGCGGGCGATTCCCAGTTGTCTTCGACAAAGCGAATATCGTGTTCGCGCTGTTTGATGCCCAGCGCCTCCAACGACGCCAGGTAAAGCTCTTGGGGATCCCCCGGATCCGGCTTCAGGATGACTTGATATTGATAGTATTTCTGCATCCGATTGGGATTCTCGCCATAGCGTCCATCATCGGGACGGACGCTCGGTTCAACGTAAGCCACACGCCAAGGCTCGGGACCCAATACGCGCAGAGTCGTCGCGGGATTGCCGGTGCCTGCACCCACTTGCACGTTATACGGCTCCCAGATGACGCAGTCCCGCGCCGCCCAGAACTCATGCAATTTTAGAATGACCTGCTGGAAATTCAGGGGATTCGCCATGACGCTCCTTGCTGCCTGCGATAACGGGAAGCATTATACGAGTCCAAGCGCTAAATAACGAGGGGGACGCAAACAGCGCCAACATGCGGGCCCAGAGGCTGGTCCCGACTGTGATCAGGATCAGCCTCTCGCTCCAAGCTGCCGTCAAGATAGCGCGTCGTCCTATTCTCCTGCGCCCTCAGCCCTGTTCTCTGCGTCATCCCCGCTGGCGCGCGCAAGATCGACCTGGTCCAGATCGCTAAAGGCCTCCAGCGCATACGCGCGGACAGTCACAAAATAATCCGATGTCGAAGATTTCAAGACAATGTTGCCGTCTTCTCGTTTCGCGCCGAAGGATAGCGTGTAGCTTTCGGTCCTGTATGACACTGGTTCTTCGCTGTCGCTGCTTGCGTCTTCTGCGCTGGCGGATTCATCTTCAGCGCTCTCCGCTTCCATTTCGACAATCTGCCTGTACGCGGCTACAACTGTGACCGTCGGTTGATCCAGGCCGTATTCCTCCAGGGGGACCCGCCCCAGCGGCTCAACCATACGTATGGAAGAGGCATTGCGTAATATGCCCGGCATCAGTGTATCTTCAAAAGTTTCGCCTTCCGGCAAGCCAAGATAGCGCCAGGTCCCGCCCTCAGGCTCGAACTCAAAACTGCCATTGGCATTGGTCACTTTGATCCTGATCAGGTCTTCTTGCGGGACGCTGACATAGCTGGAGTCGATCCACGCCGATACCTGAGCCGAGGCTTCCCAAGCGCTAAGACCCGCCCCCAGATAAGCTCGGTTTTCGCCTTCAAGGCGCGCGTAAACCGTATCGGCGCCGGCGCTGCCGCCCAGATAGAGCACACGCGTTTCGTCGCCGCTGACGATGTTCAATTTGCGGCGGAACCCCTCCTCAGCCACTTCCAGCCGCGGGAAGTTGGCCGGGTTGCTTGCGACAAGCCGACCCGTATCCAGCCCCGCGATGCTGCCCAGCAGTTCATCGACTTTGTCGCTGTTCACCGGGAAGTCGTCGGCGTCGGGCAGGGCCCAGCCATCATCGCGGCTCGCGATCCGCAATGAATTGTCGAGGTCATCCGCGATTACCAGTGCGGTAACATCGTCGGCGCTAAATCCCGGCAAAAGGGGCTGCACAGCCCGCTCTTCCCGGCCCGTTCTGGCAGCAACAGACATAGCCAGCAAAACGATCTGAACAACGAGCGCCGCTGCCAGGATGATATTGCTTCGGTTCAGCATTATGCGCCTCCTTCGGTTATGCTGGCGTCCGCATTTGGATCCTCAACTGTTGCGTCGGCCGGCGCGATCAGCGCGATGGGTTCTTCGGCGCGGCGCTGCATTTGCCAGAATACGCCGATCAAAACCAGCCCGATCAAAGCCACGGCATAATTCATCAGCACCCACTGGTTCTGCTGTTCCTCCGCTATCGGCGGCAGGATGCGCGCGGCGCTGCCCCGGCTGCGAATAGAGGCCAGGGAAAGATCTTCGGTCAGCCAATCGATGGCGTTCGCGAAGAGTTGCAAATTACTCGCGAAGCGGTCGCCGCCGAAGTTCAGCGATATCTGGTATACGTTGTCATTGATAAATTCCGAACTCCCCAAGACGATCAATCGCGTATTGCCGGGCGAGCGCTCGATCAAACCGATTGCCGCCTCCTCGGCGCTCTCTCCCTCGGCCGCGATCTCGCCCTCGCCTTCGCTTGCGAAGGGCGGATCTTTGCCCAGGAAAAAGCTCTCGAATGAACCCTCCACCAAGACCGCCAGCGGGAAGGGCTTCTGGTCGGCGTTAATCATGAAGCCCAATTCGGGGAACAACTCCAGATCGGGCTGCAAGTTGCTGTCGCTGGTTTCCCAAGACGAAGCACTGGACCAAATCAGATCGCTGGACCTGGCGTCGGCGAGCTGAGCCTCTTCCACGACGACCGGCGACGCCCAGTTCATGGTGACAAAAGGCAAGCTATTGACAATGCCGCTCTCCGCATTAAGCCCATTGGGGCGGACATCGATAAAGAAGGGATAGTCCAGCGCCTGCACTTCCGTAACGACCATATCGCCCAGGTCGCGCTGCGTCTGCACGGGGAAGGGCGCATTCTGTTGATCCATCACCAGAGTTTCGCCAAGGGCAATGCCATAGCTGCGCAGCATCTCGGCAATGCCATTTTCATTGACGTCCAGCATCAGCGTGCCTTGTACGGGATCAATGCCGAGGCGATAGTGCCCGGCGGCGGCGATCACCGAACCGCCGCGCATGATGTACTGATCGATGGCGTAACGCTGGGTGTCCGTCATGCTGTGCGGCGCGATCAAAATCAAGACGTCAAGATCGCCGGGTATCTTGCCGTCATCAAGCGGCAGGCGGCGCAATTCATAGGATTCGCGCAAGCTGTCTTCCAAGATCGCATACTGCTGCAAGTTCGGCATCTGACGCCCGAATTGGTCAATCCCCTGCCCCGGCGGCGTCCACAAGCCGACCACTTTTAGAAATCCGGAAGATCTGCGCTTTAAAGCCGCTTCGATGGACTGCCGGACCTCGGCCTGGCTTAGCTCGCCCGAGGGGAAGATCACCTGGAAACCGTCCCCGGTCTCCACTACCAGATGCAGGAAAAAGGTCTCGACAGCGAAGAAACTCGTCGCCACCGGCTGAATCTGATAGCGTTCGACGAGCTCTCCTTCGCTGATGCCGGCATCAGGGGCGGACAGGTCGACGATGTCGAATGCGATTTTCTCCGGATTGGCAGCCGCGATGTCCTCCGCAACTGCCTCGATAGTCCGGCTGACCTCCTGCATAGATGGCGGCAAAGTGGAAGAAGTCAAATACAAGCTTAGATTAGCCGGTTGATCGAGTGAGGCGAGCACTGCCTCCAGACTTTGAAATCCGTAGACGACGCGCTGAATATTGCTTGTCAGGTCGTATTCTAAATTGCGCAAGCGCACATTGACGCCAAAGGGCGAGTCGATGATCTCAACAAGATCCGCGAAGTTGAGCGTCGCGGTCTGGTCGCCGTAAACGATCAGCAAGTCAAAATAAACATTGACCAGGGACAGGCCGCCGCGGTCGTTAACTTGCAGCGGTGTCGGTCGAATGCCGTAGATCTGGTTCGCTTCGCGCTCCAATTCCGGATGAGCCAGCGGATCGACAAAGGCCAGTTCCAGTTTGCCCTTCGCAGCCAGCTCAAACTCGCGCAAGGTGTCCTTGATGCGCGGGACCAGCGGCGCCAGCAAAGGATGACTCTCTTCGCTGAAATACCCGCGGATCAGCAGCGGCTCCTGCAAGCCTTCCAACAATAGCCGCGTAACCTCGGACAAGCTGTATTCTCTGTGCTGCGTGAGATCCAGCCGCGCCGCGCTGGCTGGGGCGATCAACAGGTTGAATGCCAACAGATTTGCGCCAACCAGCGCCAGAGCAATCCTGCCGTTCAAGCGGCGGCTTCGCAGTTGCTCCCCGCTGCTCCAGCGTTTGCTTTCCAGCGACAAGATGTTGGCCGCCAGGAAGAACACAGTCAGCGAGGCGTAATAGACCAGGTCGCGGGGGTCAATGACGCCGCGTTCGATGCTTTCAAAGCGGCTGCCGGCGCCAAACAAGCGCAAGATGTCGCCCGTGCTCGCCCCGACGAAATCGGTGATAGCGGGGGAGCCAATAGCCTGAAACAAGCCGCAAACGACGACAGTGCCTATAAGCGCTACCAGTTGATTATCCGTTCTCGAAGAAAGGAAGAGCCCGATCGCGATATAGCTCGACGCCAGTAAAAGCGTCGCCAGATATCCGCCGATAACCGGTCCCCAGTCGAGGTTGCCCAGGCTGGCAACCGTGAAAGGCAAGAACAAAGTCAAAGCCAGCGCCACCGCAACCAGCGCCAGCGCCGACAAGAATTTGCCCGCGACCAGTTCAATAAGCCGCACCGGCATGGTAAGCAAGACCTGCAAGTTGCCGCTGTCTTCTTCACGGCTCCATTGATGCATGGTCAAAGCCGCAACCAGCAAGATCATCAGCAGCGGCATCCATTCAAACAGCGCGCGGACATCGGCGATGCCGCGCGCAAAAAACGAATCCACCCAGAAGAAAACGAAGAGCGTCAAGACCAGGAAGACGCCGACAAAGATGAGAGCCATGGGCGAGCCAAAATAGAGTTTGAGTTCCTTCTTGGCAATCGTGAAAATCTTCTTCATCGCGCCTCTCCTATGCCGTGGTCGCCAGTTGATTGAAGAAGGCCTCCAGCGTGGTATCGTCGCGGCGAATCTCCCTGACGGGCCAGTCCTTGGCCCGCGCGAGCGCGTAGATAGCCGGGGTGACTTCCAGGTTGCTGCTGATGCGATATGCGGGAAAATCGTCCGCCGAGCGGATGGCGCTGACCCGGGTTACGCCTTCAATGTTCCCCAGCGTCGCCTGTATGCCCTCGGCATCCGATTGCAGCACCAGCGTCGCGTCGTTGCTCATGCGCAGTTGGCGCAAGTTTTGATCCGCCTTGACTTGGCCATTGATGATGATGATGACGCGATCGCAAATTGCTTCCACGTCCGACAGGATGTGCGACGAAAACAATATGCTGCTTTCCCGCGCCAAGCCCTTGATCAAGGCGCGGATCTCGACGATCTGGGTCGGATCCAAGCCAACTGTTGGCTCGTCAAGGATCAAGAAGCTGGGTTTGTGCAAGATCGCCTGCGCCAAACCAACCCGCTGACGCAAGCCCTTGCTAAGCGACGATATCGGACGGGTCAAGTAGTCCTGCAAGCCCGTGCCGTAGATGGCTTCCGACAGCAAGGCGAGCGATTGCGCGGGGGACGCGCCGCGCAGATCGGCGATCATCATCAAGTAGCCCTGCACCGACAACTCGGGGTACAAAGGTGTATTCTCCGACAGATAACCGATCCTGGCTTGCGCCGCGCGCAGATCGCTCAGGACGCCTTTGCCGTCGATTTCTACCCAGCCGTCATCGGGATGCAGGAATCCGGTGATGATCTTGATCGCAGTTGATTTTCCGGCGCCGTTAGGTCCGAGGAGGCCGACGATTTCTCCAGGTTCAATAGAAAAACTCACCCCGCGCAGCGCCTCAATCGCGCCGTAGCGTTTGGTGATGTTATACACATTGATCATACGCAAAGACCCTTCTCGCTCATCCTGAAAACGACTTTCCAGCCCGTGTCCGCCCCCGCGAACGACAAATCGCAAAGAGCGCACATTAGACTATCATGAACCTAAAAAACGCACGCTGGCAATCTTATGGTTCGCGCATAAGAAATGTATATGAAAACTTTTAAGAATTTGTAAATTTTTTGGGCGCTTAGCGGGAGGGGTTTTCCACGCGCGTTTCCGATAGCACCCGCAGATAATGGCTGTAAGCGAACTGCGCCCCGCCGGCGTACAGAGCGTTGACAGTGCCGGCTGCTACCCCGCTGCGGATTGCCTCGGCATGGCTTTCGCCGCGCGCCAATGCTGTCACGATGCCGGCATGAAGACAATCCCCGCTGGCGATAGGATCAACCGGTTGGATTCGCGGCGGCGTCGCCTTCAGGAATACATCCTTGGCGAATAGCAGCGCGCCTTCCGCCCCCAGCGAAATCACTACGATCTGGATGCCATCGTTTAGCAAGGCTTCGGCGGCAGCAATGACCGCCGTTCGTTTTTGGACCTCGATATTCATCGCAGCTGCCAGCTCCTCGGCATTCACCTTGATGGCGAATGGCTTAGCCGCGATCGCATTGGAAAGCGCCGAGCCGCTGGTATCGATCCAAACGCGCTTGCCCAAGGCTTTCAGGCGCTCTATGACATCCGCCGGGGCCTCTGCCGGCGCGCCTTCCGGCAGGCTGCCGCAAAAACAGACCGCGCTCACTCTCTGGTTTTCCGCGACTCGGCAGACATCGTCGGCTAATGCCCGCCAATCAGCGCTGCCGACCTGTCCGGATTCATTGATGACCGTTGAAACGCCATCCGCGTCCGCAATGATTGTGCAGGTTCTGGTTTCGCCCTCGAACCAGGTCCATTCGGCATCATAACCCGCTTCGCGCGCCAGCGCCGCCACCATGCGCCCGGTATGCCCGCCCAGCAAACCCATCGACAGGGGATGACCGCCGAGGATCTTCACAGCCCGCATCATGTTGAGTCCCTTGCCGCCGGGCACGACTACGCCGCGATTGACGCGCGAAATATGTCCCAGGGCAAAATCGGGCACAACCAGCGTGCGATCCAGGGCGGCGTTGGGTGTCACGCAGATGATCTTGTCGGTCACTGTCTCGCCTGCTTCTCAGTTTTAACAGCGTCGCCCTACCCTAGCCCAATCGTCAGCCCAGGACAAGCTGAGTCCGGTGATTGTTCTAGGCGACGGTCTGCCACTTTGCCACTCTTTCACTCCTGGCTACAATACGACGAACCCAGTCGGCTTACTCGTCGCAAGATTTCACGGGAGCTGAGCATGGCCATGTATGGTCGACTCGACATCCACGCGCCCGCAGGGGCAGTCAAAAGCTATCGCATATCAAAGGAAGTGACAAGCGTCGGCCGCGCTGCCGACAATGCAATCGTCCTGGATGACCCGTCGGTATCCGATCGACATTGTACTTTGCAACTACTGGATGGAGCAGTCCATATAATCAATCTCGACGCCTTGGCCGGGATCATGTTCGAGGGGGCGCATGTGCGAGACAGCACCCCGCGCCCAATGAGAGAAGTGACCGGGCTCGCGCTTGGCAAGACGAAGATCCTATTCTATCCGAGTGACGGCCAACCTACGCTACCCATGCGGTCCATTAGCGAGAACACCCGGCCGATAAAAGCCGCGTTTCACGTCGATCTGGAGAAATCCGTCCTTGACGTTTACCCAGCGTCCAGCAGCTTCCTGGAAATCGCCATCACCAACCGCAGCGACCAGGAGATAGCGTTTACGATTGGCGTCGACGGCTTGCCGGTGAACTGGGCGAAGCTGAGCCAATCTTCAGCGCGGCTTGGCGGTCACGATACAGCATTCATTGTTCTGACCGTGGCGCCGCCGCGCCGCGCCGACATCAAACCGGGGGAGTACCCCGCCACAATCGCCATTCGCGCGGCTGACAAGGATGACTCGGACGCGCTTGTGAGGCTACTGGTCAGACTGCATGGTTTTGGCGGCTTGAGCCTGGCCCTGGAGCCGGCGCTTGTTCAAGACGGCAAGTCCTTGCAGCTTTTCCTGCTTAATCAAGGAAACGAAGACCTGCGCCTCGCCGTCAGCGCGCGGGATCCAGAAAGCCAACTTGATATCGACCTGATGGAACGCGGCCTTCAGCTCGCGGCCGGTCAGCGCGGAATCGTTTCTTGTCGCGCTGCCGCGCGGAGCCGCCCCTTGCTTGGCAAGTCCCGCAAAATTCCCTTTGCGCTGCTGGTGCAAGCTGACAAGGACAGCGCCTATCTGGCGGCGATCCCGGCCCAGGTCCTGATCAAGCCGAGACTCTCCGCCCGTCATCTTGCAGCCCCTGTCCTGCTGATTGCCGCCTTCGCGCTGATGCTATTCGCCTTGCTGACGCGCGCAGCGCCGCCCGAAATAAGCGCTTTCGCGCTTTCGCAATCGCAGGCCGCCCGCGGCAGAACTGTGGAGTTGACATGGCAGGCCAGTTTCGCGGAGCGCTTTGTCATCGAAATTGACCGCGCCCCGATAGCGGAACTGGATGCCAACGCGGGATTTTATGCGCTATCGACCGCCGACTACGCTGATCCGATTGAAGTCGCTTTGATCGCTGTAGCGGGCGAAGCAACAGCGATAGAGAAGCGGCAACTAGACGTATATCAACCAGTGACCATCACGTATTTTGAAGCCGATCGGCGGCGAATGTTCCGCAAAGTTGTGGGTGAGTTGATCCTGACCTGGCAAGCTGAAGGCGGCGTGTCAAGCGACTTGCGCTTTCCGTCGCAATTCAACATTGTCTCCGAAGAAGACCCGGGCGGAGGGACCCGCAAACTAGTCTTGCGCGGCGTGCCCGAAACGGACTTTGACCTGATTCTCACCCTTCAAGACGAGATTGGAACGCGCATCGAAAGCCGCATCAGCGTCAAAACTGCCGACCCCGAATGCTCCCCTTTGCGCGACCTGCCCTTGTTCGCAGGTCCAGGCAGGCTGTACGACCAGGGGAAACTTGCGCTGCGCGATGTGCCTGTCCTGGTCCTTGGCAGCACCGAAGCCAGAGATTGGATGCTGGTCGAGCTTGCCAGTGGCGACAATGGCTGGGGCCGGCTCAGCGACTTTTCCTGCGGCGGCTTTGATCCGACCGCTCTGATCGTGATCACTGACCTTCCGCCTTTGCCAAGCGCCACGCCCGCCTGGACGCCAGAACCTACAGTGTCTCCCACCCCCACAGATGCCGCGCCGTCCGGCGCGACGCCAGACGCAACCTCCGGCGCCGCCGAAGCATGAGCGAGCCGGCGGTTGCGGGCGGAACAACAGTGCAATTGCATCAAAATGATAGCGGCTGAAATGGTGGGAATCTAAACCAAATATTAACCACAGAGAACACAGAGGACACAGAGAAAAACACAAAATGTCTTATTTCAAGTGCGTTTTCGGGTGAAAAATCACGTTTCGCTTATAACCCTTTCTTATGCTTAGTCCCGGATTTTAGAAGAAATGTCGTCTGAACACCAACGAACTCTGTGCGCTCTGCGCGCTCTGTGTTGAAAAAATTTGATGCGATTGCCCTGGGCGGAACAAGCTAACAATTGTCAGCGTCTGTCCAGTAGCGTATAATGGCGCATTCAGTTGATCGCTATTGACAAGGACCGGACATTCGCAATGAGCAACAGACCGCCCGTTTATCCCTTCACTGCAATAGTCGGACAAGATTTGATGAAGCTCGCGCTTATCCTTAACGCTATTGACATGCGCATTGGAGGCGTCTTGATTCGCGGCGAACGAGGCACCGGCAAATCGACCGCCGCCCGCGCGCTTGCGGCGCTATTGCCCCAAATCAGCGTGATCTCCGATTCGCCTTTCAATGACGATCCCGGCCGCCCCGAATCCTGGTCGGATTTTGCCCGGCAAAAGTACCAGGAAACGGACGAAATCCCGGTCGCCAGTCGGCGCATCAGCTTCGTCGACTTGCCCGTTAGCGCCACCGAAGACCGCGTAGTTGGCACGCTCGATATTGAAAAAGCCATTCAGTTCGGCGAGCGCCATTTCGAAACCGGCGTCCTCGCCAACGCCAACCGAGGCATCCTTTACGTCGACGAGATCAACTTGCTCGACGATCACATCGTCGACCTCCTTCTCGACAGCGCTGCCATGGGCGTCAACATCGTCGAAAGAGAGGGCATCAGTTTCACCCACCCGGCGCGCTTCATCCTAGTCGGCACCATGAACCCGGAAGAGGGCGATCTGCGGCCCCAATTGCTCGATCGTTTCGCCCTTTCGGTCGATGTCACGGGTATCAAGGACGCCGCGGAACGCATCGAAATCCTGGAACGACATATCGCCTACGAGAACGATCCACTCGACTTCAAAGCCGAGTGGGATCCCGTGGACGAACAATTGTCGGGGCGAATCGCCTCCGCCCGCGAGATCATTGACGATGTTACGCATACGACCAACGATCTGCGTGTCATCGCCAGCATCACCAGCGATCTGCGCGTTGACGGCCACCGCGCCGATTTGGTGATCTTGAAAGCCGCGCGCGCGCACGCCGCCTACGAAGGCCGGACAGCCATCAACGATCGCGACATCACGCTGGCGATCCGCCTGACCATTCCCCATCGCCTCAAACGCGGTCCCTTCAGCGACGCCCAGGCCGACCTCAACGCCGTTGAAGCCTCTGTCGATGAGAAACGACAAGAAATCGCGGAAGGCGAAGAAGCCGGCGAATTCACCGACCAGAGCGACGAGCAAGCTGCCCAAAGTAAAAAAAAAGTGACTCCCTAAGCAGCGAAGGCGAGCCCCAAGAACAGGAGCTAAGCCAGACCGAGGCCGCTCCGCAGGACGTCTTCCCATCATCGGATGCCCGCTGGTGGGAAGGCGGTCAACAAATCGAATCCAAAGCCGAATTCGAAACGCGCAAGCTCAACACGCAGTTGGATCGCATGACGCGCCGGCAATCCGGGCGGCGCTCAACCACACGCACCGATCGCAAACGCGGGCGCTATGTCCGCGCCAAGCAAGCTGGCGAGAAGCCGCGCGATATCGCCTTTGACGCCACCTTGCGCGCCGCCGCCCCCTTCCAAGTCGAACGAGCCGAGCAAAAGGGTGAAACCGGCATGGCTTATGCCCTGCGCAAAACCGACTTGCAGGAAAAAGTGCGCGTGCGGAAAGCGGCCAATTTGATCATGTTCACGGTAGACGCTTCCTGGAGCATGGCGGTATCCGAGCGCATGCAAGCGACCAAAGGAGCCATCATGTCGCTTTTGACCGACGCCTACCAGCGCCGCGACCGCGTCGGCCTGGTGGTCTTTCAAAAGGACCGCGCCTCGCTGGTATTGCCGCCCACCAATTCCGTCGTGCTGGCGAAGCAAGCCATGTCGGATATTCCCGTTGGCGGCAAAACGCCGCTTTCCGCCGGGCTGCTGATGACATACGAAGCGGTCATGCGCGAGAAAAATCTGAATCCCGATGTCATGCCGATGATGATCTTGCTCACCGACGGCGCCGGCAACGTGTCCATCAGCGATTCCATCTCGCCGCAGGAAGAAGCGCATTCGATCGCGCGCAAAATCCACGAAGCCGAGATCCGTACCGTGACCATCAATATGGAGCACGTCGCCTTCGACCAGGGCTTGGCGCAGCGCCTGGCCGATCAACTCGGCGGTCCCTGCTATACCCTGGCGCAGATCCGCGCCGAAAGCCTCTTGAATACGGTCCGTGCGGAAATGGACAAAATGTAGCACAATAGAATTAGCTAACTGACGTTACGCAGAGAACTGAATAGGCTGCAATGTTCCCAAAGTGTGAAA
>JAPPMO010000009.1 GCA_028873975.1 Chloroflexota bacterium
TTCTCTGTGCCCTCTGTGTTCTCTGTGGTTAATATTCAGTTTAGATTCCCACCATGTCAGCCGCTATCATTTTGATGCGATTGCCCTGCTTTGCGTCCGAATTCGCATAGACCGCGCCGCGCCATCGGTTATAATCTAACGCATCTTTGCATATTTACGAAAGGAATGCGCAATGCCATCCGTAGGAGAAAAAGCCCCGGATTTTGAACTGCTCAATCAAGACGGCAAATCAGTCCGATTGAGCGACTATCGCGGCAGCAAGGTCTTGCTATTCGCCTATCCCAAAGCCGGCACATCGGGATGCACCGTCCAAGCCTGTGGCTTTCGCGACAACTTGCCGCAAATCGAAACATCGCGGGCTGTCGTACTCGGCTTGAGCCCGGATGAGCCCGCCGCGCTGAGCAAATGGATCGCCAAAGAAGACTTGCCCTACGACTTGCTGTCGGATCCGGATCACGGTGTTCTAGAGGCTTGGGAAGCCTGGGGAGAAAAGTCTATGTACGGCAAGAAATACATGGGCGTAATCCGCTCTCACTGGATCATCGGCGAAGACGGCACTGTCTTGGATGCCCAGGTCAAAGTCAGCCCCAAGAAAAGCATCGAAAAGGCGCTGAAATTCCTGGCGAAATCCCAATAGACCATCTGGCCAGCCTCGCCCGGGTCGTCTAAGTTGTCATGCTCATACGCTTCGCTATTCTAGTATTGCTATCGCTAGCGCTAGTTGTCGTCGCCTGCCGGCCGCAGAGCCAAGCAGCGCTTGACGAAGCCCTTGCCGCGCCAAGCGCCACCATCGAGATCGTCTATGTGACGCCGACTACAGCGCCGACCCGCGTGCCGACCTTGGTCAGAATACAGCCGACAGCGATTCCTACAGCAACACCCACGATGATTGACCGTACAAGCAGCCAGGTCGGCAATGGCAGTGAGCTCGACTGCAGGGACAGGCTCATGCGCGCCTATACGGAAGCCGGCAATCGCTGTCTCGGTGGTCCGAGCGGTCATTTCTGTAGCGGTGGCGGGTCGCCGAATACCGCGCCGGAGGAAAATTTATTGGGGGACCCGGGCGCTGTCATAGAGGCGGCCAGGCTTGATGCCCTTCGCTCGCTCCCCCTGGATAATGCGGCGGGAGGCGGCTTGATCTGGCTGCGTCTGGAAGAAAACATCCTGATGGATGCCTTGCTCATTGGACAGGTCAGCATTCAAAATGTCGTGTTGCCCGATAGTGATTTTGCCAAATGGCAGTCCTTCACTTTGGAAAGTGGAACAAGCGCATGGCAGTGCGATGGGGCTCCCGAGATCGGCGTCATGGTGATACAGGGGCTGTACGGGCAGACATCGCGCGTGGTGGTCAACGACGTATCGCTTAGGATTAATGGCACAGTCATTGTCCTCACCCAAGACAGCACCACCAAGTTTATCGCCATAGAGGGACAAGCCCGCCTGCTTGCCTCCGGACAGTCCATAGACATGAACGCCGGCGAACAGCTCAATTTCAGCTATCCGCCGGGCGATTGGCGGAAACCCGAGGGCGCCATCGCCAGCCCCTCGCTTTTCGAATACGACCTGGTTAAGGACCTGCCAATTGTGCTGTTTGACCGCCCCGTGCCGATTCCGCAGCCCGGTTACGCGCAAACCCAAGGCGGCGTCAATATGCGCATGGCGCCCGATATCGAAGCCCAATTGCTCTTTCAGGTGCCGGCCGGCGAAACCATGAGCGTGCTCGGCATCAGCAGCAATCGCGAATGGCTGCACATCCGCCTGGGCAACGGCGAAACGGGCTGGATGAGCGCGGGCTTGCTTGCCAAGAATCTGGGGGAGATCAAGCGGGTCTATGATGTCACGCCTCCCCCGCCGCAGCGATATGGGGAGCTGGGCAGCCGGGCATTCGTTAACGTTGCCGCGGGCGGAAACCTGCGCGAAGCCCCGGATACCGCCTTTCGCGTTAAAGGCACCTTGCCATACGGCGCCCAGGTGAAGCTGCTCGCGCGCAGCCCCTATAGCCCCTGGGTAAAGGTCGATTTCGGGGGAGAAGTCGGCTGGATGGCTTTGTTCACGCTGCGGTCAGAATCGGTGATCGCTTCACTGCCCATCGACTACAACGTCCCCTTGCCGCCCCGCGCTACCGCCACACCCGTATTCAGCTATGGGGGCGGTCACGCATATCCTGACCCAAGTACCGGATACTAGCCGGCTGCGACGCGAATGCTGGTCAGCGGAACGCTGTCGCCGACATCATCGCCCGTCTCGTCGGTTACCCGGGGACGATAGCCGTTGCCGCAATCGTCCGCCGGCATCAATTCGCAGGTGTACAAGCCGACAATGAGTTGATACTCGCCCGCGGATAGCTGCTCCGGCAAGCGCAAATCGTAAGTATCCACGATATAGCCGTCGGGTCCCCACCATTCGCTAATTGCCCGGCCCGCAGGATGCAGCTTGTCAACTTGCGCCTGGGGCGGTCCTCCAGTCGAAAGGTGCAAGAAGCTGGAAAAGTTGACATCAATTTCCTCCAGCGCATACCAATAGACGCGCAAGCGCAAGTGATCGCCCGGGCGCAAGACATCAGCGCTGAGATCGTAGCCAAGCACTTGCAAGCTGTCGTCCAGCGTGAAGCGCGTCCGAAATTGCGCTGGCAAAGCCTCCCCAGGCGGAGAATTATGCCAAGCCAGCCCTTCCTGAAAGAAGACAAGCACGCATAGCAGCGCAATCCCGCCCCCCAGCAGCGCGCCAACGGTCGCAGGGCGCGAAAGCGGCGCGATGTTCCAGTATGGACGCGGCATTGCCCGCCGTCGGCGCAAGAGTGTCCCCGCGCCGACGGACAGCAATATCGACAAGAGCGAGGCCCAGGCGGCTAAATCGCGGGCGGGGGTCGAACCGAGATACAGGCGCACTTTATGCTCGCCCGACGGTACGGGAAAAGTGATAAAGCCGTGGTGCGGGGATGGTGTGATTTCGACCGGTCGCCCATCAATTTCGGCGCGCCAGCCCAGCCAATAGAAGTTGTAAATCTCGGCGACAAAGTCTTGGCTGGTGTTGATGCGCCACTCGTGCGCTTGCGGGGAATTGTGAATCAGCTCGGCGGCGGATCCCGCCGGCAAGATCGAATGATTCAGTTTGTCTATCGGATAGCCATCGGCGTAGTCCAGCAGCAAGTGCGCTGTGGGATCGGGAACGGAATGAACATGGCGGGGCCGATACTCGCCGGTGAATGTCGTGCCAAGCTGGCGCTTCGCCGTCTCTTCAGCATGGTAGGCCGCGATCGATGTATCCAGCGTTTCATGACGCCATTCCGGCACATAGAACAGCGGAATCGCCAGCAGGATGGGGAGCGCGACCAAGGATGCCGACAAGCTGATTTGGGGGCGCGAGTCGAGCCTTGCCAGCCAAAGGCCGTTCGCTCCCCCGATGATCGCCAGGCAAGCCGCGATTGGTCCCAGCAGGCGCCAGGGAAACTGCAGAAACTGTATCGGGCGGAAGCTGTCCCAGAAGGGCAAAGCGCCCGGCAGGACCAGAAGCAACATTGCCAGCGCTATAATGGCAAAATACAAGACGCCGAGGAAGCTCTGCGGGTGCAGCGATCGATAACCGCGAATATACAGCGCCGCAGTCGCCGCCAGTGCGAGCAGCGCCTGCATCCACTGCGCGAGTCCGAGGGTTTTCAGTTCGCTCAGTCCGTTGATGGCGCCGGCGTCATGGATCGGCGGCGGCGCCAGCAAGTCCGACAGCCGCACGAAAGCCTCTCGATAGTCCAGCAAGCCGGCCACTGTCAGGTTTTGCAGATGTACGGAATCGCTTTCCAGCAGGACCGGCAACCAAAACGTCGCGGCAGCCCCGGCGCCCAGCGCCATCGCCAGCAAAGCCCAGGCCGCCGGTCGCCAACCCAAACGACTGGCTTCGCGATTCAAGTATTGCAGAGCCGCTTCGAATGCGATCCAGGCTAGTGTCATGCCGGTCAAGACCAGTGCCATCAGATTATGCGCGTTGATCAGCGCCGCTTGCAGTAGAACCAGGGACAAGAAGTTGACCGGTGAAACTTTGTCGCGCAGCGCGTCGACGCGCCACAACAGCCAAGGGAAAAGCGCGAAAGACAAGAGTTCGGGATAGGTTCCTCTGGCGTAGGCTTCGGTGTACATCAGATAGGGACTGTATACGTAGAGCAGCCCGGCGATGATCCCGCTCAAGCGCCCAAATCGCCGTTTCGCAAACAGGTACATCCCGCTGCTGCATCCCAGCAGGCTGAGCGCCAGCAGGGCGCGCAAAGCGTCCAGGGCGCCCAGACCAAGCACGACATGGAACAAACTGGTGATGACGTAGGTCAAGCGCGCGTAGAAGTGAAACAGGGGCGATCCATAACCCAGGTAGAAGCCTTCCGCCCAGGTCGGGAATAGCAGACCATGCGACCAACTGCGATTCATCTCGGCCACGCGGTAGCTGTGATAAAGCACATCCGGTCCATTGGGCAAGCCAGCGTTTCTCAGCAGCGGGATCAAGGCGAAGGCTGTCAAAGCCAAGACCAATACCAAGCCGGGGTCGATGGATCTGCGAATGCCACGCCAGGAGGGAAGGCTCATTTTCTCGCTTGCAAGCCAGATTTGTCAGCAGTCCCAAAGTATACAATGCGCTTCATTGCCGGGCAATTTCGAGTCCCGGCGGCAGCGGCTGTCGTCCGCGACTGTGAAGTTCGGCGTTTCGATGTATTTTTAGGCAAGATTGCGAAATGATTTGGGGACCCGGCCGTGTTGAGCGATGCAGCCCAGCCAGAAGACTCCGCCTACCGACGGCGCATCAACGCCTGGGCGATGTACGACTGGGCGAACTCGGCCTTCGCGACCACGATTCTCGCCAGCCTGCTGCCGATCTACTACAGCGCCGTCGCTGGCGCCACCTTGCCTAGCGAAGCGACCGCCACCGCCTATTGGTCGCTGACGATCAGCCTGTCGCTGTTTATCGTCGCCATCCTGTCGCCCATATTGGGAACCGTCTCCGATGTCATGCGCAGCAAGAAGCGCTTCCTGGCATTGTTCATCGGCGCGGGCGTGGTCGGCACGGGGCTGCTGATCTTTGTCAGCACGGGCGACTGGCTGCTGGCCTCCCTGTTTTTTGTATTGGGGCGCATCGGCTTCGGCGGATCGCTGGTCTTCTACGATGCCCTGCTGCCCCACGTCGCCCGACCGGGCGACCGCGACTGGGTTTCGACCAGAGGCTATGCCCTGGGATATATGGGCGGCGGCATTCTGCTGGCGATCAACGTGGCGATGTTCTGGTTCATCCCCGACAGCCTGTTCGAAAACGCCGGTGTAAGGCTATCCTTCCTGAGCGTCGCCATTTGGTGGGCGCTGTTTTCCCTGCCGATATTGCGCCAGGCGCCGGAGCCGCCGTCCTTGGCGGTTACACTGAGACGCGGCGAGACGGTCATCGGTGTCAGCTTGCGCCGCCTGCGGGATACCTTTCGCAACATCACGCGCTATCGGGAGCTGTTCAAATACTTGGTCGCCTTCTTGATCTACAACGACGCCATCGGCGCCATCATCGCGATTGCGGCGATCTATGGCGCCGAGCTCGGCTTTGGCATGGTCGAATTGGTATTGGCGATCCTGCTGGTCCAGTTTGCCGGCATCCCCTTCAGCATCATATTCGGACGCCTGCCCGCTCATAACGACGAGCGCGCGCCATTTTACCTGGCATTTATTCTGATCAATGCGATTGCCCTGCCCCTGCTCGCTTTGGCTCTGGTCAAGTCCCTGCCCGCTGACGTTACCGGCGCCCCGCCCGCGCCGTACATGACCGACGGCGATTTTGTCGGCGAAGGCGCTTACCTTGTCGGCGAGGCGCCCTTCGCCGCTTCCGGCAACTGGAGCGCCCTGACGGTGGCCGGGGACGATCTCATCGGCGACGGCGTCGCCGGGCGCGTGACCGCCCTGCTGGCAGGACGACCCGAGGACCTCAACTACCAGATCACGGATGAAGTCGACGCCTCCCAGACGCTAACCTTCAACGGGAAAGCAATCGAGCTTGAGTACCGTTCGGCGCCAGACGGCGGCGTCATCGCATTCCGGCTTGATGGCGAAGTTTTGACTGGTACTGAGATTGATGAAGACGGCGACACAGTCCTGGCTCCTGTTACTGTCAATACAGCAAATGACACGGTGCGCTATGGCGAAACTTTCAGCCTTGAATTGGACGAGCCGGGTCTACACAGCCTCACAATCGTCAATGCCTCCGACCAAAACGAGAGCGGCCCCGCCAGGACAATTGCGCTGGGCCAAGTTGAAGTCTTGCCGGCAGCGCGGGTAAGCAGCTTGCCGACGATCATCGGCATTATCGCCGCCTTCGAGCTCATGGCCTTGCTGGTGGCATGGCTCATCCGGTCGCGTTTCGTCGCCTTATCCAACTGGCTGGATACCAGGCGCAGCATTCTCTTGTCTCTGCTGGTGTATGCGATCATCGCCTGTTGGGGATTCTTCTTGAACGCCACCTTGGAATTCTGGATGCTGGCGCTGATGGTAGCGATGGTGCAAGGGGGCAGCCAGGCTCTCAGCCGCAGCCTGTATGCCAGCTTGTGCCCCAAGGCCAAGAGTGGAGAATTCTTCGGCTTCTACAGCGTCATGGAAAAATTCGCATCCATCATCGGTCCGCTGATCTTCGCCTTCGCCGCCATCGCGTTTGGCAGCAGCCGCCCGGCCATTCTCAGCTTGATTCTGCTTTTCATCCTCGGCGGATACCTGCTCAGCCGCGTCGATATTGAAGCCGGGCAACGCGTCGCCCGCGAAGAAGACGCCGCGCAGAGCCATGATAGCAATTGAATAGACATCCACGCAGTCGGAGCTAGTTCTCTTTAGCCGGATCGTCAAGCGCATCGGTCTGCTCCCGCAAGAGATCCAGCACGCGGTCCAGATGCCGAACCCCCGCCAGCGACAGTCGGCGCGGCTGCGCCGCTGACGCGGGCATATCCTCCGACTCGTCGCGAAAGAACGTGATGCTTCCCCGGCCCCGACCTTCCTGCCGGATACGTATCGAACTCAGCGAATCGAGGCGCATGTAGCGAACGATCCTGTTTCTGTGCACATCCGCCACCAGCACGCGCTGGTCGGTGATCGCGTTAAGGCCGCCGGTCATCAGCCCGAATGCGAAATAGAGCAAGATGAACAGCAGACATATACCGTCCACGATCAAAAGGGGAATCATCAGCCAGCCCATTGAGCCGGATGCCGGCAGCAGCGACGGCGCGAATACCAGAACCAGGATAGCCAAGTTAACCAAGAGCGTGAAAAACATCAGTATCTTGCCGAAGCCGCCGATGAGCGACTTGTCGCTCAACTTATCCCACCAGAGCAGCGTCTCGCCCTCATCGAGCAGCGCCTCGATCTGCCCGGGCAAGTCCTGTTCGTCCGCCTTGCCGCGCGTCGACATAGGAAAAGCAGCCATGCTCGCTATTTAACCGGGCGTCATTATACGACAGCCGGTCTGATATAATCAGAGCCCAAGCTGTCAATCAGACAATAGCAGGCTGCGGCTGGCAAACTTGCAATGCGCTAGCTTTGTTTTTTGGAGGAATACACCATGCCCGATATCGGAAAGATAGCGCCGGATTTCGAGCTCAAGAACCAAGACAATGAGTTGGTCAGGCTCAGCGACTGCCGCGGCAAAAGAGTGATCATTTTCGCCTTTCCCAAAGCCAATACCATGGGCTGCAATAATCAAGCCTGCTCATTTCGCGATGTCTTCCCGCAGATCGCTTCCAA
Organism: Chloroflexota bacterium; assembly: GCA_028873975.1. Taxonomy (GTDB): domain Bacteria; phylum Chloroflexota; class Anaerolineae; order Aggregatilineales; family Phototrophicaceae; genus UBA6055. The sequence continues at coordinate 7,740 of JAPPMO010000009.1, forward strand.
AAATGCCCTTGTCTTCGGTGTCAGTTCCGATTCCGCCGCCACGCTGGCCGCCTGGAAAAAGCGCAAGCAACTGCAATACGATCTCTTGTCGGATCCCCAGCACGAGATGCTGGAGGCTTGGGAGGCCTGGGGCATTGACCTCAAGCTGTTCAAGTTGCCGCTAGGGGCGACGCGTTCCTATTGGGTTATCGACGAGAAGGGCATTCTGGTCGATCAACAGATAGGCGTGCGCCCGGCCGAAAGTGTGGAAAAAGCGCTGGCAAGCGTCGAAAGAATCGCCGGCGCCCCATAAGTCAGGCTACCTGCTTCCGCTCAACTCCTTGTATGATTGCGCGCGGGGCAAACCAAGCGCGAAATGGAAAACATAATGAAACTGATCCTGATCGGATTTGGCGTGGTCGGGCGAGGGTTCGCCGAAATCTTGCTGGAAAAAAGCGACGACTTGGCTGCCCGGCATGGTTTCTCGGCAGAGATCGTCGGCGTAGCGACCGCTTCCAAAGGGAATCTTTACCACCCCGATGGTTTGGATATCGCGCATTTGCTGCGGGCGGCAGAGACCGGCTCCTTCGCGGATTATCCCGAAAGCGAGCCGCTCCGACGCGACTGGGACGCAAATGACATGATCCTGCGCGGCAGCGCGGATGTCTTGCTGGAAGCCAGCCCGACCAATTTGCAGACCGCGCAGCCCGCCCTTGCAACCTGTCACCTGGCGCTCGACCAAGGGTTGCATATCGTCCTCGCGAACAAGGGTCCTGTGGCGCTGGACTACGGGCGCCTGCGGGGAAAAGCCGACGCCAAAGGCCTCCATCTGCGCTATGAAGCGACAGTGATGGCAGGGACGCCGACCATGCAGCTGGCCGAGGAGGCGCTGGCCGGCTGCGCCATTCGCTCCGCGCGCGGCATCCTCAACGGCACCAGCAATTATATCCTGACGCAAATGGAAAGCGGTATGACTTATGCCGAGGCATTGGCGCAAGCGCAAGCCTTGGGCTATGCCGAGACCGATCCGACGGCTGACGTTGAAGGCTGGGACGCGGCGGGCAAAGTCCTGATCCTGGCGAAGGCTCTCTTCGGCAGTTCATTGACGATGCATGACCTGGACGTTTGCGGCATCACGGGCATCAGCGCGGAAGATATCGGCCAGGCTCGGCAATCGAGCCGCCGCTATAAATTGATCGCCGAAGCGACGCCTGTTGGCGGATCGGTGTCTCCACAGTTGCTGCCCCTCAGCGACCCCCTGGCCAGCGTCGGCGGGTCCGCCAACGCGATCACCCTTGATACGGATCTGCTGGGGGAGATCACAATAATTGGAGCGGGGGCCGGCAAGTTGGAAACGGGCTACGCGCTGCTTTCCGACTTGATGGCGATACAGCGCGGGACCTGAGCTTCCGCGGCGCGTGAAACTCCCTCGAGAGAATCGCGTATAGTCCTATACTTGGCGCCATTACGCTTTTGATATTGTTGAAGCCTCTATGCTATACTGAAGTAATTGCGGGAAACTCGGCAAGTTTAGGTCAATAAGGGGAAGAAGCGAACATGCCATCGATATTACAGAAGGTTCAAACGCTTTTCAGCGCCAATATGCACGGCATGATCGACCGTGCCCTGGAAACCAACTCGCTGAAAGTCATGGACGAATACATCCGACAGGTCGAGCGCAATCTGGATGCGCTGGAGGACTCGGCCGCGACCGTCGGCGGTTCTGTACGAACATTGAAGCGCAAGTATGAAGAGTTCTCCAATCAAGCGGACAAACTAGACCGCGATATCGATACCTTGGTCTTGCGCGGCAAAAATGACCTGGCAGCCGCAGCCCAAGCGGAGTTTAATACCAAACAGGAACTGGCGCAGGAATACTACGAGCAGTGGCAGTCGCAAGAAGAGCAATATCAAGGCATGTTGAATATGCGTTTGAAGCTGGAAGGTCGCTTGACCACCATCAAGCAAGAGCGCGAGAAGATGCGTTCCCTGCTGGAACTGGCGGAGACCAAGAAGGTCATGACCAAGACGCTCAGAAGCATGGACAAGCTGGATACCTCCGGCGATCAAGAGATCGATACCCTGCTCGATTCCATCTATTCGCAGATCGACCAGGAAGACGCCCGCGCCGATTTGGCCAGCCGCAAGCTTTCCGACCAGATCGAGGATACTGTTGGCATCGGCCAGGTCGAACTCCAACTTGAAGAGCGCCGGCAGCGTTTGCTCAGCGACAATTGATTCCGTCAAAGGGTCCGCGTCGATTGCACGAGCCGAGAGCCGGCGTTATCGTGGATTGAACCGGAGAAGCCATGTCTAGCAACGAAAACGCCAGGCAAAAGGTCTTTGGCACGCTCTTAGCCAACGCGCTCTTGCGCTGGGAGACCTTGGTGACCCTCATGGTCACCGCTATTCTGTTCCTCTTCGTACAAGACGTGAACCTGCCGATGCTGGAGTGGCAACCCTGGTATTGGCTGGTCCTTGGGGGCTTGGCGGAAACGGTGTTGATTGCCGCCACGCTGAACGACCCGGAAGCGACGGAACAAGCGCTGGCGGAAGACTTCGAGCGCGAATACGACCTGCGCAACATCCGCAATCGCGTTTCCCGCGAGCGACTGCGCGATGCCTTCGAGTACCGCCGGAATATGCTCAAGCTGGCCGACCGCAGCAAGGGCGCCATGCGCAACCGCTTGCGGACTTTGGTCAGCGACGTCAGCGACTGGATTACTTATATGTATAATCTCGCCGAACGCATCGACCTCTCCGAAAGCAACGACCTGGTGCTGCGCGATCGTCAGCAAGTCCCGCGCAAGATCGAAAGCGTCAAGGCGCGCATCAAGAAAGAGCCGGATGAACACGCCCGCCGCAGCCTGCAAGTACAGCTGACTCATCTGCAGCAGCAACAAATGAGCCTGGAAGCGACCTTCAGCAGCATCAAGCGCGCCGAGATTCAACTGGAAAGCACCCTGTCGGCGCTAGGCACCGTCTATGCCCAAATGTCGCTTCTCGGCACCAAGGAAACCGATAGCGCCAAGGGACAGCGCCTGAGCATCGAGGTCAAAGACGAAATCGACAAACTGCAAGATACCATCGACGCCATGGACGAGGTGCAAATGCAAAGCCTGCGCTTGAGTTCCGAAGTGAAAGACGAGATCGACAGGCTGGTCAACGAAGAATACGAAGACGAAGAACTGCTAAGCCAGCAACAATAATTCACCATTCTCGCAGATGCCGCATATCGAGAAAACGCGCGCCCAGGGCAATCGCATCAAACTATCTTTTCAACACAGAGAGCGCAGAGCGCACAGAGTTCGCTGGTGTGCCGACATTTCTTCTAAAATCCGAGACGAAGCATAAGAAAGAGTGATAAGCGAAACGTGATTTTTCACTCGAAAACATAGTTGAAATAAGACATTTTATGTTTTTCTCTGTGCCCTCTGTGTTCTCTGTGGTTAATATTCAGTTTAGATTCCCGCTGTTTCAGCCGCTATCATTTTGAAGCGATTGCCTTGGGGGCGCGCCGGATTTGCGGACGCCCGTCGGCAACTATTATCAAATCAAGGAGTTGAACATGTCCATCAATTGGTTCGAGATTCCGGTTTTGGATTTCGAGCGCGCCCGCGCCTTTTATGAGCAAGTTCTGGAAACGAAGCTATTTGTCAACGACCAGCGCGAGACCATGGGCAGCATGCTCGGCGTTTTCCCGCATGACGGGCGCGTGGGCGGTTGTCTGGCGCACAATCCCCAGTACGGATATACCCCTTCGACAGAAGGCACGCTGGTCTATATCACTGCCACAGGTGATTTGGATCTTGTCTTGGCGCGGGTCGAGACGGCCGGGGGCGAAATCTTGCTGCCGAAGACGGCGCTGGGCGACAACGCCGGCGGCGGTTTTGTCGGCTGGGTACGGGATTCCGAAGGCAACAAAGTCGGTTTCTATTCTTCGGAATAAAGCCTAATCGAATGATTCGACGATATGTTTGCGTTTCTTCTTGCCCGGGGCCAGGGACCCCAGGCGCTGAATAATACGGGGCGTTTCGCGCTCGATGTTGATGGTATCCTCCAGCAAGTTGACCAGGGTCGTCGCCAAAATCACCAGGGTCAAATACATATAAGCGACCACGGCATAGGTCTCGACGTAGCGGAAGGATCGTCCGGAGGTGGTTTTTGCGATCTGCGTGATATCCCGAATGCCCAGGAAGGCCAAGAGCGACGAATCTTTGATCATAGCCACAAAGTCGTTCCCCAACGGCGGCAGCACATTGCGGAATGCCTGCGGCAATATGATCGACCGCATCGTCTGCCAGTATGTCATCCCAACGGAATAAGCCGCTTCGAATTGGCCCTTTGGGATCGACTGGATGCCCGCCCGCACGGTTTCCGACATATAGGCGCCGTAAGTGATGGCTAAAGCCACAATCGCCGTGCCGGCGGAACTGCCGCGCCAGATGAGATCGGGAATCTCCGGATCGTTCGCCAGGTTGCGGACAGCCTCGACCAGGTTCTCGTTGATCAAATCGCGCAATGCTGGCACGACAATGAATCCGGTGACCAGCAGCACGACCAGAATCGGGATGCCGCGCATCACGCTAACGTAGACCGTGCAGACATTATAGCCGCCAATTCGGATGACCCGCATCAGCGCTTTGCGCGTCGACTCGCGCGATTGAGGCGGTTCCGGCGGGTTCGAGCGCACGATGCCAACCACGACCGCAATCGACAGCGCGCACAGATAAGACGCAGCGCTGACGAAGAGGGTCATGCTGACGCCGTCCATCAACTGCTGGAATATATTCGAATAGATTTTGTCAGTAAGGATGCTGATCGCCAGCAGAATGCCCAGCGCCACCAGAAAGAATATCCAATATGGCAAGGTATAGAAACGCGCAAAGCGCATCGCCCGACCGCGCGACTCGGCGATGATTTCCTTAAGATCCGGCTCTTGCCCCGATGATCTTGTCATGGAGTTTTCCAGTCAGCTCGCCTGCGAGAACTGTCAAACACGAGGCAGGACAGGCTGTGCCTGTCCCACAACTGTATGCGCTCGTATTGAAACTATGACGATGCGCGCCGCTAACTGTCACCAAACCACTTGGCGTTGATGATATCCAACGCGCCATCCGCGCGCATGCTGTCCAGCGCCATGTTGAACGGTTCAATCAATTCGGAGTCCTGGGGGAAGATGAAGCCAAGTTCATCCGACACCAGCTCGTCCGGCAGCAATTTGATGGCTTCCGCGTTGACGCCGACGTAACCCTGCCCCGCCACATCATCCATGACAACACCGTCAACATCGCCGGCGATCAGAGCCTGCACGGCGAAGCCGAAGGAATCGTAGGGGACCACTCGTTCGGCGCCAACCAATTCTTCCGCGGCTACATAGTTGGTTGTCGCCACCTGTACGCCAATCACAAAATCGCCCGCGGCGAACTCTGCCGCATTAGCGAAGCGGTCTTCATCCAGCCGGATCATCAAGCGCTGGATCGTGCTCATATAGCCATCGGAAAAAGCCACCACTTCGCCGCGCTCTTCAGTAATGGTGATGCCGCCAGCCGAGACATCGTACTCGCCTTGAGAAACGGCGACGATCAAGCCTTCCCAGCCGGTTTCAATCCATTCCGTCGTACAATTCAAGCGCAGGCAGATCTCGCCCAGGACATCGTAATCCCAGCCCATTGCTTCGCCGCTGCCTTGATCAATGAAGCTGAATGGGATGTATGCGTTATCTACGGCAACGACGACGTTGCGCCCCCCGAGATCGGGCAGCATCATCTCTTCGTCTTCGGCCTCGCCGTCGCCCAGCCACTTGGCGTTGATGGCGTCCAGCGTGCCGTCTTCGCGCATGTCCGCCAATGCCATGTTAAATGGTTCTACCAGCTCCGAACCCTGCGGGTAAATGAAACCCAGTTGCTGCTTGATCAGGTCATCCGGCAGCAGCTTGATCTTGTCGGCGTTCAAGCCCGTATACCCTTGGCCGGCAACATCATCAATGACCACCGCGTCAACGTCGCCCGTGATCAGCGCCTGCACCGCCAAACCAAATTCGCCATAACCGACGATGCGCTCTTCATCGCCACCCAGCAACTCGCTGGCGGCGATGTAATTGGTCGTGGCTACTTGCACGCCAATGACGAAATCGCCCGCGACAAAATCTTCGGCATTGCCAAAGCGATCCTCGCCCACACGGACCATCATGCGCTGTATGACATCGATATAGCCCTCGGAATAGTCGACGATCTGCGCCCGTTCTTCCGTTATCGTGATGCCATCCGCAGCCATGTCATACTCGCCGTTCGAGACCGCGACAATCAAGCCCTCCCAACTGGTTTCAATGTATTCCGGGACACAATTCAGCCGGGCGCAAATCTCCCCGAGCGTATCGTAATCCCATCCGACCCCCTCGCCCGTCTCTTCGTCGATCACGTTAAAGGGCGGATAGGCGTTCTCCACCGCCACCGTAACCGTCCGCCCTCCCAGATCGGGCAAATGGCCGTCCGCTAGCAGGGACGACAATGGCAGCGCCAATAACAGAACTGCAACGATCAATAAGCACCTTTTCATCGCTTGATCTCCTCCTGGTAATCTTGGATGTCCGCGCAGTCACATTGCGCGGTGCGCTCATTGTAACACGGCTAGGTTGCGCTACAAAGTTGTTCAGTCGCCGCTTGGTTAATCGTCGATTGACAGTTATTATTTATCAATGAAACAGCATGTTAAACGGCAAGCAAAGCTCGCAATAACATAGGATGTATCGTGATCCGAACTCATATTGTGTCCTTCGTTGAATCCATCGCTAAACAAGAAAACGCATTTGACATCTTGGAAGAGGAAGTAGACAAAACTTCGAAAGATGATCTTGGTAAGGAGCTACTAAGCTGTGGCATAATCCCAGAGAGATACGGTCATGACTCGTCTGAAGAAAAACTATGGGCCAAATATTGCGATATCCTACTGAACAAAACTTTCAATCATCTTAATATCCGATCAGAGGTAATTCGAGTGCGGGGCGACTCGGCAGATATTCGTGGAGCTGCGGACGATTACTCAGTCGTTGCCGATGCCAAGGCATTTCGCCTTAGTCGCACTGCTAAGAATCAGAAAGATTTTAAGGTAACAGCGCTAGACGACTGGCGAAGAGGTGATACATATGCCTGTCTGGTAGCGCCTTTGTATCAATTTCCAAATCGTTCAAGTCAGATATATTTACAGGCAGAAGAAAAGAACGTTACATTGTTGTCGTATGTTCACATCAAATACTTGCTAGATCATATAACAGACGAATCGATTGAGCCTGTTTGGAATATCGCAGGCGCACTGAACCCTTCAAAGAAGGCGCGCCGATACTGGGAAGCAGTTGACGATAACGTCGTTGCTATTACAAATACAAGTTTTGAAGAATTACACCGATACAAGCAGATGGTAACGCAAGCAGCCAAAGTAGTTGGAGAGGAAGGCATTTTATATTGGGAATCAATGAAACGAGAATACCAATTATTGACAAAAGAAGAAGCAATCAAGAAACTGATACAATCAGAGAAAATTGATCAAAAGATTGAAGTAATTCGTAAAGCTATCGACAAAGTAAATCAATCTCATTATGGATAATTTTCTAAACAACATTGTCGCGGGAGACGCTCTAGAATTGATTCCACAACTTGAGGAAGATTCTATACATTGTTGTATATCAGATATTCCATACGGCATCGGTCTTGATGATTGGGATGTACTTCATAGCAATACAAATTCTGCCTTACTAGGGCAATCACCAGCGCAACAAGGAAAAAGTGGATTCAAAAGACGTGGAAAACCAATTCGGGGCTGGAGCGCAGCGGACCGATCCATACCGCGCGAGTATCAGGAATGGTGTTTTCAGTGGGGTTCTTTACTGTACCCGAAGCTGAAAGACGGCGCTAGTTTATTCATATTTGGAGCTCGCAGGACTTTGCACCGAGCAATCGTTGCTCTCGAAGATAGTGGATTTCTGCTAAAAGACATCTTGGCTTGGGAGAAACCGAACGCACATCATCGAGCCCAGCGAATTAGCATTGTATTATCCCGACGCGGATTGAAAGTAGACGCGGAAAAATGGTCTGGTTGGCGCTTAGGCAACTTAGCGCCAATCTGGGAACCAATTGCATGGTTCTTCAAACCATATCCGTATACGATAACTGATACAGTGCTTGTAAATGAAGTTGGCGCGATGAACATTGATGCAATTCAATCTGGGGGCAAACAACCCAAAAACCTCATAAAATCTTGGTTTGACCAGGAAGAGGAACGCTGGCATGAAGCCCAAAAGCCAGTGTCACTACTTGAATTCCTAATAAAGCTCTCTACTCGCGAACAACAGATCATCTTAGATCCTTTTTCAGGTAGTGGGTCAACCGCTGTAGCTTGCGAACGACTTGGACGACAATTCATTGCATTTGAAATAAATGAAGAATATGTCCAGATTGGGAAGTCGCGTCTATCAGCGACTTGGGAACATATTGAGTCATTTCAAGAAACGATACCGAAGCAATTCACGATGTTTGAGAACAACAAGTTATAGAACGAATTTGTATAGCGATGTCCGTTTCCCACTGGCAGAAAAGCGAGCAGACCCAGCGCGAGGTCGATTTCCTGGTGGTTGGCGCGGGCTTGGTGGGCAGCGCGGCCGCCTATTTTGCGCGGCACGGGCATGATCGAGAGGTCGTGGTCACCGACGCCCGCGATGTTGGCTTGGGCGCCAGCGGACGCAATGCCGGCTTTATGATCAGCGGGCTGGATACCTACTACCATCGCGCCATTGAAGAATACGGCCACGACGCGGCGCGGGAGCTGTGGGCGCTCTCGAACCGCAGCATGGCGCTTTGGCGCGAGTTCATCCGGAACAGTCCCTTTGATGTGCCCATTGACAACAGCGGCTCCATGCTCTTGGCGGAAAGCGAAGAAGAAGCAAAAGAGCTGGAATTGGCGGCCGCGGCTTTGTCGGCGGATAAAATCGCGATCGAATACTATAGCAAAGACCCCTTGCGGCGCGGCTTTTACGCCGGAATCGAACAACCGCTTGATGCCGGTGTTCAGCCCTATCTGCTGGCGAAGTCCGTGCTGACGCAGAGCGGCGCCGAACTGATCCCCAATAACGAACTTTACCGTATAGAGCAGAATGATGACGACGTGGTTCAGGTTTATACGCGACAGTTCGTATTTGAGGCGCGCCATGTACTGCTTTGCACCAACGCCTGGTCGCCGACGATCGATCCGTATTTTGTCGGCAAGGTGATCCCCACGCGCGCTCAATGTCTGGTCACCGAGCCGCTGGATCACGTGCCCGTCCCTTATTGCGGCTACAGCGACTACGGCTATATGTATTATCGCAGCACCTTTGACGGCCGCTTCTTGCTGGGCGGCGGACGGCAGCATTATAAATGTGAAGAAGACAACACCACGGAAGACAGGCTGAATCTAAATGTTCAGGCTTTTCTGGACCGCTACCTCGCCCGCTATTTTCCCGATGTGACGGCGCCCGTCGCGCAGCGCTGGTCCGGCATTATGGGCTTCAGCGTCGATGGACTGCCCCTTGTTGGCATCTTGCCGGGCAAGAGTCGCGTTGGGTGCGCGGTAGGATTCACCGGGCACGGTTTGGCAATGGGCGCCGCTTCCGCTGAACGGGCTGTGGACAAGCTGCTCAACCGGGTTTCCGCCGGAGCAGTGGATATCACGCGCTTCGACTAATCGTTTCGCTGTTGCGGTTTTCCGCCAGCCGCAGGCATAGATTCGCGCGCGGCGCCAGCAAGGGCTATTCCACTCTCAAAACATATCTCCGGCCACGTACTGTATGTATCACCCGGCTCTCATCGCCGTGGTCCGTCTTGAAATCACCACTCGGCAATTGAGCCGTCTTCGCGGCGCAGCAAAGGATTTCTCCAGCGATAGTCGTGATCGTTAGCCGCGCGAACCTTTTCTTCATCGATATCGATTCCCAGCCCGGGGCCGGATGGCACATCGACGCTGCCATCGCGATAAGCGAAAATGGACTTGTCTGCCAGGTAATCCAATAAGTCGACATCGCGGTTGTAGTGGATGCCCAAGCTCTGTTCTTGAATCAAGGCGTTATAAGCCACCGCATCGACTTGCAGGCAGGAAGCCAATGCAATGGGACCCAGCGGGCAGTGAGGCGCGAGCGCAACGTCATAGGCTTCGGCCATGGCTGCGATACGCAAGACCTCGGAGATGCCGCCGGCATGTGATAGATCCGGCTGGATGATATCAACGCTGCCCGCCGCCAGGATCGTTTTGAAGTCCCAGCGCGAATACATGCGTTCGCCGGTCGCGATGGGAATCGATGTGGAACGCTTGAGATCAAGCAGCGCCTCGTTGTGCATGGGCAATACAGGTTCTTCCACGAACATCAAATGAAAGGGTTCCAATTCCTGGATGAGCATCTTGGCCATCGGCTTGTGGACGCGACCGTGAAAATCAACAGCGATGCTGAAGTCAGCGCCGACCGCTTCCCTGGCAGCAGCCACCCTGGCGACTGCGGCGTCAATATGTCCGAATTCATCTACATAATGCACCCCGGGCACAGCGCCCATTTTGATCGCCCGCAATCCATCCCGCTTGCAGCGCAGAGCCTGCTGCGCGACTGCTTCGGGACTGTCGCCGTGGACGCCCGCGTAGATTTGCACGCGATCCCTCACTTTCCCGCCCAGCAACTCGTAAACCGGCGCGCCGTGAAACTTGCCCTTGATATCCCACAGCGCCTGATTGACACCGGCTATCGCGCTCATCATCACCGGTCCGCCGCGATAGAATCTGCCGCGAAACAGGGCCTGCCAAATATCTTCGATCTGAAGCGGATCTCGCCCAAGCAAGTAATCGGACATATCTTCGACAGCGCCGCGCACCGTGCCGGCCTGTCCTTCAACGATCGGCTCGCCCCAGCCGAAGTAACCTTCATCTGTGGAGACTTTCAAGAATAGCCAACGCGGTCTTAGCGTAAACAGTTCTAAATCGGTGATTTTCATCAGGCCCGACCTTCATCTTCTTTACCAAAAAATTGCTGTTGCATTATAATCAAGTGGAATTCACATTCCCAATTCAGTAAGTGGAAGGCGAACGCACTTGAATCGATTGAGCGGACTACTTTCCCCGCGTCTGTTCATGCTCGCATTCACGATGATTTGGCTCCTCGGCGGGTCGCAGCTTTCCGTCCTGGCAGCGAATACGGGCGATCAAGCCGGGGGCGTAAACCCCTTTATCCCGCTGATGTTCGCCCTGGGGATCATCCTGCTGGCATCGCGCACAGGCGGCGCGCTGGCAAGGCGCTTGAATCAGCCGCGCGTCTTGGGCCAGCTAATCGTTGGCCTCGTTCTGGGACCCACCGTATTGGATTTTCTGCACTGGGACATTCTCCAAGGCGCCGACCTGCAACAAACGATCAAAGAATTCGCGGAGCTGGGCGTGCTGCTGCTGATGTTCAACATCGGTCTTGAAGTCCATTTGAGCGAATTAGCAAAAGTGGGCAAGGTGGCGGTATTCGGCGGGATCCTCGGCGTCCTGGCGCCAGTGGTCTTGACAGTTGTGGTGCTGTTGCCGGCCGGCTACGCTTGGCAGCCGGCGCTCTTCGCCGGTGTGACGCTGGCCGCGACTTCCGTCAGCATCTCCGCGCAAGTCCTGCTGGAACTCGGCTACCTGCGGACGAAAGAGGGCAACGCCCTGCTCGCCACCGCATTGATCGACGATGTCTTGGCCATATTGGCGGTCTCGCTGACGCTGGTGCTGGCTGGGGATGGGGGCGGCGGGAGCGACCTCAGTCAATTGCTGGTGATTATCCTGCAGATGGCGGGTTACATCATTGTCGCCTTCCTGGTCGCCTGGTACCTGCTGCCGCGCGCCTTGCAATGGATTCAGGGGCGTCCGGAACTTGCGCAGGCTTACGGCATCCCTATATTCGCTTTGGCCAGCGCCTTGATCTTTGGTTGGTCGGCGGAGTATCTGGGCGGCGTAGCGGCCATCACGGGCGCTTTCATCGCCGGCGTCGGTTTGAGCAAGCTGCAAAACCGCAACATGAAACGCGAGATCGAGCAAACGATGAGCCACTTGGCCTATGTCTTTCTCGTTCCGATCTTCTTTGTCGACGTCGGCTTGGAAACGGACCTCAGCAGTTTTCCCATGGAAGCGGTGCCCTTCATGCTGATACTGCTGCTGATGGCTGTGATTAGCAAAGTCTTTGGCGCCGGCTTTGGCGCTCTCATGGGCGGTTTTAATCTGCGCGAATCGCTGCGTGTTGGCGTATGCATGGTTTCGCGCGGCGAAGTTGGTTTGATCATTATCTCGATCGGCTTGTCCAGCGGCATCATCGACGGCGGCAGCGAACTCTACGCCTCGCTATTTATGGTCATCTTGTTGACCACCGTGCTCACCCCGCCCCTGGTTCGCTGGGTATTTCAGGGTAAACAGGAACCAAGCGATGGCTCTACGCTTTTGGCCGCTTCCGCAACAGGAGACTAACAGATGAAGCTAATTCTGCTTATCACTTCGGACAATGAAAGTGGCATGGAAGTCGCCAATCGCTGGCAAGAGGCGGGCGCGCCGGGCGTCACGATCATCAAGAGCGTCGGCTTGCGTAGATTGAAAGAGAAAATCCAACGCGAAAAATTTGAAGTGCCTTTGCATATCGCCAGTTCGATGAATAGCGTGATGGCTTATGTCCTGCACGATATCGGCCATACCAATCACGTCCTGCTCTCCGTGGTGCCGACAGATCTGATCCCGGCCATGCTGGATGAGGCGCAAGCCGTGCTTGGGGACCTGCTGGAGCGTGACCGCGGAGTCGTTTTCGTGGTGCCGCTGGATGAGGCGATCGGCGTTCATTTGTTTGAAAGCGGAGGAAAGGACTAGCATTTCGCACTTGAAGAAGGCGCCGATTTTGCTACAATACTTGCGCTATTTAGCGAGGTAGCTCAATTGGCAGAGCAGGTGCCTTTGGAGCACAAGGTTAAAGGTTCGAGTCCTTTCCTCGCTGAGCAAAATGAAGTCTGCCCAAGGGCAGGCTTTTTTGTATCGTCGCCCCGTCCCGCCCTCCGCCCCTGTTTATGTAAGCCTTGTCGCTCGAGCGACGAGGCGGCTTGCAATTTTGCGTGAGCGGGGGGAGACCTTTTCGCCGGATACGCGCCGAGCGGTTACTGATCAGACCTGAAGTGATAGTCAAAAGTCAAAATGCTGCGGATGGCTTGATGCGCCTCATCGATCGGAGATATCGGACTCGCTTGATGCCACAGGCTGGCGTCGTGAAAGAAGTAGCAATCCATGATGTCTTCGAGGCGAAAGCCGGCCAGCAGCCGCTTGTCATCATCGTAGATTGAAACATCGCCGCCCCGAGCGTTCAGCAATTCCGCCAAATGCACGGCAACATAGCTGGCGCCGTCGCGGTGAATGCCTTCCGGCGTCGGATGACCCTGCTCTTCGGCGCTGGCGGTTACGCGGATAAGATGCGCCTGTACTTCCCAGACCGCCTCCCTCTCTGCGAGGCTGACAGGAAACTGATTGAAATCGAAGCGAATGAGCTCGCGCAGGAAGGGATTGCCAAACGCGCCCTCCAGCATAGGCGCGAACTTGCGAATAGTGCCGCCGGTCACGCGATTGATATCGGCGCTCTGGAAATAATCGACATGCGGCAAGGGCTTCAATTCGCCGCTGGAAGGCAAGAAGCGGAAGCGCCCATAACGGCGACGACGATACTTGCCGCCGCCGGGCAAGTGTTCGTCGCCGGGCAGATCTGCAAAATCAATCGAGAGGCTCAACCAGGACTCGCGCAAGTCGTCGTCAATATCGATCTCCCGGGCGCGCAAGAGGCTGTAACCCCGCTCCGCCAATTCTCTTCGTACAGGATGCCGAGTGCTGATGCCTGGCACGACGGCTTCACCGTCCTTCCAACTTTTTGATGACGCGCCCCAGAATCGCGATGCCGGACTTCAGATCTTCCAAAGGCACATAACTAAATGACAGGCGAAGGTGATGAGCGCCGTCCTCGGGATGGACGAAAAAGCCCTTGCCCGAAGCGAAATAAACATGATGCGCCTTCGCCTCCCGCTCAAGTTCATCGACTGTCACGTTCGCCGGCAATTGCAGCCAAATGAAATAGCCGCCTTCGGGTTTGGTCCATTTTGTCGACGATGGCATGGCAGCGTCCAGGGCTTCCAAGGCGCAATCTCGCCGCAGCTTGTATTGATCTCGCAGCCAGGCGACATGCCCATCCCAGCGGCCGCTGCTGCAGAAATCCGCAACGATCGCGGCTGTAAAGGGATTGGCGCCGCCGCCCATGCGCAGCATGCCGCTATTGACAAAGCGCTTTACAGTTTCCGCGGACGCAATCAACCATCCGATTCGCAACCCGGGCGCAAGCGTTTTGGAAAAGGTGCCGAGGCGCAATACCTTCTCCCCGCCCGACAAAGCATAAAAACTGGGCGGCAAATCGTCGACGAAACGAATATCGCGGTATACATCATCCTCGACGATTGCGAAACCATACTTCTGGCTCAAGTCGACGACCGCTTGCCGGCGCTCCCGACTAAGCGTAATGCCGGTGGGATTTTGAAAGTTGGGTACGACATAGTAAAACTTTGGGGGACGCTGCCGAGAGGCCAAATCCCGCAGGCGCCGATCCATTTCGTCGACGATGAGGCCTCCAGCGTCTATTGAGATGGACTGCAGATCCAGTTTGGCATCGCGGAAGATGTGCAAGGCATCTCGATAAGAGGGCGCGTCTACCAGAATGGTATCGCCCGGTCCGGTCAAATGATGTGTGATCATCTCGACGCCCCAGGTCGAACCGCCGATGATCATCAAGTTCTCGCGGCAGACCGTCAGCTTCTCGCTTCGCTGGCGCCGCGCCGCCAGGAAGTCAATTAGTTGCCGGTTTCCTTGCTCGTCGCCGTAGTTGAACAGACGGACGACATCCGGCTCTGACCACACAGCGTCCAGCAGGGCGCGAACAGTGGATATTGGCAGCAACTCATGCGCCGGGTGACCGGCGAAAAGCGGAATGCTTCCCGCGACAACACCCTGTGGGGTCGGCTGCAAGGCCATCTACTTCGGCGTCGCCTCTGGCGGCAAGGGGCTGACATAGTCTCTGCCGGCGCGCGCGACTTCGAATTCGGCCGTCGCTTCCGCCAAGAGCTCGGGCTTGGTCAAAAGATCCAAGCCGGCCAGCGCCATCGCCTTTGCCGCGAAGATCATGCCCTTGGCGCCGATGCTGGATCCACTGGAGGCCACCGTCTGCCAGCTATGTCCGGGTGTGCCCAGGGGCCAGCAGGTGGTCGTGATCTGACCTGTCGGCGTGATCCAACTAACATCAGCCACTTCGGTCGAGCCGCCCAACAGCGGCGGCGTCGGCGAGTGCGGCAGCACGCGCTCCCATAAGGGATCGTCAATATCGGCTGGATCAAGCCGGGCGCTGCTGGAAATCTGCGCCCAATCAAAGCCGCGTTTCACCGATCCTTCGGGAAAACTCGCCTGCAAGGCTTTGGCGAATTCGCGTTCCTGGTCCGAAAAGCGCATGTCGTCAATCTCCGCCATCTTTTCATACAGCAAATCGGACATGACATCATTTGGCAAAATCTCGTAGCAGCCGGTGAGAAATTCGATCTCATGCCGGGCGCCGCTCATCAGCGCCGCTCCCTCCGCAATATCACCCATCCAGCGATACATTTCTTCGACCTGTTCACGGTGGGGGGCGCGCACAAAATACCATACTTGCGCGAAGGCCGGCACAACGTTCGGCGCTTGTCCGCCGCTGGTGACGACGCTGTGAATCCGGGATTCCGGCGGCACATGTTCGCGCATATAGTTGACGCCGGCGTCCATCAGCATGACGCCGTCCAGAGCGCTGCGCCCTAACCAGGGCGATCCCCCGGCATGCGCGGCCACCCCATAAAAGTTGACTCTGAAAGAATTCATCGCCAAAGAGGAGCCATTCCAGGTGATGTTGCTATCGCCCGGATGCCAACTTATAGCCGCGTCCAGATCGTCAAAGACGCCGTCGCGAGCCATGAAAGTCTTGCCGACCAAGGTCTCTTCCGCCGGGCAACCATAAAAGCGGATCCGGCCTTTGATCCCGCTTTGCCGCAGCGCCGATTTCAAAGCCATTACCGAACCCATGCAAGCCGTTCCAAAGAGGTTGTGACCGCAGCCATGCCCGGGCCCGCCGGGGTTTATGGGCGACTTTTCGCTGGACAGCTCCTGCGACAAACCTGGGAGCGCGTCGTACTCGCCCAGAAAGCCGATCAGCGGCGCGCCTTCGCCCCACTCGGCGATAAAAGCGGTCGGCATCCCGCCAGCCCCCCAGGTGATCTCGAATCCCTCCCCAGCCAGTTTTTCCGCCAGGAGTTGAGAAGCGAAGCTTTCCTCCAAAGCAATTTGCGGATGGTCCCAGATTTCTTTGGCGATGTAACAGAGCTCTTCGTCTTGCTGGTTAATCCGATCCAGAATCAACCCTTTTGCATCCATAAAGGTTTCCCCTTGCGCTTAAGCTCGACATGCCACGAGATTAGCGCAATCGCCTTGCCTTGAGAATGTCCAATCAGGGGCGGAGGAATGGAAACGCCCCGCGGGAGCGGGGCGTCGGGGGGTTCAATAAATTTGCTTTCAATAAATCTATCCGTTGAATATAAGATTATGTCGACTTCACAAGTTTGTCAAGCAAATTGGCATAAATTCATAGAAAATCGTATAAATTCGTAAAATCGCTTTACTTTTCTCGAACGCTTAAACATATAAAATTCGAGCGTCGTCAAACTAGCTACTGGCTTCGGTCGCCGGCTCGCTTTTCCCTAAAGCCGCAAGCATGTCCTCGACAGTCGTGAACTTCACACGGCTGCGACCGCTCTCGGCGCCGCGCTGCCGCTCGATTGCGTCCAGTCTTTCCCAGTCAGCAAAGCTGCAGTATGTCGGTTTGCGCGACTGAATTAGATCGAGAATGGTCTCTTCCCGCGTATCGGCCGGTTCAAGAACTCGGTCCGCTCCCAAGTCTTCCAGAAAGCGCTCCGCCGACTCGATGGCGTCGGGTTTGTTGGTGCCGATGATGCCGCTGGGTCCGCGTTTGATCCAGCCGACGACATAATTGCCGAGCAAGCATTCTCCCCCCTCATGGGCTGTCAACACGCGACCATGGTCATTTGGAATCGTGCCCCAGGGATCATAGAAAGGGACATCGGGCAGCCGGACGCCGCGATATCCAACCGAGCGAAAGACCATATCGACCGGCAGGGTTTCCTGGCGCTCGGTCGCCCTGGGACGCAAAGAGCCCCGTTCGTCCAGATAGAGTTCGTTACGAACTATCCGTATCGCCTCCACTTTGTCCACACCGATCAAAGCCACCGGCGAAACCAGAAATCGCATGACGATTCGTCGAGAGCGCCCACGCAACTCGCGTTTGGCATAGGATCTCAGTATGTCCACATTGCGGGCGGCCGCGCGATCGCCGCTGGCTTTCAATTCATCGGCGCTGAGTTTGTCCAGGGTCGCCTCTTCCAGCGAAACGACGATGTCCGCGTCCGCCATTTCCCCCAATTCCTTTATCTCCGGATTGGTGAATGCCGCCTGCGCCGGACCGCGCCGCCCCAGCACAATAATTTCTTCCACCTCGCTGCTCTGCAAAGTTTCGAGCGCGTAGTCGGCGATATCCGTTTCATAAAGTTCTTCGCTTGCGCGCGCCAGTATACGCGCGACATCCATGGCGACATTTCCCACGCCGATCACGGCGACGCGCTTGATGCCGGTCAAATCGAAGTCGTAATCGTGATAGTCCGGATGCCCGTTGTACCAACCCACGAATTCTGTCGCGGCAAAGCTGTTGGCTAAATCTTCGCCTGGGATCCCCAGCTTTTTGTCGGTCTGCGCGCCCACTGCATATATGATGCCATGATAATGATTGCTGAGATCCCTCCTTGTTAGGTCGGCGCCGAATTCGATATTGCCGAAGAAATTGAATCGCTCGTGCTTGGCGATCCGACTATACAGTTTTGTGACCGATTTGATCTTGGCGTGATCGGGAGCGACGCCGCCGCGCACCAAGCCAAAGGGGGTTGGCAAGCGCTCGTACATATCGACGTAAATCAGGGGAGCGCTCTGTTTGAGCAAGTGGTCCGCGGCGTAAAAGCCTGATGGGCCGGACCCGATAATGGCGACGCGAATCTGTGCCGGAGCCATGTTCTCCTCGTAGATTATTCTGCGACTGGTACTTAACCAAGTGGAATCACAAGATCCTTGCGAAAGGACGTCAACGAGACCAATGCGCCGCTCTCGTCAATCACAAAGAGGTCTTCCACCCGAACGCCATAACCACGGTCAGGATAATACAAGCCAGGTTCAATGGTCAAGACATTCCCGATCTGAAAGACATCGTCGCGTCTTGTGTGGCTAATGGATGGACTCTCGTGAATGTCGATGCCGACGCCGTGGCCAAGCGTATGGATATAGCCTTCCATCGCGCGCGGATCTGAGCGGATCGTCGGATGTCCTTTCGCTTCATAATGATCCAAGACCGCTTCCTGCATCAGATGGGTTGGCTTGTTCAATCCAAAGGTCTCTACTGAAATGTCAAAAGCCTCCATCACAGTGTCATAGGCTTCTCGCACCTCGGGCGGCGCATAGCCAATACACCAGGTCCGCGTCATATCGTGATGGTATCCGCCGCCCGGCTCTCTCGGGAACAAGTCAAAGACAATCGCCTGGCCCGTTTTTAATGGCATGTCCGGTTCTCCGCGGCTATGGGGAAAACCCGCGTCCCGCCCTTGCGCGAAAATCGTGTTGGTGTCTTCCAAACCGCGCGCCATCAGTTCGCGCCGCACCAGGCTCTTGATATCGCCAATGGTCACTTGCTGGCCAGATTGGTCGAAGAGGAACTCGCCTTCAACATCCAGTCCGGCGATATAATCCCAAACAGTTTCCATCACCGAATTGGCGCCTTCCGCCACCGATTTAAGCCGGTTGATCTCTCGTTGATCTTTGGTCAGCATCGCCTGCTCGAAGAGTGTATTTTTTCCTTCCGCCACGAATTCATATTGAGGAAGAAATTCGCGCAGCGCATCTTGCAGAGCAATTGTTTTGTTGATCTGCCAGGCGCCGTATAGTCCGACGCGTCCCCGGTTTAAGCCCATCTCCGACAGAATATCCGTCCACAGCAGGGCGGTGGCCTGGTAGCTGTCACCCTCCGCCGCCGCCAGCCGCTCGTGAAAGCCCAGCTCGGCATCCGTCCGCAGTTTCAAGCCGCTCTTTTGCGCTTCTTCCAATTCCATACGGCTGCAAACGAGCAGCGGCTCCTGCCCGCTCGACTTGAAGATCGATCCGTGGGTGATATGCGCGCCATTGCTCAGGTAGAACCGAATCGCGTTGAATTCTTCGCCGCCCGTGACGACAAAGGCGTCCAGGTCGCGCTCCTGCATCAACCGGTCCAAATCAGACTTCATGATTGCGATCCTTTCTCTGCTCTTCATCAATCGCAAGCCCCGACAAGACGCGCAACAAGTCCGCCTCTTGCTCGGGCAAAACTGTGCGCGGATCCAGCAGCACATGACTTTTCGAAACGCGGGCTATCACAGGTGGATCCGCTTGCCGAAGCCCCGCGCTAAACCGAGCCGGGGAGGCAACTGCAATCGCCAGTAGACGCGTGGGAAGGTCTGTGCCCGGCAAACTGCCGCCGCCGACTGTCGATCGCCCGTCCACAACCTTGCCGCCGATTTGCGCGGCCCAACGCTCGGCGCAGGCTTCAATTTCGTCGAGCTGCCGCGCGATCATTCGCCAAATTGGCACCTGTTGCAAAGCCTCGTCGCGAAGATAGTGCTGCAAGGTCGCGATGAGGGCGGCATAGGTCAGTTTGTCAACGCGCAGCGCGCGCGCCAGCGGGTGGCGCTTCAGTCTTGCGATCAATGCCGCCTTCCCGACAATGATTCCCGCTTGCGGCCCGCCCAGCAGTTTATCCCCGCTAAAACAGACCAGATCAAATCCGGCCGAAATACTGTCTTGTATTGTCGGCTCGTATGCCAATCCGAATTTTCTGGTATCGATGAGCGTACCGCTGCCCAGGTCGTCAACCGCCAGTATTCCATGCTGACGGGCGCATGCGACCAATTTGCTCAAGGGCGGCTGCTCAACGAAACCAAGCTGGCGAAAGTTTGAGGCATGGACGCGCAGCAACATGGCTGTTTGCTCGTTCGCAGCCGCTTCATAGTCCTCAATCCGCGTGCGGTTGGTCGTGCCCACTTCAACCAGCGTCGCGCCGCTCTCTTGCATAATGGCTGGAATACGAAATCCCCCGCCGATTTCAACTAACTGGCCGCGCGATATGATTACCTCGCGATCACTCGCGAGCGCGCTCAAGATCAGAATCAACGCGGCAGCATTGTTGTTGAGCGCAATCGCGTCTTCGGCGCCGGTCAAAGCGCGCAGGAGTTCCGCGGCGTGAACCAGACGGCTTCCGCGCTCGCCCACTTCCAAGTCGTATTCCAGCGTATTGTACCTGCCAGCGACGGCGGACATTGCCGCCTGAGCCGCCTCTGACAAAGGGGCGCGCCCCAGATTTGTGTGGATGACTACGCCGGTCGCATTGATGACGGGACGCAGGCTCGGTTGAAAATCCCTTCGCAAATCGTGAGTAATCCGATCCAACACTGCGGATTCCGAGATGTCTAGCTGCTGCTCGGCGAGAAGGCCGCGCCGCGCTGATTCCAGGTCAGCGCGGATGGCTTCAACCACCAATTGGCGGCTGTATTGTTTGATCAAGTTTTGGACACGGTCCCGTGACAGCAGTCGATCCACGGACGGCAGCTTGCGCAACCAATCCCGCTTATCGTTCATGCGCCAATTCCCGGTTGCGGAGGAAGATCTCGATAACCAGGAGAATCAATACCAAGATCAATACAAAGGGCAATGACAAAGCGCGCGGGATCAATAGCCAGGCGCTGCCAACAACCAGCATCCCAGCCCAGACGCTCCGTCGCACAATTACGCCGGCCGGCAGTGGATCATCATTTACCGAGGTAAAGCGCAGGCTGAAAAAACGCAGAATCGGAAGAACTGATCCGGTAATCGCAATTTGCAGCAAAATAAAAAACAGCCATAGCTCGCCGCCAATGCGGGGGCGCGTCGTGGCTACCAACTGAAGCAAACCGCCCCAGCCAACAACTGCCATGACAATCGCCGCCAGAAGCACGCCATGCTGTTCTGCGGAAGGCCTGGTTTCTCGGGCATCCTCAGATGAAACCGACCGCAATTCCGGCAATCGACTGGGCAACATCAACGTTTCCTGAAATGAAACCTGTTTTCTTCGACGGTATCAGTATATCAGAATGAAGATAAAATGGCGATCCGCTGGGTACAGATCGCCAAAGGGCTGCGCGCGCGAAATCGCGACTATTGCCCAAGAGCGCGCAGCAGCGCCTGCGTTTCCTCCGAGGGCGCGACGCCAAGCCTTCTCTTAAGCATGCGCTCCAGCAAAGTGTATTGCTGACGCGCATCGTCATTGCGCCCCATATTGATATACATCTGGATAACTTTCCGGTGGATGTCTTCACGCTGCGGCGCTTCCCGCAGTACTCTGACGTAGGAACCGAGGGCCCGCTCCCATTCTCCCCGCCCGGCTTGCAGGTTCGCCAAGCCAATTAACGCTTCGGCGTACATTGTCTGCAGCTGTTTCCGTCTCGCCTCTACCCAAGGGAGCTTGACCGTATGCAAGAATGGCGCTTTGTAGATGTCCACCGCGTGTCTGAACAAAACTTCCTTCTCGTGGGGATTGTCGGACCGCAACGCCCCTTCCATGGCCTGCTCGAAATCGGCAACATCGTAGTGGCGCACGATCTTGTCGCTTGGCACATAGAAACCGGCGGAATAGGTCGTGAGTTCGTAATTCTCCTCATCGTCGATTTGCATCGAGATTCGTTCGGTTATCTTGCGCTTTGTTACATGAAAGACATTGGTCGCATCTTTTATTGACAGCTTGGGCCAGAAGATTTCGAATATCTGATCGCGCGTGACCAAGGGATTGTCGACGAAATAAAAGAAAAGATTCCGAGGCAGGGCGCCGTCCCAACTGCGGATTTCCCGTCCGTTGGAAATAGCGTGACCGCGGCCAAAAGCATACACTTCTAACTGTGGTTTGGGGGGCGCTTCTTTGGTGAACATAAGATTATTGGAACGATGCGCAGTACCCAAGACCACAGCCTGATCCCGGTTGACCCAGTTGATCCATGGCTCGTAAGTGAGCAATCGAGAGTTCAAGGCCAACTGCGTGTTGGCGGGCAAGTTGTCGACCAGGGCAGTCATAAAGGCGCGGAATTCCGCATCCTGCGGCACACGATCAAGCTCGTCAAGAAATAGTACCGCGCGTTCCAAATCAATATGTTCGAAATCCGCAGCCAAAGCCGCGCCCATTTCTTCCGCGCCCCGCCCCGCCAACGCGTCAGAGAGTCCCCCGCCAAAACCGTCCAATACCAACTGCAACTCTTCGAGCAATCCTTTTACCCAAACCTGCAAACTGTCGGCTTCGTCCGGGATTCGATGATACAGCAGTCCTTCGCCAATATCGTTCAGAAAATAACTCAAAAAGACGTTTCTAAAGTTTGCCCAGGGATAAAGCAGTATCACTCGCTTGCCCCTGGCGAGATCTCTAAACGACTCGAAGGAAACATTCGCGACTTCATTGGCTAACATTTTGAAACCTTTCGATGTATTTACAGCGACGATAGTGTCCATAACCCGCAGGCTACAAACAATAAAGGTGACACAGTTGCATAACTATAACACCGATAAAGCCGCCCTACAAACGAAATCGTCC
The DNA here is from genome assembly GCA_028873975.1 of Chloroflexota bacterium. Classification (GTDB taxonomy): domain Bacteria; phylum Chloroflexota; class Anaerolineae; order Aggregatilineales; family Phototrophicaceae; genus UBA6055. The sequence goes on from JAPPMO010000009.1 coordinate 30,529, forward strand.
TCGTTGGCGCGCAAAGAATCCATTGCGATTTTCTAGGCGCTAACATATTATCGACTATCTGAACATTATAGTTAGTGGTCCCGGGCTGTTCGGCAGACATCGAAGTATGCTTCGTACATAATTTGTTTCAAAGTAGCGACAGCCGGCGATCGCAGCATACCGATACCTGACAGGGCTTTTACAAACTAAAGAAATATTAACTTGTCCTGCGGTTTTGGTTTCGTTTGTCGAAGGCAAGCCTGCAACCGGAAATCGACCAGCGGCAATCCCGGATGATTTACAATATCGGATACAAACATCTTATAATCGGAATTGTAACGCCGGTTCAATTCGAAAGCAAAGGAAAATATCTGCAGTTGCCAGTCAACTTGCGCGCAGCCACGCGCATTGATGAGATTCTCTAAAGACTGCCGGATTAAATGTAATGAGGGTGGGCTTGAACTGGCAATAGCGCGGGAAACTGCAAGCCTGGCTTGGCTTGGTAACGTCGGTGGCCTTTGGCTAGCGCTCTTCTATCGTGACGCTTTTGATCTTGTCCGCCACGATGGCTCTGTTCGGACGTTGCGGATCAATCCGCTGCAACGCGCTCAAGACCTGCAAGCTTTCTTCATCGTTCACGCGGCCGAAAACGGCATGGCGCCCGTCAAGATGCGGCGTCGGTACAAAAGTGATGAAAAACTGCGAGCCGTTGCTATTGGGTCCGGCGTTTGCCATGCTCAAGGTCCCGGGCGCATCGTGCCGGATTCGCAAAGCGGAATCCTCGTCGTCCCAACGGTAACCGGGTCCGCCGCGACCGCTGCCCGTGGGGTCGCCGCCCTGCGCCATGAATCCGTCCAGTACGCGGTGGAAGATCACGTCATCATAGAATCCATCGCGGGCGAGGAAAACAAAATTGTTGACCGTGACGGGCGCGCGGTCGGCGAAGAGATCAATTGAGATGAGGCCTTTGCTGGTATCCATAAGGGCGCGGTAGGTCTTTTTCGGGTCGATGACCATGGCGGGCGGGCTGGCGTATTGCTTGGGCACGGGTGGCTCCTGTCGGCTGGGCTAATCCAAGTAGCGTATCAGACAATCAATAGCTGGGCTAGAGTAGCGAGCTCCGAGATCTAGGAGCCAATGGTGGATATTGGCAACATTATGCGGTGGTACTATAATCTTGACAAAATAGTTAGGTGGACAATCATGGTAGCAGTTAACCCTGAAATCCTGATTTGGGCACGGAAGACGGCCGCCTTGAGTGTCGAAGAAGCGGCAAGAAAGCTTGGATTTAGAGATTCTAAAAGGCATACAGCTGTCGAAAAGCTGGAGTTGCTGGAAAAGGGCGAAGATGAGCGAGGAAAGATCGAGCCAACACGATCTCAGTTGAATGCGATGGCAAGGGTATATCGTCAGCCGTTGCTTGTATTCTATCTTCGGAAACCACCCAAAAAGGGGGATCGCGGGGAAGACTTCAGATCGTTGCAGCAATCATCAAGCAATCCCAGAGAAAACGCATACCTGGACATCCTTATGCGCAATGTTAAGGCAGCGCAAAGCATTGTGCGCGACTTACTTGAAGACGACGAAACGGAACGACTTGACTTTGTAGGTTCAGCGCGGATGGACATGGGCGAAGAGGCAATAGCCGAAAGCATTTCCAACAAATTGAATTTCGATTTGCAGCGGTTTCGCAGTAGAAGGTCATACTCTGATGCATTTGGATACCTGCGCGACCAAATTGAAGGCTTGGGTATCTTCGTCCTACGACTAAGTGATCTTGGAAACTATCACACGTCAATCCCAGCGGACGTGTTTCGAGGATTTGTATATGCTGATCCTATCGCTCCGTTTGTTGTAATCAATCGAAACGATGCCAAGTCTGCATATTCCTTTACTGCTATTCACGAGCTCGCACACATTTGGATTGGATCTAGCGGTATAAGCGGCGAGTTAGGACATGATACAAATAATGCTATTGAGCACTTCTGTGACCGCGTTGCCGCACGACTTTTGTTGCCAGAAAAAGACTTAGACACAATCGGCTATCTCAGAAGAGCTACAAATGTGGAACTGGTGACAAAAATAGGTGGACTGTCGTCGGAATGGAAAGTAAGCCGCACTATGATAGCTTACAATCTATTACATCATGATATAATCAGTTTCTCTCGTTGGGAGACTCTTAGTATGCAATTCAGACAGGAGTACCTGAAACAAAAACAACTTGAAAAGGATGAAAGAGATTCCCGAGAAAATAGACCAATCAACATGAACGGAATACTGCGCAACAACTTGGGCAAGCGACTTGTTGACCATGCACGAGCGTGGCTTGCAGAAGGAACGCTCACACCTTCCAAAGCCTCAGTCGTGCTCAGCGTAACGCCAAGAAGAGTAGACGCCATCTTAAATCCATAACGAACCAAAGAGAGAAACTGTTGTTATACCTTCTTGACGCTAGCGTCTTGATCGACGCAAGCAATACCTTTTACGAGATGGACAGAGTTCCGCAATACTGGGACTGGCTACTAAAGCATGCTAACGATGGACGTGTAAAGATTCCGTACGAAATTCTGCTTGAAATAGTGTCTGGGTCGAAGCAGGATGACCTATCGCGATGGACAAAGTCAAACAAGTCTTCATTGCTACTGGATGAGTCTGTCGATGTTTTTCACCTACGTAAGATCCAAGAAGAAGGCTATGCTCACGATCTTACGGAATCTGAAGTTCGAAAACTGGGTAACGATCCGTTCCTAATTGTATAGTCCCGTGTTGAGGTGGGTCGGTTTTTCGTGAAATTTCTCTGGGGTTT
>JAPPMO010000070.1 GCA_028873975.1 Chloroflexota bacterium
CCGGCAGAGTTCGAGGCGCAGTGGTATCAAAACCCTCCCTCAAATTCTGGGAAAAGGTGTCCAGTTTTGGTGAACCACTACAGGGGTTGGGCTTAAGAAATGCGCGATTTTCAAACATGTCCGCTCCTCAGCTCATTTTGGGGGTAAGGGGCTGGGGGATGGGGGCAGTATTTCAACAGAGTCCGCCGGGTCGCCCCTACCGCCGACTATTATTTTGGAGTGCATTAGCATTACTTTGTTGGTTCTACTTCTGTGATTAGATTATGGTTTGAATTCTTGGCCATTCTGCGAATGCGCGATGTGATGCGATTGCTCTGCTGAGTGGCGAAGTCACCGTTACCTTAGAGACGGTACTTTGCTAGAATCCGAAGTCGCTTGGACCGCTCACGCGCAAAGAGACGCCGCTCTTGAAACAACTCAACAAAGAACTGGAACAGCTAATTGAAGGGGCGCTCGCGGGCGCAATTCATCGCGGCGACTTGCCGGAATTTGAGATTCCATCCATTCCGGTCAGCCCTCCAAAACGCGCGGGACAAGGCGACCTCTCCTACCCGGGCATGAGCTTGGCCCGGCTGGCGCGCAAGAATCCGCTCGAGATAGCCAATCTGATCGCGGCAACGCTCCCGGAGGCGGACTTTATTGACAAGATCGAGGTCGCGCCGCCCGGCTTCATCAACTGCTTCCTCAGTGAATCGTATTTGAAAGGGCAAGTTGACCGAATCATCGCGGAGGGCGAAGACTTCTTCCAGATCGACATCGGCGCTGGCCAGAAGGCGCAGGTCGAGTTCGTCAGCGCCAATCCCAGCGGACCGATCACCATCGGGCATACGCGCAATGCTGTTGTGGGCGACGCCATGGCGCGCTTGCTGGAGGCGGCTGGCTATAAGGTGCAGCGCGAGTATTATTACAACAACGCCGGCAACCAAATGATCGTACTGGGCAAAAGTCTGATGGCGCGTTATCGGCAGCAGCTGGGGGAAGACATCAACTTCCCTGCCGACTACTATCAGGGCGAATACCTGGTCGAGATCGCCGCCGAGCTGGCTGAAGAACATGGCGACGCCCTCAAGGGAGCCGGCTGGGAGCGATTCAAGGACATGGCCGAAGCGCGCATGTTTGAGTGGATCAATCGTTCCCTGGCGGCGATTGATATCAAACATGATCGTTTTTACAACGAGACCTCGCTCTTCGAGTCGGAGCGGATCTGGGCTGTGCTGGAAGCGATGCGTGACAGGGGCCATATCTACCAGTCGCCGCATTGGGAAGGCGCTGACGATGAAGAAATCGCCGATGTCAGGTCCAAGGGCTACGAGCCGGCGACCTGGTTCCGCAGTACGAGTTTCGGCGATGAAAAAGACCGCGTGATGGTCAAGAGCGATGGCGTACCGACATATACGCTGCCGGACATCGCCTATCACCGCGACAAGCTGGAACGCGGATTCGACATCGCGGTCAACGTGCTGGGCGCGGATCATTTTTCCCAGGCGCAGGTGGTCAAGCACGGCATTCGCGCGCTGAATATGGACCCGGACCCGATCCAGGTCATATTCATTCAAATGGTGCGGGCGGTGCGCTGGAACGCGGAAACCGGAAAGATGGAAGTGGTCAAACAGTCGAAACGCGCCGGCGACTTTGATACCCTGGACGAACTGGTGGAGATGACCAGCGCCGACGCCGTTCGCTACCACATGCTGGCGCGCAGCCCCAATTCGCAACTGGATTTCGATGTCGACCAGGTCGTGAAGCAGTCCAACGAGAACCCGGTATACTACATTCAGAACGCCTACGTCCGCTGCGCCGGCATCTTCCGGGAAGCGCAGGAACGCGGATTCAACGATGACGGGGCCGACCTGAGCTTGTTGGGAGAAGATGAACTCAAGTTCATTCGCAAGGCGCTGGAACTCGGGAATGTGATCGAACAAGCGGTGAGGAATTACGAGCCGCACAAGATCGCCTTCTTCGCGCAGGAGCTGGCTGCGGTATTTCATCCGATCTATGACAAGGTACGCGTGTTGCACGGCGAAGTGCCAGTGGACGTCGCCGCGGCGCGCTTGCGCTTCTACCGCGCCGCAGGCGTCGTGTTTTATCGCCTGCTGCGCCTGATGGGCATGTCCGCGCCGGAACGCATGTAATCGGCGGCAAAGGGATAAAAGATATGGGACTAAAACCGGACCACTGGATCAAGAAAATGGCGCGCGAGCAGCGCATGATCGAACCCTTCGTCGACCAGCAAGTGCGGGAAGGCGCTATCAGCTATGGCGTTTCGTCGTATGGCTACGACCTGCGGGTCTCGGACGAGTTCAAGATATTTACCAATGTGCATTCGGCGATTGTCGATCCCAAACATTTCGACGACGCTTCTTTTGTGGACTTCCGCGGCGATGTTTGCGTCATCCCGCCCAATTCCTTCGTCTTGTCGCGCTCGGTAGAGTACTTCCGCATTCCGCGGGCTGTCCTGACCGTGTGCCTGGGGAAATCCACCTATGCCCGCTGCGGCTTGATCGTCAACGTCACGCCTTTTGAGCCGGAGTGGGAGGGCTTCGTCACGCTGGAAATCAGCAATACCACCCCCCTGCCGGCCAAGGTCTATGCCAACGAGGGTCTCGCCCAGGTTTTGTTCTTCGAGGCGGACGATATTTGCGAGCAGTCTTATGCCGACAAAAAAGGCAAATATCAGGGTCAGACGGGGGTCACGCCTCCACGGATGTGAGTGAAGTTCATAATTCGCCACAGAGGCACAGAGCGCACAGAGAAATACAAAAGATCATTTCTGTTTGCGGGCGTTTCAGCGGGTCGCGTAGGTCGCGTAGACACTGACCGCCGACACTGACCGTCAAACGCCCCTACATCGCCTCCTTTTTGGCAGGCAAGAGCTTAAATCTCGATGCTGCCGGTCAGTGTCTACGCGACCCTCGGTGTCCTCAGTGGTTAATTGCCAATAATCTGAAATGCGCCCGTGAGTTAGGGCAATCGCATCAAATAATTTTTTCACCACCGAGGACACCGAGAGCACCGAGT
>JAPPMO010000022.1 GCA_028873975.1 Chloroflexota bacterium
CGGGGATGGGGTAAAACCTGGGAAGCCGTCCAGATTTCAGTATCGGACAAGCCTTGTAGGGGCGACATACCATGTCGCCCGAAAACACAAGGGTGGGGGCAACGGGCGACCAGATTGGTCGCCCCTAAAAGGCTCGCTTTAGTTGCATGACTTACTTGGATTTACTGAGAACACAGAGGGCACAGAAGTAGGACCAAGAAAGTAATGCAAATTTTGCTAAGGCAACGATTTGTAGGGGCGACATACCATGTCGCCCGAAACCACAAGTCGCGGCGGCAGCGGGCGACCAGATTGGTCGCCCCTACAAGGCTCGCTTTCGTTGCAGGACTTACTTGGAACTACTGAGAAAAACTTAAAATATCTTATTTCAACTGTGTCTTCGAGCGAAAAATCACGTTTCGCTTATAACTCTTTCTTATGCTTAGTCTCGGATTTTAGAAGAAATGCCGTCTGAACACCAAGTAACTCTGTGCGCTCTGCGCTCTCTGTGTTGAAAAAATTTGATGCGATTGCTCTGCCCTAATATAAATCCCGCCCCAGGCCTTCGACATGCTATGATATAATTCGCGTCTGTTTAACCGCGGGAAAACCGGCGCGCCAATGTCGAGCGGGCGCCGGCAGGGACTACATTGAATGCGCATACCTGGTTGGCTAATGGGAATCGTGGGTTTGCTCGTCCTGGTCCTCGGGACGGGACTCTGTTCCCTAACCGCATTTAGCCTGACAAGACAGACGGCCATCGACTTGCAAGAAGTCGGCGATCCATCGCTGACGCTGCGCTGCCTCGTCACGGGCCAGTGGCCCTGCGCCGACAAGGGCTCAGTGGAGACATCGGCGCAGGGCAGCGCGCCGATGCTGATATTGACGCCGCTCGTCACAGCCCTCCCCGCGGCCGACTCCCAAGAGAATGAGCCGCCGCCCGTCGTGACCACCCCTTTCAACCTCGCCGACCCGGCCACAGCGCTTCCGCCGGCCGACGCGCTGCCTGAAGCCGACTTGCCGATCATCACAGACCCCCGCCAGATTCGCATCCTGCTGCTAGGGATTGACCAGCGCAGCGCCGCCGGCGAGACCGGTCCCTTCCGAACAGACACAATGATCTTGATGAGCATCGACCCCGTGCGCAAAACGGTGGGCGTGCTGTCCTTGCTGCGCGACCTGTGGGTGACAATACCTGGATACGAAGCCAACCGATTGAATACCGCCAATTTCATCGGCGACCGCGATGCCTACCCGGGCGGCGGCGGTCCCGCGCTGGCGATGGAAACAGTCTCGACTAATTTTGGGTTGAGCGTCGACAAATACATCTTGATTAACTTCGACGTATTCACCACGATCGTCGATGTGCTAGCGCCGGATGGCGTGCCGATTCGGGTGCGGGAAACCATCAACGATCCGTTTTATCCCGACGCTGGCTACGGCATGATCCACGTCGTTTTCGAGCCCGGGGAACAGCGCATGAACGCGGAGAGGCTGCTGCAGTACGCCCGCACGCGCGCCACAGAAGGCGGAGACTTCGATAGAGCCAGGCGCCAGCAGCAGGTCCTCGATGCCGTGCGCGCGGAGGTGCTAAGCGCCGGCGGCATCGTCAACCTGGTTGCCAATGCCCCGGAATTGTGGAGCGAACTCTCAAACAACTATCGCACCAATCTCGAACTGAATGACATACTGGCGCTGGGTCAACTGATGAGCCAAATCAAGCGCGAAGACATTCGCTTCGAGGTCGTGAACAATCTTTATGTCAATGATGGCTTGAGCCCCAGCGGCGAATCCGTCTTGTTTCCCGATTATGCCGCGATCAGCGAACTGATTCAGCGCACGTTTTATCCCCATATTCAGTTGTCGCCGGCCGAAATCAAAGCGCGCGCCGACGCCGAGGCGGCGCCGATCTATGTTTACAATGGCACGCAGATCTTTGGATTGGCGGGGGCGACGCGCGAATGGCTGATCGCCAAAGGCGTTTTGGTGACCGGCGTTGGCAACGCGACGAGCAGCGATCTGGAACGGACCGAGATCCGCAACTATGGCGGCCGGCATCTCTGGACGGCGCGTTACATCGCGCAATTGCTGGGCTTGCCGGACGAGCGGATCGTGCGCGCCGGCGACGGCCTGATCGCCGAGGGCGTGATGCTGGCGCTGGGGGAAGACGCGCCCGCGATTATCGAGGGCTAGTCGCCGCCAGGCGGCAATAATCAGACGAGTGGCAAAGTCTGCTATACTTCAGTTGACGCGCAGCCGGGAGAGACCCTCATGCTCCGCAAGATCAGTCTGCAAAACTTCAAATGCTGGCAAGCGCTTGACATTGATCTGGCGCCGATTACGTTGTTTTTCGGTTCGAACAGCTCGGGCAAGACGGCCATTTTGCAGTCGCTTTTGATGTTAAAGCAGACGGCGCGTGGATTTGATCCCAAGCAACATATCAATTTTGGTGGAAGCGATCGAGATTACTTCGATCTGGGAAGTTATCGGGATCTGGTTTGGGGTCATCAAATCGATACAAAAGTCGGACTGACTCTTCAATGGAATCCTGATTCGGGCATTGACTGGCAAACGCATGTAGCAGGCATGGCCAGACCTGTACTTCGCAGGCGAATCGATAGCTCAATGTTCATTGAGTATGCGATCAATTGGCGCCTTCTCGATAACATCCGTATTGAAAACTTGTCATACCGCACATTGCCATCAGGCACAAGCGCAGAAAATGTACGCGTCGAAATAATTGAAAATGGCAGGTATGCGGCCACAATCCAAAAGGATTTTGATGACGAATATCCATTTGTGCAGAAGGAACCGGTAAGTACGCCAGAAAGCTGCTATGTTTTGCCTAGAGAAATCGTCACCGATTATCCGATTGATGTTCGACGCCTTGCGAGATTCTATGCACGAGAATTTGAAAAGCTTATGGACTCGGTCCTTTACTTGGGACCGGTAAGACAGCGTCCCGAAAGACATTATCTTTGGACGGGAAATGAACCTAAGCTCATTGAACCTTCGGGTATCAATACAATTGAAATGTTAATCTCGTCAGCGAGAAGTGATTATACGCTGCTGGCTAAGGTACAAGAAAAACTCAAATTGCTGGCGCTTGTCGACTCATTTGACGTGAAGCCGATTGATAAAAACGAACGCCGGTACGAAGCCACAGCCACAATCGGCGGAGTTCAGAGTTCGCTGGTCAATGTCGGATTCGGCCTTTCGCAAGCGTTGCCCGTGATCACGATGCTGCTCTCGGCGCCGGCGGGATCAATCGTACTGCTGGAGCAGCCGGAACTGCACTTGCACCCCAATGCGCAGAGCGCACTGGCCGATCTCTTGCTTTATGCCGCCGAGCAATGCGGACTGCAACTGATTGTCGAAAGCCATAGCGAGCATATTTTGCGACGCTTGCAGCGGCGCGTTGCCGAAGCGCAGCCCGCCTTCGCGACGCCAGCGAACATCAAGATGTACTTCTGCCAGACAGGAGATGCGGGTTCGGCGATAAGCGAAGTGGAGATTGACCGATTCGGCCAGATCGGCAATTGGCCCGAAAAATTCCTTGGCGATATCAGTGAGGATATCCATAGCATGAGCAGAGCAGCTTTTGAAAGACTTCATCGGGAGAGCGTTCGTGCCTGACATCGTCATTGATGCAAATGTGTGGATTGTCGCGGACAGGTTGATAAGAGAAGGATTAGCAAAAGAAGAAGAAAATTGCATCAAAACATGCAGAGATTGGCTTAATCGATTTGTGAATAGCGACAATCGCTTGCTGGTAGATTGGAACTATCAAATAATCTCGGAGTACCGAAAAAACATCAGAAAAAACGGATTTGCGGAACAACTGTTAAACAGACTGGAGGCAGAATCAACTGCACGGCTCGTCGGAGCGCGCGTCGAATATGATAAGAATGACCATGCAGTTCTACCGGAGGGTATTCTCCTAAGTGATCCAGCCGACAGGAAATATGTAGCCGCCGCTCTTGCAAGTGCTCCGAACGCAACTATATTTGTCGCTACCGACCGAGGCTGGTCCCGAGACAAGTCGCATCTTGGGAAGATTGGTTTGGAGATATACGATCTCTGTCCAGATTACAAGTGATTGAGAATGAGCTGCGCCTGGTCCCGCCCTTTTACCCCCCATCCAGCGCATTGTGTTACAATCCCCAGCACTTATTCACAGACTAGGAATCCCTTGATGGCTGAACGTCAAGGCGAAGCAAAAGCCAAACTGGTGTGGCTGGAGCCTTACTCCGGCGCCATGCGCGAGTTCCTGCTGCACGAGGGCATGAGCGCGACCATTGGACGTTCCGCCTCCAATGACATTCACATCGGCGAAAGCCATATCTCGCGCATGCACGCGGTCCTGACATGTCGCGACGGCGAATTCATCATTGATGACCTGGATAGCGCCAACGGGACCTATGTCAACGGTGTACGCGTCGAGGGCAGCAGCACCTTGGAGATCGGCGATGAAATTCACCTCTTCGTCTCGATGCTCAAGCTGCTTGATCCGCGGGCGACGCCAGCCAAAGACGCGCTGGAACTGGTATCGATGGTCGCCAATGACCGAGCTTCATTGCGCATAGTCAAAGGACCGCAGCGCGGCCAAGTCTACGCGCTTTTGAAAGAAGAAATATACATCGGGCGCACCACGCCAAACGCAAATTGGGAGATCACCCTGCAGGACCCGACGGTCTCGCGTCCGCATGCCTTCCTGGTCAAAGACAAGCATTGCTGGAAGCTCTTCGATTTGGGCAGCGCCAACGGGACCTCCGTCAACCGGCGGCCCGTCATCGGCGGCAAGGCGCGTGAACTCCGCGATGGCGACCGTGTGATGTTCGGCGCCACCATGACCTTGTTCCGGCTGGGATATCCGCCGCCGGCAAGGCGCAAAAATGCCAACAATAAAGGGAAGGCATGACGGCTCCGAATATCATCTTGATCATCGCCGACGATATGGGCTACGGGGATTTTGGCGTATTCAACGATCAAATTTCTTGTACGCCGACCCTCGACGCCTTGGTCGACGACGGCATTTGTCTGACGCAGCACTATTCCGCTTCTCCCGTTTGCGCGCCCGCCCGCGCCGCCCTGATGACGGGGCGCTACCCGCATCGCACCGGCAGCATCGACACGCTGGAGGCGCGCGGCCTGGATCGGCAAATGGCATAACGGCGCGCTGGATGCGCGCTATCATCCGACTGCCAGGGGCTTCCAGGAATTCGTCGGCTTTCAGGGTGGCTGGAACCCCTATTATCGGTATCGCCTCGATCGCAACGGCAGGCTTGAGTATGGCGACAAAGAAGCCTATCTCACCGATGTCTTCACCGAAGAAGCGCTGGCTTTCATCGACCGGCATCATAAGGAATCTTTCTTCCTGCAGCTCGCTTACAATGCGCCGCACTTCCCGCTGGAAGCGCCCGACCCGCTCGCCAAGAAGTATTGCGATATGGGTTTCAGCCTGGGGGCGAGTCTCATTTACGCCATGATCGAAGTGATGGATGAGGGCATCGGCAGGATAAACGAGCGTCTAAAAGAACACGGCATTGCCGACAATACCATCGTGATCTTCACCAGCGACAACGGACCGGCTTTTGGCGCCTGGAACGGCTTTTCTCAACGCCGGTTCAACTTCGGCTGGAACGGGCAAAAGGGCAATACCTACGAGGGCGGCATTCGCGTACCGCTGATCATCCGCTGGGCTGGGGGCCTCGATGCGGGCCTGCGCAGCGACGAACTGGCGCACTACACGGATTGGTTCCCGACCCTGCTGGCTATGGTCGGCCTGGACGTACCGACAGACTTGCAACTGGACGGCGTCAATGCGCTGCCCGTTTTGCGCGGCGAACGCGGCAAGATTAATCCGCTGCGCTTTTGGCAATGGAATCGTTACAGCCCCCTGAGCGCATGCAATGCCGCCGCGCGCGATGGCGACTGGAAGCTGCTGCGGCCGCAAATCCGCGAAGCCATGGAGGTCAGCCCCGTCGACACGGCGCTGGACCATGCCATCAAGTATTTCCCCGAGTATTTCGACGGGGTTCTTGAAGCTCCCGAGCCGGAACGGACGCTGCCCCCGCCCCCGCCGGCTTTGCTCTTCAATCTCGCGGACGATCCGGGCGAACAGGTCGATTTGGCGGCGCAATATCCGGTCAAAGTCGCGTCGATGGAAGCCGCTTTGGAGCGCTGGTTCATTGATGTGACCGGGCTTTAGCCGGCGGGCCCGCTTTCGCGTAGGGACTCCGGCGCGGCGCGGGCTGTATCTTGTGAACGATTGAGCAACGGCGAAACCGCAATGCACAAAGGAAAGGCGCATGGCGATGACAGATAACTTGCTGCAAGCACAGGCTGATCTGGCCACCGCTATTGACATCCTGGACAAGTGGACAGCCCACAACCTGCGGGAAAAACATCTGCCGGGATTGGCGCTGGGGCTGGTCTACGGGGGCGAATTGCTCTGGGGCAAGGGTTATGGCGTCGCCAACCTGGAAACTGGCCAGCCTGTCACGCTGGACACGCGCTTTCGCATCGCCAGCATCAGCAAAACATTCACGGCTACCGGCATTCTGCAATTGCGCGACGCCGGCAAGCTGCGGCTGGATGATCCGGTATCGCAATACCTGGACTGGTTCGACCTGCGCTATCGCGACGCGCCGGAAATCACCATCCGCAATCTATTAACCCATACCTCGGGCTTGCCGCGCGATTCGGTCAACGCCATGTGGACGGACTGCGCAGCGCCGGGCTGGGAGGAATTCATCGCCCAGACGCGCTCTCGACAGCCCACCCGCGCCCCTTACGAAAACTATGCCTACAGCAATTTGGGATACTCGCTGCTGGGCGGGATCATCGCCGCCGTCAGCGGGGGATCCTGGGCGGATTACCTGCGGCAAAATGTCCTGGCGCCGCTGGGCATGACCGAGACCTATCCCGTGCCGGACGCGGAGGACGCGCAATTGGCGACTGGCTATACGCGGGAAAAGGACGACGGCAGGCGCGACGCCTTCCCCTTCTGGAAAATGAATGCCTTTGAAGCATCGGCCAATTTCGCCTCCTCGGTCAATGATCTGGTCAAGTACGCCGCCTTTCACCTGGGGCTGAGGGGCGAGGACGTGCTTTCCTCCTATACTTTATACGACATGCACCGCGTGCATTGGCTGGAGGAAAGCTGGAAAGGCGGCTATGGTTTGGGCATGGGCTTGCACAAGATCGACGATTGGGTCATCAGCGGTCACGGCGGCGGCTATCCCGGTTATCTGACCGCCTTCACCCTCTGCCGCGAGCACAAGACCGGCGTGATCGCGCTGAGCAATTCCCTGGGCAGCAATCCCCATCAAATAGCCGAGCGAGCCTACAAGCTGGTCTTGCCAGAACTGATAAAGGCAACCACTGAACCGCAACAGGAAGCGAATCCCGCCTGGGGCAAGTACGTTGGCGATTACGTCAGCGAATGGGCCCTGCAAAAGGTGGTCATCCGCGACGGGCAACTGCAATTGCTCACTCTCGATGATCTGGATGGCAAGCCGACCCTGCTCGATCCCACCGATGACGAGATGGTATTTGTCTTGCGGCAAGCCGGGCAATCGAACGAGACGCTGCGCTTCGAGCTGGACGCGGAGGGCGATGTCGTCCGAATGTGGGAGCGCAACGAATACAGTACACGGATCAATTAGAACTCGGTAAATTAAAGTAAGTCGTGCAACGAAAATCTAAACACAGAGGACACAGAGCGCGCAGAGAAAACCAACAGTGGATCATATTTTGTTGGCGTTTCGGCGGGTCGCGTAGACACTGACCGCCGACATTGACCGTCGAACGTCCTTACAGTTCGTGCCGGTTTTTGATTCTCATTACTAACTTGCTCTTACTTCTGATTTATAAGAAAGGAACACACATGCCAAACATGCAAGCTCATGAATTGCAACCCATCATCGCGGAGATCCTGGAAGCGGCCGGCGCGACAGCCGAATACGCCGAGATCGTCGCCGAGCATCTGGTCAGCGCCAACCTGTCCGGGCACGATTCCCACGGCGTCATCCGCGTGCGGGCCTATGTTCAAGCCATCGACAGCGGGCGACTGGCGCCAGCCGACGTTCCAAAGGTGGTGGAAGAAACGGCCTCAATCGCGCAGATCGACGGCGCCAGCACCTTTGGCCAGGTCACAGCCAAGATTGCCACTGAACTCGCGATCAAAAAAGCCGCTTCGGAAGGCGTCGCGCTGGTGACCATGTACAACATCGGTCATACGGGCCGCTTGGGGACCTATGCCGAGATGGCTGCGGAAGCGGGCATGGCCGCGATGATTTGGGACGGCTGCATCGGCGGCAACCGCTCCGTCGTCATTCCCTTGAATGGCCAGGGGCGCAAGATCGGCGCCAACCCCATCGCCATGGGTTTCCCCAGCGAGAAATACGGCGCGACCATCCTCGATTTCGCTACGTCGATGTCGGCGGCCGGCAAGGTGATGGTCGCCAGGGATAAAGGCGAAGCCCTGCCCGACAAGTGGATTGTCGACAAAGACGGTCAGCCGACGGACGACCCCAGAGAGTTCGAAAAAGGCGGCGCGATGCGGCCGATGGGCATGCCGTCTGTGGGTCACAAGGGTTACGCGCTGGCGATGATGGTCGGCTTCATGACCATGATGGCTTCCCTGCCCTCGGGCGCGAAGATGCCTGAGGAAGACCGCTGGGGCACGGTCATTTTGATGATCGATATCTCGCGTTTTGGTTCGGTGGGGCAATTCCAGCGCGATGTCGACGCGGCGATCGACTATGTCAAAGCCGATCCGCTGGATGGCGAGGTCCTCTACCCCGGCGAGATTGAAACGCGGCACCGGGCTGAGCGGCTGGCGAATGGCATCGACCTGCCGGATGCGACCTGGCGCGAGATAGTCGCCTGCGCCGAGCGTTTTGAGGTAGCGTATCCGGGCTAATCGCTTCAATTTTTTACGGGGGTAATCCTTTAATAGTTGCATCACTTCACCCCGCTGTATGCAAAGCCCTAACAAAGCCGGTAATCCATGCCGAGCCAAGCCAAGCTTTACCAAAACCTGAGAGCAGCCTCCACCGCCAAAGAGCGGCGCGACCTCGCCCTGCAATTGCTGGCGCGGACCAACAGCCGCCAGTATCTGGACGAGTGCCTGCGCGTTTTGAAATCCTCGGCGGTCGTCGCGGCGCTCGACGAAAGTCATCGCCCGATTCTGCGCGACAAGTGCTTCAGCTTATTCGCTGCCGGCAAGCGCGACAAATCAGGCATTCTGCGCGAGAGCATCACGCGGCTGCTGGTGCATATCGCGCATCCCGATGACATTGACCTCTATCAGCTGGGCGTCGAGACCTATTACCTGCAGCCGGTTGATGACGTTGCGCAGAACCTGCGGGCTGTCGCCCTGGCTGGCATGACGCCGATTGATCCCGCCCTGGCCTGCCTTTACGCCACCCGCTTTCTGAGCGAGCCATTCACCTCGGTTTTCAATTGCGAGCCGGCACTGACCGCCATTGACGCGCTCGTAGCCGCAAACCAGCGCCTGCCGATTTACCAGTTCCTCTTGCACAGCGGCGAGGGCATGGCGCGGACGGGCCGCGGCGAATTGACCGGCAAGGCGCTGGAATCGCTGGGCGAGGATTTTCCGCCGCATCTGTACGGACAGCTGATCGAGCAATATCAAGCCATCGACCAGCCGACGGCGAGCATGGGCATCATCAATTGGGTGATTGAGCGGCGAGCGGAGGGACTTTATGACCGCTTGGAATCGGTGATCATGAGGAGCAAGGATGTCGATCTGCGACGCTATGGCTTGGTGATGATGGCCGCGGCGCGAGATGATGAATTGAGCGAACGTTTGCTGGGGCTGGCGCGGCTGGCGCGGACTGATGATATCCCACTCTTCATCGAAGCGCTGGGGATCTGCCAGCACCAGGAGCGGGACACGACGCTCGCGCTATTGCGGCGCCGGGCTGGAAGCCGCTAGATGCGCGACGCGCGGACAGTCAGCGGATTTCTCCCTGGAATATGCTGGCCAGCGCCCCTTCGATCTGCAAAGACAAATTGTTCAAGAGAGCCGCCGCCGACACTTGATCCAGGATCGACTCGGCGACCAAGACATCCATGGTCGCGAGGTAGCGCCCCCGCGCGTTTAGCGACAACAGGCGAAAGCCCTCTTCGCCGCCGCAGGTTTCGGCGCTGCTGCGATAGACGGGGGGTGCCGAAGCATCGCGCTCATAGCCATAACTGTCCAGCCACAGCCGCATGAATTCGTCACCCGCGGCGGCTGCGGCGGACTCGGCATCGGCGTAAACATCAACCCAGTAACCCAGCGAGGAAAAGAAAACGGACGCATCACAGTCGCCGTTCACGATTTGCAGTCTCTGGCGATACTGGTGCCCGTGTTCTTCGGCAAAGGTCGCGAAGCCGTCTTGCAAATCTTCCGCCACGGTCGCTGCCAGGTCCTCGGGCGAGAAATAGCCGGAGCGATCAGCGACAAGTGGCATCGCGGGCGGCAGCGCGGCAGTGAAGGACTCGAATGCCGCGCTGACTTCTTCTTCAGTGGCTCGCGCGATTTCAGCCACGTCGCTAGCGACCAGAGACGGATCGGTGATGATCAGCACGGTATGCAGCGTTTCCCCCGGTCCGCTGGCTGTCTGCGGGTCGCGCTCGCGGATCGCCAGGACATGCTCTTGCCCGCTCAGCACGTCGCCAAAGATACTGTGCTTGTAGTTCAGATGCGGCGTTGGCGCTGTCGTGATGAAAAACTGGCTGCCGTTGGTGCCGGGACCGGCATTTGCCATCGCCAGCAAGCCGGGCCGATCAAATGTCAGAAAGCCAACCGGTTCATCCCCGAACTGATAGCCGGGACCACCGCGACCGGTCGCTGTCGGATCGCCGCCCTGCGCCATGAAATCGGGAATGACGCGATGGAAGCTGGTGTTGTCGTAATAGCCTTGTTGGGCCAGAAAAACGAAATTGTTGACTGTCATCGGCGTCAGCTTTTCATACAGGTCCAGGTAAATCGGGCCGGCGCTGGTGCAAATTATGGCGCGGTAATCCAGGGTCTGGTCGATCACCTGTTCCGCCCCGGCGAATTGCATCATGGTCAGGTCGGCCGGTTCCGCCGCGGCGCAGAGCGCTTGCGGGCTTTGTCCTGCTTGTGCCGTCACGCTCGCCAGCAGTCCGAAGCCGATCAATAGCGCGAACAGTAAGCGTTTTCTCTTCATTGAGCTGTCCTTAGCGTCAAATAAGGGGTCAAGATTAGGCGCAGGCATTGTGCCTCAGCCCGCCCCGCTTGCATAGGCGGGATATTCCCCGGTCGACCGTCATTGACAGCGCGAAGGCATCGGTTAGAATCACGATAAGCCGGCCAACCTGCGAGGACGCCCATGAGCGACTTTCCCGGATTCCCCGCCGAAACACAGCAATTCTTGCGAGACCTGCGCGAAAACAACAGCCGAGACTGGTTCGCCGCCAACAAAGCCCGTTATGAAGAGGCGGTCAAGGCGCCCGCGCTGGCTTGGGTTGCCGCAATGGGCGCGCGCCTGCAATCGCTGGACCCGGATTTGGTCGTCGACCTGCGCGCCAATGGTAGCGGCTCTTTGATGCGAGCGGCGCGGGACACGCGCTTCAGCAAGGACAAATCGCCCTACAAGACCAATATCGCCATGATGTGGTGGCATGGCAGCGGCAAAAAAACGCAGCATCCGGCTTTTGGCATGCAACTCGCGCCGGACGACGCCGGCTTGATGACGGGCATGTTCCATTTCTCCAAACCCATGCTGGAGGCTTATCGTCAAGCGGTCGTTGATCCTGGGTTGGGACCGGCTCTGCCTGAGGCCGCCGACGCTGTCGCCTCCGCGGGCTACAAGATCTCTGGCCGGCATTACAAAAGGATTCCCAGGGGGTTTGACAAGGACCATCCCCGCGGAGAATGGCTGAAGTACAATTCCTTACATGCCTATGCCTACGAAGACGCGATCAATTGGGACAGCGTGTCTTCACCGGTCTTCATTGATTTCTGCTTCGAGCATTTTCAGCGAATGACGCCGATCTTGCGTTGGCTGGTTGGCGTACAAGATCGCTTTGGCGGCGTCTAGCGAATATCCGATGTTGACCTGCGCTATGCAAGGCGCTGCCAGCTTGAGGCGGCAGGGTCAAATTTAACCACCGAGGGTCGCGCAGGTCGCGTAGACACTGACCGCCGACACCGAGAAAAGCAAGTAAAATCAATGCTCTTGTCGAGTCGCAGGGGCGACTATGTGAGTCGCCCACTGGTAACGGCCTCCAATTTGGCGCAATTTCATCAGTACCGTACAAGCCCTACCTTCTCCCTGCGATATGTTGCTCTCCTTTGTTGGACTTACTGGGATTCAGTCAGATCGATTTGATGAATCCCGTTTTGAAGCGCGGACGCCGGCATGGTAATATGAGCGTGATCGAATCTAAGAGGGAATGACAAGCCTATGCAGACCCTTTACATGGACCGGCTTCGAGAAGCCGGATACCGACTGACAGAAGCCAGGTTAACGGTTTTGCGAGTCTTGGTTGAAGAGCGCAAGCACATTACATCGGGGGAAGTATTAAAACGAGTGAATCAGATCAATCCCGCGGTCGGCCGCGCGAGCGTCTTTCGCGCGCTTGATCTCTTCACCCGCTTGGGCATTGTGCGCCCGGTCTTCCTCAAGTCCAGCCTGACGCCATCCTACGTGATGCTTTACAACGACCATCATCATCATGTTGTTTGCACGAATTGCAATCGCTACTTCGATTTTCTGGACTGCGGCCTGGATAACCTGACTGCGAAACTGCAAGAAACGCTCGACTTCAAAATCTCCGGCCATTTGCTGGAATTCTACGGCATTTGCTCCGCCTGCAACTCGTAAGCGACAACAGATTAGGGCATACTTGTTGCGGGAGATAGAGAGGCTCGCATGAGAGATGTCTTCATTGTGAGCGCTGTGCGCACGCCGATTGGCAGCATCCGCGGCGCATTGGCGACGCTGCGCCCGGATGATCTGGCGTCCCTCGTCGTCCGAGCGGCTGTTGAACGCGCGGGGATTGATGCGGATACCATCGAAGAAGTCTATCTGGGCTGCGCCAACCAAGCCGGCGAGGACAACCGCAATATCGCGCGTATGGCCCTCTTGCTGGCGGGCTTGCCGGAACGAGTCGCGGGCGTCACGATCAATCGCTTGTGCGCCAGCGGGCTTAACGCGGTCAATCAAGCCGCGCGCGCCATCTTGGCCGGCGAGGGCGACGTATTTGTCGCCGGCGGGGTCGAAAGCATGACCCGCGCGCCCTATTCCCTGCCCAAGAACCCCGCCGCCTATGGACCTTCCGGCAACATAACCGCTTGGGATACCACGCTGGGCTGGCGCTACCCCAATCCAAAACTGGAAGCGCGCTACCCGCTGGAAGCCATGGGCGAAACTGCCGAAAATATCTCTAGCCTGAGCTGCAAAGGCGAGATCGAGGGCGGAGAGATCAGCCGCGAAGACCAGGACCGCTTTGCCTTGCAGAGCCAGCGGCGCGCCGTTGACGCCATCAACCGCGGCGCCTTCAAGCGCGAAATCGTTCCGGTGACGGTCCCGCAACGACGAGGCGCTCCGGTCATCGTGGATACCGATGAGCACCCCTTTTATCGCGCGACTGACAATGGATACGAAGTCGCGACCAGTATGGAAAAGCTGGCGCGCTTGCGCCCGGCTTTTCGGGAAGATGGCAGCGTCACCGCCGGCAATTCCAGCGGCTTGAACGACGGCGCTTGCGCCTTGGTCCTGATGGCGGGCGACCTGGCGCGCCAGCTGGGCATCAAGCCGCTGGCGCGCTGGATCGGCAGCGCGGCGGCCGGCGTCGACCCGCGCCTGATGGGCTTGGGTCCTGTGCCTGCGGCGCGCAAACTGCTGCGACGGCAGGATCTTTCCATCGAAGATATGGATCTAGTCGAACTGAACGAGGCATTTGCCGTCCAGGCGCTGGCCGTCTTGCGAGAATTGAAGCTGAGCGAAGCGATCACCAACGTCAACGGCGGGGCCATCGCGCTTGGTCATCCCCTGGGCTGTTCCGGCGCTCGCATCTTGACGACCTTAATACACGAAATGGCGCGCCGCGCCCGGCAGGGTGAAAAGATGACTTATGGTCTGGCGGCGCTTTGCGTCGGCGTGGGGCAAGGCGAAGCCACGCTGATCGAGAACTTGGGATCAAAAACATGAAACGCGTCCCGCAAATGAGCGCGGAACAGGCGGCGGCGCTGGTCAAATCCGGCGCTGTGATGATGGTCGGCGGCTTCGGCATGACCGGGTCGCCTGTGCATCTCTTGCATGCTCTTGCGGCGACGGATGTCCAGGACCTGACTTACATCGCCAACAATATCGGCGAGCCAGGCCTGGGCGGGGGACGGCTCCTGCGTAACGGTCAGATCAAGAAAGCGATTGGTTCTTACTTCACCAGCAACCGAGAAGTCGTGGAAGCAGCGCAGAGCGGAGCGATCGCCTTCGAATTGATGCCGCAAGGCTCCCTGGCGGAGGCGATACGCGCCGGTGGCGCCGGCCTTGGCGGCTTTTATACGCCGACGGCGGCTGGCACCGTCATAGCTGCTACGGCGGAAACCAGACAGATCGCGGGCTTTAGTCAGGTTTTCGTGCCCGCCTTGCGCGCTGACGTCGCTTTGATCCGCGCCTGGCAGGCCGACAGCGCCGGCAATCTCGTCTATCGCAGGACCGAGCAAAACTTCAACAAAGCCATGGCGACTGCGGCTGATTTGGTCATTGTCGAAGCGGAAGAGATTCTACCCCTCGGGGCTATAGACCCCGATCATATCCATACCCCCGGCAACTTTGTCGATGTCCTCGTGGAAGCCTCAACGACATTGGCTGATCTGGGTTCTTCGGCCGATATTCGCGCCTCCGGCAAGCAGGTCGACGAGCTGCGCATGCGCATTGCCCGCCGCGCCTTTGCCGAATTGCGGGCGGGCGATGTGGTCAACCTCGGCATCGGCATACCCACCTTGATCGCCGACCTGATCGCTCCCGAACACGGCATCATCTTGCACACGGAAAACGGGATGCTGGGGGTCGGTCCCGCGCCGGAAAGCGGCGGCGCCATGGACTATCCGGTAAACGCCGGCAAGATACCGGTGACCGCGCTGCCCGGCAGCAGTTACTTCGACAGCGCGGATTCTTTCGCCATGATCCGCGGCGGACACATTGATGTGGCTGTCATGGGCGGCTTGCAGGTGGACGAAAGCGGAAACCTGGCCAATTGGGCAATCCCGGGCAAGCCTTTGCTCGGCGTTGGGGGCGCCATGGATCTGGCCAGCGGCGCGCGTCGTCTGATTATTACCATGATCCATTGCAACCGCGACGGCAGCCCTAAAATCGTCCCGCAGTGCAGCTTGCCTCTGACGGCAGTAGCGGCGGTGGACACCCTCATCACGGAACTTGCGGTCTTTACCTTTGAATCGGGCGCGATGCGTCTAAGGGAGTTAATGCCCGGCGTCACGCTGGACGAAGTGAGAAGCAAAACTTCCGCTGCGTTTCAATGCTAGGCTCGGTCTGGTTTAGCGATAGCCGTCCATCGCGGCGTAGCCTTCGGTCATCCGGCGCCAGGCGCGCATGAGTTTACGCGTGTTTTCGCCAGGCGCGCCGCTGCCGATCGGGACATCATCGACATTCACCACCGGCATGATTTCCTTGGTGGTGGAGGCGAGGATCACCTCGTCAGCGCATTGGTATTCGGCTTTTGTGATCTCGCGCATTTCCAGCCGCCCGTCGTCTTTGATGAGCTTGATGACCTCAGCGCGGGTGATGCCTAGCAGCACGTCGCTCGCCGGCGTGATCCAGGTCCCGTCTTTGAAAATGAAGGTATTGCTGCGCGTGCCTTCCACGACCTTGCCGTCTACGGTATAGATCGCTTCGATGGCATTGGCGTTGAATCTCAACGCTTGCTTCTGCGCGCTGATGGCCGGGATATAATTGATCGTCTTGGCTTCGGGCATATCCCGCCGCGTCTCGACGGTAACCACATCGGCGCCGTGCTCGTAGTAGCGCGCCGCCATCTCATTCATGGGCGTCGCCATCACCACTAAGCGTGATTCTCCGGCGGGCATGAACCCGTTGGGGCTGTCCCCGCCGGTCACGATCAGGCGGATGCCGGACTCGGCGAAGGTGTTGCGCCGCAGCGTCTCCATGACGATCTCGTCCAGCTCCTCAATATCCCAGGGGCAATGGAGATCCAATAAAGCCGCCGAAGTAATCAGGCGGCGCAGGTGCGCGCCAAGCTGAAAGGGCTTGCCGCCATAAGTGCGCAGAAAGTCGAAGACGCCGTAACCGCGCAGCAGCGCCAGATCGCTTGCCGGGATCGCGGCGTCGGCGGCATCCGTGAAGTCGCCATTGACGTAATAGACGCTCATGACCTGTTCATTCCTACTTTTGCCGAATCAGTAAAGATTATAACGAGCATGGCGGACCTTGCCACGCGCTAATTCTTCAAGGTAGTGTATCCTTTTCTTTGTGTCCTTCGTGTCTTGACGGGCAGTGTCTACGCGACCTGTGGTGAAACTGAATGTGGCTCATTTGAATTTCAACCGACTTCGATACAATACCTACTTCAACGCGACTTTGGGACATGGCGCGCCTGCGCAAGCTGAGGGATTTGCGCTATGATCTGCTCAGGTAATCTCAGCCTCACGGGAATGATATGCGCGACGTTGTGGTGATCGGCGGCGGGCTGAGCGGTCTGGCCGCCTGCTACGAACTTGAAAAGCATCCGATCCGCTATACCGTGATCGAAGTCAAAAACCGCTTGGGCGGGAGCATCGCCTCTAGCGCGGCGGATGACTTCATCGCGGACGCCTCTGCCTTTGCCATCGCGGAGATTGAGGACGTGGCGCTGCTTGCCGAGCTGGGTTTGGACGACGATCGCTTCGCGTTCGCGCCAGGGCAATTCGGCTTTTGCGGCGGTACACAGTCTCTGATAGACGCGCTGGCGCGGCGACTGACAGGCGCGCGGCTGATGCGTATGGCAGTCAGCTCGATCGGCGCGCTCGACGGGCGATTCACAATCTGCCTGGAAAACGGACTTCTGCTCGACGCCGGCGCGGTAATCGTCGCGGCCCCCGCCCGCTATGCCGAGCGCATGCTCTTTAATCTGGCGCCGGACGCGTCGGATTGGCTGCGTGGCTACATCTACGATTCGATATCTCGCGTTTCCTTTGGCTATCACAAGCGCGACCTGCCTCGCCGGCGCATTCGTCCCTATAGCGTGATCTATCCCTTCGTCTTCGCGACTGATTCGCCGGGGCGCGTGCCGGACGCGGATTATCTTCTGCTGCAAGTGGGCGCGCGGGCCTGCGGCGATCTTCCTCCCGAAAGAATAATCCAGCAGGTCATGACTCATTATGGCTGCGAGAAAAAACCGCTTTTCGCGCGGGTCGACCGCTGGAACGAGTCCGATCCCTTGAGTTGTTACGACGACGATCATGTCGCGAATGTTTCGGCGATCCGCGCTCGGCTTCCCGAAGGCATCAGCTTGATCGGCAGCGATTATTGTCTGGAGCCGCCGCAGAAGAGCGGGCTTGCGCGGCTTGACGAGCGTTTGCGCCAGGGCCGGGCTGCGGCCCGCGCCGCGCTGGATTTCTTGAACGTAGATTGAACGTAGATGTAACGTGGAGAAGCGATCATGAAGCGCGCCCTGCGCGCCTTCTTCCGGGCGCTGCAAATGACATTGCGCGGCGAGAGCCTCGCTCCGGCTCATTATCGTCCGCTGACAGCCTGGATGGACGGGGTGGGGTCGCAATTGTCCTTGGTGCTGGATACCGCGGACGAGCAGGGATTTGCTCAGGAGCAGCGTCAAAACCTGCGACTCAAGCTGGATGGGCGATTGACAAGTTTTGAACAGTCCTTACAGATGCTGCGCCACAACTTGAAAAACGAATACCCGCGCTTGATTCGCCTCAACGATCGCTATTCAATGATGGTTGTACAGTCGATCAATATGAATGACCAATACCGTCTAAGCCGCTTCCTTGAAGATGGCCTGATCGAGTCGCTTCCGCTGCGGCAAGCCCTTGAAGAGCTTAACGAGCGTCTGCTTAACCTGCCGCAGATCAAATTCCCGCAAGGCGGGCAGTAGACCGATGTGCCGCCGGGACTGGCATTTTGTCCAGCCGACTGCGCGCGGAATCCCCCGGCAATCGCAGCGAATTATTTTCACCACCGAGGCGCCGAGGGGCGCGTAGACACAGCCCGCCGACACAGAGTTTAAGTTTTCTCAGGGCAGAACCCGCCCATATTCTGCTTCAAGTTCAAGCATGATATACTAGCTTAGGCAAGTCCCTTGTAAAGTTCTATGCCGAGGACGCCATGTCTTTCCTTGCGCCCATCGCCTTTGCCGGTCTCGCCCTTGGGATACCGATCCTGCTGCTTTACATGCTGCGGCTGCGCCGTCGTGAACTGTTGATTTCGAGCACCTATCTTTGGCAGCAGGTGGTAAAGGATACCGAAGCCAATACGCCCTGGCAGCGCTTGCGGCGGAATTTGCTGCTCTTCTTGCAGCTGCTCATCTTGCTGGCGATGGTGCTGGCTTTGACGCGCCCTTTCATAACAGTGCCCACCGTCAGCGCGGGAAAGATCGCCTTGCTGCTGGATGCCTCCGCCAGCATGGCGGCAACTGATCTCGAGGGTCAGTCGCGCTTTGACGCGGCGATTGAACGGGCGCTGGAAATCATCAATAATATGAATCCGCAGGACATCATTTCCTTGATCCGCGTCGCGGATATCGCTGAACCGCTGACCTCGTACACCGACGACAAAGCGACATTGCGCCGGGCGCTCGAAAGCATGACCGCAAGCCAGGGCGGCGCGGATTGGGACAGTGCCTTGACGCTGGCGGCGGCGGGCGCCGCGGGCGCGGAGAACTTCAGCATTGTTATGATCTCCGACGGCGGTATCGGAGAGATCGGCAGCTTGCCCGCCAATATCCCGGAGCCGATCTACCTGCCCGTTGCTCAGTCGGCCTCGAACGTCGCCATTACCGCCTTGGCGACCCGCGCTTTGGCGGGTCAGCCGCCACAGCTCTTCGCCCAGGTGACCAACTATGGCGATGCGCCCGCCGATATCTCGCTGGTCATTCGCCTCGACGATGTCCTGCGCCTGTCCCGCAGCGGCAGCATCCCGGCCCGCAGTCAATTGCCGATCCCTTTCGACGAGCCGATCACTCAGGATTTCGAGACGCTCTCCGCCACCTTGACCTTTGACAACGAAGTCGAGGACTATTTGGACTTGGACAACCGGGCTTGGACGGTGCATAGCGAAGTCAATACCCGGCGCGTCTATTACGTCTCGGGCAGCGGGAATCTATTCCTGGAGCAGGCATTGCGCAGCCTGCCCGGTGTCCAGACTTTTCGCGGCAATCCCGGTAACCGCGGCTTGCCCGGCGAACGCTTTGATCTCTACGTTTTTGACAACTGGCTGCCAAACGAACTGCCCGACGCCGATTTGCTCATCGTCAATCCGCCTAATACGACCGCGCTCTTCTCGGTCGGCTCCAGCGTGGAAACGGACGGACGTATCGAGGTCTCCGCAGTCGAATCCCCAATCACCGCCTATGTCGACCTGGACGAAATGAGCTTGCTGTCGTTTCGCGATCTACAGGCTGATTGGGCGGAACCGCTCATGCGAGCGGCGGGTGGCGATTTGCTCTTGGTTGGCGAGCTCAACGCGCGCCAGGTCGCGATCTTCGCATTCGACCTGCGCGATTCCAACTTGCCGCTTTTGATCGCCTGGCCCGTGTTAATGGCCAACCTGCTTGACTGGTTCTCGCCGGCGGAGATCCTGTCCTTGCCTGTCGGTTTGAGCGTGGGAGACGCCCTGGTGATTCAGCCGCCGCTCTTCGCCGAAAGCGTGCGGGTGATCGCGCCGGACGGGGGCGTACAGGTATTGCCGGTACGGGGCGATGCGCTGGTATACAGCGATACGGACCAACTGGGAATTTACCTGCTGGAGATTGTGGTCGCCGGCGAGGTCAAGCAACGGCAACACTTTGCGGTCAATCTCTTCGCCACCGGAGAAAGTGATATCGCGCCGGTGGCGGAAACCGAGCTTACCTTGGGCGGGGGGACGGTGCAGGTTGATGTGGAAGATCAACTGGGCTTGCGGGAGTTCTGGATAGTCGCCGCGGCTCTGGCGCTCTTGCTGCTGCTTATCGAATGGGTGGTCTATCATCGCCGCTTGACGACGCCGACCCTGCTGGGACCGAGGGCGAGGGCGCGCTTTCAATTGCCTTTCATGCGAAGTTCTTGAGCTTGATGACGGATTCAAAGGACTTCCGCCCATCGTTGTGACGAATATTCTGCAGGTAGACGCTGTGCAGCCGGGTCATGGCGCCAAAATGCGATTCCTGCGCGGTCTCCACGAAGCTGCCAACAACGATGGCCGGCTTGACGACGGTCTGGTTGATGCCGGGGAAGGAGGCCAGTCGCCGGGCGATGCCGTATGCAGGATCCAAATATAATGCGTCTCGCAGGTCTTCCGCCGCTTCGGGCGCGCTGTTGCTCTGCGGATAGGCGATATCGTCGAGCCATTCGGCCGGGATGGTTTCCGGCGGCTTGGCGGCGGGCGCCGTGAGATAGGCAATCTTGCCCGGCGACAGATACTGCGCCGCGGGCGCCGTGCGAAGCGTCAAAGTGCCGTAGACATGGCAAAGGCGGTTCAAGTAATTTGCCCGGTTGCGGCGGATATCTGAAACCGGGACCAGGCTTGCTCCCGCGCTCAGGGCTTGCTCCAGGCGGACCCCGCTCTCGCCGATGAAGAGCGTGAAATCCCCGCGGTAAACAGCGGCTGTGATGATCTCGAGGCGAGGCGCTTCCTCGGCGGCGATGATTCTCACCCAGGCCCGCGCCGGGTCGTGGACCCGGTAATTTTGATAGCCCGTTCGCTGCGGCGGGCTTAAGCGCGACAAGCCGTGCCAGAGCGTAGAATCGCTGTGGATGGATTGCCCTTGAATCGCAAGCGGATGTGATGTTTTGGCTTCTGCGAGCCAAACTTGCTCGAAGCGGGCAGCGGCGCGGTTAAAGGCGGCGACCACCAGAACCCCGTCGATATTGACCACGCGGTCGACGTATCGCTCGGGATGTCCCAGGATATCTTCAATGCTGGCTTGCATGGCTCATCTCGGCTTGCTATTGCCGCTTTCAGCGACAGCAGGCAGCTGACAGATTGCGTGGCATTATAACAGCTAGGGCTGGCTCAGGCGAAATAGCGGCGAAGACGACCCGAAAGCCGCTTGTATCGGCAATTGACCAGTTCAAAGCTGTCGCAGTCGTGGAAAGCCATAAACTCCTCGATGGCTTTGATCAAGCCACTGCTGAGCGCCGCTGTCTGTTTGGCGCCTTTTTCCAGGTGCAGCGCGTTGAAGATCAAGCGCTTGCGTTTGCGATCGACCTTGGGATCAATACGCCCGACCAATTCGCAGCCGTGCAAAATCGGCATGACATAATAGCCGTAGACGCGTTTGGACTTGGGCGTGTAGACCTCGATGCGATAGTGGAAATCCCAGAGCATTTCGTCGCGGGCGCGGTCCCAGAACAAGTTGTCAAAGGGCGAGAGGAAGAGCGTCATTTGCGGTTCATACTGTCCTGCTTGGATCTGCTCCAGCAGCTCGAGATCGTCGCGGTGAATGAAGGCGGCATCCTTCCAGCCTTCGACCGCTACGGGAAGCGCTTCTCCCGCGCCCGTCATGTCCTGCAGCGCGTCCGCCGCCGCCCGTTTGTGCAGGCGATGATAGTCAGCGACTTGATTAGCGGTCGCGATGCCCTGGTGGCGCAGACCCCGTTCGACCGCCCAACGCTCATAATCGGCAACGGTCTTGTCGAGCTTCATGCAGCGCCCGGCCAGGACGCGCTCGGTCAGGTCGTAATAGCGCTGGAAGTTGACGCGGTGGCTGACCATCAATTCGCCCATGTCAAACAAGTATTCCAGCGCCACCTTGGTCGGTTTCCAGTTCCACCAGCCGCCGGGTCCGCGGCGTTCGCTCTGCAGATCTTTTGAGGATGTGGGACCGCGCTCACGGACGACTTCGCGCACGCGGGCGACGATTTCTGGCATATCGTCGCCGAGTTTGTCCAGGCGCCAGCGCGTCTCTTTCAGTTGCCGCTGCTGGATAAAAGCCTGGAACCAGGGATAGTGCGCCATGGGGATCTGGCAGATGGCATGGGCCCAGCTTTCAAAGAGGAAGCCTTGATCAAGCAGGGCGTCGAGATCGGCGGGATTGTAGAGACCGGCGCGGGCCAGCATGACGAGGTAATGGCTGCGCGCGACCACGCTGATGGAATCGAGCTGCAGCAAGCCGATGCGCTCGATGACGCGCTTGAGCTGGCCTTGGTCGCTCGCAGGCGGGCGCTGGTGCAAGCCTTGTTTGTAGACGGCGAGGCTTTTGACGCTGTCTCGGGTGACAGGGATGGGCGCGGGCATGGCTGGGATTTTAGCATGGGCAGGGCAGCTTCACCAGCGAGGTCACCGGGAAACGTCCTTTGTTGCCATATTGCCGCCGGGGAAAAACTTTTTTCGGCAATTTGGCAGTTTGCCGTTGCGCTATGTGCTTGTTAAGGCGCGTGTTGAGGATAGGGTAGTAAGGATTGGTGGCGAGGTGGCGACTGTATGGTCGCGGGATTGGATTTAACCACCGAGGACACCGAGGTCACCGAGAAACGTCGTTTGTTGCCATATTGCCGCCGGGGAAAAACTTTTTTCGGCAGTTCGGCAGTTTGCCGTTGCGCTATGTGGTTGTTAAGGCGCGTGATGAGGTCAGGGTAGCGTGGATAGGTGGCGAGGTGGCGACTGTATGGTCGCGGATTGGAAAAGCGAGTTCAGAATCGCGACTGCTGCTGCACGGGCGATTGAATCGCAAAATGGATACACTACCGGAAATTGCAGCCTTCGCAGACACTGTGGTAAGATTCGATCAACTTCGATAGGCGCGTCTTGCCGTTGGAATCTCAAAAAAAGTCCGAAAGCATAGCGCATCATGTTCAAAGAAATCAGCATGACAAATTTCAAGTCATGGCGCGACACCGGGCCCGTTCGCCTGGCGCCATTGACGGGTTTCTTTGGCGCGAACAGTTCGGGCAAGAGCAGCTTGCTGCAGATGTTATTGTTACTTAAACAAACGAGCGAATCCAGCGACCCCAACTTAGTGCTAAAGACCGGGAGCATACAAGAAGGATATGTAAATCTGGGTACTGCTCATGAGATTACGTATAAGGCAGAAACTAGCATGTCGCTTGGCATGAAGTGGGAACTCGCCGACCAAACGTTTTCTATTCCAGCTGAAGAAGAAAGTGATGACGTACCCATACTCGAACTGGACTTCATTACCGACATACACGTAGAAGAACAGAAAATCTATGTCAACTCATTGCGCTACAGAATGGGGGACGACTTTTCAGCACGGTTAGACCGTCAAAGCAACAACCATTACACGATTTGTGTTTTGGTAAGGGGTAAAGAGCCGAGACGGCCGCAGAGCCGTCCGCGCGTCTATATGAAGCCCATAAAATGCTATGGATTTTCATCCGAGGCGGTCGACTATTATCGTGAAACGGGATACCTTCGGTTTCTTGAATTCATGCTTGAATTGGAACTGGGCCGATTGTTTTATTTGGGACCATTGCGCGAGTATCCTCGTCGTCAGTACACATGGGGGGGCGAGCTACCGACTAATGTTGGATTGAAGGGAGAACTCGCAGTACCAGCGCTTCTAGCTGGGAGAGGCAGAAAAGTCTATAGGGATCAAAGGAAAAGCAAGCGAAATACTTTCGAAGCTCGGATCGCGCAGTGGCTAGTTGATCTGGACTTGGCATCGTCCTTTAGAGTAGAACCGATCGCCGCTGGTTCTAGCCTCTACCAAGTTAAGCTTAAACGACACAAGTTCAGCCAAGAGGTATTGATTACCGACATGGGAATCGGCGTATCTCAGGTCTTGCCCGTTCTCGTTCTATGCTACTATGTGCCGGAAGGCTCGACCATCATCCTCGAACAGCCAGAGCTTCATTTGCATCCCTCAGTTCAAGCGGGCTTGGCGGATGTATTCATAGATGTCATCAAAAACCGCAACGTACAGATTATCCTAGAAAGCCATAGCGAGCATCTATTGCGGCGTTTGCAGCGGCGAATTGCTGAAGAAAAACTTTCACCGGAAGACGCTGCCCTGTTCTTCTGTGAAATGCGCGGCGGTGAATCATACTTGACGACTCTTGAGCTCGACATGTTTGGCAACATCCGCAACTGGCCCGTCGACTTCTTTGGTGACCTGGCTGGAGAATTAGTGGCCGCATTTGACGCTGGACTCGAACGCCAAGTCGATTGAACCAATGTGTTGCCAGATAGTCGATACAAACGTGGCGCTTACCGCCGATGGGGCGAACAGCCTGGCTTCGAAAGTGTGCCAACGTTCCTGCATATCTGTCATTCGACGGGTGCTTTCTGGGGAAATCGCGTTCGTTATTGATGAAAACAATGAGGTTTTGAGAGAGTATCGCAAGAACATCTATCCAGACTACAAAGGAAGTCTGGCAGAGCAATTCATGATTCACGCTCTAACATATCAGTTTTTCGAGGGGCGCGTAAAACGTATCAAACTTGAGAAAAACGCGGCGGACCAATTTGAAGACTATCCAGACAACGAAGACAATTGGACGACGAGCGATAGCCGCTGCAAGCGATTTGACCCGGACGACAAAAAATGGGTTGCGCTGGCGCTTCGTTTCAAAAGCGAAACGGGAACTGACGCGCCAATCGTGAACGCGGCTGATAGATGTTGGATCGCCTTTGAATCGCATCTAAAATCGGCAGACGTCATATTGGAAACCCTGTGCCGAGAGGAGCGCTAGGGGTTACTGAGGCTACTCCAGCGCCAACTGATGCACAGGCGTGAAATACTGCCGGTAGGTCAGCCAGGCGGCGATCAGCCCGGTGAAAGTCGCCGCGCCCACCAGCATATACATCACGATGATCTGCAGCTGCACCGCCTCCAGTGGCGACGCGCCGGCCAGGATCATGCCGGTCATGGCGCCGGGCAGCTTGATCAAGCCTACGGTTTTGGTGGTATCTATGATGGGCGTCAGCGCGCTCTTGATGGTCCGCTGGAATTGACTCAGCGAGGCTTGGCGGCTGGTCGCGCCCAGCGCCAGCTTGCTTTCGATCAAGCCGCGCTGGTCATGGAAATCGCTGCTCAGCCGCGTGATGACCAGGGTGGCGGTGGTCATCGACGTGCCCAGGATCATGCCGCCGATGGGGATGATGTCCTTGGGCACGAAGTCGAAAACGCCCAGCGCCACCAGCAGCGCCAGCGTCATGGCGGCGCCGAAACCGATCGAGAGCAGCGAAATTAGCTGCGCCTGCGGCGTCTTTTGGGCGCGTTTGGCGGTGGTCCGCCCGGCGATGACGGTCATCACCAGCAGAATGGCGACCGTGAAGACCGGATCGTGCAGCTCGAAGACCAGTTCCAGCACATAACCGATGGCGATCAACTGGACGAAGCTGCGGAAGGTGGCGATGAAAAGGTCTTTTTCCAGGTCGGAGTCTTGCCAGCGCGAGACGGCGGCGGCGATGAAAATAAAGGCGATGGACATCAAGACGCGCTCGAAGCCTTGCACGGGGGCGAATATGTCGGGCATGGGAGCCTCCTGCGGCTTTACCAACTCAATTCGGGATTCTTGAAGGGGACCAGCGCCATGATCAGCGCGTGTACGTAATAGGCTTGGCGGTGCACCACATCGCCGGTCAGCAAGCCGATGGCGCCATTGGCTTGCTTGGAATTGTCGCGCTTGAAAACGACGTCATCGGCATGGCCCAATTCCATGCCGCCGCGCACCAACCGGGCGACTTCGTCGGGCAAAAAAAAGACGGCTGTCTGTCCGCGCCCGATGCGACCGCTGCGGTCCAGCACGACGACCCAGGCGAAACAGCTCATGCCCAGCGGACTGTCTTCAACGCCGCCTTCAATACCCACCCAGAAGTCGCTTTCCCGGCGGGCAGCGCGCGCGTTCTCGGCGCGGGTCAGGGCGCCGGCCATGGCCTCGGCGCGCGACATGGGCTGGTCGGCGACGCCCGAAGGCACGGAGACGCCAATCACATCATAGTCATCGCGCGCGAACATGCGAACGAAGGCGGCGCGGGCCGCATTCAACTTGACCGGATTCTTTGAAGCGACAGTGATTCTTGGCATTGGCTCTCACAAGTAAAACCAGGTAAGTTATGCAAATTCCGACGTCGAGCCGTAGGGGCGAGCCTTGGCTCGCCCACCGTTCTGGCTAGGTTTTGCGGGCGACCCGCCGGAGCCTGTTGAAATACTGCCCCCATCCCCCAGCCCCTTACCCCCAAAATGAGGGAAGGGGAGCTTTTGAACCTTAATAAGCCGTTAAAGCCCCTCCCTCTTTATGGGGGAGGGGTTTGGGGTGGGGGTTTATTGCGATTTTCAACAGAGTCCACCGGGTCGCCCCTACCGCCGACTATTATTTTGGAGTGCATTAGCACGACTTTGTTGTTCCTACTCAGATAATCGGAGTACGGACTGGTTTCCTACAACTCTAACAAGAATCGGGCGCGTATCCAAAGACCATTGCGGAGCGCGGCGATGCTGATACACTAGGTGGAGGGTCGCGTAGGCAGGATTTCCCATGTTAGACGATGCCAAAACCGACATTCGCATCCGCAAGGCTGTGACGGAGGATCTGGTCGAGTTGTCCGATTTTATCGTGCCTTTTGTGCAGAGCGGCGAGCTCTTGCCGCGCACGTTTGACGAGCTGGAAGATCTGTTGGAGACCTCGTTCATCGCTCGGCTCGACGGGGGAATCGTGGGCTGCGCGGCACTGGAGATCTATAACAAGAAATTATGCGAGATCCGCAGTCTGGCGGTTGATCCGGCGGCGCAGGGCTTGGGCATCGGCAAGAAGCTGGTCGAGGCTTGTGTGGCGCTGGCGGAGCGGGAGGGCATTTACGAGATCATGGCCATCAGCGTCGCCGAGGATTTCTTCCGCTCTTGCGGTTTCGACTTCACCCTGCCCAACCTCAAGAAGGCGTTTTTTCTGCAAACGCGCGATTCGATGTAAGGCGCGCTCCACGCTGTCTCAAGATGAAAATCGACGTACTGACCTTATTCCCGAGCATGTTCGAGCCGGTCATGTCGGAGAGCATGATGTGGAAGGCGCGCGACCGCGGCTTGCTGGATTTCCAGGCGCACGATATCCGCGGCTACGCCGTCGACAAACATAGGACGGTCGATGACAGTCCCTACGGCGGCGGCGGCGGCATGATCCTCAAGCCGGATGTCTTGGCGCGGGCGATTGAAGCGGTCAAGGCTGATGACCAGAGTCCCGTGATTTTGATGTCGCCGCAGGGCCGTTTATTGACGCATGCTGTCGCGCTTGAGCTGTCGCGACATGCGCGTTTGATCCTGGTTTGCGGCCGCTACGAGGGTATCGACGAACGCGTGCGCGAACTCGCGATCAATGATGAGATCAGCATCGGCGACTATGTGCTGACCGGCGGCGAATTAGCGGCGATGGTGCTGATTGACGCGGTACTGCGGCAGATCCCCGGCTTATTGGGCGCCGAGGGCGCGCAGGACCGTGACAGCCACGCCGACGGATTAGGCGGACTGCTGGAGGGTCCCCATTATACGCGCCCGGCCGAGTTCCGCGGCTTGGGCGTGCCGGCTGTCCTGACAAGTGGACATCATGCTGAAGTCGATCGCTGGCGCCGGCGGCAGGCGATCAAGCGCACCTGGCAGATGCGCCCGGATCTGCTGGCGCGGGCAAATCTCAGCGACGAAGACCGGGCGTTTCTGGCGCAGTTGATGGAAGATGCCGGCGATTGACTATCCCGTTTCCTGCAAGCCCGCCGCGTCGCCTTGCGCGAAGGCGAGGGCGCGCCTGTCTCCGCTTTCCGGATCCAGCATGGCTTCTGCCGTATCTTCGCGGACGACGCGCCCCTCATCCAGGAGCAGCACGCGGCTGCCGATCCGCCGCGCCTGCTCGATGGAATGCGAGACCCAAATCATCGTGAGCCCCGTCTCGCGGCGCAAACGAAGCAGGGATTCTTCCACGCGGCCCGTGGCGATGGGGTCGAGCGACGAAGTCGGTTCGTCCAGCAAGAGCAGGGAAGGATCGAGCGCCAGGGCGCGGGCCAGCGCCAGTCGCTGTTCCTGCCCGCCGGAAAGCGCGCCCGCTGCCTGATCGATAAGTTCGACATCCAGCGATGCCTGGCGCATCAGGTCAATGACATGTTCGCGGGAGAGCGTTTTGCCGCGCAGAGCCGCGCCAAAGGCGATATTGTCGGCCAAGCTGCCCTCGAATACGGCTGTTTTCTGGAAGATCATGCCGACTTTGCAGCGCAGCTCGGTGACCGGCAGGTCGTAGATCGAGACGCCGTCAAGCAGGATGGTCCCGGCAGCGACATCGTTTAGCCGGTTGATGCAGCGCAGCAGGGAGCTCTTGCCGCCCCCGCTGGGACCGATGACCACCAGCAATTCGCCCGCGGCGACTTCGAGATCAATGTCGCGCAGGACGGTCTTCCCGCCGCGCTGGAGCTGAAGTTTCCGGATGGACAGCTTGGACACGCGCTTCTCATATAAGCAATATACTGAGTCTATTGTAACGTGGCTTGGCAAGTTTGCTATCTATCTTAAATATAGCCACAGAGACGCAGAAGTAATTCCAAGTAAGTCATGCAACTAAAGCGAGCCTTGTAGGGGCGACCAATCTGGTCGCCCGTTGCCCCCACGCTTGTGGTTTCGGGCGACATGGTATGTCGCCCCTACAGATCGTTGCTTTAGCAAAATTTGCATTTCTTTCTTGGTTCTACTGAGAGCGCAGAGAAAATCTTTCATTTCTTGGAAAACGTGGAATTTCACTTCGATTTTGGATTCCGCGACAAGCAATTTCACCCATTTGTACGTCATTCCAGAGAAGTTCTGTCCTGAAAAAACTTAAACTCTGTGTTGGCGGGCTGTGTCTACGCGCCCCTCGGCGCCTCTGTGGTGAAAAGATAATTTGAAGCGATTGCCCTGGAGTCGAAATGGCATCCTTTGTGTCATTGCGCCCTAGATGGTAGACTTGAGCATAATTGAGCGGCAGCAAGGGGAGGGCGCTTTATGGAAGCGACGATGACGACTATGACCTGCGCGGAGGAATCCCGCGCGGCAAAGGAGACACTGGCCGGCACTTTCAAACCGGCTGACACCTTTTTCCTGATCCAGACCAGTCTGGCGGAATATGGCGGATGGGGGGGCGAGATCGTCAAGAAAGCCGCCGCAACCGGCGGCTTCGCGCCCTATTTGCAGCATCTGATGAAGACGCCGCGCGCGAAGATTTTGTTCATTCGGCGCCCAGCTTCCCAAGGCAAGAATTTTTACATTGCCGTCACCAATCAAGGGCTGCCGAGGATTTATCACAGGATTCTGACCGACTATGATGAGATCCTGACGCTGGAAATTGACAGCTTAGGCGAGGATCGCCCCCCGCGCATCAATGACTGCGACATGCACGACGAGGGCGAACTCTATACCGTTTGCACCAACGGCCGGCACGATCCCTGCTGCGCCGCGCGCGGCACGCCCTTTTATCAGGCGCTGATCGAATATGCCGGGGAAGACAAAGTTTGGCAAACGACGCACATCGGGGGCCATCGCATGGCGGCGACCATGATCGCCTTTCCGCAGGGCATCGTTTACGGGCATCTGGATCCCTTGGATGCCGAAGCGGTACTGAGCAATCACCGCGCTGGCTACTTGATGACACACAAATATCGCGGACGCGGCGCTTACGCCGGTCACCGTCTGGACGGCGACGCGCATCAGGCGGCTGGCGCGGCCGAGGGGCGCATCCGGGAGCGGGCGCGGCTTTATGCCGATGCTGATCTGCGGCTGTCAGAAGTGATCGCGACCGGCGATCAGCGCTGGCGGATCAGCTTTCTTGACAGCGGCGGAACGCGCCATGATGCCGATGTCAACATGGGCATGTCGGCGCCGCGGCAGATCTCTTGCGGCGACGCGCCCAAGCCGATGCCCCAGCACGAAATCAAGATATTGACCTAGGTCCCGGCGCTGGCAAAAGGGCTTGAAGCCCATAATGGCTGTGCCCGGGCAGATTTTTTTCTGAACAATGAGTTCTGCCCGCGCGCAGTTCTTTTGTCTGGCATTTGTCCACGCTAGTGAAGAAAAACCATGTCCTACGCAGCGCCTTCAAGTCAGCCGCAGCCGCGGCATCGGACCTCGCTGATCCTTTGGTCCCTCAGGTTCGTCCTGCTGAGCGCGATCGGCGCAGTCATGCTGGCTTTGCTGCTTTCGATTCTGCTAATCGCCTGGCAGCTTGTTTTGCGGGACAGGGTCGTGCCAGGCGTGAATGTCGGCGGGGTCGACTTAAGCGGCTTGACCGCGGCGGAAGCGGCAGCCGCGCTTAACGAAGAATTTGCTCCGCTGACTGAGAAAATTTACGTCTTGCGCGATGGCGAGCGCGCCTGGCCGGCGCGGGGGAGCGAATTGGGCTTGCGAATCGCGACCGAGGACATGCTGGGTCGCGCTTTCGCGGTGGGGCATTCGGGATCGGCTTTCGACGACATCATCGCGCAAAGCGAGGCTTGGATCAGCGGCCAGCGACAGCCCGCCCGTTTGATCCTGGATGAAAATGTCGCGCTGGATTATCTGCGCCTGTTGGCGAGCCGGATCAAGCGCGATCGGCAAGATGCCAGCTTGCGCATTGTTGACGGCACGGCGCAGATTCAGCCGGGCTTGACCGGGCGGGAGCTCAATATACCGACCACGCTCGCGCGCTTGACCGCGACCTTGCGCGCATCGGCCCAGGGCACCGATATTGAAGTCGCGGTTGATGAGCGGGGACCGCGGCGCTGGAATGTTGAGGAGGCGGCGCTGCGCTTGGGGACAGCGCTCTCCGCTCCGGTGCAGCTCTTCGCCAGCGATCGCGATGGCGGTCCCTTGGGTCCCTGGACTGTCAGTCCCGAGCAGATACGCGCTTTGCTGAGTGTCAGCTTGCGGGAGGACGGTCCGGGCAAGCGCTTCGATGTGTCGGTCAACGCCGAGGCATTTGCCGAGTTTCTGCGCTCGCTTGCGCCCGGGCTGATCATCATCCCGGTCGACGGCCGTTTCGATTTCAATCCGGGCACGGGCGAGCTAATCGCGCTAAGTCCGTCGCGGGGCGGGCGCGAGCTGAACATTGAAAAGACGCTTGAGCAGTTGGAACGAGCGATTTTCAGCCGGGAATCGCGGTTGGCGCCGATGGTCTTCGATTACAGCCTGCCGCGCTATCACGAGGGCGTTTCGGCAGCGGCGCTTGGCATCAAGGAATTGGTGGCGGAGGCGACGACCTATTATTGGGGTTCCTCGCAGAACCGGCGGAGGAATATCGCCGTCGGCGCCGGCAAGTTGAACGGCATCATCATCGCGCCCGGGGAAGAATTCGCTTTCAATCACCATTTGGGCGCTATCACCCCGGAAGCCGGCTTCGTCGACGGCGCGGTGATCTTTGGGGCGCGCACTGTCACGGGCATCGGCGGCGGCATCTGCCAAGTGAGCACGACAGTGTTCCGCGCGGCTTTCGGCGGCGGCTTCGCTATCAGCGAGCGCAACAGCCATGGCTACCGCGTGGGCTATTACGAGTACGCGGGCGCGGGACCTGGCCTGGACGCGGCGATCTGGCAGCCGACCAGCGATTTGCGCTTCTTGAACAATACGCCTCATCATCTCTTGATCGAAAGCGAATTCATGGGCGCGAAGGACGCGCTGCAGCTCCGTTTTTACAGCACAAGACATTGGCGAACGGTTGTGGAACCGCCCGTCATACGGGATATTGTCGAAGCGCCGCCGCCTCGTTACGAGGAGAACCGGGCGCTGCTGGCGGGTCAGGCGCGGCAGGTGGATTACGCCGCGCAGGGCGCCGATGTCTGGGTTTATCGCAATGTTTACGATAGTGAGGGCAACCTGGTCAAGCGCGATCAAGCCTACACGCATTATTCGCCCTGGCAGGCGGTCTTCGAGGTCGCGCCGGGCGATCCCAGGCTGGAGGCGGAAGCAGACGCGGAATAGAAGCGCGGGCCGTCGGATCAGGGGACGAAATATCGAAATGTATCAATAGTTGCAGGTAAGTTATGCAATAAATATTAACGACAGAGGACACAGAGAAAGACAAAAGATTATTTCTGTTTGCGGGCGTTTCAGCGAAACGCCCCTACAAGGCTTGTTCGCTACTGACGCGAGCCACTGCCGTATTCTACCCCATCCCCCCAACCCCCTTGCC
>JAPPMO010000039.1 GCA_028873975.1 Chloroflexota bacterium
GCTGGGTCAGCGGCGATTATGTCCAGACCCGGGGCGACTGCGGGGCTTGACAGGCGAGAGAGCCGCGCTTTGGGGCAATCCCGCCGCTCGCGCGCGGCGCGCTAAGGATAAATCTTTTCCGCGCCGCGACTGGCGCCGGTGACGGTCAGGATCGGCTCGTTTCCCGTCGCATCGCGATAACAGGCGCCGACCCGCGCCAGGAATGACTCAACGCCGTCGGCGCCCGCCAGAGCCACAGCGCAGCCGCCGAAGCCGGCGCCGGTCATGCGCGCGCCGTAGCAAGCCGCGTCGGCATTGGCGCAAGCGACGATGGCGTCCAGCGCCGGACTGGATACTTCGAAGTCGTCGCGCAAGCTGATATGGCTGGCGATCATCAGTTGACCCAGGGTTGCGGCATCGCCGGCGAGCATGGCAGCGCGGGCGCGCAGCGTCCGTTCGTTTTCAGTGATGACATGACGAGCCCGCGCCCGCATCACTGGCGCCAGCTCTTGTTTGCGCCGCGCGAACAAGTCGCCATCGACATCGCGCAGGGCTTTGACGCCAAAATGCCGCGCCGCCGCCTCGCATTGCGCGCGCCGCTCGTTGTAGGCCGAATCGACCAAGCCGCGGCGGGTATTGGTATCCAGAATGACCATCACCGTATCCGGCGGCAGCGGCGCGGAGGCCGTCTCCAGGCTGCGGCAGTCGATGAGCAGGGCGCGATCCCGCAGGCCGGCGGCGGAGATCATCTGGTCCATGATGCCGCACTGGACTCCCAGCCACGCGTTCTCGGCGGCTTGACAAGCCAGCGCCATGGACCTGGCATCCCATTCAAAAGCGGAAACTTCATAAAAGGCGCGCGCCGTCGTCAGCTCCAATGCAGCCGACGACGACAGTCCCGAGCCGATGGGAACATCGCCGCCGACGACGCCTTCCCAGCCGCGCAAATCATAACCGCGCTCTTGGAGCGACCAAGCCACGCCGACGAGATAGTCGATCCACTTTGTTTCTGTCGGGCTCGGCAGAGCGTCCAGCGCGAATTCGCGCCGGTCGTCCATGTCCAGTGAAATGGCAAGTACCTTGTTGTCGGCGCGTGGACGCAGGGCGATGTACGTCGCGCGGTCGATGGCCATGGGGAAGACGAAGCCGTCGTTGTAGTCCGTGTGCTCGCCGATGAGGTTGACCCGTCCCGGCGCGCGGACGATGCAGGCCGGCTCGTCGCCGAATTCGGCTCGAAATCGCGTTTGGACTCTTTCCCGCTGCGTCACGGTCGCTCGCTTCATTCCGGGTCAGCTGTCATGCGTGCAGGCGAGCTAAATGTAACATATTTTCTGGTGTTGTCGCACTGTTAGCAGAGCATGTTGGAAAAGAGCCGTCCTGACTTAGAGCGGCTCTCGAGCGACTTGGCTGCTTTATTTCCTGGTGCGAATCTTTTTAATGATCTGGGCGCCGGTATTGCCTTCAGCATCAATCGCGCGCACCCGAGCTCTGATGGTCTGATCGCGCCCTAAATCGCACCAAAGCACGGATCTGCGGAAGCCGTAGTCATGCGCCCAGCCGTTCGCAGTACTGGCTAATTCTTTCCAATTTCTCCAGCCGCGAAGTTGGTCTTCTTTGCGCGCCTTGTCGCTATATTGGAGCGCGCCGGGACCTCTTCTGGTCAACCGGATCTGATAGTCGGCGGCGCCGGCTACCTCGTCCCACATAATGAATATGCAGTCGCGGCCATGCTTTTCCACGAAGAGACCCGCGGGTTTGGGAAGCTCGGTCTGGGCGGAAGCGGGACTCAAGAGAAAACTGAACACGATGGTAAGAAGCATAATGTAACGCATGGCATAGCTCCAAAATGCGAATGGATAAAATATACGAACAGCAGTTTTACATTGTTTCGCTGAGATGTCAATAATTAAACGAATATTCATTTAATAGCGATATTGCAAGATCTTCTCGACTATCGCTGCCGCCGAGCGGCTACATTTTGCCAGATTCATGTGATATTCGACGGATATTGATTTTGATGTGATTGCGTATACCCCCATTGCCGCATTTGAAAAATTCGGCAAAACTCGACATAATAGCAGCTACAGTCGCAGGTCGTGACGCGCGGCGTTAGGTCGAGTGAACCTATCGAAAAGTGCCTGGTGTGCTGAACGCATATTAGATAGGAGACGCTTCTGATGATTGAATTCATGCTTAACGGACAAGCGACGCGCTACGACGGCGACCCCGACCGCGCGCTGATGAATGTCCTGCGCGAGGACCTGGGCATCATCTCCCCCAAAGACGGCTGCGCCCCGCAAGCCGCTTGCGGCTGCTGCGTGGTGCAGGTCGATGACAAAGCCTTGCTCTCTTGCGTGACCAAGATGAGCAAAATCGCAGGCAAGTCGGTGACGACCACCGAAGGACTGGGCGAATATCGGCAGGGCGTTTTCGCGAACGCCTTTGTCACCGAAGGCGGCGTGCAATGCGGATTCTGCATCCCCGGCATCGTCATGCAAGCCAACAACCTGATCAACCACAATCCCGAACCCAGCCGCGCCGAGATCGAAAAGGCGCTGACGCCGCACCTCTGCCGTTGTACCGGTTACAAGAAAATCGTCAATGCCATCGAGACGGCCGCCGATGCCATCCGCAACGAAGAAGAAGTGCCAATTCCGGAATGCGACGGGCGCATCGGCTCGCGCTTGCCCAAGTATCAGGCCGGCGATCTGGTGTTGGGGCAGCATCGCTATGTGGATGACATCCGCATGGAGGACATGAAGATCGGCGCGTTGAAATTCAGCGATCATCCGCGCGCGGTCGTCAAGTCGATGGACCTGAGCGCGGCATTGGCGCATCCGGGCGTCACCCGCATCTTCACCGCCGAGGACGTGCCGGGCGACAGGCATATCGGCTTGATAAAGCAGGACTGGCCGCTGATGATCGGTGTCGGCGAAACCACGCGCTATGTCGGCGATGTGCTGGCGCTAGTGGTCGCGGAAAGCGACGCCTGCGCGCGGGAAGCGGTCGAGTTGATCGAAATCGACTACGAAATCCTGGAAGCGGTCACCGATATGCACGCCGCGCTGGAGGCCGACAGCCCCTCCGTGCACGAAGGCGGCAACGTCCTTTCGCAATCCATCACCAATCGTGGCGATCTGGAGACGGCGATGGCGGAATCGGCATATACCACCAGCGGCGTTTACGAGACGCAGATGATCGAACATGGTTTCATGGAACCGGAAGCCTGCATCGCTTATCCTAGCCCCCACCCTAAATCCCTCCCCCATAAAGAGGGAGGGACTTCTGACTATTCTAGCTCCCCTTCCCTCCCTGTGGGGGAAGGGGCTGGGGGATGGGGGATTGAAGTGCTGTCCCAGGGGCAAGGCGTCTTTGAAGATCGCGTGCAAATCGCCAAGCTGCTCGGCCTGCCGCAAGCCGATGTGAATGTCATTTTGGTATCCAACGGCGGCGCATTCGGCGGCAAGGAAGACCTCTCGGTACAGGGTCACGCGGCGCTGGCGGCTTATCTGATCGGCGAGCCGGTGAAAGTGCGCCTGACCCGCGACGAATCGATCATCATGCACCCCAAGCGCCATCCGATCTGGATGGAGTACACCATCGGCTGCGACGACGACGGCATGCTGACCTTCTGCAAGGGACGTTTCGTGGGCGATACCGGCGCTTACGCCTCGGTGGGCATGAAGGTGCTGGAACGCTCGGCGGGCCATGCCACCGGCGCCTATAACTTCCCGGTCACCGATATCGAAAGCACAGCCGTCTATACCAACAACCTGCCCTGCGGCGCCATGCGCGGCTTCGGCGTCAATCAAACCGCCTTCGCCCTGGAAAGCTGCATTGACGACCTCTGTGAACAGGGTGGCTTCGACCGTTGGGAATTCCGCTATCAGAATGCGCTGGATGACGGCGATATGACCGCCACGGGCCAGGTCATCGAAGCGGGGGCCGGCGCTAAAGCCACGCTGGAAGCGGTCAAGAACGAATTCCGCGGCGCCAAGTTCGCCGGCATCGCCTGCGGCATCAAGAACACCGGCATCGGCAATGGCATGCCCGATTCATCTCAAGTGACGGTAAGCGTGGTCTCCCAGCCCCCCACGCCCAATCAGAGGGAGGGGGGCGTCAAAGTCGTCATCGACCATGGCTGGACCGAAATGGGACAGGGCGTGCATACCATGGCGGTGCAGGCGCTGGTGACCGAGACGGGTTTGGATCCGGCGCTGGTTGAGGTCCGCGTCGAGACCGATTCCGAGATGGTGACCGGCATGACCACCGCTTCGCGGGCGACCTCGCTGATCGGCAACGCCATTATCGACGCCTGCCGCGAATTCAAAGCCGACCTGGAGACGCAGGCTTTGGAGGAACTCGTCGGCAAGCGCTACGTCGGCGCCTTCACGGTGGACTGGACCACCAAGCCCGGCGCCATGGTCGAGAAGGTCTACACCCATTACAGCTACAGCTACGCCACGCAAGTGGTGATCCTGGACGAGGCTGGTCAAGTGGAAAAGATCATCGCCGCGC
The DNA here is from genome assembly GCA_028873975.1 of Chloroflexota bacterium. GTDB lineage: Bacteria > Chloroflexota > Anaerolineae > Aggregatilineales > Phototrophicaceae > UBA6055. The sequence goes on from JAPPMO010000039.1 coordinate 4,498, forward strand.
ATGACGCCGGCAAGATCTTCAACCCCACGCTCTTCGAGGGCCAACTGGAAGGCTCGATCCACATGGGCTTGGGCTATGCCATCAGCGAGGACCTGCCCATGGAAGAGGGCCGACCCAAGAGCACCATGCTGCGCAAATGCGGCATCCTGCGCGCCCGGGAAATGCCGGAGATGGAAGTTATCGGCGTCGAAGTGCCCGATCCCTACGGACCCTATGGCGCGAAAGGCGTGGGCGAGATTGGCTTGGTGCCGACCGCGGGCGCCGTCGCCAACGCGCTCTATCAATTCGATGGAGTGCGGCGGCACAAGCTGCCGATGAAGCTGCCGCGCAAGCGTCCGCCGCGGCGCTCGAATGGACGCAATGGCAGCAACGGCAAGACTTAGGGAGCTTCTCAAAGCAATGCGAAAAGAACGGGCGGCTAGCGATCAGGGTCTGCGCGACCCCGCGAGCCGCCCATTTTTTGTGTTCGCCCTTTCAGGACAATGCGCGACTATTTGGCCGCCTCTTCAAAGAGATTTCGGTTATGGTTGCCGATATACATTTTGGCGGCAAGCGTCAGAATTGCCTTGCATGTATGATCCTGTGGCGGCGAATGCAATCGAAAAACAGATACATCACGAGGGAACAAGCGTCAAAAATCTGGCTAAAATCGATAGTTACCGACATCTAAACTCAATTCCTACGAAATTACCAAATGTTGCATATATGCAACTGTTTAGGTTACTATAATGTGCCTCATACATTTGCAGTATACGATGCAGTAAACTCGGGAGTGGAAATATAGTTATCGTTGCAAAGAGTTGAAATCATGAAAATCAATACCGTGCTTGTAGCGGATTACGCCATGGTTGATCCTTCAGATGGTAAGTTGGATATACTCGGTGTATTTCGACGGATTACCGCGGATTGTTTTCCCGTTACGTTACGTCGGATCTGTTTTGTTGTAATTGTTCAACAAGATCCGGATGAGACGACCGACTCCTATCGTTTCGAAGCGTTTATGGAGGATGCAGAAGGCGAGACTGTCACCACTCTTGAAGCCACATATGAATTCCCAGAAAGTACAGCTAGTCTGCCTGAATCACATGGCGTAATCTATGAGTTCGCCGAACCAACATTTGATGTCCCAGGAGAATACCGGTTCGGCGTACGGTTGAATGATGGTGAGATTACAGAATCAGTAGTAATTGAAGTTGTACGACGTGAGAAGTAAATGCCCGGGAAGGCAGATAAGAAACTAGAACAGATGCGCCAGCATCCGCGTAACTGGGCGAGGCGCGATGTTGTAAGAGTTTTGCGGCGGAAAGGATTCATTGAGGACAAGGAACGTGGACGTGGGAGTCATGTTATGTTTTATCACAAAGAATTCGAAGATTTGGATCTGTTTTTACCGTCTGATGACCCGGTAGCGATTTATGTAGTAAAACAGTTGCTAGCGTTAGCTGAAGAATTACGTAAGAGAGGAGCTTAGACATGGATCAGGCATTGCTCAAAAAGGCTAAAGTTTTGGCAGCGCGCGGTTATCAAGTTCAAGTTCAGAAGGAAGATGGTGTCGACGGTAGACCAGTGTGGGTTGCCTATGTACCCGAAATGCCGTCGTGCGTAGCATTGGGGAATTCAACGAAAAGTGCAAAAGAAGCTCTGAAGATTGTAAGAGAAGATTACATCTATTTCCGACTCAAGCGAGGCGTATCTGTGCCGGAGCCGAAGCCCGTGCCGCGCGATGCTACGATAAAAGTTGAGATTTATGAACGTCCTCGATGGTCGAACTCCACCAGGACGTATGAGGCAGTTGGTAGTACGTTGCGGACGAACCAATCGATTGCTTTTACTAGCCAACCCGCGGTGGCTTTGACTAGCAAAACTATGAATCAGCGAACTCGCTGACTTGGCTTATCAACGACGCAGGGCTTTGGCGACCCGCTTTTCGGATACGTCACTTAACTTTACTTCAGTTCGGAAAAATATCGCCGACGCGCAGCTCAAAGCCGGGCAGGACAGCGCCGCCAGCCAGCGTATCGTCTTCGCGCAGCGTCACCGCGCCATCCGCCGTATGCGCCACGACCGTGCGGGTCTCGGGATAAACCAGCCAGATTAGGCGCGTGCCCGCGTTCAGCAGTTGCATCACTTTCAAATGCGTGTCGCTCGTCTTGTTGTTGGGAGAAATCACCTCGACGGCGAGGTCGGGACCCATCTCGTACCAAGTGGATTCCGGCGGATCTGGCACTCGTGAATTGCTGATAAAGGCGATGTCAATTCCACGAACGGTGTCGCGCCCAGCAGGATGTCTTTCGAGAACAAAGCCGGTTTCGGCAGCGGGTACCTCGCCAAGATCATGCTCGGCAACATGAATAGCAATCTTCACAGCCAACCGCATCGTAATGAGTCCATGTTTCCTGCTGGGTCTCGACATTTCAACGATCTCTCCTTCAACGAGTTCCAGGACGCGGTCTGCATATTCGGGCTGCTCGACAAGCTCATAGAAGCCATCGACGCTTATGTAATGCTTTTCAAGCAACATGAAGTTTTCAACCTTCCAACATTTGTTCCTGTTCCGCAGTTCAACGCGGAAAAATATCGCCGACGCACAGCTCAAAACCGGGCAGGACAGCGCCGCCAGACAGCGTATTGTCCTCGCGCAGCGTCACCGCGCCCTCCGCCGTATGCGCCACGACCGTGCGTGTCTCGGGATGAACCAGCCAGATAAGGCGCGTGCCCGCGTTCAGCAGTTGCATCACTTTCAAATGCGTGTCGCTCGTCTTGTTGTTGGGCGAAATCACCTCGACGGCGAGGTCGGGACCCATCTCGTACCAAGTGTCATCTGGCGGCGTCGGCAATCGCTCGCTGTTGACGAAGGCGATGTCCAAGCCGCGGACGCTGTCTCGTCCCTGCGGATTACGCTCAAGCACAAAACCAGTCTCGCCCACGGTTACCTCGCCCAGTTCATGCGCGTCCACAAAGCTGGCGATTCTGAGAGCGAGCCGCATCGTAACGACTCCGTGTATTCGCGTAGGCTTTGACATCTCGACGAGTTCCCCTTCCACGAGTTCCAGGACGCGGTCTGCATATTCGGGCTGCTCGACAATCTCAAGAAAGCGATCAGCCGAGATGGTTTGCTGTTGAATGACCATCGGACGAAGGAACCTTTCATCATCCTTGCTGACAGAAAGATTTTAGCAGTTGCGCGGGCAAAGGCAAAATGCGGGAAATCAGCGTCCGCCCGGGCGGCGCATGACCGTTGGTGTTATTTGTTTCACAGCGCCCGGATCTTGTTGAACAAGTCGCGGAAGATGGGATCGCGATGGACGAAATTGGCGACCCGAGCCAAATGCCGTGATTGATCGACGCTCCAGGTAACTTGATCGGTAAGCACGGGGCTGTGTACCAGATTGCTCGGGGCCCAGTCGCTGTTGAGCAGCCAGGCAATGGTCGAGATATCCCATATCACGCTGGACGCTCCAAAAGAATCGGGGCGATATTCTTTGAAGATCTGGCAGAAGTAATCGCCGACTGGATTGCTCCCGCCGATGGTCGCGCGCAATTCCGGCAGCGTCGTCAGCAGATGAGAGGTCACGCCCATGCAGGGCACGAGAACCAATGGGACGCCAGAATCCAAGACGACCTGCGCCGCCGGCACATCCTGCGCCAGGTTGAACTCGCGCGTATGCGGCCAGTTCAAGTGATGCCCGCCCAGCCAGACCACCACGATTTTCTCGATGATTTCCGGCGCCAGCAGCAGCGCGGAGGCGACATTGGTGATGGCGCCGATGGCAACCACATAAAGCGGATCGTCGGCTGGGCTGGCAAGCGCCTTGTCGATCAGGTCGCGCACGGCGGCGTTGTCTTGCGGCTGCTGCTCGCCCCCCAGGTATTCGGTGGATCCGCGAAAGACGAAGCCATCCGCCGAACGCCCCAAAAAATCCAGCAGGCGCAGGATCTCCTCATAGCTCTTCTCCATGCCATCGCCCGGACCTGTGGATCGGCTGTTGTGAAAGGGCGCGGCATAAATTGCTTCGACAGAGAGCCGCTCCGGCGAGAGCAGCGCGTAGACAAGCGCGAACTGGTCGTCAATCTCGTTGTAGGTATCGGTGTCGAGGACCATGCGGACCTTGCCGGCTGGGGCGCCCAAGCGGCTGATACGTAACTGGTCGCTCAATTCGGGAAAAATCATGGTCGATCGACCTCCATCTGTAGAAAAGAAAACGAGCGGGCTGTAAAACCCGCCCGTCTATTCGAGCGATTATAGCGCCTTTGAAGCGCCTGGAGCAAAATCAGGGCGCTGTGCCGTGTTCAATGTAATTCGTGCCATGCGTCTGATACACCTTGGGAAAAATCACCGCGGCGTCCAGCGCGCTCTGTCCTTCTTCAAAGTACTGCACCACAGTCACAATCGGGTCGGGCCATTGATGCCACAAGTACGCGAGCGCGTCATCGGGCAAGTCAGGATTGTGGCTGCCATAGTCGAAGTAATAGCGCCCTTGCGCCAGCTCGACATCGATGCTTTCCAGCGCGGCGACGATGGCGTCCGGGTCGGTGAAAGTATCGGCGACGTCAATCGCATGCGCCAGCAAGCGCACGCTGTCGTAGGGCTCTAAAGCGTAGCTGGGCGCGACCCCGCCCCAGACTTCTGTATAGCGCGCGTTCAAATTCGTTGCGATCTCGCCAAAAAGCGCCGGGGTGGTGCCGACGCGGGTGAAGGCGCAATAGTTGCCATCGGGCACTGCCGCCCAAAACTGTTCGGAATCGCCGGCGAAACTTTCGGCGTAGCAGATGGTGTCCGCGCTAGGCGCGATGCCGAGCTCGGCCATCTGTTGAGTGAGATTGAAGCCGGTCTCCCCGGTGACCAGCACGCGGATGACATCCGCCGGTTCTGGGCGGGACAGCACGCGATTGAGGACCGGCACGAAGTCTTCCGTGCCCAATTCAAAGCTGTATTGTTCGACCTTGACGCCAGCCGCTTCCAAGAGAGCGGTTTGATGGGCGGCGGCTGGAATGCCGTAATCGGTATTTTCCGTCATGATGATGACGTCATCCAAGCCGAGCTCGGTGATCCAATCCGCCGCCACCGACTCCACCATCGAGTTGGCGGGCGAGGTGCGGAAGATATAGTCGACGCCGTCTTCAATACGCGGCGGACGCCCTTCAAATTCGATGATGCCGTTGGCGGTGATGTTGTCGTTCCAGGGACCGGCGAACAAAGTGGGAATTTGATGCTCCTGGGTGATTTTCATCATGGCCAGAGCTGCCGCGCTATGATAGCCGCCGACCACGCCATGAACATTGTCTTCGAGTATCCAGCGCTCTGCCAGCGCCTGCCCGCGTTCGGAAAGGCCTTCGCTGTCGCCGGTGATGACTTGCAGCCGGTGATTGACGCCGGCGATATCGATGCCGCAATCGGCGTTGATATCGGCCGCGGCTTGTTGATAAGCCCAATCAATGATCACGCCAGCGCCAGTCGAGCCCGGCGGCGAAAGCGGCGCAATGCCGCCGAACTTGATGGTTTCGTCGGCAAATTCGCAATGTTCGTCGGCGTAAAAGCCGCCTAGCGGCGCGAGCATGATCAGCAGCGCCGCGCAGATTATCCAAAACAAGTTCTTAAAACTCATGCCATCCTCCTCGTCCTGAAAAAATTTCAGTTGCGCTTTCTTCTATTACGATATTACTATCTTAATGGCAGACCATGAACAATGCAAACGCAATGCAATATCAGGGTGTATTTCAGATTATTGGCAATTAACCACCGAGGACACCGAGGGTCGCGTAGACACTGACCGGCAGCACCGAGATTTAAGCTCTTGCCTGCCAAAAAGGAGGCGATGTAGGGGCGTTCGACAGTCAGTGTCGGCGGTCAGTGTCGGCGGTCAGTGTCGGCGGTCAGTGTCGGCGGTCAGTGTCGGCGCGACCTACGCGACCCGCTGAAACGCCCGCAAACAGAAATGATCTTTTGTATTTCTCTGTGCGCTCTGTGGCTCTGTGGTGAATTTTTAGTTTGTTCGTTGCATTGCTCCACAAGATACCATTTTGAGTGATTGCCTGTGGACATCTGCCAAAATATTGAAATGCACCCTACTCTTTGGCAATATCAAGGGCGGGAAAACATCCCGCTTATGTCAAGTATTGCAAGCGGCTAATCGCCTGGCCGGAAGTACGAAGTGCCGTGCGTCTGATAGGCTGGCGGGTATAGCACCGCCGCGTCCAGGGCGTTCTGATCTTGCTCGAAATACTGCATGACGGTAATGATGGGGGCGGGCCATTGATGCCACAAGAAAGCTGGCGCGCCAGGCGGCATATCGGAATTATGTCCCCCATAATCGAAGTAATAACGCCCCTGCGCAAGTTCCACATCCGATGTTTCCAGCGCGGCGACAATGGCGTCGGGGTCGGTAAAGCTGCCGGCGCGTTTGATGGCATTCGCCAGTAGCAGTACGCTGTCATAAGGCTCCATGGCGAAGCTGGGCGCAGTGTCATCCCAGGCTTCTTCGTACTTGCGGTTGACTTCGGCGGCCAGTTCGCTGAAGAGGGACGGGATGATACCGGTGCGGTTGAAAGCGCAGTAGTTGCCGTCTTCGACGTTACGCCAGAACTGAGTCGATTGTTCGGCATCGTAACCGGCGATGCAGATGGTCTCCGCGCTGGGCGCGATGCCCAATTCCGCCATTTGCTGGTTGAGGTTGAGGCCTGTATCGCCGGTGATGATGATATGAATAGCGTCAGCCCGTTCCGGACGCAATTCAATGCGACTGAGAATGGGGATGAAGTCTTCCGTCCCCAACTCGATATTATATTGCTCGACGCGTATGCCCGCCGCTTCCAGCCGCGCTTTCTCGTCCGCCGCGGCCGGTTGCCCGAAATCGGTGTTTTCCGCCAGGATGATCACATCCTCAACGTCCAGCGAGATGAGCCAGTCGGCGATCACCGAGCCCACCATCGTCCAGGCGGGCGAGATACGGAAGATATAATCCACGCCGTCGTTGATGCGCGGCGGCCTGCCTTCGAATTCGACGATGCCGTTGGCGGTGATATTGTCGTTCCAGGGACCTGCCCATACCGTCGGGATACGGTTTTCCTGTAAGATGCTCATCGCCGCCAGCGCAACCGCGCTATGAAAGCCGGCGACCGCGCCGTGAATGCCCTCTTCGTATATGAAGCGCTCAGCCAGCGCCTGTCCGCGCTCGGAGATGCCTTCAGTATCCCCGGTGATGACCTCCAGTCGATGATTTGCGCCGTTGATATTGATGCCGCAGTCGGCGTTGATGTCCTGCGCGGCCTGTTGCACTGCCCAGTCGATGACGACGCCGGCCACCACCGCCCCCGGCGCGGACAGCGGCGCGAAGGCGCCAAACTTGATCGTCTCCTCCGCGAATTCACAATTATCCTCTGCGCCTGTCAAGCTGGCATTCGTCATCAGCAGGAATAGCAGCGCAAGCGCCGCCAGTGATTTGCCTGACATTAGAACCTCCTTATGGTTTCGGCGCGCTGGCGCGGAGGCGCGCCGCTATAAAATCAGCATATCACAGTCGTTCGACGTGTAATCGACGAATTGTCCAAAAGAATGCCGCGCCGCTTTCACCTGATCCACATGGCTTTAGCCGCCCGGCTTAAAATATGACCTGCCGTGCGTCTGATATACCGGCGGGTATAGCACCGCCGCGTCCAGGGCGTTTTGATCTTGCTCAAAATACTGCATCACAGTCACGACAGGCACGGGCCACTGATGCCACATATAAGCCGGCGTACCGGCCGGCAGATCTGGATTGTGGCTCCCGTAGTCGAAGTAGTAGCGACCCTGCGTCAATACGATATCCGCCGTTTCCAGCGCTCTGACGATGGCGTCGGGATCGGTAAAAGTGCCAGCGCGTTCTATGGCCTCCGCCATCAGCCAGACGCTGTCGTAGGCTTCCATGGCGAAGCTGACCAGCACGTCGCCAAAGTCTTCCCGGTAGCGAAGATCCAAGGATTTCGCCCTGTCGTTGAATAAACTGGGCACGGTCCCGACGCGGTCGAAGGCGCAGAAGTTGCCATCGGGCACGGTCTTCCAGTATTGCTCGGATTGGAATGCCAGGTGGTTGGTCACGCAAATGGTGTCCGCTGTCGGCGCGATGCCGAGCTCCGCCATCTGCTGGGTGAGGTTGTAGGAGGTCTCGCCACTGACGATAATGCGTATGGCGTCCGGCAGGCGCGGCCGCGCGTAGATGCGACTGAGAATAGGCACGAAATCTTCGGTGCCCAATTCGATTTCCAGTTGGTCGACATGGACGCCGGCTTTTTCCAGATGCGCGCGTTCCGCCACCGCCGCCGGATGACCGTAGTCGGTGTTTTCCAGGATCAGGATCACATCCTCGACGCCCTGCTCGATCAACCAGTCGGTGACAACCTTGCCGACAATCGAGCTGGGTGGCGAGGTGCGGAAGACATAGTCGATGCCGTCGGCGAAACGCGGCGGATCGCCCTCAAAGCCGTCATAACCAGTGGCGCTGATGAGGTCGTTGCGTGGGTGGGCATAGATCGTTGGGATGCGATATTTTTCCACCATGCCCATGGTCGCCAGCCCCACAGCGCTGTGATAAAAGCCGACGATGCCATGTACTTTGTCTTGCAAGACCAGCCGCTCGACCACCAGTTGTCCGTATTCGGAGACGCCTTCCGAATCGCCCGTGACGAGGTCAAGGCGATGATTCGCGCCGTCAATCTCGATGCCGCAGTCGGCGTTGATATCGGCCAGGGCTTGCTCGAATCCCCATTTCATGCCGATGCCGCCGGCCACCGAGCCCGGCGCCGACAAGGGCACGACGCCGCCCAGCCGAATTGCGTCGTCGGCGAAGTTACAGTGGCTCTCGGCGCTGGCGGCGGCGGGCAGCGCGACTAACGATAGTATGCCAAATAAAAGCCCCAGATTCTTGAAGATCAAGTTCATCCCATCCCACCCCAATGCGTTTATCAGTTGCGGATCGACCCTTACAAATCGGGAATCGTAGCACAGACTTTCGCCGTATTACAGAACATATTCAAAGTCGCCAGAGCAATCACACCAGAATCAAAACAGGTCGAATTTCACAAGTTTCTGACGAATTGTAAGGCTTGTCCGGTACTGAAATCTGGACGACTTGAACTTCCCCCGGTTTTACCCCATCCCCGGCCCTTCCCCAGTCAACTGGGGAAGGGTGACTCTACGGCGGGATGTGTAATATTAGGCGAATTGGCATTGCGAGCGACGCTATGCAAGGAGTTCGCCCCCTTCCCTAGCTCGCTGGGGCAAGGGGGGTTGGGGGGATGGGGTAGAAATACGGCGTGGCTCGCGTCAGTACCGGACAAGCCTTGTAGGGGCGACTCTGTGAGTCGCCCATGAAAATAGCGATAAATTGCGGGCGTTTCAGCGGGTCGCGTAGACACTGACCGACAAACGCCCCTGCATTGACCTTACAATTTGATTTACAGGAAGCACTTTTGGCGGAGGAGTCCGGATGATGTGTATATCCTCAGAAAATCCCGTTTTCGTTCGGTGAATCTTTTGGGACTTCTTGAGCCGATTCCCACTCTTCTATGATTTTTTCATCCTCAAATCGAAAAATGTGAATGACAGCATATACCTGCTCGGGGTCGAGCGCAACTTTGCTGTGGACGGCAACCAAATCACCGTCTTCGAGGGCGCGCAGGATCTCGCATTGTTTATCGGGAAACTGCCGCGCGCTTTCGTCCATTCCTCTGAGGAGCGTCTCGCGTTCGCCCTTGAAGTAAGCATTGTGATGTATAAAGTCGGGGTGAATATATTTTTCGTAAGCCTCAAAGACCGCGCCTGACCAAGCCATTTGCAGAAAACTTCTTGCCATGTCCTTTTTGAGCATAGTAGTCTTGTTTCCTAGCTCGTCGTAGCTTATTTTCCAAGGCGAGGATGAAGTATAATACCAAACGGGAACATTGTAAATCAGGTGTATGCATGCCACGTCTGTTCATCGCCATTGACCTGCCCGAAGACACCAAGGACGCTATCCTGCAACTGCGTCAGGATGACCTGCCGCCCGGGCGCTGGTCCCGCCGCGAGGCGCTGCACTTGACCCTGCACTTCATCGGCGATGTGCCGGAGGCGGTTGCGCGCGCCTACGGGCGTATTTTGCGAGAGGTTGATGCGCCCGCTTTCGAGATGCGCATTGCCGGCGTGGGACAATTTCCCATCGAAGCGCGGCCCCGCGTCATCTGGGCTGGCGTGGAAAATACCCCGCCGCTGCGCGACGTGTACGAAGCGGTCGGGCAGGCGCTGGCGCGTGAGGGCTTCCAGCGCGAGCGCCGGCGCTTTCATCCGCATATCACGCTGATGCGCTTCAAGAAACCCTTGCGCCGCGGGCTGGCTTCAACCTGGCTGCGCGAGCACATGGACTTTTTCACCGAGCCATTCCCGGTTACGGACTTCGCGCTCTACGAAAGCGACTTGCAACCGAGCGGCGCCGTCTACAGGGCGCGCCAGGTCTATGATCTCGAAAGCGCCCCTAAATGAATCAGTTCCGGTCTCCCGCCTCGGTCAAGCGATGCGCCCCCAGCAACAGCCCCGCCAGCACAATGACTGCGCCCATCACCACAAATGTCAGGCTCAGGGAACGCTGAGCCAAAGCGGCGTATAGCGGCAAACCAAGCGCCATAAACAAGCTCAGGAACATGCTGATCATGGACAAGACGGTGGCGCGGTTCTTGCTTTCGATCAGCGCGTTCTGATAGGCGGAAAACAGCGGCGCTTTCATATCGTTGACGCCATACATCAAGATGATGACCAGGACCGGCGCGATGGGGCCAGCCACCGCCGCCAAAATCCAATACAGCGCCCCGGGCAGCAGAATCAGCAGCGCTATCGCCCGCGCCTGGCCCAGCCGCTCTTCGACCTTGTAAGCGTAGCGCTGCGTCAATGCCGCTAGCAGGCTGCCAAGCGACAGCGCGACGCCGATCACAAAGGGCGAAGCCTCATTTTGCGCCAAATAGGGCGGACCGAGGGTCGTTACCATGGCGCCGGTAAAGGGCGAAGTGAAAATCACCAGCAGCGCCAGCCGGCGCAAGCGCGGTTGCGTGAGCAGCAAAGAGAGGCCATCGCGAAGCAGAGTCATGCTGCCCGCCTTTTTTTCCGCCGAATCCGTCGAATCAATTGAAGGCTCGCGCAGCGTTAGGCAGATGAACAGGCCAAGCAAGAGCGCAAGAACCGTCAAGGCGATGGCCGGAATGAAGTTCTCGACCGAGGCGTCGCCGATAATCAGACCACCCAGGATCGGGGCTATGACGAAGGCGATTTGCGCGAAGCTGTTCACCCGGCCCATCGCCCGCTTCATCGCGTCCTCGCGCCCTTTTTCGGGCAAGCTGTCATAGATCATCGCTTCCATCGCGCCAGAGGCGAAGGCGAATCCCGCGCCGGTCAAAAGGGCGATAAACAGGTACCATTGGAATTCGCGCGCGAAGATGAAGATGAACTCGGCGCTCATCAAGAGAAAAGTGGACGCGAAGATCGACCATTTGCGGCCGACGCGATCCGCCAAGACGCCCGTGGGCACTTCCATCAGGAAGATCGAGAAGATCACCACCGACTCGATAAGGCTGATCTGCACCAGGGTCAATCCGCGCCCAAGCAAGAGCAGCGCGTAGGCGTGGATGTAGAGATGAAAGCGCTGGCAGAAGTTGATAAGGACTATCTTGTTGATGTTGCTGGCATACATAACGTCGTTGCTACAGGTCTTTACACATACAGAACATGCTCTGACAAAGGCGCGCCGCCTGTCAATCTCGTCTATATGGTGAGATGGGGAAGAATGATGTTACAAAAGGCTGTGGCTTGCTATCGCGTTCTCATCGACATAGGGAAAGAGGCTGGATCTACGATTTACACAACCAGCCTTTTGAAATGCAGCACACCGTCGGTGTAAAGGGTACATTCGATCTGCCCAACGTTGAAAACCGCAGTTTCTTCCAGGGTCCAACGCCATTCGTTTCGGTGCAGATAACCAAGCAAGACCCGTCGGCTCATTTCAGACTTCGGCAGATGCGACTTGACGCAGAGCCAGCCTTCCTTGTTCGCGCGCCCAGCTTCTTCAACGACTGCAAACAGGTTGTTGACAACTCGTATGGCTTGTGGATGATGCCCTTCGAGTTCCTCGCCCGCAAATGTTTGCTGTCGACAATCTTCCAAACGCTCGTTCGCTTCTTTGTCGGCGACAACTCCATAAAGCAATTTGATTCCTTCAATAGCCAGGTTTTCCATGTCATTCTCCTTTTGCGACTATCAGGCAAATTACATATCGGTACGGTCGCCTGAATCCTTTCCCATTGCTCTGGGGCGCTGGCCGAACTAAGTCCTCACGTTTGGAAATCCATCGCTACAATCGTATACTCGTGCTTAGTTTATCATTAAACATGAGAGGATGGAAGATGCGCGAAAACCATGTGCGGAAGCTTTGGGGAGAAGGCAAAGCGGCCTTGAACGGCTGGCTGCATATACCCAGCACCTGGTCCGCCGAGGTGATGGCGAATCAAGGTTGGGACAGCCTCACAATTGATATGCAGCATGGCATGATGGGTATGGAAACAGCCATCCAGATGCTGCAAGCCGTCTCGACCACCGATGCCGTGCCGATGGCGCGGGTCAACTGGAATACGCCGGGCGACATCATGAAGCTGCTGGATGCCGGCGCTTATGGCATTGTCTGCCCGATGATCGAAACGCGCGAGGAGTGCGAAGCTTTTGTGGGCGCTTGCCGCTATCCGCCGCGTGGCTATCGCAGCCTGGGTCCAACGCGGGCCCGCGTCTACGCCGGCGCCGATTATGCCGAACAGGCCGACACTACCGTCATCACACTGGCGATGATCGAGACGCAAAAGGGATATGACAATCGCGACGAGATCATGAGCGTCGAGGGATTGGACGGCGTCTTCATCGGCATCGGCGATCTGCGCTTGACCATGACCGGACAAGCCGGCTTGGATTCCTCCGACTCGGTTGTCGACGCCGCGCTGGATGAACTGCTGGCGACCGCGCAACGACACGGGCGGGTCGCCGGCGTCTTCGCCGCCGGTCCGGAACACGGTATCGAACTGATCCGCCGCGGCTACAGGATCGTCAGCGTGATGACCGATACGAATATCCTCGCCAATGCCTCGGCGGAGATTGTCAGGGCTGTGCGGGAGGGGATGAGCTAGGTTGCGTTAGTCCGCACGACGGTTGCGATAGAGTTTTAGGTCTTCAGCTGACATTTCATGCTCGGGTACAAGGCGGTAGTGGCGTTCCGCTAACTTAACCACTTGTCCATCAGTGTCTCGACCAAATTCAAATAACGCAATGCTTCCTTCATCCATGAACTGCGCGGCAATCGGGCGTGCGACCAGTTCGGGAAATTTTTCGTCACACAGTGCCAAATCCTGTTCAATTTGAGCGACTCCAATCTGATCGGATTTGGCTTTGGCTTGTACCGGCAACACAAAGTGCGCCCCTCGCTTGTCAACGCCCACATATATTTCGTCGGTCTCGATCTGACCGATGGATCGTACAGTAGTACGCAAGTGATTCTGGATGGAATAGCATGTAACACTCGTAAAAATATCAATTAGCCTGTTGTACCTAAGTTTCGCCAACAATGCCTGTTCATCCGTTAGAGAGTACCGCGATACGATTCCGGGAGTAGCATCTGGCACCTTGGTGACTGGCAACATCGTATCAGGTTGAATCTTTGAAATCGACTTAAGTTCAAACGCATACTTCGCTTGTCCCTTGCCAACAATCACCCAAGATTGATCCGAAGGAGCCTTATCAGTAATAGCGTCAGGCAGAGGATTCCGATGCCTAAATGAGTAAACGACGTCTCCAAGATTCTTTGGTAAAGGAATATCAAGTCTCTCCGCAGAACTTACGATATCCTCTCGAGCAAAGTAGACGACCGTATCCCCTTCGCTGTAGTGCAGAAAGAAGATGTCTTGAATAATCTGTGAATAGCGATTTGCTTTTGCCATTGGGGCGCTTCAACCGTTCCATTGAAACAGAACTACTTCTTCGCGCAAGTGTTCTTTTGTAGCTGTCGAGAACCGTGTTCGGAACAGGTCAATATCAAGCACTTCATAGCCCAAGCGCTCCGCCAATTCCGCGATTATCTGCCCAGTTCGAATCATAATGCGAAAATACGAGGCCTGATCTCCCACCACATAGGCGAGTTTGGCGCCCGGGCGCAGCAGCGACCGAAGTTCTGACAAATGACGAGCCATTCCTCCAAAATAAAGACGCACTACTTTTGCGTACTGCTTCTCGAAGCCGGACGTCTTTCCTAACTCCAGCCGACGCTGTTCAATACTGTTCGCAAGCGCTTGCACTCTAGGCACATCTTCTACCCAGCTGTGGTCTGTATCCAGCTTGTAGACGCCACGAGAATTTGACCTGATGAATCGCTGTTTTTGTCGGCGCAAGTCTTTGCGGCTTGAGATGAATCCAAGCAATACCGACTCAAGACGCGTCGTTCGGCTGTAATCCTTCTCGTTTGGATATGGCGGTGAAGTAATTACTGCGTCAATCGATCCTGGTGTCAAATGCCTGCTAATATCCCTAGCATCGGCAGAGAACACCGTTGCTGGCGTATCCGAAAATGCGCGAAATTCCTGCAAGTCGCTGACCATGCTTTCTAAAGCAGTGAGCCAAGGACTGAGCACGGGTGCGTCGACCTTAAGCTTGCCCACGCCAATCTCTGGACCGAAGCGAAGGTTGCTTATCTCTTTTACTGTCTGTTTTGCCAATGCCAGTTTCGCATGATTTCGAAGTTTCTTTGCCTTGTGTCTTTCAATGCCATCCAGCAGCGTAAGCACTTTGTGCAAGGGTAATGGACTTATAGAATTCTTAATCAATAATTTGGACTGTTCGACGCCAAATGCGCGCAATTCACCGCTGAACACGGTTATATCAAAATAGCTTGAATCGCTTGAAAGTATTTTCTCAAGTGAAGCTACCGTAATCTGATTGGATATTTCTTGTCCAAGATCAGCCAGCTCATCCGGTTCTATTTCCCAATCTGTCTTAACGCTTGCGGCAAAATGCGCCATGGCATTGGCTTCGACGCCAACACTCTTGATACCTAGTTTTTTCGCTTCTACAAGAGTCGTTCCCGTTCCGCAAAACGGATCGAGAATGATCTGTCCCTTGCCAAGGCCGAACTTCTCGACGTAATCGCGCACCAAGTGTGGCGGGAAGGACAATACAAACCGGTACCACTCATGGATTGGGCGGTCATTTTCATACAGCCTATTCAATTCGGTACCGTTATGAAACTGCGTAGTGTATGTCATCAGTACGTTGCCATTTTATAGAACAATTGTACTGCCAATAAGACGAAATAGCAAACGTTTGTGATGAAATCTCATATGCTCAAACCGCGTCGCCCAAGCAGATCTCCAGATCGCGGGCTGTCAGCAACCAGGGATGATCCAGCGGCACGTTCTTGCGCCTGCCAACGACATCCCCCAGCGGCACGGCTTGTACCTGATCGCCGCAGACGCCAACCAAGATGTTCGACTCGCCCTGGGCGATGAAATTGGAGGCGGCTGTGCCCAGCCGCGTCGCCAGCAGGCGATCGGCCGGCGACGGCACGCCCCCGCGCTGCACATGACCGAGAATAGTCACGCGCGATTCCAGTCCGGTGCGCTTTTCCAGCTCGTTCGTCAGCAACAGGGTGCCGCCGCTGCGTTCTTTTTCCAGCGCTTCGGCTTCCGCCCTGGCCTGGCGGCGGCGCTTCTTCGCCGCTTTGAGCTTGTTTCTGTCATTGGCGCATTGCTTGATATCGGCTTCCGCTTTTTCGATGCGAGCGCGGGCGTCGAGCAGTTTGTTGCCGATCTGCTGCGTCATCGCGCCTTCCGAGACGGCGACGATGCTAAAGCGCTTGCCGCCGCGGCTGCGCGCGCGGATCGACTCGGCGATGACCTCGATATTGAAGGGAATCTCCGGGATCAGGATCACATCCGCGCCCCCCGCCAATCCAGCGCCCAAAGCCAGCCAGCCGGTGTTATGTCCCATGATCTCGCAGACGATGATGCGATGGTGGCTGTGCGCGGTGGAATGCAAGCGATCGATCGCTTCCGAAGCGATGTTTAAAGCCGTATCAAAACCGAAAGTGACATCGGTGCCGCTGACATCATTGTCGATAGTCTTGGGCAAGCAGACCACATTGATGCCCTCTTTCGCCAGTCGCCAGGCGTTCTTGGCAGTGCCGCCGCCGCCTAGGCAGACCAAAGCCGCCAGATCGTGCTTGCGGTAATTCTCGACCATGACATCCATCATGTTGAGAGTTTTGCCGCCGATGGGCATCTTGTGCGGCTTGTCGCGGCTTGTGCCCAGGATGGTGCCGCCCAAGGTGAGTATCCCGCTCAGCTGCTCTGGACCCAGCCATTCGACGCGGTTTTGCATCAAGCCGCGGAAGCCATCGCGAAAACCCACCACGCGCATGCCATGCCGCTCAATCGCTACTTTGCCAATGCCGCGGATTGCCGCGTTCAAGCCCGGGCTGTCGCCGCCGGCTGTCAGGACGCCAATTGTTTCGCCTATCATAAGAACACCTTTTTATAGTTCTCTTTGTTGGCATTATAACATAAGGTCTTGGAACTCTCTCAGGCGCTTTGTCTGCCGGGTCGCCTTGAGGCTTTCGCTAGCCAAATGTGCTATGATATCGGCACAAGAAAGGGCAAGTCGAGGCAGCGATGGTACTGCGACAGCGGATTTACGACATTGACGACCTTTGGGAACTCTCCCATCGAGATGTCATGGACCCAAGACATTATGAACTGATTGGCGGAGAGCTAATCGTTCTGTCTCCTCCCGGCGGACGACACGGACAACTTCAGGTTAGGCTGTCGCGGTATCTGGACATATTCGCAGAAGTTCAATCGCTTGGGGTTGTCACCTCGGACGCAGGCTATCATCCTCCCGACAATCGTCATACACTGCTCTCGCCGGATGTGGCATTTGTCAGTCGCGCGCGGGCGCCACAACCTTTTCCCGAGAAATATGTGCCGCTGATGCCCGATCTCGCGGTCGAGATCGTCTCACCTGGCAACACCCGCAAGGAAGTGAACAGGAAGACCCAAATTTACTTGTCAAATGGTTCACAGTTGGTCTGGATTGTGCTGCCCCGTCAAGCGCGCGTCGAAGTATACCGCCGCGACGAAAGACAGGGCATAAAGCGCAAAACGGCCAACGCGAGCGATATCTTGTCTGGCGAAGATGTCCTGCCCGGATTCGAACTCGCGTTGCAGCGCCTGTTTTCCCCTTGAATTGAGTTGCCGCCTGGCAGATTAACGATGCCCACCGTCGCGCGCATGAACAAACTCAAAGGCGTCGCCGCGCAGAGGCAGGCTGGCTTGACGGTGGTGATTGAAGACGTCTTCGATCCTCATAATCTTGGCGCTATCACCCGCAGTTGCGATGCCTTCGGCATTCAAGAAATCAATATCATCTTCGATACGCATCCTGAATTTGACCCCAAAGAAGTGGGCAAGAACAGTTCGACCGCGACCAATAAATGGCTCAACTATCGCGTGCGCCACGGCAGCGAAAACGCCTTGCGCGCCTTGAAAGAGGAAGGATGGCATATCGTCGCCACCGCGCTTGATCCCAATGCGGAGTCTATTTTCGAAGCCGATCTCAGCCAGCCGAAACTCGCCCTGTTGTTCGGCAACGAGAAGGACGGACTTTCCGCCAGGGCGCTGCGATCCGCCGATCGCCTGGTGATGATTCCCATGCGGGGCATCGCGCAGAGTATGAATGTGTCGGTTACGGTAGCTGTGTTTCTCTATGAGGTAACGCGGCAACGCCGCCAAAAGCACCCGGGAGCCTACGCCGCGGATGAAGCCGCGCAGCAGAAGACGCTCGATTATTTCCTCGAGATGCACAGGCATCTCAACAGACGCAACAAAGCCCAGCGCCAGAAGCGGGCGAATGAGAGACTCTCGCAATCAAATGAATAAAGGAGTTTCGACCGTTTATGCCTGGGCGAAGATGCCGACCGTGGGGCGATGGTCGGTCAAATCGTCGAAGGGGATCTTACTCTGGATATGACAGGAAATCACTTCGAACTGATCCGCGGGATCGTGCAGCAAGATATGATCGACCAGGATGCGGTGACTGTGATGCGTCCACAGCTCTTTCCGCTCGTTCTCCGGCGTCAATAAACGAAAATGGCGCTGCAGCATTTCCATCTCCGGCGTGGCGGGCTGGGCGTTGAAATCCCCGGCCAGCAAGATCGCGCGCTCGGGCTCTTCGTTCGTCCGGTCCGCGCATTTCAGTTCTTCCACAACATGCAAGATCTCCCGCGCCTGCGCCTGACGCATGTGGGATGCCGTGCGCGAACGCTCGAAGGTCGGGTCGCGGCGATCTTCGCCGATCAACACGCCGAGGTGGGTATTCAGAAAATAGAGCGGGATGCCGCGGTAGTTCAGCGAAGCGACCATCAAGTTGCGCGGCTGCGTATCGCGGTTGCCGCTGCTGTACAGCGAGGCGCGGCTTATGCAAGTGTGGCGCGCCCAGGAACCTGCCATGCCGCAATGGGTGTGGCTCGGGTAACTGCCCCATGGCCACTCTGCGATCGGCAGGTTGGTCACGATGGCGTTGCCTTCGGCGGCATGTGTCATGCGACGAAAGGCGGGCCTGTCCCACAAGTTTGGATGCGGGTGATCGCACATGGTGACTTCGGCGGCGAATGCGTCTACATAATCTTCGCCTAAATGCCGCGCCATGCTGCGCCCCACATTTCGTTGGATCCCATCGACGATGGCCACGCCGCTCTCTTGCAGCGCGATCACCGTCGGCTGCCCCGGATTGATCACCTGTTTGAGGGTGCTGATGGCATCTTGCGCCAACTGTTCGTGGTCATGGGGCGCGGGCCGCATACCCCGGGCGCCGCCGATATTGAAGGATACAACCTGAAGCATGAATCACCGCCGCTTCATCGCGATTATCGCGGCATTATATCATGCCCATGACATGAATCCCTAGTCTAAATTGAGAGTTGTGGTCGGCTCGTCCCCTCGGCCACAGCCGCTCGGCGACAGCCAATCATCCAGCCGCGTTCAGACATAATAACAAGCCCTCTCCTTGCAGGTTGCATGAGCAATGGAATTGTAAGAAAAGAGATGATGCAAGCGGTCTGGCAGGGCAATCGCATCGAATTTTTTCAACACAGAGAGCGCAGAGCGCACAGAGTTCGTTGGTGTTCAGACGACATTTCTTCTAAAATCCGGGACTAAGCATAAGAAAGGGTTATAAGCGAAACGTGATTTTTCACCCGAAAACGCACTTGAAATAAGACATTTTATGTTTTTCTCTGTGCCCTCTGTGTTCTCTGTGGTTAATATTTGGTTTAGATTCCCACCATTTCAGCCGCTATCATTTTGATGCGATTGCCCTTAGCGGTCTGGCGGGATTGACAATGGAGGAGGGGAAATCGAAGACTCTGGAAAGACCCTAAACTTAGTCCCGTTGACCATTTACGATAGTCGCAAAAGGAGGAGTCCTATGTCAGCAGACCAAGGTCCAGCGCTGATTATCATCGACGTGCAAGAGGGGCTGGACGATTCGCGTTTGGGCAAGCGCAACAATCCCGATGCCGAATCCAACATGGCGAGGCTGCTCAAGGAGTGGCGCCGTCGAGGACGCCCGGTTTTCCATATCCAGCACATGTCCACCGAAAGCGATTCTCCGCTGCGACCGGAATTGCCAGGCAATGCCATCAAAGCCATCGTAGCGCCGCAGGACCGGGAACCGGTGATTCCAAAAAAGGTCAACAACGCCTTCCTTGGCACTGATCTGCGCGAACGGCTGGAGCGGGCTATGATTCAGTCGCTGGTCATCGTCGGCTTGACCACCGACCATTGCGTGTCGACCACAGCGCGCATGGCGGGCGATCTGGGATATAAGACGGTCGTCGTTGCGGACGCCACGGCGGCGCATGAGAAGCGCAGTTTCGACGGCAGCCATTATTCCGCCGATGTGGTTCACGACCTGGCCCTGGCGCAACTGCATCGGGAATTCGCCACCGTTTTGACGACCGATCAGCTGCTCGACCAGAGATGAACCAGAGCTTTATCATACGCGACGCCTTGCCGGAAGAAGCCGGACAACTGAGTCTGATCGCTCAACACGCCAAGGCGCATTGGGGATATGCGCCCGAGCAAATCAATCTCTGGCGCGGCAGCTTTTTGACGGTGACGGCGGATTACATCGCCGCCCACCAGGTATGGGTCGCTGTCGCCGGATCAGACAGGCCGGTCGGCTTTGCCGCCCTCGAACATCATGAGGACGGGGTCGTCCTGGAGCACCTCTGGGTGCTGCCGGAATACATGGGCAGGGGCATCGGCGCCGGGCTGATGGCGCGCGCGGCTAACGAAGCGCCGGCATTCACCTTCACATCGGATCCCCACGCCGACGCCTTCTATTACAAACTCGGCGCGCGCAAAGTCGGCGAGGTCTATTCCGCCCGGCAAGGAATAATCCTGACCAGATTTGTCTTCCGCAAGCATGGCAACACTTGAATTTCTTGACAGCCTGTAATCTGATAAAGTTGTCAGAAGCATCAGGGAATGCCCAATCGATGTCCGTCGCCGTGATCTCTTCCCTTTATCATTGCGAGCCGCATTTATCCAGGTTTACGGCGGCTGTCTTCGGCTTTGCCAAACAAGTCAGCCAAGCTGGCGTCTCGGTTCATTATTTGCCAATTGTCAACGACGCTTCGGACTATGAGCGAACACAGATCGACTTGCTGACGCGCGAAATCAACGCGAACTATTATGGGCGCATGACGCCGGTTTACGTCGCCCGCGAGTCGCTGTACGCCTCTTGGAATCGTGGCATCGCCTCATCGCAGACGCCCTATATCGCCTTTTGGAACGCCGATGATATTCGTTCGACCGAGGGATTTATCGAGGGCGCGCGCGCGCTGGGTGGCGGCTCTAACCTGGTCGATTTCCCTTTCACCCGGGTCAGCGCTGTACGGCGCCTTGGCCTCTTCCCTCAACAGCAGCGCCTCGAGGCGCCGAGGCTTTTTGATCCTGCCAGTTTTGCCAGGGGCAACGGCCTTGGTCCTTTCTTCATGATGAGCCGCGCGCTCTATCAGCAAGTTGGTCCTTTCGACGAAGCTTTTCGCGTAGCGGGCGATATGGAATGGGCTGGTCGCGCCCTGGCTTGCGCCCGGTATCATGCGGGCCAGCGCAACGGCGGGGACTTTCTGATCCATGGCGGCAACCTGAGCAACACCGGGGGCGATCGCGAGGATATCGAGGTCAACATTATCTTCCTGCGTCGAGGCGAATGGCGTCATCTGCGCCCGGCCCACCCTCGGGCGCAAGAGGATGCCTGGCATAGTTGGGGCAATAGCGATGGCGTCCAACTGCCCGGCGAAATTGAAGATTTTCTGTGGGGACCCGCCGCCCACGAGCGCTGGCGGCAATTCCAGCGCGAGCGCAGACAGGGAACCTTGCAACGCCGCATACGCCTCGCACTGGCTGCGCGCGGTCTGCTGCGCAGCGCCGAGTGGTCGGTTTACCAGCGCAGTCAACAGGACAGCCTATGAGCCCGCGCCGGTCCCGACGATTCCTGCCGCTATTGCTGATTATATGCGCGACGCTGATCTTGTTTCGGCACTTGACATTTAGCGATCTGATCCTGGCTCGGGGCGATACCTATAACTATTTCTATCCGTATTGGGACGCGCGCAACGCCGCTTTCCGCGCCGGCGAACTGCCCCTTTGGACCACAGACCTGTTCATGGGCGCGCCTTTGCTGGCCAATCCGCAGCTCGGCACGTACTATCCGCTCAACTGGTTGACCGCGCCCTTCCGCGCGCCGCAAGCGATCAAGATCAGTATCCTCATCCATAGCGTCCTGGCTGGGTTGGGCGTCTTTTATTTGTATCGCGAAGCTGTCGAGAAGCGCGCCATGCCAGCACTGTTGGCGGCGCTGGTTTATAGCTTCAGCGGCTATCTCGGCGCGCATGTCGAGCAGATCAATCAGTATCAAGGCCTGGCCTGGCTGCCCTTTCTTTTCGCGCTCTATCACCGCACCTTGACGCGCGGACGGACCCGGCGAGACGGACTCTTGTTTGCCCTGGCTTGGGCGCTGCAAATATTCTGCGGGCATACGCAGACCGTCTTCATCAGCGGCATTGGTCTCGGCCTTTACGGCATCGGCCTCGGCATAGCCGCGCGGGAAGGTCCCCGGCAGATCGGCCGCCGGCTTTTGACGCTGGGGACCTGCACGCTGGCGGCTCTGCTGCTGGCTGTTCCGCAATTGCTGCCGAGCCTGGAATTGATCGGCATGTCCAACCGCGGCAGCGGCTTTAGCGCCGGAGAAGTCACCGCTTTCTCCTTGTCGCCTAACTTGTTGGGGCGCGCCCTGCTGCCAAGTTACGACGGCCAGCTCTTCGGGGAGTATGTCGCTTACCTGGGCGTGATCGGGCTGGGATTGGCGCTTTGGGGCGTCGCGGCGGGCCATCTTCCCGCCGGACTGCGCCGGGTCTGGATCGGCCTGGCGCTTCTCGGCTTGCTGCTGGCTTTGGGGCGCAGCAGTCCGCTCTTCCTGTTGCTGGCGGAACTGCCGCTATTCAACCTGTTTCGCGTCCCGGCGCGTTTCCTGGCTTTATTCACCTTGGGCATGTCGATCCTGGCGGGCATGGGTCTTTCCGCCATTGAGCGCGGATCTGCAAGCGAGCGGGAGCAAGGCGGACGTCGCGGCCTCATGGCGGTCGGGCTGATAATCGCCGCGCTCATCACACTGACGCGCTTCCTGCTGCGCCCGGCGCCCGGCGCTATCTTTGGCGGAGAGGCGATCAGCAATACCTCGCTGGCGCTTTGGGGGCTGGCGCTTTTACTATTGCTCACACTGCTGCTCTTGCGTCATCGTTGGCTGCCCTACGCTGCTTTGGCGCTGGTCTTCGCCGAGTTGCTTCTGGCGGGGCGGAACTTGCCCTACAACGATCTTAGTCCACCGGAAGTCTATCTAAGCCAGCGCTTCACGATCAGTCAATTGCTGGCCTATCAGGCGGAAGAGACGGTACCGGGGCGGACGCTGTCCATCAGTCAAATCTATTTCGATCCCGGCGATATCGCCGCCTTGCGCGCCCGCTACGACCGCCTGGGCATGGATTACAAGTCGCAGTTCCACGCTCTGGACGCGGTCAAAAAGCAAGAGATGCTGATGCCGAATCTCGCCCTCGCCTGGGGCATCCCCACAATCGACGGCTTCGGGGGCGGCATCACGCCGACGGTCTTCTATTCGCAATTCACCTCCCGGCTGCTGCCGGAAGACGCGGAGCCCGCCGTCGATGGCCGGCTTGGGGAACGGATGGCTTTGCCCGAATGCAGCGGTGCCTGCATTCCCGAATTGCCTTGGCTGCAAATGACCGATACGCGCTATCTCATTGTCGACAAGGTCTACGACATCTGGCTGGACGGCATCGCTTACGACACCGCATTGGCCGATTTCTGGCAAGAGGTCGAGCGGGTCCCCTGGCCCGACGATCCCTTCGATCAAGCGCGCATCCTGCACGCCGAGCCCCTGCCGGGCAGGGACGATGCCAGTCTGCTTGAGAATGGTCTGCTGCTAACCGTTGTCGATCGCGCCGGTTTGGAGTCCATTCTGGCCTCCGACCACAGTATGCTCGCGCTCACTTTCACCTACAGCGGCAATAAAGGCATCTTCCTGCAGGCGCAGCCGCCGGATTTCCAGCGCGTCCTTTCCAGCGCGATCAAGGTCTACCGCGTGCCCTCCAAGGGTGGGCGCGCCTACCTGGCCTCACAATCGAGCATCCTGCCAGACAGCTTGCGAGGTCGTGAAGAAGCCTTGCGACTGATCGGCGAAGGCGACCGGGACGTCATTCACGGCGAGGCTGGGCTGGAGGCCCTCGCCGTCGATCAGCCCGGAGGGGTAACCATCGTCGACTATGATGATACTCGCGTGGTCTTGGAGGTCGATTCATCCGGGCCGGCTTATTTGATCTTGCGCGATGCCTTTTACCCGGGCTGGACAGCCGAAGTGAACGGCGAACCAAAGCCGATTCTGCGCGCCAATGTGATCTTTCGCGCGCTAGAAATGCCTGCCGGACAGAGCCGTGTCGTCTTTGCGTTTGAACCGCATCTGTGGCGAGCCGCCCTGGCGGGCGGCCTCCTTCTTTGGGGCGCGGCTTTGTTGCTGCTCCTCATGCTCATGCCCCGCGGTCCGTCTGGCCTGGTCGGCGCGTGAAATAAGTCCCTTTCATTACAACCTGATTAATCAAGCGGCAATCGGCCTTTTCAAGCCTAACTGGGACTTCCGAGCGCGAGGAATCTCCGTTAGGCTCGTGACAAACTTTCCGATTCTCCAGTGAAGAAAGAACTGCCGTGAGTGAAATGAAATCTCTCGCCATGCAAGCGCATATCGAGGCTAGCCTGGGCGCCGTTTACCGGGCTATTACGACGACCGATGCCGCGCAAGCCTGGCTGGCGGAATCCGCCGATATCGATCTGGCTGCCGGACGCTTCCTGTTTTGGGGCGCGGCGACGCCTTTTCACCCGAGCCGCGAAGACAAGCATCAGTCGCTGCTGGCGCATAAAGCCGACCGGCTGCTCAAATTCGCCTGGCATCTGGGGCATGCCCCCAGCAAGGTCACGATTAAATTACGGGAGCTGGGCGCCGAGCGGACAGCGCTGACCTTGATTCATCAACGCGAGGGACAAGAGGAAGCCGAGGCTTTCACGCTCGAGGATTTCTGGTTTGTACATTTGGAGAACCTGCGCCGTTATCTCGATGGCAAATCCTGCGAGGCGCGGGTCGATTTCAGCCGACCGATGACGGGCGACATCAAGCACAGCCTCGCATCCACCGCGTCCCCGGAAGCCATCTTCAGTGTCCTCACCCGTCCAAACCTGATGGAACGCTGGATCGCCAATCAAGCGCGAGTAGAACTAAAGCCGGGTGGGGAATATGATCTGGGCTGGGGCATCGACGGCATCCGCGTGCTCGACTTCGCGCAAAACCAAGGCCTGACCATCAGTTGGCAGATGGGGGATGAGGCGCCTACCCGGGCGACCTGGCGGCTCGAGCGCTCTGCCGGCAAAACGCGCATCCGTTTTGATCATAGCGGCTTCTCGCCGGACTTCCCCAACAACGGCATCTGGATCGGCTGGCTGAACTATCTGAACTGGATCCGGTCGGTAGCGGAATATGGCGAGACTTGGCAGCCGCCCGCCATCCCGCTGGCCGATCATCCCTGGGGGCATATTTATCCCCAGTCCATGCACGAGATGCAAGAGAAGCTGGTACAATCCGACCTGCAATTGGATGCCTGATCGCCAAAGACGCGGGAGCAACTCAATATGGAAGCGGCATACGGCGGAAAGCATTCGGTCACGGCAGTCCTGAGAAATGCCCTGACGCGCCAATGCCTCCGCGATCCGCGAACGGGCCAAGCCTTGAGCGAGGCGATGATCCTGGGCATCGGCGGCGGATTGGGCGCGGGATACATCTTGTGGGAATTCGAGAAGTACGACTCGGCGCTGATTGTGCTGGGTTTCCGCAATCGCTGGAATTACACCCCCGACTTCCTCAAAAATGCCTGCCAGCGCCTCAATGTCGCGGTCGACATGCGCGAGACCGCCAGCGCGAAGAAGGCGCAGGCAAATCTCGACGACGCCTTGGCGGCGAGCGGGACGGCTTTGCTCTGGGCCGACAAAGCCAGCCTGCCCTATCAGGGACTACCGGCATCGCAAAAAGGACATATCATCCACCTTATTGGCCTCAGCGCTGGTGATGACGACGCCTATATTGTCGATGACCTCAGCGAGCGTCCCTGGTCACTAAGCCAAGCCGAACTTGCGCTCGCGCGGGAACCGATTCCCTCCAACAAACAACGCAGCATGAGCTTGACACCGTCAGCGTCCCTTGATCTGGCTAGCGCAATACGAGCCGGCATCGACGACCATATCTCTCATCTCAGCCGCAGTTCCGAGTCATTTTCGCTACCGGTGTACCGGAAATGGGCGAAGCTGATGACTCACCCCAAGAACAAAAAAAGCTGGCGAACGGTCTTCGCGCGGCGCGCCGGCTTGTATTTAACCTTGCGCACAATCTACGAAGGCATCGCGCTGGACGATACCGAAGGCGCTGGACTGCGGGAGCTCTATGCCGATTTCCTGCTGGAAGCACAGGCCATACTCGATGTTGCTCTGGACCGGGCGGCGGAATGCTATCGCGCCTGCGCGGTCGAGTGGCGCGCCCTGGCCGAGATGGCGCTTTCCGACGATTTGCCGGTCTTCGCCGAAACCAAAGCGCTGATGCGCGCGCGCTATGCGGCTTTCGCGGGACAAGATCAAGCGAGACTCGCGGGAGCCATGAAGGACTTGGCGGCGCTGGAAGCGGCTAACAATCTGGATGGCTGGCCCCTCGACGGGAGCGCGACCGATGCCTTGTTCGAGCGCATGAGCCAGCAGCTCCATACCATTTTTGAGACGGAAAGGTCCGCCCTGGAGGCGCTGAAACAAGCGATGCAATAGCACAACTGTGAGGGAAGGAGAACGCAGCATGAAACTGGGAACCTATGTCGAGGTACTGAATTACGTGGATGACACAGCCGCCGCCGGCGCCTACTACAGCAAGCTGGGCTTGGTCGCCGCGGACGATGATGTCTACACCGATGGTCGCTATCACCTGCATCTCTTGAGCGGCGGGGGCGAAAACCCCAGCCTGCGCTACTACGGCAGCGATATCGACGCGCTCGCGGCGGGCGGACTTGAGATCGTCGACAATACACTCACCAGCCCGACCGGCGTCAAGATCCTGCTGGATCCAACCCCCGCGCCGCGCCAACTGCCGCATGACGACATCGCCAAGGCGCCCGATATCACGCGGCTGGGCAAGTTTGGCGAGCTCTCGGTCATGACGGACGATCTGGAAACGGAAGGCGCATTCTGGGAAGCGGCCGGTTACAAAACGCTGGGCAAATATACCCAGCCCATGCCCTGGGGCATCTGGTGCGACGACCTATATCTGATCGGCATCCATCAGTACGGCATGATCGAGCCTTTTTCCATCACGCACTTTGATCCGAACATGAAAGCGGTCAACGAAGCCCTGGTCGAAGAAGGCTTCGAGCTGGGCGCTTTCATGGAGGGCGGCGAGGGCAATGACTTGTCCCACGCCACGCTGATGACGCCCTTCGGGATCAAGTTTTATCTCTTCACCGGGGATATTTCCGAGGCCAAGCCCTAGCAGGAATATCCAAAATATTGGAGGATGCTAGCTATGGGAATAGCCAGAATTTAGATTGCTGCCCGAGGAGAATGTATGACCCTATGAGGAGATGATCAGAGGCAACGAACTTAGGCTTAGACAGTGTCTTGCCTTCCATACATCATCCTGTTGCGGTTTGTATCCAACCAAGGTTTACTGCAAGATTGCCAGCACCTATCAAAAGTGACAAGACAAATCCGATGCCGACGGCAACGCCGATCATCCTTGTCTGTCGGCTTCTGACACCATCAATCTTGTCGCCAAGTTCTTTAGTCTGATTAGAGATTACTTCTGAGACATCAAGTTTTAGTTCTGCGAGGTCGGATTTTGTAGCTAACCCTTGCAAGCGCCCTTCAATGTACCCTAAGGTTCGTTGTTCATTGCCATTGGTTTTCTGTTCCATGAGCGCTACCTTCGATTTCTATGATATTGTAAATATATGCCATGTATAGTCCTGGATTATAATGGCACTGTTTCCAATGAGCAAAAGGACGAACT
>JAPPMO010000064.1 GCA_028873975.1 Chloroflexota bacterium
TAAGTGCAAGTAAGTCATGCAAATTTTGCAAAAGCAACGATCTGTAGGGGCGACAGGCGGGCAGTGTCTACGCGCCCTACCATGTCGCCCGAAACCACAAGTCGCGGCGGCAACGGGCGACCAGATTGGTCGCCCCTACAAGGCTCGCTTTCGTTGCATTACTTTATTGGTTTTACTTCTGTGTTCTCTGTAGTTAATATTCAGTTTAGATTCCCACCATTTCAGCCGCTATCATTTTGATGCGATTGCCTTGGTAGCCAATGCAGGATAAGTGACATTCTACAGCTTTCCTGCTATACTCGTCGCAAAACGAATCTAAACCAACCTTCGGGGCAGGGTGGAATTCCCTACCGGCGGTGATGCGCGAATGAGCGCGCCCAGCCCGCGACCCTGTTGGCCGCGCGGTGGCGTTGTCAAACAGGTGGATTCCGGTGAGAAGCCGGAGCCGACGGTGACAGTCCGGATGGGAGAAGGTTTGGCAAGTTCATCGTGTGTTGCGGCGTTTCCTTCGTTATGATTTCGCCGAACGCGCGGGTTGCGCGCGCCATACAGGTCGTGTTTCCTGTCGCCTTGCTTCGAGTTGGTCGCTTCGGTTGAGGCGAAGAATGGCTACGCTAGGCGAAAAGATTGATCCCAAATCCGGTTCCCGGTCAGGTCGGGCGTTTCTACTAAAACTGCGCCGATTGGCTCCGCTTCTGTCTCTTGTCGCTTTGCTGCTGCTGTGGCAATTGATAACATCTGCCGAGATATACCCCGCGTTTATCGTTCCGCCACCCGCCGCGGTTGGCCGGGCTCTTATCGAGGCGCTGCAAAGCGGATTGCTCCTCAAACACCTCGCCGTAACCCTGGAAGAGATGTTTTTGGGCTTGATTCTGGGTCTTGGCATCGGATTGTCAATCGGCTACGCCATCGCCAAGGCGCCAATCTTGGAATACACGCTTTCGCCTGTTATTGTCGCCTTTCAATCGACGCCGATTGTGGCTTACGCGCCGCTGCTCGTGATCTGGTTTGGCAGCGGACCGACGAGCAAGATCGTTACGACAGCGGTGATCGTTTTTTTCCCGTCGCTGGTCAACATAATTGTCGCGGTCCGCGCCGTCTCCCCTAATCTTCGAGATTTAATGAGGTCGCTAAACGCGACGCCCTGGCAAACCTTCCGGCAATTGGAATTGCCTTCCGCATTGCCGGTTGTTTTAGCGGGCCTCAAAACCAGCGCGACCTTGGCGGTGATAGGCGCGGTTGTGGGTGAATTCGTGACTCAGGGCAGCGGTCTGGGCTACCTTGTGACTTCTGCCCGTAATCAATACGACACGCCGCTTGTCATCGTGACTGTTCTGACGATGACGGCGATCGCTTTGAGTTTGTACAGTTTTGTGGTCCTGCTGGAATGGCGCTGGCTGGCTTGGCGGCGTCGCTCCAAAGGTTGAATTGTCCGATATAAGGAGTAACACAAATATCATGCGCAAGATCTTGGGAAGGGCGCTAATCAGTTGCTTTATCATCCTGTCTTCGCTTGGCGCGCAAGCGGATTTGCTTCATGAACGCATCTTGTTGACCTTTATTCCCAACATTCAATTCGCCCCATTTTATGTCGGCATCGCGGACGGCCATTTTGCCCGCCAGGGCTTTGAAGTGACGCTGGAGCACCTGCAAGAACCGGATGTTTTGGACTTGGTCGCCGCTGGTCAGGCTGATTTCGGCATTGTAAGCGGCGAGCAGGTGATTCTGGCCCGCGCTAAGAGCCGCGATGTGGTCTATGTTTATGAGTGGTTCCAGGAATACCCGGTAGGCATTGTCATGGTCAGCGACGATGGCGGGGCGGACCTGGAAAACTTGACCGACATGACCGTCGGCATTCCCGGCCGCTTCGGCGCCAGCTATAGCGGACTGACCACCTTGCTGCAAAACGCCGGTTTAAGCGAAGATGAAATCGAATTGAAGGAAATCGGCTTTAACGCGCCCGATGTCTTTTGCCTTGGCGCTGTAGACGCGGCGGTTGTTTATGTCAACAACGAACCCCTGCAAATTCGCGAGCGACTTGCCGCCGGCGATTGCGGCGATGTAAGGGGAATCGCGGTAGTATCGGTCGCTTCTCGCGTAGATCTGGTGTCAAATGGGCTTATTGTCGGCGCAGATCTTGCCGGGCGGGATCCGGACAAGGTTCAAGGCATAGCAAGTGGCTTTGACAGCGCCCTGAAAGCGACCATCCGCAATCCGGCCAACGCTTACCTGGCTAGCCTAAACTTCGTCGAGACATTGCCGGGCGAGCCGGAATTTCTCATGCTGTTGCGGGAGTTGGCGGCGGAGCAAGCGGCTTTTCTCGCAACCGACCCAAGTCGGGAACAGATCGCCGAAAGTCGTTCAGATATGGTTGAATTGCTGGTGGAATCCCTGGGATCGGACGATTTGACACAGTTTGAAGTGCTGCTTCGGACGATTGAACTTTGGGATGCCGATACTCTGGGGCATAGCGATTTGTCTTCCTGGGAAGCCATGAGCGATACGCTGCGCTTGATGGGCTTGTTGAGCGACGCCCCGCCGGACCTAAGCGCCTCATTTTCCAATCAGTTTGTCACCGGTATCCGCGAGTGAAGCTGAGCCTGCGCGAGCTCGTCGTTGATTTTAAGACGCCGGACGAGGGCCGCCTGCCCGCATTGGGACCGATTTCGCTGGAGGTTTCGCCGGGCGAATTCCTGTGCATCGTCGGCCCCAGCGGCTGTGGCAAAAGCACCTTGATCCGTACCCTGGCCGGGCTGCAACCCGCGACGTCGGGAAGCGTCGCCGGCGATGACTTGCCCATTACGGGTCCCCTCTCCGCGCTCGCCATCATGTTTCAAGACGCCAATCTAATGCCCTGGCGCACCGTGCTCGACAATATTGGACTGCCGCTGGAGTTGGCGGGGGTCGACAAAGCGCGGCGGCACAAGGCGGTTTATGAATTGCTGCCGCAGTTGCAGCTGCAAGATTTCGCGCTGTCCTACCCGGCCGAGTTGTCGGGAGGCATGGCGCAGCGGGTTGCGCTGGGGAGAGTGATCGTGCAGCGGCCCAGGGCATTGCTTCTGGATGAGCCATTCGGCGCGCTGGACGCCATGACCAGAGAAAAGATCAGCTTGGAACTGCTGGATCTGTGGCGCAAGCACAGACAGACGGTTGTCATGGTCACGCATGATATCAATGAAGCAGTGCTTATGGCGGATCGAGTCGTCGTGATGTCGAGACGTCCCGGAAAACTGGTTGCTGATATAGCCATTGGTCTGGAGCGCCCGCGCGCGATAAACATGATTTACCGCGAGACCTTCTTGCGCTTGGCGCGGGAAACGAGAGCCGCCATTGATCGTCCTGACAGTTGAAGCGCTTTAACTCGGAGCAATCGCGTCATAGTTTTCTTTACCGCCGAGGAACGGTCAGTGTCGAAGGGCTGTGTCCACGCCTTGCGCGCCCCGTCAGGTCCCCCCTCCCCTCGAAAACCAGTTTCGCCAAGCGCGCGACGCCTCAGCCGCCCTGGCCGTGGTCACTGACTTCCCGGGCTGAAAATACATCTATCCTGAGCGAGCCAGCTATAGTACTGTTCTCGCGATTCTCTTAGTGTCAAGGACAAGTCCATGGCCTTTCACGTCAATTTCATACGTGAACTATTCCCTTCGTTGCGAGCCTCTGCGCCGGGCGCGCCCCAGCCGATATTCTTGGATAATCCCGCCGGAACACAGGCGCCTCAAACTGTGATTGACGCGGTTTCCGCATATTATCGCAGCATGAACGCCAATTCGGGCGGCTTCTTCCGTACCAGCCGCCAAAACGATGAGATGGCGGACCAGACACGTCAGAAAATGGCCGATTTCCTCAACGCGGCCAGCGCTTCCGAAATCGTGATCGGTCCTAACATGACCACCTTGAACTTTGCATTGAGCCGCGCCATTGCGGCTACGCTAAAAGCCGGCGACGAAATCGTCTTGACGCGCATGGATCACGATGCAAACGTCTCGCCATGGACTTCAATCGCGCAAGAGCGCGGGGCTTGCATCAGGTGGGTTGACCTGAATACAGCTGATTGCACATTGGATATGGATTCCCTTGAAGAAGCGTTGAGCGAAAAAACCAGGATTGTGGCGACGGTTCACGCCTCCAACGCGGTTGGCACGATCAATCCGGTGCGACAGATCGCGGCGATGGCGCATGCTGTGGACGCCTGGCATATCGTCGATGCTGTTCAAAGCGCGCCGCACCTGCCGATTGACGTCCAGGACATTGGCTGCGACTTCCTTCTTTGCTCCGCATACAAGTTCTATGGTCCTCACCTTGGCCTCATGTGGGGGCGGGAAGATCTGCTGAACGAGCTGCCGGTTTACAAAGTGCGTCCGGCGAAAGATCTAGCGCCCTACCGCTGGGAGCCCGGCACGCCCTGTTTTGAAACCTGGAACGGTCTGCTGGCCTGCCTGCAACATTGGGAGATGATAGGTGAACGCTTCGGCGCTGCGGATCTGCCAGGCTATAGCGGCGGACGGCTCAAAATGAAGCAAGGAATAATGGCTGTGCGGGAATACGAGCGCGGCTTGGTCGCCGCGCTGATTGAAGGTCTGTCGGCGATTGCGGGCCTGCGCATTGCTGGCATTACCGATGCCTCGCGTTTCGGCTGGCGCGTGCCGACGGTCGCGTTCGAACTGGATAGCAAATCGCCAGATGAAATCGCCGCTTGCCTGGCGGAGCATGAAGTCTATGTTTGGAGCGGAGACTATTACGCCTTGGAGATCATGCAGCGACTGAATCGACCCGGGGGCATGGTCCGCGTCGGCATCGCTCAATACAATACCATCGAGGAGATCAATCGGCTGCTGGAACTGGTGGACCAAATGTGAATACCTGTTGCCATTGCCGAATGGACATGCCAACTCCTGGAAATGCCGCGAAAGAACATCAGCCGCCCCGCTAACGCGCGATAGAGGCTCTCGCGTAATGTCCTGTGGAGGCCAGGACAAGCGTGATCAACTGCTTGAGGCCGAAGCGAATCGGCGCAACCTCGATATACTCGTCAAGGCGGTGCGCGTTTCCGCCCCGCGTGATGCCGATCGTGACGGCCGGACAGCCTTGCGAAAGTGGAACGTTGCCATCGGTGCTGCCCGTCTCCAGGGTCCCCATGATGCCAATCTCTGCCAGCGAGGACAGCGCGCCCCGCACCAGCACATGATCATCGGCGATGGAACCGGCCGGACGTTCGCCTACTGTCTCAATCTCGAATTGCAAGCCATCGCGACGGCTTTGCTTAACCAGTTGATCTACGCGTTGGCGAAGCTCCGCCAGCGCCCCCGCGCAGACCGACCGCATGTCCAGCCAGAGGCTCGCTTCAGTAGCTATGGCGTTGATTGCATGTCCACCGTCGATCATACCGATATTGCATGTTGTGCGTGGCGAGGCCGGCACTTCCAAACTGGCGATTTGATAGCCCAGTTTCATGATGGCGTGCGTCGCGCTGGGACGGCCGTGATGGAGCCAGCTGTGGCCGCCTTCCGCCTTGGCGCTTATTCGTAAACGATGCACTGCGATGCCCGCATTGTAGACATGACCAAGGGCTAGCCCTTCCAGGTTGATCACAGCGCAAACCTTTTGTCGCAAACAGGCATAAGCCGCTTTGGCGCCGCGCAAATCTCCCAGACCTTCTTCACAGCTATCGGCGACGAACCAAATGTCACAATCCGGAGCGCGGCCGGATTCTTGAATCGACTTGATCGCGCCCAGCATGGCGGCCACTCCAACGCTATTGTCACCGATTCCGGGTCCGTAAATCTGGTTTCGGCATCGCTGAATGCTCAAGTCTGTATCAGCGGAAAACACGGTATCCGTATGCGCCAATACCAGAACAGCCGCATCGGATTGCTTGCCCGGTATCCGCCCATAGACGTTGTTCAAGTCGTCAATTGTGATGTCATCCAGGCGGAAGGCGCGAAACCGTTCTACGACATGAAGCGCCCGCGCTCTTTCATGAAAAGTGGGCGCCGCGATCTGTTGGA
This sequence comes from Chloroflexota bacterium, assembly GCA_028873975.1. Lineage (GTDB taxonomy): Bacteria > Chloroflexota > Anaerolineae > Aggregatilineales > Phototrophicaceae > UBA6055. Next base: position 6,003 of record JAPPMO010000064.1, read on the forward strand.
TTTGCATGGCTTCGTCCACAACCCACTGGGCGAGACCCGCCAGGTTCTGCCAATTCCAGTTGGCGACGACTGCTTTGATATCCATACTCATAAAGTCAAGACAACTACTTTCACGCGTTGCAGGCGCGGCCGCGCGCTTCCGTGAACAGATACCGTTTACAAGACCGTGGACGATCTATCTCGGCAACCATGCTTGTGGCCAGAGCGGTTTTGATCGATACCGGGCTAATTCAGACTGACTGAAATATCCCGTGACAGGGATATTATGTCCGATAGCGCTCGGTTTTGCATTATGTCTGCCCAAGGTGGGGTGTATTTCAGTATTGGCAATTAACCACCGAGGACACCTACGCGACCCGCTGAAACGCCCGCAAACAGAAATGATCTTTTGTATTTCTCTGTACGCTCTGTGGCTCTGAGGTGAATCAAAAAAACGCCGGCTCCACAATGGGCGGAACGCGGCGTCGGACAATTACTATAAACGACAGCAGCCCTGCTTGCATATGTCGCGGGGCGATTCAGTAGACGCTGGGCGAGGCGGACGCGGGCTGTCCACCCTAGGATTCGAGTTTCGCCAGCTGTTTCATCAAACGGCTCTTGCGGCGCGCGGCGTTGCGTTTGTGGACTACGCCGCGGCTCGCCAATTTATCCAGATCGCGGACGGCCACTCTGGTTGCTTTACGCGCTTCTTCCAGGTCGCCGCTTTCAATGGCTGCGCGCGCCTGCTTGACCAGTGTACGAGCTCGATTGCGGTAGGTACGATTGTGCAAGCGGCGTTTTTCGTTTTGTCTGATACGCTTCAATGCGGATTTATGAGTTGCCATAAGTCTCTTCGCGGAACCTCAGTTCCTGATGCTCCTTCCAAAGCGGCATGTCGAGCCAGCATCTTATCATGGCGTGGCGCGCTTGTCTATAGCGCAATCAAATGCGCTTCGCAACTACCCCTGCGCGGCTGGCTTGCGGCAGCGCTGTCGTCGAAATCTTAATCGGCGATCTTTGGATCAAAGGCGTCGCGCAGTCCATCGCCAATTAAGTACAGGCAGAACACCGTCGTGGTGATCAGCAAGCCCGGCAAGTAGACCAGATGGGGCGCCTTGCGCGCGTATTCCAAGCCGCCGCTCAGCATATTGCCCCAAGTCGGCGTCGGCGGTTGCACGCCGAAGCCCAGAAAACTCAGCGCGGACTCGGTTAAAATCAAGCCGCCGATGGCCTGCGACAAGGTGATGATCAGCAAGGAAAAGATATTCGGTACGATGTGGATGAACATAATGCGCCAGTTGGATGCGCCCATGGCGCGGGCGGCGATGATGTATTCGCGTTCTTTGATGGAATAGGTCTCCGCGCGCACCAAACGGGTAATGCCGGTCCAGCCCAGGATGCCAAAGATCAAGACGAGCGTTGCGGCGGTCGGCTTCCAGACCGCCGAAATAAGCATCAGAATGAAGAGGCCCGGGATGGAATTAAGCGTGGTGATGAACCAGATGATGAAATCGTCCGCAAAGCCCCCATAAAAGCCAGCGAATACGCCCACCACGATGCCGATGCCCAGCGACAAAAAAGCCGCGGCAATGCCAATCCCCAGCGAAATCCGCCCGCCGTAGAGCAGCCGGCTGAGGTGGTCGCGCCCAAGCTCGTCGGTGCCCAGCAAATGTCCTGGCGAAAATAGCGGCTGATACTTGTTGCGCACCGACTGCGTGACCTGGTCGACTTGGAAAACGGTCTCGCTAAGGAAAGGGGCGGAAACTGCCAGCAGGACAAAGAGGCCAAGTACCGCCATTGCCAGCAGAGTAGGGCGGTCGCTGCGAATACGCCGAAACGCTTTCTGGTAGAGGTTCAGCGATGGCGTAAAGCCGTCTTGTTCCGGGTGCTTGAATTTCGCGATTCTAACTGCGGGTTGGTCTTTGGTCATGGTCGCGCTCCCGAGAAGCGAACGCGAGGGTCGGACAGGGCGTAAAGAATATCGGCCGCGATGTAACCTAGAATCGACAATATCGCCCCGATGACGACCGATGTCATCACCACGGGATAGTCGCGACTGACAACGGCATCAAATAGCAGCAGACCGATCCCGGGCCAGGAAAATATGCGCTCGATGATAACCGAGCCGCCAATTAAGCCAAAGACGAGCGGACCCAAAAATACCGTCAGCGGGATGATGGCGTTGCGCAGCCCATGCCGTATCCAAACGCCGCGGCTCGTCAAGCCTTTTGCTTTCGCAGTGCGGATGTAATCGCTGTTGATAGTTTCCAGCATGGACGCCCGCATGAAGCGCGACCAGCCGGCGATAGGACCCATAGAGCTGACAAGCACCGGCATAATCATATAGTGCAGGCGCGCGTATATTGGCGGGCAGCCCCCGCGCACCGGCGGGCAGCGCCCGCCCATGGGCAAAATGGGACTGCCGTCCCCGATGCCATAAGGCTCCAAAGCCCGGGGCAAAACCAAGCCCATCAGCATGATTGCCAGCAAGCCAAACCAGAAAGCCGGCACAGCGTCCCCAAGCACCGCGAAGATCCTTGACGACTTGTCGAAAGCGCGACCGCGTTGCAACGCTGCCAACAGGCCGATCAGGAGCCCGCCAGTCAGGCCAATCAGGACGGCGGCGATGTTTAACTCGATCGTCGCGCCCAGCCTTTGGCTGATGAGATGGAGCGGGTTGGAGCCGCGGAACTTGAACGACGTGCCAAAGTCGCCGCGCAAGATGCCGTAGTTGTCGCCCCAGGAATCGACCTCGCCATCGGCATTGCTGTCGACCATCATCCAGTCATCGCCGATCAGCCAGCGCAAGTACTGAACATGAAAGGGGTCATTGACGCCAAGCTTTATGGCAAGGCGCTCGCGCTCGTCCTGCCTGATTGTGGGGTCGAATGTCATCAAGGAAACTGGATCGCCAGGCGCCAGCAGCATGATGAAATAGACGATGATCGTGATGCCAAAAAGCGTGGGTATGGCTTGTAAGAGGCGGCGGGCGATGTACCGTTGCATACCTTGCTAGCCTGTAGAATCGGCTGGGGCTTGCGGCCTAAGAAGAATCGGAGAGCCGAAGCTCTCCGATTCGTCAAAGATTGCCTTGCTTAGGGCTGCGCCATTTCCGGCGCGATCCAGGCATCCTGCGAGTAGGTGCGCGAGATCGGCGTCGGATTCCAGTTGCCCAGACCGGGCTGCGTCGCGGTCATGGATTCGGAAACATACATGTAGAAGTAGGGCATGTCCTCGAATAGGATTTCCTGCACGCGCGCGTAGATCTCGGCTCGCGCTTCCACATCGCAGCCAGGCACGACCCGAGCTTGATCGTTCAGTTCGATCAATTCGGCGTTGTAATAGGAGCCGAAATTGAAGCCGGAGCCGGGCACGTCAACTTCCGGATAGTAAAAGGCGGAAACATCCGGGTCCACGGGCAAGCCAAGGCTCCAACCCAGCATGTTCATGTCGAAGGTTTGGCCGACGAGTTCCGGCAGGAAGGCGCTGCCCCAGTCTATGGTCTCGAAGATGGCCTCAAAGCCAACCTTGTTCATCTCGGCTTGGAAGAAGAGTCCCATCTGCTCGCCGATGTCGGATCCGGCCGGTACATGCAAATCGAGCGTGAGTTCGCTGCCGTTGAAAGCCTCGTCAACCTCGCGCGCAAAGAGGCAATCCTGGCAAATGCGAGCCGTATCTGGATCATCGTCATGGTCAATCCAGCCGGCTTGCGTCAGCTTCTCCATCGCTAATTCGGGGTTGTATTCATATTGCAGCTCAGGATTGTAGACCCAGGATGTCGGGATCGTGTGCGTGGCGACCTTGAAGCCGTTGCCTTCGCGGATGCCCTCGATCAGCGCGTCCATATCGACGGCGTGGGAAATCGCCTGGCGGACCAGCCGATCACCCAATACCGGGTGCGGCTCTTGCGGGAGCAGATTGCCCTCTTCGTCAAAGCCGGGCTGCGGATTGTCCGGATTGGCGTGATTCATGCCGAAGAATGTGAAACCGTTGCCCGTGAATTCGTAACGGGGGAATTCCAATAACTCGGGGTCGGTGCGGAAGTCTTCTTGACGGATGGAGGGCACGCCGATAATCGTAAATTCGCCGGCGATGAAGCGTTCGGTGGCGACATTCTCGTCGGCGACTTGCAGGGTAACCGTTTCAGCCGGGCTAACATAGCCGAGGATGGAATCGGGATATGCTTGATCGGCAATTAAACTGATGCGCTCGCCCGAAGCGAATTCGACGTCTTTGAAAGGACCGAAGGATACCGTCGGGATCCGCCGCGGATCGTCCATCATCATGGCGTAATTGTCGCCATATAGCTGGGAGAATACATGGGCGGGCACAGGCGTGATGTCATTGACGTCGCTGAAGGAGATGCAGTCCGCTTCGGAAAAAGTCACGACCACCGTGTAGTCATCCGGCGCTTCAATGCTGAGGATCTTGCCGCCGGCCGGCGTGCCATCCGCCATCGTCTGGAAGATGCCGGCGCGCGGGCTGTCGATTTGGCCGCTGCGCGTCGCTTCCACCGCCCACATATAGTCCGCCGAGGTAATCGGCGTGCCATCGTTCCAGGCGATATCCTGGCGCAGATGGACTGTGAGTACGGTTCCAGTTTCATCGTATTCCCAACCGGCCGCCATGGCGCCGTCGAGATTCGGCTCTTCCAAGCCTGTGTAGGGGCTAACGCCGATGATGGACGGATATAGCAAACTATAGACAGCGCTGGATGCGGTATCGCCGCCGATAAGCGGATTGAATGTCGCCGGATCGCCGGCGGTGCTGGCGTCAATGATGATGCCGCCCAAGCCCGGACCTGGCGCCTCTTCGAACTCTTGCGCGCTAGCCGGCAGCGCAAGCAATAGCAAAATAATCAACAGGAATCGCATTTTCCCTGTGCCCATGAGTCTGCTTCCTTCCTTTAGCATATCTTCGACTAGACGAAATACTTGCCATTACACGCAAGGGTAGTTTAGCATACATCTATCAGATTACTGGTTTGTTACGAGATATTTTAATCAAAATTTAGCTGGCCGCGCGGGCAGAGTTTGGCGAATCCATCCTGGCGTCGATGAAGTGGCGGGGCGCCAGTTCATGATTTGCGCCGATCGCAGACGCAGCTCCCTTGCGTTCAAGCTTCCCCTACAATATCGGCTGAGCATTTGCGATAATGTTGCTTGTCAGCCATTTGTGACGAATTTCTCAAATCAGATTGGAACGGTATCAATGCGCGAATTGCTTGAGATTCCATTCGTAGGCAGGCGATATTCTAGAGCCTTCTGTTTAATTATGGTTTTCGTCATTGCTGGCTGCGGCACTGTAGCCACGCCGGTCTGGCAAGCTCCAACGGCGACCGAGACCCGGGCAGTTGGGCAGGACCAAGCCGCGCCGACTATTGAGGCGACAAGCCCGCCTACGGATACGCCGATACCGCCGACCGCGACTTTCACGCCGCAACCCACCGCCACCAGCACGCCGGAACCGACCTTGACCCCGGAACCGACAGCCACCGAGGTCATGTCCCCGCTTGATCGCATGGTCTCCATGCGCGATCCGCAGAAGGGCGCCATTCTCTTCGAGACCTTCCAGGAAAGGGCTGGAACCGGTTATTCCTGCGCCAATTGCCATAGCCCGACCAGTGAGGAAAAACTGGTGGGTCCGGGCTTGCTCGATATCAAGAGCCGCGCCTTGACCCGGGTCGAGGGGCAAAGCGCCGCCGAATACATCTACAACTCGATTGTGAATCCCAAGGAAATTGTCGTCGAGGACTATGAGCCCGAGCTGATGCCCGACAATTGGTCGGAGATCTATACCAACCTCGAGATCTTCGACATCGTCGCCTATCTATTAACCTTGGAAGGCGACGGGGCGGAAAACGGCTGACAGCGACCCGGAGGCTGATCCGACCAAGGCTTATCCCGCCGACGTTGCCAATACATCGTTTATTTCGCTCCTGAGAAAGGACTCTGCGTCGGCGATCTTCTCCCTTGCGGCAGCCAGCCACTGCGCGTCTTGCTTTATACCTAGTCCCTGTTCTTCAAGAACCTGCGCCGTCGCCTTCGGCGCAGCGCCGCCGGGCAAGCTGCGAGCCTCGACGAAAGCGCTTGGATCCAGCGCCTCTTTCAGCATCGCTTCCGATAGTTCGACATCCAGGTCGAATTCGTCTTTGGCTATCTCACTCAGTAAGCCGGCTGTCAGATCATGTGGCGCAAGATCCTTTGCCATTGAATGACTCACAAGCGCCGATACGATGCCATGCGCCTCGCGGAAGGGCAGTTGGCATTGCCTGACCAAGGTATCCGCCAATTCGGTGACTGTTGTGAATCCCGCGCTCGCTCGCGCGCGCAGATGGTCAACGTTCACCTGCAGCGTTGCGATGACCGCGCCGTAGAGTTGCAGTATTTCCGAAGCTGTTTCCAGTGATCCAAACAGCAATGGCAAGATCGGGTCTTCAATGTCTTGCGTATCGCCAAAAGGGATGTTGTGACACTGAGTGACGATGCCGCTCGCCAATGCCATCATGCGGCTGATCCGAGCCCGCAAGTGCTCGAGCGCAACAGGATTTCGTTTCTGTGGCATGATTGAACTGATCTGAATGAAACTGTCGTCAATGCGAATAGCGCCGCTTTCAGCCGTCGCCCAGAAAAGCATATCATGCGTAAACCTGGACAGATTGACTCCCAGTGAAGACAGGGCATTGGCCACGTCGGTCAAATTGTCGGCTGCGCCGATGCTGGCATAGGTGCTAAGCTGCACGCTGTCGAATCCCAACAGCTTGGCGCTAAGACTTCTGTCTATGGGGAATCCCGTTCCGGTGAGCGCGGCGGCGCCCAGCGGACTCTGGTTATTGGTCTCGTGCGCGAAGCGGAGGCGGGCGCCGTCTCTCTCCAGCATGGACAATAAGCCCGCGAGATAATGCGCCATGGTTGTCGGCTGCGCCGGCTGCGTATGCGTATAGCCGGGCATGAGCGTTTCCAGGTGATCGAATGCAAAGCGACGCATGAGGTCTCTGAAGGCTTGCAGCTCTTCAAATGTCTCCAGGATCAAAGAACGCAATGCCAGGCGCGTCAAAGCATAACCCAGATCATTGCGGCTGCGCGCCAACTGCAAGTTGCCGCCGAAGGCGCTGCCAGCAATTTTGATTAAGCGGCCTTCTATTGCGAAGAACATATCTTCCAGGCCGGAATGATAAACGACATGGTCAATGCCGCTGTCTTCCACCTGCTGCAAAGCGGCGAGCAAAGCCTGCGCGTTTTCCAGCGATATCACACCACAGCGGTACAACATGACAGCATGGGCGAAATTTGCCGCCATCATGGGTTCATAATAGTATTTTCTTGCGTCTTGATACGCGGGCTTGAGAACAAATTCTTCGTAGAGCGGATGCGGAAAACTCCCCGACGGCTTCGACAATTGCTAGCCTTTCAGCCCGGTCAAGGCGATGCCTTCAATGATGTAACGCTGAAAGATGATGACTACGATGAGCAGCGGCACAACCGACAGCGAGGCGCCAGTCATAATCAGGTTCCAGGGCGTATCAGCCTCTGATGAAAATTGTTGGATGCCCACCGGCAGCGTGAACATCTCCGAGCGCGAGGTCGCAATCAAGGGCCAGATGAAGGCGTTCCAATTGCCGAGGAAGTTGAAGATGCAGAGCGCGCCGATAGCCGGCAGGCTCAGCGGCACCGCCACCCGCCAAAACAAGCCAAATTCGCTGACGCCATCAATGCGGCCGGCGTCGAGCAGCTCGTCCGGCACGCCCTGCATGAATTGCCGCATCAAGAAGATGCCGGCGGCGGTGATGACGCCGGGAAAGGCGATGCCCCAATAAGTATCGACCCAGGTGCCGCCGATGGGCGGATTGGACGACATGATGAACCAGGGGATCAGCAGCATCTCCGTCGGCACCATCAGCGATGTCAAGAAAATGATGAAGATCGGGCGCTTGCCGGGGAAATTATATTTGGCGAAGACAAAGCCCGCCAGCGAATCAAAAAAAGCCACGCTGACCGTGCTTATCACGGCGACAATGAAGGAATTCTTGTACCAAAGCGGCAGATCGGTCCCGTTGATGACTTCCTCGTAATTGTCCGTTGTGGGTTCGATCGGGAATATATTGCGCCTGAGAATCTCTTTCTCCGGCTTCAGCGACGTGGACAGCATCCACATGAAAGGCACGATCATTGTGAAGGCGATCAGCGTCAACACGAGGTAAGAAAAGAACTTGCTCGTCCAACTGTCGCCGGCCTTGCCGACAGCCCGGACGCGGCCCTGATCCTTGAATATGTTGGAGGGGGTGATGGATTCCATGGCGCTCGTCTCAATTGATTCGCCGCGAAGTGATCGAAAGCTGGATGATGGTAACGCCGAGGATCATGGCGAAGAGCACAACAGTGAGCGAAGACGCATAGCCCATGTTGAAGCTCTGGAAAGCTTCGCGGTAGACGCGCAGCACGACGGTCGTCGTTGAATTGAGGGGACCGCCGCTGCCTTGCTCCGTCATCGCCACCACCGGCGCGAACATGCGCAAAAATGAAATCGTCTGCAAAACCAGCAGATAAACGATACTCGGATTCAATAGCGGGAAAGTAATATAGCGGAAGGTATGCCAGCGGCTCGCCCCGTCCACCTCAGCCGCCTCGTAGTAAGTACGCGGTATCTGCTTGAGCCCAGCCAGGAAAATAATCACCGCGAAGCCCATGCCCTGCCAAATCACCAAGGCGAGCACCGACGGCAAGGCTTGCTGCGGACTTCTCAGGAACGGCTGTTGCGGCAAAGACAGCATCTGCAAGATCACGTTGAACAAACCAAAGCGCGGCTGATACAACATGCGGAATACCCAGGCGATGGCGATCGTCGATGTCACAAAAGGCAAGAAAAACAGGATGCGATACAAGGTGCTCATGAAGCGGATTTCGTTGAGCATCAAGGAGATAAGCAGCGCCAGACAGAGTTGAATCGGCACGCCCAACGCGACATAACTAATTGTGTTGCCAAAAGCCGATTTTGTAATCGACTTCGTCTTGCCCAATTCTATAAAGACCTTCTCGTAGTTTTCCAAGCCGACAAACGGCTGCTCAGCCGCCAGCGGATTGTAATCGTGCAGGCTCATCTGGAAAGCGAAGAGCGCGGGATAAACCCGGATATATGCGAAGAAAACGATCGGGATCGCCAGAAAGATATAAGCCCAAAATATTTTCTTGCGGGCGAGTGTCATATAAAATCCGCTCTGGCTTTGCCTCTTGGACACTTGTCGTTCATTTACTCTCCTTATGTAAACCGCGAAGCGAATGCGACAAGCAAGCTTACTATTTTGCGTGAGCGCGGCAAGCCTTTTCGCTGCCGCCGAGCGGCTACTGGATGCTGGGAAGCCCTTCGCGCAAAATTAGAAAACTACGTCAGACGGGATCCCGTCTGACGTAGCATGCGTGTTGCGGATACTTGCTGCGGCTATTCCCGATCAGCCCAGAAGTTGTCGATCAATTCCTGCTCGGCCGCGGCTGCTTCATCCAGCGCGTCGCAAGGATCCATCCCGCCGAGACGAATATTGTCGAAGGCGTCGATCAAGACCTGACGCTGCGCGCTTTCGTCCACGAAGAACGTCGCGTGCGAGTAGGCCAGGCCAGCCGAGAAGGGACCCAAAATCGGATCCGCCAAAATGGCTTCGTCACTGGCGGCGGCCAGTTGCGCGGGCAATTCGCCGACATTGTTCACCCAGAGTGTACCCGCCTCGGGCGTCGTGATAAACTGCAGGAATTTGATCGCCGCTTCCAGGCGCGCCGGGTCGTCATTGGCGCGGCGAGTAATGCCATGCGTCCAGTAGGACCCGAATGTATGCTGTTCGCCGTTGGGACCAACAGGCAACTCAGTAACGCCGTAATTCAGATCAGGGTTGTTGTTTCTGATCGTGCCGACGCGGAAAGAACCATCGACGTGCAGCGCGCTTTCCCCGTTGACGAAGGCGTTGGTGGCGCCATCGAGGATGTCATTGCTGCCGGTTACATGCTCGGTCTCAAACGATGCCAGCCAACTGAAGGCGGCGCAGCCTTCTTCGCTGTTGTAGGTAACCGTGCGGCCGTCGTCGCTGTAAGGGGCCCCGCCAAATTGACGGATCAGCACTTCGCGGAACCAGTGGTGATCTTGCGAAGCCAGCGCCGGCGCGTGACCTTGCGTGGTGATGTTATAGACGTCGCTTTCGTCGCCGTCATATACGGTCGTCGCGATCGCGGCTTCTACAAATTCATCCAGCGTGGCCGGTGGACTATCCGGATCGAGACCCGCTGCTGCAAAGAGGTCTTTGTTCCAAAACAGCGCCAAGGAACGCACCGCCGTCGGGATCGCCCAATAGCTGCCCTCGAACTTGGCATTGGCGACCATCGGCGAGAAGGTCTCCAGAATGAATTCTTCGGAGAATGAATCTTCCGGCAAAGGTACCAGGTAGCCCGCGTCAACAAAGGCGGGAATCCATCCGTAGAAGAGCGTCACCACATCGGGACCGACGCCGGCCGGCGCCGAAGCTGCCAGTTCGTCGCGGAAGTTGGCGTAGGGAATATCGCTGTTGTGGATGACATCAATACCGGGATTTTCGGCTTCAAATTGTTCGATCAGCATGTCCATGGCGCCAACGCGAGCGCCGAAGTTGTACTGCCAGTACTCGATTTCCACCATGTCGTCTTGCGCCAGGGCGACTGACCCAAGCGACAGGGCGATGACTGCGACTGCAAGGATTGCCAATAGTTTACGCATTTGCTAACTCCTTAATGTACCTATGCTATTCTGTCCAGCAAAACTATAACCTATCCGCCAGTGATTTCCAAATCCGCGACGCATCCTCACTAGGGCAATTGCATCAAAATGAGGCGGCTCACATAGTACGAAATTGGATTGATTATTAACCACCGAGGGCACCGAGAAAAGCAAAGAACATAGCTCATCCTATGTTTCAGGCTTGTTTTCAGCGACAAATGAAGTTTCGCTGGCGACCTCACTGTATTCAGGTGACGGAATTAGATAGCAAACAGACAAATGAACCTAAACTCGGTGCTCTCGGTGTCCTCGGTGGTGAAAAAATGATTTGATGCGATTGCCCTGGCATCCTCACAAGTCGATTTTGAATAGCCGCGCGGCATTGCCGGCGAAGATCATCTGTATGTCGTCCTCGCGGTAATTGAGTTCCCGCACATCACGGATCTGGGAACTCAAATAGGGCTCGGCGAACCCGCGCGGGAAATAGCTGGAATCGGTGCCAAAGATGATGCGCTCCGGACCGATGGTCTCCATGTATTTTTGAAAGAGCTTCTTGGTCGTCCAGTCGCCATCCACCCATTTGACCCACTGGTTGGAGCCGCTGGTGTCTATCGACACGTTGGCGCAAGCCCAGCACAGTTGCAAGGTTTCGCGGATCCAGGCGCAGCCGAAGTGCGGCACGACGAACGTTACTTCGGGGAAGTCCTTCGCCACATTGTGCAGCTTGAGCGGATTAATATTCTGATGCCAGGCGATGCCGCCGCCGCTTCCCTGAATGCCGAAGTGGATCAAAACCGGGATATCCAGTTCAGCGCAAGCTTCCCAGACCGGGTATGCCGCTTCGTCCTCGACCGGGCGATCGAGCGTCGGCGCCAGCAGCTTGTAGGCTTTCATGCCATCTTCGCGCACAGCGCGGCGCAACTCGTCCGCGGCCTTCTCGGCGAAAGGGTAGTGATGCGCGAAACCGATGAAAGTCTCGGGATGTCGGCTGATGATTTTTGCCAGGTTTCGGTTGCCGCCGCCGGTGACGAAGCCGACCGCTCTCAAACCGTATTTTTCAATTTCCGACGCCCAGCGGTCCGCCAGTTCCTCGTCGCTGAAATCGCCGCGCTCGGGCGGCTCGAAACCCCAGGTGGCGCGCCATTGCCGGTTGTATTGCATGGCTTGCTCGCGCGCGATGCGCGCTCGGCCTTCGCCGCGCCGCGCAACATACTGCTGGCGATAATCGGGCGCGCCTTCAATGAAGGTGCGTTGCCGCGTGGGAAAATGCGTATGAAAGTCTATGATCTCCAAACCATTGTACATCTTTGCTTTCCTGTCCCTTATCTGGCTTGCCAAATGCTTGTCGCGTTCGCGCCGTTTTCCCCGCGAACGACAGAGTGGAATCATACCAAATACCGCCGATACAATTCAATTGCCGTAATTGCTATGACTGCGCGCCTGCTCCACGCCCCAGCGCCACCCCCGCCAAATCCCAATCCTGCCAGACCCACAATCCGTATACTCGCGGAATCGCGGGGGGCTGCCTGGAGGAGGCAGTATTGGAAGATAGCGCAGAGGGCGCTATACTCGTTTCAATCTATGAATCGGAGATTACGCGCGGATCAAGAAAGGAACAATCTTATGGCGAGACCGGTGACCTTATTCACAGGACAATGGGCCGACCTGCCCTTTGCGACGATTGCCGAAAAGGCGAAGAGCTTCGGTTACGATGGCTTGGAACTGGCTTGCTGGGGCGACCATTTTGAAGTTGACAAAGCCCTGGAGAGCGACAGCTACATACAGTCGCGGGTAGATGGTCTAGCCCAACATGGCTTGGGCTATTTTTCGATCAGCAACCACCTGGTCGGGCAATGCGTGGCCGAAGCCTTCATTGACGAACGCCACCGCGCCATCCTGCCGGACCGGCTCTGGGGCGACGGCGACCCTGACGGCGTGCGCGAGCGCTGCGCCGAGGAGATGAAGAACACGGCTCGCGCCGCCAAAGCCTTTGGCGTCGATGTCGTCAATGGCTTCACCGGCAGCCCGGTCTGGCACTTGATTTACCGATTCCCGCCCACATCCGATGAAATGGTCGACGCCGGCTATCAAGAATTCGCGGAGCGCTGGAAGCCGATTTTGGACGTCTTCGCCGCGGAGGGCGTAAAGTTCGCCTTGGAAGCCCACCCAGGCGAAATCGCCTACGACATTTACACCGGCGAAAAAACCCTGGCTGCCCTGGATCACCACCCTGCCTTCGGCTTCAATTTCGATCCCAGCCATTTCATTCATCAGCTTTTTGATCCCGCCAAGTTTATCGATCGCTTCGCCGAGCGCATCTTCCACGTCCATGTCAAAGATTCCAAAGTGACGCTGGACAATGTCAGCAGTATCCTCGGCTCCCACTTGAACTTTGGCGATTCGCGGCGCGGCTGGGACTTCGTCTCTTGCGGACGCGGCGATCTCGACATTGACTCGATGATCCGCGCCTTGAATCGCGCCGGATATAACGGACCGCTGTCAGTCGAATGGGAAGACAGCGGCATGGATCGCGAATTTGGCGCGACCGAATCCGCAGCCTGGGTCAAGAGTAAAGACTTCACGGCGTCCGAGGTGGCATTTGATGCCGCCTTCGCCGACGAATAAGCGCTCAATCTAAACTGAAATTGGAGACCTGAGATGTCAGACGAAAAACAAGTAGCGACTTCCTTCACAAGCATGGCCAGCGCCGGATCCGATGTGGAGGCTCCCGAGATCGGCATCGGCATGTTGGGCTACGCCTTCATGGGCAAGGCGCATACCAACGCTTTCAAGAAGATCCCCTATATGATGTATCCGCCGGTGGCTATTCCGCGCCTGGTCGGGATCGCCGGGCGCAACCGGGAAGCGGTCAGCGCGGCCGCCTCTCGGTATGGATACGAGAACGCCTATACGGACTGGCGCGACCTGGTCGCGAATGACGATGTGCAGGTATTGGATAACGGCGGACCAAACGATGCCCATGCCGAGCCTTGCATCGCCGCCGCGGAAGCGGGCAAGCACGTCTTCTGCGAAAAGCCCCTGGCGCGCACGGGACCGGAAGCCAAGTCGATGCTTGAGGCCGTCCAAAAGGCGGGCGTCAAGCACATGGTCGCCTTCAATTATCGTTTTGTCCCGGCGGTTCAACAGGCCAAGAAAATCGTTGACAGCGGCAAGCTGGGCAGGATCTACCACTGGCGCGCGGTCTACCTCCAGGAATGGGGCATGGATCCCGCCATGGAAACCACTTGGCGCTTCCAGAAAGACATCGCCGGCAGCGGCGCTTTGGGCGACCTTGGCGCGCATATCATCGATCTGGCGCGCTTCCTGGTTGGCGAGCCCAAAGCGGTCGCCGGGCTGGCGCAAACCTGGATCACCGAGCGTCCCGATGGCTCCGGCGGAATGGTCAAGTCAGACGTGGACGACGGCTTCGTGGCGCTGCTGGACTTCGACAACGGCGCCCTGGGCACGGTAGAAGCGACCCGCTTCGCGCAAGGGCGCAAGAACTTCAATTCCTTCGAGATCAATGCCGAGAACGGTTCCATTCAGTTTAATCTGGAACGGCTTAACGAGCTGAATGTTTTCTGGAAAGGCGAGAGCCCGGACACGACGCAAGGCTTCCACAACGTGCTGGTGACCGAAGCGCATCATCCCTATTGGGAAAACTGGTGGCCCCACGGTCATATCATCGGCTGGGAACACAGCTTCGTTCACGAATTCCATCACTTTTTCAAGTCCATCGTCAACGATGAGGGCGTCGCGCCCTATGGCGCTGATTTCGTCGACGGCTACCGCAACGCCGTCATCTGCGACGCCATCCTCGAATCCGCAGCCAGTGGCAAACATGTCGATATTAACTATGCTTGACGCGCGATGCCTCGATTAAACGTTGTCCCTCCCTATGGACTGGGAGGGACAGGCACGGCGCCCACTCAGGCGCTACCTTCAATCTGTATACGGGAACCATCGCTGCTGAGGTGAATCGTACCGATTTCGTCAGTGCGGAACAGGCGGCCCTCTTCAGCCAGATCGCGGAACAGTAACAATGTGTCGGGGTCGGGGTCGCCCCGCCTGTTAGCGATGTCACTCTGTAGCAATGCGATTTGTGGCTGCGCCAAAGCAAGAAACTGGCTGTCGATGGCGCGGACGGTACCGTGCTGGGGAATCTGAAAAACGCTGGCTTGAGGCGATATTCCGCCTTGCAGCATCGTGGCTTGACCTGTGACGCTCAGGTCCGAAGTCAGCAGAATGGATACATCTCCATGGTTCACCCGCAATACCAAAACATGATCCGATAGTCGGTCGGTGATCCTGGGCTGCTCCTGTGGATGCAAGACCTCGACCGTGACGCCGTCTCCGAAATCGATGCTGTATCCAGCTTTGGCGATCACTTGCCGGGCGCCGGCCTCGGCCAGACCTCCTATGACTTCTTGAAAAACTGGATTGCGATTCGGCTGGCCGTTGGTCAAAGCAATGCCAACGGCATATCGATCGAGGACGCTGTTGAGCGCTGCGATATCCCATTCATCAGGGTGCGTAATCGCCAAGATCTCGATTTCACGGTCGAAGAAGGGCATTCTGTCGCCAAGCGCTGTCAACAAGCGCGAGGGGAACCGTCCGCCATCAACAAGCACCTGCGCGCCGCCGGGCGTCTCTAAGAGAAAAGCGTTGCTGTGCCCCATATCCAGCATCCAAACGTGCAGTCGGCCGTCTCGGCGGCTCAGGTGCATCGCGATCATTAATACCAGGAGAAGTAATGAGGCTGAAAAGACCAGCAAAGTCATTCTCCGCTGCCGAATGGCGGCGGCAATCCGCGTCCAAATCTGTGGTCTTGAGGCAGCTATCATGGCGCCTCCCATCAAGAGAACATAATAAGCCTGGATCAAGCGCGCGTCGAAGTTAACGGCGATTTCCGCAAAATCGAATTGAGCGAAACCGCGGACGACCCCAATCGACCAGGAGAGGAAGACCATCACGATCCAAAAAGCGACTGCGCCAACCACGGGCAGCAAAAGACTTATGCCCGCGGCCAACAGCCCAAGCAGAAGGACTGCCGCTTGTACCGGCACAATCAGAATGTTCACCGGCAGCGTCACCAGCGACAAACGCCCAAAGTATAGGACAATCAGCGGCAAGGTCGCGAGTTGCGCGGCAATCGACACAATCAGCGGCTCGTTGAGCGTAGCGTGCAAAAATGCTGCGGTGGCGGGCTGAAAGCGTCGCTCCAGCCATCTACGCAACAGTCTCGACAGGGGATCCGCAAACAAGCCCAGACCCAGCACCGCGAAGAAGCTAAGTTGGAAGCCGATGTCCAGCAACACATTAGGGTCGAGCAGGGAAAGACAGAGCGTTGCGAAGGCCAGGGAGGTTGGCACAAAGGTATTGCGCCGGAGTTGCTGCCCGATGACCAGGAGACTGCTCATCAATGCTGCCCTCAAAATGCCGCCGCCGGCGCCTACCAGCAGCGAATACAGTGCGATGAACAGAATCGCGATCAGCGCAGCTGGCGTCTTGTCGCTGCCCCAAAAGCTGCCTAGAACGCGCGTCAAGATCGCGCTGATCACCACCATGTTGAAACCGCTGATGGCAATGATGTGGGAAGCGCCCACCCGCCGAAAATCAGCCTCGAGTTCCGGCGATATCCCTTGTTCGTCGCCCAGCAAGATGCCAGCCAGCAGCCCGGCTTGAGGCTCCGGCAGGGCGCGATTAATGTTGTCATGCAAGGCTTGCTTGATACGAATCAGCAGTGCCTGGAGGGGCGACCCGTATCCGGAGCCAAGGACCTCGATGCCGGCGTTGCGCATGATTGAAAATACGCCTTGGCGAGCCAGGTAGTCGGCGTATGAGAAACTGTCCCAGGTGGCGGGGATAGCCAGGAACCCGGTCGCTCGAATCTGATCCCCATAGGCAAGCGACGCGATTCGATTGGTTTCGACAAGAGCCAAGCCACTGGTTTCGATCCAGTTATTGCGGACATAAATGGCGTCAACATGGACACGCAGTTGCGCGCGGTCATCACGAAGAACCGGCTCGGCAATGACGATCCCCGTGATCGTTCCCGAATTGCCGTTATATTGTGAGATGTCGCTGCTGCGAGGTACCGATGCTTGGCGCAGGCCGCCGAGGGCGAATGCCGCCAGCCCGATCGCGAACCAGCGCTGGCGGTGTTGCCGTAATAGAAAGGCTGGAATCGTTGCCGCAACAGCCAGTATCAGCCATGACGAAAAACTGAGGCTGACAAAATGTCTCGCTAAACTGATTCCCAGAACCCAAAAAACAGCGACGAGGATCAGACGCATTTTTGGCGCGATGCAATAACCGACGATGAACTGTAGAGTGATCTTTTGTCAATGTTGATCAAAAAAAGCGGGCATCAGCTCTTTGATGCCCGTTTCTGCATTACACAAGGGAAAGCGGCGATTAGATGTGATTGCCGATCGGCGCTTGCGCGGGCCTGTCAAAATTAATCGGTTCGCGATTGACTTCCGGACGCGGGACAGGAATAGCTTGCTTTTCGGGTTCAATCTCCACTGCCACGGATTCTTCGTATTGCATCAAGTGGATGCCATTGCGGATTTCTTCCAGGCTACTGGCAAACTGATGTTCAAGCTGATTAAGTTGATCGAGAACGTAGGCGTCAGCTTCGTCCGTGATTTTCGTAGCCTCTATCTTGGCTTGTTCGATCACGTACTCGGCGCGAACTTTCGCTTGTTTCACCATCTCGTGCTGATCAATCAAATCTTCGCTGTGCTGCCGCGCCTGTTGAACAATCCTCGCGGCTTCCTCGTTGGCTTGCGCCAAGACTCGGTCGCGCTGCTGGGTCACATGCGCTGCTTTTTCGATTTCTTCCGGAATCGATATCCGCATTTGGTCGATAATCTCGAGGGCGCGTTCTTCGTCAACCATAGTGTACCTGGTGCCAAAAAGATGACGCCCTTCATCAATCAGGTCTTCCAAGCGATCCACAAGATGTTGAATGTCCATCAGCTTCCTCCCCACTGAAAGTTAATGACTGTGTTCTTTAAGAAATGCGTTAGCTGAACTTCTCTTTGAGCGCGCGTTCAATCGTTGGCGGCACCATCGAGCTGACATCACCCCCCAATTCCGCAATTTCTCGAATTGTGCTCGAGCTAATGTGTATGAATTGCTCATCCGACAAGATGGCGATTGTTTCCAATTCCGGCGCCAATTTTCGATTTGCCATACCCATGCGAAACTCGAACTCGAAATCCCCAAATACTCTTAATCCACGTATTAAGGCAATCGCGCCTATCGATTGCGCGTAATTGACGGTAAGCGTACTGTATTGCGTTACTGAGATATTCGGATAGTCCTGGAATACATCCCGCGCAAGTTCAACGCGCTCCTTAATGTTAAACAGTACCGATTTGCTCTTGGGATTGGCATAGATCGCGACAATGATTTGCTCAAAGAACCGGGACGCTCGAATCGCGACATCAATATGTCCATAATGTATTGGGTCCAGTGAGGCTGGATATACTGCGATACCCTTTCCCGACATCTAGCTGCTCCTACGGCACGACATGATTCTAATGGGATTCAAAAAAGCGCGCCAACAGAATTGACATAAAATCCGCCTCAATCAAGCATTTCGGGGGATTATAACCCAAAAACAACCTAGTGAGAGTTGATGCGGTTGTTTTTCGCGTAAAGGAAACCGATGGTGTCATGCGCTGGATTGCCCGCTGTGGTCACGGTGAAACCTTTGGCGCGCAAAAGATTGCAGAGATCTTCGTGCCTGTATTCGGTGAGGTGGTTATGGTACTCCATGCAGATACGATTGATCGATGCCAGCGAAGCGTCGTCCGCATTGAAGAAGATGTCGTATTCCGCGCCTTCACAATCTACTTTCATGAAATCTATCAGGTCTTTGCCGCTGCGCCGAATGACCTCGGACAAAGGAATGGTGGCTACCTCTTTTGCCGTGTGAACGCTATCCCCGACGGTATGGTACATGACTGGGTGGGGAGCGCTTGTGTCCATGTGGCCCAAGCCAAAATCAGCGCCGACAGCTTCCGGGTAGCAAATCACGTTGTCCACGCTGTTTAGCTGCAGGTTCTCGCGCAATAGTTGTCGCGACCCTGCAAAGGGTTCATAGACCTGTATAGAGCTGCCGTCGGTCTGCGCGGCCAAAACGGCGAAATCCCCGATTCCGCCGCCGATATCCACGATCGTCCAGCCGGGTTGCAAACCGGCGCCATGCTTTTCGTAGTCGCGGTCGAGGCAGGTCTCTTTGGCAATCCAGATGTCCATTCTGGAACGCACGTTAAACCTCAACTTGCCCTTGACTTCAATCGTGAATACCGAGTTTTCCAGCCCCAGGAAACTTGCGATAATCTTTGTTCGAGGCGACATGCCCAGCAGGATGGTGAATATCGAGCGTAGGTAATACGCGTACCTTGATATGTACAAACGCGTTTTGCGCAGCAAGATTTCAGAGCCTCCTCAGCTCAATTCGCTTTGCTCAGTGTAAAGCTGGCTGATACGGCGGGCCAGCAACTGATGCTCCGGCAATGTCAGCGACGGGTCTTCTTCGTAAATCGTTCGCGCCTCGCGCTGCGCCAACTGGACCAGCTCCGGCGAAAACTTTTGCAAGGATTGCAAAACATCCTTGCCGCTCTGCCGCCAGCCTAGCAAGTCGCCTTCGCCCCGCAATTGCCAATCCAGTTCCGCCAGTTCAAAACCGTCGTTGCTTTGCGCCATCGCGACCAGGCGTCTTTCCGCAACGGAGAGCAGATCCGCTGGCGCCTCGCCCTCGAGCAGGTCGTGAACCCGATCCATATTGATGCTCGACGACCGGTCCGGGATCAAAAAGCAATGTGACTGGTGTTCCCCGCGTCCGACCCGGCCGCGGAATTGATGCAATTGCGCCAAGCCAAAACGATTGGCGCCATCAATGACAATGACCGAGGCATTGGGAATGTCGACGCCGACTTCCGCTACCGATGTGGTGACCATCACATCATGTTGGCCCGCGCTGAATTCCGACATGAGGCGATCTTTTTCGGCGGCACTCATTCGCCCGTGCAAGAGGCAGACGCGATAGCGGAAAAACACCTTTTGCAGGCTTTCAAATGCTTCGGTTGCGGAGGCAGTTTCGACTGACTCGGATTCTTCGACCAGGGGATGCACGAAAAATGCTTGCCGCCCCTGTTCCAACTGTGCTAGCACAAAACCGTTCAGACGTTCCCGCGCAACCGGGTCGATGATTTTGGTCTTGACGGGTCGCCTGCCTGGCGGTTTTTCCCGGATGATCGTCAAATCCAGATCAGCGAAGACCGTCAATGATAGCGTTCTGGGAATCGGCGTCGCGCTCATCACCAGCAGGTGAGGATTGCCGCCCTTGCTCCGCAGCTTCGCCCGCTGGTCAACGCCAAAGCGGTGCTGCTCGTCAATCACCGCGATCCCCAATTCTTTGAAGTCAAAGCCTTCCTGGATCAGGGAATGCGTGCCGACAACAATATCGATTGATCCGTCGCTTGCGCCGCGATATATTGATTCGCGTTCTGAATTGCTAAGGGCGCTGGTGAACAAGGCAACTACTGGCCGATGCGGTCCGGGAAAGGCGGCTGCCGCATCGGCTAACTTGCGGAAATGCTGCTCGGCCAAGATGCCGGTTGGCGCCATGAAAGCCGCCTGCTTTTCCTTCCCTAGAGCAATCGCCATCGCGGCCATCGCGATGGCGGTTTTGCCGGAGCCGACATCACCCTGTATGAGCCGGTTCATCGGCAGGGTCTTTTCCATGTCCGCGCGTATGTCCGCGATAGCGGCATGTTGGTCCGCTGTCAGTTCAAACTCGAAAGCTTTCTTGATGAAATCTGTCAAGACCTCGTCGGATACTGGCAGCGCGGCGATCTGCGCCGACTGCCATTTTCGGCGGTTGCCAAGCACGGCGAGTTGCAGCATCAGCAGCTCGTCAAATGCTAACCGTCGCTTGGCATGGCGCAGGTGATCCCGGCCGGTGGGAAAATGCCTCTGGCGCATAGCCCAGCCCAAATCCGCCAATTCCGCGCGATCCAGGACAGATTGCGGTATGGGGTCAGGCAAGCTGCCAGCCCAATCCGCGCTGAGCGCCTTCATGGTATTCCGAAACAGCCGCGGTCGCATGCCTTTGCCGAGCCGGTATACAGGCACAATGCCGACCATCTGCAGGTTCTCCAGGTCGGCGGGCTCCCATTCGGGGTTCGACATTTGCAGGCGATCCCGGTATTTGCTCACCTTGCCGTTGAGTACGATTTGCTTGCCGGGCTGTATTCGGCCGGAGAGATAATGCTGGCCAAAGAAGCGAATCGAGAGCGCGCCAGTGCCGTCAGTCACCCGCGCCAGGAAATCCTGTCGCTGGTTTGCGCCGATTGCCGACGCCGCATGTGAGACTGTCGCGACGATCGTCGTCGTTTCATTTTCTTTCAGGTCGCGGATACATTTGAGCTCGGTGTAATCCAGGTAGTCCCGCGGGAAATGAAAGAGCAATTGGCCAATGGTATGCAGATCTAACTGCTTGAGGGATTCAGCGAATTTGGCGCCGATGCCTTTCACATCTGTCGTTGGCGCGGCGAGCGCGTCATAGAGAGCTAGCGCCTCCTCGAAACTCCAGTCGGGGCGCGGTATCCTTGGCGGGCGCTCCAAACGCGGCAGCGGCTTGATGTCCAACTCCCTGCTCTGGGGTCCGCCTGTATAGTCTTCGTCCCAAGTCGCATCGTCATCTCGAAAGTCCTGCTTTTGCGAGGACGCCCCAGCCTTTCGCGACCGCTGCGGCTTTGCCTGCCGCCGGTCCGAGTGATCGCGTCCGCGTCGGTCCCGCGGCTCGCGCGGCTTGTCCGCAGCCATTTTTTCCGTCCAAGTCCGTAATCTGTCGCTGTATTCCGGTGGCGGCGGGGCGCGGTTGGTAATGCGATCCAGTATGTAACTTAACCTGTCCTTGCGCTTGTCTTCCGACTCAATATCCTGATAGTCCTTGAGGCAATCCATGATCTCGTCAATGAGTATCTGATGCGCTGGTTTACGCGCTTGCCGTCGCGCTTCGGGCTCCCAATTCCTGCAATAGTCGCTCAAGCCCCCGACTACGGCCGTATCCTTGCCACCCTTTTCGTGTTCCAACTTCAAGATCTTGACCAGTTTTTCCAGTGCGGAAGGCATGTACTAATTTCTCCAGTCTTGTTTCAAGGTCGCCACGCCGATCGAACCAGGTCCAATATGCGCGCCTAAAGTCGGGCATACTTCAATGATATGCGTTTCCTGTGGCGCAATCTCTCGGATAGAATCCAAAAAACGTTCGGCGCCGACACGATTGTCGATGTGCAAGATCGCGAGACGGTCCAAGGGCGCCTGATCTTGCGTGAGCGCCTTTAGCTTTGCTTCAGCGCGAGACCAGGTTCGCGAACGCGCCAGCGAGGTGATATCGCCGTCGGCGACGCGGACAATCGGCTTGATCTTGAGCAATGTTCCGATACCGGCGACAAGCGAGTTCACGCGGCCGCTCCGCTGCAAGTATTGCATCGTATCGATAATGGCGTAAACCTCGGTATGCTGGCGCACCCGTTCAATCGCTTCCAGTATGTCATCCAAGGACGCGCCCTCGACAGCTAATTCGGCGGCAGCCCAAACCTGGAATCCGATTCCGAATGTCAGCTGCAAGCTGTCCACCAGTGTTACCCGTCCCTCGTCTACAGCGCGCGCGCCCAAGCGCATGGTATTGAGCACGCCGCTCAGCCTCTCCGGCACATGGATCGACACGATTTTTCCCGCGCCATCGTTTAGCATGTCCCGGTAGAATGCCTCCGCTTCTCCCGGGGATGGAGCGGAGGTTGTAGGCTGCGCCCTCATGGAGGGCAGTTGGCGATAGAAGGCTTGGCGATCGAGCCTCGCGCCGTCATCGGGAATGCTCTGGTCGTCGATATTGACATACGTCGGAATGATCCGGATATCCAAATTATTGACGATCTCTGCCGGCAAGTCGCAGACGCTGTCGGCGGCAACTTGAATCCGCTTAAAAGTCATAGTCCAAATCGTCCGTTTCTTTCTCCAATACCGCCACGCCTATCGCGCTTGGACCGAGCCAGGTTGCCATAGTTGTACTGTACATGGTGAAGGGAAAATGCTGCCCCGGGAATTCCAGAGCCAAACGATCCTGCATGATGCGGGTCTCTTCACTGATTTGGTTCTGGTGCTGCAACATCACTGCGTCGTCTAATTCATTAAATTCTACCAAGAACTCGACCAGTCGTTCGATGATCTGCATTTGGTTGCGGACCTTTTCAATGACGATGATCCGGCCGTCTTCCAGGCTGACAAATGGCTTGATGCCCATGTGCGCGCACAAGATCGCATGAGAGGGCTTCATGATCCGGTTAAAGCGCAGATAATCCAGGTTGTGTATGCAATAGACTGAATAAACGCGGTTGACCGCCGTACGCACCGCCTGAATCGCCTCTTCAACCCCAAGCTTGTCGTGAGCGGCTCGCGCTGCGACGCGCACCAGCATGCCTTGGCCCGCGCAGAGGCTTTGCGAATCAATAACCGCGATCTCGCAGTCGTTTCCAACCTGCTGCGCAGCCAAGCGGCCGTTTTGCCAGCTCTGGCTCAAATCCCGCGACGGATGAATGGAAATGATCACATCGTAAAAATGCGAGAGCCGGGCGTACAGTTCGGCATAATCGTTTTCCGACGGCGGAATGACGGTCGGCGTCGCTGCGAGTTTTCCCAGAAGTTCAAAAGCCTGCTCACTTTCCAGGTCGATATCTTCTTGATAGCGAACCCCCTCGATTTCAATTTGATTGGGCAAGATCGTAACCGGATAGTGTTTTATCAGGCGCGGATTGGAAAAAGTCGCGCCGCTATCGGTGACTATATGGATTCGAGGCATCACTCAAGGCCGATCAAAAACGGGTAAAGATCTTGTCCGCCGTAGACCAGATCAAATTCTAATTCCGAATAGGTAAATGATAAACGCTCAATCAATTTCTTGGCCTCTCGCTCTTGGATGTCGTCGCCATAATACAAGGTAACCAGCTCATGTTCGGCCTTTAGGACTTTCGCCAAGGCATCAAGCATGGATGCCTCGATTGTGGCGCCGGCAACCAGAATCTGGCCGTCGCCGGTAGCGAGGAAGTCGCCACAGCGTATTGCCAAGCCGCCAAGACGAGAATCTCTGGTTGCCCGCGCGATCTCTATCGAACAGACTTGCTGGGCTGCTGCTCTCATTTCGCTGAGCGCCGAGTCCAAACCACCGCTGACGTCTTCACCGCTGTCTTCAAATGAACGCAGGGCGATCAGAGCGCTAATCCCTTGGATGACGGACGTCGTGGGCAGGACATCGACGCGCCTCTCAGCGGCGTTTTCAGCTGCTTGTCTGGCGGTCAGGATGATATTGCGATTGTTTGGCAAGATGAACAGGCTCGCAGCGTTTACGCTATCTATTGAAACCAGGAAATCTTCCACGCTGGGATTTCTGCCCTGGCCGCCGGGGATGACCGCTTCACATCCCAGATCCTCAAAGACCGCCCTTAATCCGTCCCCCGGAGCCACGGCGATCATGCCGTAAGCCTCTCGCGCCTGGTGTTTCGGCGTCGCCGCAAATGATGTCTCTCGCCGCGGTCTTCGCTGGAATTGCAATTCCATGTTTTCGACGACGATGTCATCCAGTGTTGCGCCGGATTGAACCGCATAGTCAATGGGTAGGGCGGGGTTGTCCACATGTATATGGACCTTGACCGCGGAGTCGTCGCCGACCACCAGCAGAGACCAGCCCACTTGTCCCAGGTCTTGACGGATTTGAGCGATATTCAAGCCCTTGCCCAGCATGAGAAACTGCACATCGTAGCCGTAGGAAGCGTCGCTGGACGAATCCATCAAGGCGCCCGGGCCCGCCGCAACGGGAGATTCCGCTTTCCCCGGGAAATCGAATTTGCCGTCGCTGGACGCGAGTCCTTCCAGGAACAAGACCAAACCCAAGGCGCCTGAATCAACGACGCCGGACTCCTTTAGTATCGGCAACAGCTCCGGCGTTCTACGCAGCGATGCTTGCGCTGCGCGAACCAGAATATCCAGCGCGTCGGGGAGAGCCATTACATCGTTCGCATGAAGATCCAGCGTTTCCGCCGCTTCCCGCGCGACGGTGAGGATAGTGCCTTCCACCGGGCTTGTTACAGCTTCATAGGCAAATTGCGCCGCGCGCTTGCAAGCAAGGGCGAATTGAGGCGTATCCAGCGCTTCAGCCGTCTGCAGTTGCTCGGCGAATCCCTTTAGCAACTGCGAAAGGATTGTGCCGCTGTTTCCGCGGGCGCCCATTAACGCGCCATAGGCGAATCGCCGGGATACTTCCGCAACGTCCGAATCGTCGAGATGCGATATTTCGCTGTAAGCGCGCTGCAGTGTGTGGTACATGTTTATCCCCGTGTCGCCGTCAGGGACCGGAAAGACATTCATTTCGTTGATTCGGTCAACGTGCCGGGAAAACTGGGCGATGGCGCTTGCCAGAGCCAGTTTCAGCGCCTTGCCGTCGACGCTGTTCTTGCCGCGACATGAAGACATCAGCTATCAAGACTCGCGATTGCTTGACGCAAATCCTGGATGCCGGCGGCGATGCCACCGGCGTACCCGAATACGCTGGCGCCGGCGATCATGACATTTGCTCCCGCTGCTGCAGCCAAGGGGACCGTTTCGCTGTTGATTCCGCCGTCGACTTCAATGTCGATATTGGACCCGCCCCAGTCAGCCATAGCGCGCAATGAAGCGATCTTGGCGGTCATCGTAGCGATAAACTCTTGACCGCCGAAGCCCGGATTGACGGTCATCACATTGATGATATCGACCATATCGAGGATCTCGCCTAGCGCGGCCGCCGGCGTATGAGGATTCAGCGCGACGCCGGCCCGGCAGCCGGCGGATTTGATCTGCCCCAGGACGCGATGCAGGTGCGCGCAAGCCTCCACGTGCACGGTGATGGAATCGGCTCCGCATGCGGCAAACCGTCCTATAAGGCGCTCCGGCTGGACGGTCATCAAATGTACGTCCAAGGGGATATTCGCGACCTTTTTCACAGCTTCTACCACCAGCGGACCCATGGTGATATTGGGCACAAACTGCCCGTCCATCACATCAATATGTATCCAGTCGGCGCCAGCGTCTTGCACCTGCTTCACTTCTTCCCCGAGTCGAGTGAAATCCGCCGAGAGTATGGAAGGCGCTATCTTGATCGGCTTGTATGTCATATCGGGACCCCGAATCTTGAGATTGACGCACAATCTCATATTACTGGTTACACAGCCTTATTGCAAAAGCGCGGAACCGGGACGGGTGTATTTCAGACTTTGGCAAGTCAAGCGATTTTGCCCGGTCGAAAGCATGACCAACCACAAAGAACACAAAGTAAATGAGGCATTTCTCAGTGTGCTCTGTGCTTATGATGAATGAAGCAGTGGCGACTTAAATTTGCCTAAGTGTATAGTCCCGTGTTGAGGTGGGTCGGTTTTTCGTGAAATTTCTCTGGGGTTT
>JAPPMO010000081.1 GCA_028873975.1 Chloroflexota bacterium
TTCATGCAACCAGTTTATTCGATTTCCTAGATTGTGCTGCGTAACGTCAGTTATTCAATAAACCTCCATGCTCACGCAAAAAGCAGGCTGATTCTTTTGTATGAGCGCGACATTCCTGTGTTCTCGCCGGTTACGCGCCGAGCGGCTGTGATTGACGGCGGTTCCACAGCCGCATTGCGTCGCGCCATCGAGAAAACCAGATGAGAACGATCGACGTCATCCAGGGCAGCAGCAATCGCAATCAAAGCTTGCGCTTTTTGATGCTGATAATCATTGTGGGCACCTTCCCATTTTACTGTTTGGGCCTCATCATCATCGGCAGCGCGCCGGCGGACAACGCGCAAGCTTTAGCCTCGCCGACCGAACGCAGCAACGCGACATTCACGCCCTTGGGCGGTGACCAGATAGCCTGGACGATTGCCAGCGCCAGTCCGGTTCGCATACCGTCTATCACCCCACTCAGCATTTTGCAGCCGACTCCGCGCCAGTTCATACCTCCGACGGCGGCGCCCACCGCTTCATTCGCCCCGCAGACACTCGTCATCGCCTCGCCGACGGTCGTCGAGGCCTCGCCCACCCGACCGCCCGCGCCCGACGGTCCGGCGGATTCTGACGGTGACAGCTTGCCCGATAGCGCAGACAACTGTCCTGGGGAATTTGGTTATGCGGACAATGCCGGCTGTCCCTATCCCGATGACCCCGACCGGGACGGGGTCCGCGCTGATGCGGATCTGTGCCCGAATGAGTTCGCTCCCGACAGCGCCAGGGGCTGTCGCGATTTCGAAGATGATGGCCTGGATACATCTCAAGACGATTGCCCCGAAGCGGCAGGTCCTTCCTCCAACCGGGGCTGTCCCTTGGACGACGCGGCAGTGGGCGGTTAAACCGGTTATCCGACCTTGCCGCGAGCGATATTGTTTCTGGCTTGGCGATCGTCCATATCTAAGCCGCGGAGCGCCCGCTTATGGAAAACTTCGCGCCAGCGGCAACATGCGGTATGATTAACCTGATTGAGAAAATGAACCTAAGGAAAGTCCAATGACGCTGCTTGAGAAAGCCAATGCAATGCAAGATCAGTTAGTCGCGTGGCGGCGCGAGATACACATGCATCCCGAACTGGGCTTTGAAGAAATGCGCACCTCGCGGTTGGTGGCGGATTCCCTGCGCGAGATGGGCGTCGAGGTTGAGGTCGGCGTTGCCGAGACGGGCTTGGTGGCGCGAATCGGCGAAGGGCGTCCTGCTGTCGGCGTCCGCGCCGATATGGACGCTTTGCCGATCCAGGAAGCCAACGACGTGCCCTACAAATCTCAAAGTCCCGGCTTGATGCACGCCTGCGGCCACGACGCGCATACCTCGATCTTGCTGGGTGTTGCAAAAGTGCTGAATGACTTGCCCGAAAAGCCCGCTGGAGAGATACGCCTTTTGTTCCAACCGAGCGAGGAGAAATGGCGAGACGAAGACGGCCATAGCGGCGGCAGCCTCATGGTTGAAGAGAAGGCGCTTGATGGCTTGGACGCGGTGATCGCTTGTCATGTCGCCAGCAATAGTCCCGTGGGCGAGGTACAGGTGACCGACGGATTTTCGCTGGCGGCGCCCGATTCCTTTGACGCGATCATCTACGGCGAAGGCACGCATGGCGCCGCGCCCCACAACGGACTGGATCCGATCTGGCTGGCGGCGCAGGTCGTGAACGCGCTGCAGGCGATCCGTTCGCGGCGGCGCGACCCTACTGAGCGTTCGGTGGTAACAATCGGCGCGATTCACGCCGGCGTGGCGCATAACGTGATCCCAAACGAGCTGGTCATGCGCGGTACAATCCGCAGTTTTGAGCAAGAAGCGCGCGAGGAGATTCATCGCCTGGTAGAGGAAGCCTTTGCCTTGGCGCGTCATTTTGGCGGGGACTATGAACTGAGCATCTCGACCGGTTATCCGGCGCTTTACAATGACCCGGCTGTCGCCGAATTGATTCGCGGAGCTGGAAGGGATCTGCTGGGCGATGATATGTCGGGGAAGGGCGCGCCGATCATGGCAGGCGAGGATTTCGCTTTTATGACGCAGAAAGCGCCGGGCGCGATGATGCGCCTGGGCGCCAAGCTCGACGACCTGAACCGCCCCCATCACAGTCCCATATTCGACATCCACGAGGGCTGCTTGTCGGTCGGCGTCGGCGTACTGGCGGAAAGCGCCCTGCGCCTGCTGCGTCAACACGGCAAATAGACCGTCCACTCGGTAGACACCGTTAACGTCCGCGCATGTTTTCACAGGCTCGCTAATTGCCGCTCGGCATTTTGCCGACTTGGCGTCGGTCCCAGGTCCTAACAGAGTCACAAACTGCAATGAATTTCAGTCGAACGTTTTTTCCCTGGCTGCTGGATCTCTTTGCGATGATTCCATTGGGTCTGATAGCATTTGCCGGGCTTTTCAGTCGCATGAAGATCGATGACTTCTGTGTCGTCGCCGTGGCTCAGCAACACGACGCCTGGGGAACCATGCTTTATTATGTCAATTCCTGGAGCGGCAGTTATACGCGCTTCCTTCTGATCGGCGCGCTTGGTCCCTTGGATCACCTGGCCCCCGCTATCGCTCCGCTTCTGATCGTCACACTGTGGTTCTGCAGCCTGAGCTGGCTGATCTATGAAGGACTGATTTGCCTGGGGATAGCGACCTCGCGCCGGGCGGCTGCGATCGCCCTATCGGCTTTGACTGTCTCCGCGACGATCTACGCCTTCCCGTCGGAACGAGCTATATACTGGTACGTTGCCAATACGGCCTACGCCTTGCCCTTCGCGCCGCTAAGCGCCTTTCTGGCGCTGTCCGTACGCGCTGCTCGCCAAGGCGCGCTTTCGCGCAAGGCTTTGCTGGCGGGGGCGATCATCTGTTTCCTGAGCGGGGGGCTGGCCGAAGCCTTTGTCAGTTTACAACTCTGTTTTCTTGCCTGCTCTTTGCTTCTGGCGATCGTGTCACTGCGCGGTTCCGCCCGCTATTCCTTCGTTCTGATGCTGGGCGCAGGTTGGGCAGCCAGCCTTGCTAGTTTGATCCTGCAGTTGCTCTCGCCCGGCGTTGTGAAACGCAGCCTGGCAGTGTCCCAGGATACGCGACTTCCGCCAGTTCGTTCGCTGCCCGACTTGCTTGCCGGAACCGTAGAAAACACATTCGCGTTCTTGTCCGATCCGGAGATCACTTCCGGATTTCTCTTGCTGACAGCGGTCGGGATGTTCTATATGTTGACGAGACGAGCCATTTCTCCCATGAAACCGGAGGAGCGACCGGCGGGCCTTTATGCCCCGCTGCTGTGGATTGGCATCATTGTACAATTGCTGTGCCTGCCCATCCTCTGGGCTTATGTCAGTGACGAGCCCCAGTTCTTTGGGCGCTTCAGCATCCGTTATGCGCCATTCCTTGTCCTTAACTTGATTGCGATTGCGGCCTACGCCGCCATCTTGTGGGGACGCATACGGGTAAACAGGCGGTTGATGCTGTACGGACCCCGGCTGCGAACGATTTGCAGTTTGCTGCTTGTCATCGTTTCTACCGCACTTGCCTTGGAGATAACAGCCATAAGGATTTACGCCTGGTTCTATCTTCTTTGCACGATTGGGTTATTTCTGGCAGCGTTCATTTGGGACTCGCCAGCAGACACACCGCTTTTGTCGTTGCGCCGGGGCAGCTTTCTCTTGATTTTTTGCCTGGCGGTCACCTGGTTATGCCAGGCATCGGTGGCGGCTACATTGCTGTTCGCGCGCGGCGAAGTCTTCATTCGCACGATGACTCCAGGACCGTACCTGATGATGATATCGGGCCTGGTTTGGGGCGCCTTTTTGGGATACTGGCTCAAAGGACTTTTGCAAGTTTCAGCATCGACGCGTATCTTGAAAACTGCAACAGAACTCGCTCTGGTTGCGCTAATTCTGATATTGGCTTTTGCTATGGTTCGCGACCAGGTTGCATTGGCGGCACTGTATCAAGGACATGCCAGACAATGGGATGCCAATCACGCAAGCATTCTGACAATGCTTGACAACGGAGAGTCTCCAATCATCGTTGATCCGATGCCCCGCAGCTTCGGCAACTACATGAGCGAACGGGACTCTATCTGCTACTATGGCGTGCCTGTACTTGTCAATGAAGAGCGGTGATTTACGTTTCGTTCGTTTGCATGATCTGAATCAAATTGCCGCAGGTGTCGTTGAAGATGGCAATCGTCACCTGTCCCGCATCGGTAGGCTCCATAAAGAATTCCACCCCAAGGTCTTTCAGGCGCTTGACTTCGGACTGAATATCGTCGACGCTGAACATGTGCGCCGGGATGCCCTGCTCGGATATAGCCTGCTGAAAGGTGCTGGAAGCGGGATTGTCGTTGGGTTCCAGCAGCAGTTCAACCCCGTCGGGGTTCTCTGGCGAAACGACTGTTAGCCAGCGAAAGGCGCCGACCGGTATGTCGTGTTTTGTTTGGAAGCCCAGCACGTCGGTATAGAATTTAAGCGCCTTGTCCTGGTTGTCGACGAAAACGCCGGTGACCTCTATGCGCATCTTGATATGCCTTTCATTCGCTTGCGATGATAATTCATGTTGTGGCGAACGCTCATGATGCCACTTTTTACCGAATCGCGCAAGGTCGCGCTGCGCAGGAGCCCAAATGACCGACGGCGGGTCGGCGCGGATTATGCTATAATCCCTGCAAAAGGGATGACAATTTGTTGGTGGCGGGAATGATCATGAATCTCAGTCAAGAAGCTAAGAATCTGATCGCGATGACTGCCCTGGTAGGGGCTATAGCGCTTGCTTTGAATGACGTAGCGCTCGACGGGGATGATCGTAATCTGCTTTCCTGGTCGCTGGGCCTGTTTGTTGTTTCCATATTTTTCTGGTTGTGGATGCGCCGCGACGCGCTGGCCGAGCAACGCGACGAGGCGGTCAAGGCGGCGGAGGAAAGCGCCAGCCGAGCAGAAGAGTTGGCGAGGCGCGCGCAAGAAAAATCGCAAATGGAACGTCAGCCGAGCCAGGCAACAACGACTGTCGACACCCTTGAAGCCGATGATTTGACTAAAATATACGGGATCGGCAAAATCTTCCGCGAGATCTTGTACGATGCGGGCATCAAGACTTTCGATCAGCTTTCCGATAGTTCGCGCGAGGGTCTCATCGGCCTTATCGTTGCGGCCGGCAAAGTGCCGCCGCCCGGTCTCGAGACTTGGCCGCAGCAGGCGGTGTACGCGTCAAAAGGCGATTGGGAGGGCTTGCGCGCCTACGTGGACGCGTCTTAGTCCATGCAGTCGCAGCCGTCGCCGCGTTCGTAATCATGAGGCGATCGCGCGCTCACACTGTATATCTGTCAACATCGCTCTTGATCAAGCTATAGAAGCAACTCAGTCTAAGGACGGGGCATGACCAAAGTTGCTCATATCATCCGCCGCCGTCATGCCCGCAAGCATCGCAAGAGATCCCAGAGCCGACGGGCTACATTTTGGCTTGCGTTGATCGTGGGCGCGCCAGCCTTGGTTTGCCTCTTGCCCTTGATAGCTGCGCTGGCGCTGGCCATCTGGCTTTATACGCAAGCTGCGAGCAGCTTCCCGTCAGCGGAAGCGCTTAGCGCCTTCGACACCGAAAGAAACATAACGCGTTTTTTTGATCGAAGCGGCGAGGCCCTTATCTATACTGTGCAGGATCCACTGGGGGAAGAGCGGGCCCCTGTGACACTGGAGGAGATTCCCGGTTTCGTCGGCGATCTCACCCTGGCTGCGGAAAATCAAGGCCGCGCGATCAAGGCCAGTTCCGATCCCGCGCAAAGCTTGTTGCAAGTATGGCGCTACATGCTGGGTGTGCCGATTCTCAAGGAAACGGGCATCCTTGACCGCTTGGCGCAAAACGTCTTCTTGCCCAAGTCCCGTTCCAGCGGCCTGGACGATTCCTTGCTGGAGCTGGCGCTGAGTGCCGAGAGCAAAAGGCGCTATTCCGCAGATGAACTATTGGAACTGCATCTCAATACGAATTACTACGGCAATGAGGCCTTCGGTATTGAAGCGGCTGCCCGGGTTTATCTGGGTAAATCCGCGGCCGAACTTGATTTGGCGGATGCGGCGCTTCTGGCGGCAATACCTCCGTCGCCGCGGCAGAACCCCATTGATGATGAACGAGGAGCGCGCCAACGGGCTGCGGATCTGCTGCTGGAAGCGCTGAACTTGGGATTTATCGACCGGGCGGCTTATGACGGGGCGTCGAAAGCGAGCGCCGGCACGACGATAGAAAAGATCAATCGTCTCCCTGAAATTGCGCCTGAGTTCAGCCTGTATGCCCGGCGACAGGCGCAAATCATTCTCGACAATTTGGGTTACGATGGCGCTCGGCTTTTGGCCCGCGGCGGCTTGCGCATCACGACCTCGCTTGATCTGGATCTCTACTTGCAGTCCGAGTGCCTGGCGCGCGCGCACTTGCGACAGTTGCGCCACGGCTCCAGCGCGCTGGAGACCCGGCCGAGCCAGGACGCGACATGCAGCGCCGCGCGCGAGCTCTTGCCGTTCGCGCCCGTAGCCGCCGCTCCGGACAAGGCTACGACGGTGATACTGGACGTTGAAAGCGGCCTGATCCTGAGCATGTCGGGCAATGCTGAACTGGCGACGCATCAGCCAGGGGTGGTTCTTCAGCCTTTCGTATATATCGAAGGCTTCCTGCGCCGATTGTATACCCCGGCGACCATGGTATACGATATTCCACAGGTCTATCCCGGAGGGGCGGATGGGCTTATTTACAGCCCAGCCAACCCTGACGAGCGGTTTCAAGGTCCCATGAATCTACGCGACGCCATGTCCGCTGCCTTGCTGCCGCCGGCTGTTCAAGTCGCCAATAGCCGCGGAATGGGGCAAGTCATCCGCACCGCCCATCGACTGGGATTCAATAGTCTGGACGAAAACCGTATCAAGCTCGATATCCTCGAGCGCGGCGGCGCGGTCTCTGTTCTGGATACGGGTTATGCCTACAGCGTGCTGGCGGCAATGGGTGTCATGCGGGGCCTGCCGACCGAGCCTGTTGGCGCCGGCTATCGCGGGCAAGATCCTGTCGCTGTCTTGCGAATCTCAGATGCTGAGGACAAGCTGCTTTGGCAATACGCGGGCTCGCAGGCGCGATCGAACGAGACACCCGTGATCGAGCCGAGCCTGGCATATTTGGTCAATGATATCCTGGCCGATGAAAAGTCCCGACAGCGCATTCTGGATCGGGCGGACGAAGCGCTGCGAGTTGCGGGGACCGCCGCTGTTATTGATGGTTTGAGCGCCGACCGGCGTGACAGTTGGACAGTTGGATACAGCCCGCAAATTGTGGTGGCTGTGAATGTCGCGCGGGAAGATGGAAGCGCGATGGATTTAGAACACTACGATCGCGCCGGTTCGGCGCCAATTTGGCGGGCGCTGTGGGATTATGCGACTGATAGGGACGATCTGCCGGCGAGGGATTGGCAAAAGCCCGCGGATATTGAAGAGTTTCTTGTTTGCGAGATTTCGGGTCAGCTGCCTCCCGCGACCGACCATTGCCCGACGCGTCGGGAAATCGTTCCAGCCGGTACCTCCTTACATCGTGATACATTGTGGCAAACCGTCGAGATCAACAGCCTGACGGGCCAATTGGCGACGGTGACAACACCGGAAAATCAACGGCGCGCGGCGGTTTATTTCCTGCCGCCCGATGACATCATCGACTGGTGGATCGCCGACGGCAGACCGTTGCCGCCAACAAGTGCCTTTGATGTCAGCGAGCATAGCGCCGAAGCGCCAGCTGTCCAATTGCTTCAACCTTCGGACTTTGCCTATGTCGGCGGGCTGGTGCGGGTGGCTGGGCGTATCAACGAAGAGGGCGCGCTTCACTATGCGCTGGCATACGGCGCCGGCGTCAACCCGCAAGAATGGATCGAGATCATCGGGGTAAGCGCGCCAGCGACTTCAGTCGATCTGAATGCCACCTGGGATTCAAGCGGACTGCACGGCGTCTATACTTTGAGATTGTCCGCGCTCATGGATGATGGCAAAACCCTTGCCGATACCAAGCAGGTAACGCTGGACAATACGCCCCCGGCGGTAGAGTTGCGGATGAGTGACGGCGCCTCTGAGGTAAAGTATCCGGCGCAGCGCGTCATTTCCTTGCTGGCGGATGCCAGCGACAATTTAGCGATTGATCGCGTCGAGTTTTATCAGGATGACAAATTGCTGGGTATCGACCGCGATTGGCCCTACGGTTTGGAATACGAAATCCCTGGCGCAGGTACTTTGAATTTTGTCGCGCTGGCTTTCGACCAAGTTGGGAACAGCGCCGATTCAGTCTTTCTTGCCACAGTAGAAGAGGGTTAGGGGCTTCTTCGCTCGCGGTTGCAGCCTGAAGGCGTCGGGCTCCCTGCGTAATCCATTCAACTTGAATGTCCGAATCTCAGTAATTCCAAGTAAGTTGTGCAACAAGATCTAAACACAGAGGACACAGAGAGCGCAGAGAAAACCAACAGAGGAATATATTTTGTGGGTGTTTCGGAGGGTCGCGTAGACACTGACCGCCAAACGCCCCTACAGTTTGTCCCTGTTTTGATTCTCATTACTTTCTTGGAATTACTCCTGTTCGCATTCGAGAGTCGATTCGGCTCGTTCTTTCTTGCAAGAGCAGTCGGTTCATGTCAGAAGATCGTTCCAGAGAGATTAGAAATCAGCCGCCCCGCCGCTTTGAGCGCTTGGCGCTCTTGTTCGCGCTCCTTCCGCTTGGGATCTTCGCTTATCTCGGTCAATTCAGTCGGCTGATGTCCGATGATTATTGCGCGATCGCCGTCGGCCGGGAAATGGGCGCCTGGCAGGGGACCCTCTACTGGTTCAACAGCTGGGCGGGGAGCTACGCCAATTTCTTCTTCAAGAGCGCTCTTGCCCCGCTTGATGAATGGCTGCCACGGGTTAC
Organism: Chloroflexota bacterium; assembly: GCA_028873975.1. Lineage (GTDB taxonomy): Bacteria > Chloroflexota > Anaerolineae > Aggregatilineales > Phototrophicaceae > UBA6055. Next base: position 8,923 of record JAPPMO010000081.1, read on the forward strand.
ACCCATAGCCATAATCATCATTTGGACGCTGGGCGCTTTCTGGCTGGCGGGCTTGGTTTTGCAAGGACTGGGATTCCGCCCGCGCCGGCTCGGCGCGATTGTAATCGCTTCTGCTTTGGCAACAGCCAGCTTAAACGCATTTTATTCCCCACAGTCTTATTACTGGTTTGCCGCGAGCACGCACTACGCGCTGCCACTGGCTCTGCTCACGGTTTACCTGGCGCTATGCGCGCATGTGTCGCTGCTAGGCGCCGACGCGCGGGTAGCTCGCTGCGCATTTGCTGGCGCGCTTCTGTGCTTTTGCACAGCGGGCGCCTCGGAAATCTTTGTCGCATTTCAACTGACCTTGATGACGCTTTGCCTGCTGCCTATCTTCGTGCTTTGGCGCGCGAGAAAGATGCAAAGCCTTTTCATTGTAGCGGGCGCTGGGTGGATTGCGACAGCCGTCGGATTCCTGCTTCAGGTGATGTCTCCCGGGCTGGCTGCGCGGGCAGCCGTAGACGCCGCCCGATTTGGTCTCGCAATTCGCGACGCCTCGGATCTCTTGGCGGTTACACTAGGCAAAACCTTCCAACTCGTCGGCCATCCGCCCGCTTTTGCCGGCTTCATGTTGCTTTTCGCCATTTCCTTTCTTGTCTTTCATCGCAGTTATCGACCGGGACCGCCGACAAGCGAGTTCAGATCTACCCGGCTGGCAATACGCGAGATCTGGATCGGGCTTGTTTTCCAGTTGCTGTGGATACCCTTGCTTTGGACTCATGTGAGTGACGAGCTCCACTTTTTCGGGCGTTTCAGCGCCGCTTATCTGCTGGTCGTCGCCCTCAATTTGATCTTGATTGTCGGCTTCTTGGTCGCAATTCGGCAGCGTGATCGCCTGGGTCAATGGTTGAGCGAAATGCCCTCCGCCAACTGGAAGATCATCAGCCTGGTTTTATTCATCGTGGCGCTGCTTTTCGCCTTGACTCAGGCGCGCAGCATTCACTATCGCGCGGCAAGTTTCCTGTTCACGAGCGCCATCAGCCTCCTGTATGTTGGGACCGGGCAACTGGATATGGCTGCCCAACGCCCGCAGATCCGACAACTTCATTGCCTGTCGCTTTTCGCGCTGCTCATTGCCTTGATTTCGCTGGCGGCGATTGTATTCACGGCGCTGATTGGGCGCGGCTTTGTGGACGCGCGCATTTTGGCGCCGGCATCGTTCGCGCTGGTTTTTCCGGGATTGCTCTGGGGAGCGCTGTACGGGATCGCGCTGGGCCAGATGGCGGGATTGGCGAATGCTCGCCTGATATTGCCCGTCCGTCTTTGCTTGACGCTGGCGGTGTTGATCACGCTTGGTATCGTGATCGGCAACGGGACTTTGATCCCCGGCTTTCAACAATACGCGGGTGAATGGGATGCCCGGCATCAGCAGATCCTGTCGCTGCGAGCTGCGGGCCATCGTTCGGCAGAGGTTGCGCCTCTAGAGTTTGATTTGGCGGATTATGTTGGGGTGACGACGCTGGGCAGGGATCCTTCCAATCGCTGCGCGCTGCGTTACTATGACCTGGACGCGCTTGCGGTCAGGGAGTCTTAGCGCTGGGTCAGCCTTGCCCTGTGCATTTCGTCTAATGCTTTGCTACGATTGCCCGGGAATCGCGCTGGTATCGGATGCTGAATGGCGATACTTCAAACCTTGCAGTTGCTAGTAGAATATTGTCACGCGCGGGCGACGCGAAGCTGGGCGCCAGCCATGCTCGTGATCCTGGTGACCTTTGCTCTCGCGACGCGACTCTTGGACGATTATCCGATATTGCCCGACGGTTTGCGTTCGATTGCCACGGCGGGCGGCCTCGAAGCCGAGTCGGATCTAAGGTCGGTGTTTGAGAAACTGACAGACGTCAGCCAACAGCATGTGCCGGGCTACTTCCTGGCGCTTTTTGTCTGGGGAAAAATCGCCGGGTGGGAGCCGCTGCTCCTGCGGACGCTCTCCGTCTTTTTCGGCATCTTGAGCCTGGCGCTCATTTTTCGTTTGGGGAGGGATTTCCTTTCGCGGGAAGCCGGGTTTTTCTCGCTTGTGATGTTGGCCTCATTGTCGTTTTACAACCTCTGGTACTTGCCGGTACGCATGTACACCCTGTTTGTGGCGTCCGGACTCTGGCTGCTTTGGATTTACTTGCGCGCTGTCATACACAACAAGACATCGCCCGGGCATTATGCCTTGTTGTTCCTGGCTTGCCTCTTGTTTTTGTATTCGCAGATATTCAGTTTGGCGCTGGGTCTGGGTCTGGCGGTCTATCACCTCTTTTTTGTGGAAAAGACGCGTCATTGGCTGTTTGTTGCGGCGGCGGGAGCGCTCGCTAGCCTCTTGTTCCTGCCATGGGTGAGCACGCTATTGACCGGTACGGCCGAAATCATAGGCGGCGAGTTCGGAGACATCCGCGTCCTCAGCCCGGTCGAGACGGTGATTACGATTCTAAGTTTGTCAATGAATGCCAGCATACTCTTTCTGGGATTGCTGGCGCTTTCGGTCAGGCAAGTATTAAACAAAGACCGAGCCTCTCTGGCCTTGTGGACCATCTTGATAGTCGCTACCGCGTTTTACGTGGCCGTCAATCGGGCTACCGGCGCGATAGATCTCCATCGGTCGCGCTATTTCGTCGCGCTATTTCCCTTGATTATTTTGCTGCTCAACGTCGGGCTGGCGGGCTTGAGCCGCTGGAAGCTGCTCTCCGCCGGCATATTGCTGTTTTGGATAGCCAGCGGGCTTTTGTACCAGCGCCGCGTCGGCGCCGATATTTTCGTGCGGTCTTACAATACAATCCCTATCCATCTGGTCGAGCGGCATCTGCGCGCAGATTTGCAGCCGGGGGATTTGCTGGCTGGCTGGTCGGGCGGGCTCAGTTTTGCCTATCGCACGCCCTATGGCGGCGTCATCGATTATTACTTCCCCGATGATGCGATAGACATAGACATTCAGCATACCTATGTATTGCAACAGCTTGACGACGAAGAAATCAGCGCGACGTTGGCAGAACGATTTGCCGGGTACAGACGTATCTGGCTGGCTTATGAACTGGACAATACCGCGCGATTCCATAAGCTCTATCAGGACGCGCTGGCGCTTGCTCATGCGCGCTGCTTCCGCGACCGAACGCTGACTAATGTCGCCATCGAGCTATATCAGCGCCCGGGCTGCGATTAGCCCATTCGAGGCTGGGTAGAACTTTTGATGAAATCAAAACGCCATCCTGAACAGCCCTTGCGAAGAATGCCCGGGCGCTACGAGCGTCTCGTCAACAGTTGGTTGACGGTAGCGGCAATCCTTTTTCTTGCCTTCGCCTTTGCTGTCTGTTTGCTCGACGATTATCCCATTTACGTGGATGGCCTCTTTTCCATGGCGACCGCCGGTTACTTTGATCAGGCCGCGGGCATAGACGGTGTGCTGGATCGACTGATGGTCAAGAGTCAGCAGCATGTGCCGGGCTACTTTCTGCTGCTGCATGTTTGGGGGAAACTGGTCAATTGGTCCCCCCTTGCGCTGAAGCTGCTTTCGGTATTTTTTGGCATCATTAGCCTGGCGCTGATGTATCGGCTGGGCTGGCGCTTGATCGGCCGGGAAGCGGGCATTTTGGCGGCGGCGATGCTGGCGTCATTGTCGTTTTACAATATCTGGTACCTGCCGATTCGCATGTACACCATGTTTGTCGCGGCGGCGCTATTGCTCTTGTGGCTCTATTTTCGCGCGCTCCGCAGCCGCCGGGCGACTCGCGCTGTACTTGCGCCCTTGTGCCTTGTCTGTGTCTTGTTCGTCTATACTCATATTTTCAGTTTGGCACTGCTTTGCGCGCTCGGCGCGTATCATGTTTTTTTTGTGGCAAAGACGCGCAAATGGTTCCTCATTTCTGGGGCGTTCTTGGTCGCCGGGCTGGCCTTCTTGCCCTGGCTCCGCATCTTGATAGAAGGCGCAGCCTACGCAGCAGGCAGGGCGGAGCAAGCGATAAGCGCGCTTAGCGCTCTCGATTTGCTGTGGGCGATCACCAGCCTTGGCATTAATGCCAGCCATTTGTTCCTGTTGCCTTTCGCGCTGGCCGCCGCGCGCGCCTTGAAACGGGATCGAACCGCCATCGCCCTGTGGGTGATTCTATTGGCGACAATGGCTTTCTATGTGATTGTCAATCACGAGCTGGCGGTCATTGACGTCCCGCGAACGCGCTATGCTGTGATTGTCTTTCCCTTGATGATTCTGCTGATGGTCAAGGGGATTGAGGCGCTCCCGCTCAGGAAACCGCTGCTGATAGTCATACTGATATTTTGGCTGGCCAGCGCTTTGCTCTTCCAGCGACGGGTCGGCGCCGGTCAGTTCGTTCGTTCTTACAATACGCTGCCGATACACTTGGTAGAGCGCCATTTGGGGGAGGATTTCTTGGAGGGCGACTTGCTGACAGGCTGGAGCGACGGCTTAAACTTGTATTTTGAATCCGTTGTCTACAGTGGCGTCGCGGATTTTTACTTCGCCAAACACGGCATTGAGGTGGCGATCGAGCATACTTATGAACTTGGCAAGAGCGATGACGATGCAATCGCGACTATGCTCCGCGGCAAGCTGGAAGGACGCGAGCGCGTTTGGCTCGTCTACGAATTGGACAAGCCCGAACGCTACGAAACGTTGTGGCAAGATGCCTTGCATTCACAATTTGAAAGATGTCGAAGGGACGACGATATACAGAACGTAAGCATCGTGTTCTACCAAAGATCCAGCTGTGCTTGAGCCGCTCGGCGCGTAATCGGCGAAAAGGTCTGTCCCGCTCACGCAAAATTGCAAGCCGTCTCGTCGCTTGACAGGGCAATCGCATCAAAATGGTGGCGGCTGAAATGGTGGGAATCTAAACTGAATATTAACTACAGAGAACACAGAGGACACAGAGAAAAACATAAAATGTCTTATTTCAACTGTGCTTTCGAGTGAAAAAGCACGTTTCGCTTATCACTCTTTCTTATGCTTAGTCTCGGATTTTGAAGAAATATCGTCTGAACACCATCGAACTCTGTGTGCTCTGCGCTCTCTGTGTTGAAAAAAATTTGATGCAATTGCCCTGGTCGCTTGAGCGACGCAGTTTGCATACACAGTACCGCCTGTTATTTGAGCGCAAGGTTAAACATAAGAAATTCATATTATTTTTGGCAAAGTCCTTCTATTGTTGCCAAGTCCGTTGACTAGTTTCTCCAATTATGATAAATTATCGCTGATTATCTGGCACTCTTTGCTATCGAGTGCTAATTTCTCAGTATCGACACTTGCAACGATAGTTGTAGAGAGGAAAAGACAATGCCTGTGAATATCCGCCCGCTCGGCGACCGCGTTTTGGTCGAGCCCGTCGAATCGGAAGAAACATTCGCTGGTGGCGCGTTTGTTCTGCCGGAAACCGCAAAGGAGAAGCCGCAACAGGGTTTGATCCGCGCGGCGGGACCCGGCAAATACGACGAAGACGGCGACAAGCGTATCCCCATGGACGTCAAGGAAGGCGATCGTGTGCTTTTCGCCAAGTACGCCGGCACCGAGGTCAAGCTTGATGGCGCCAAGATGCTCATCATGAAAGAATCCGACATCCTGGGTATCGTAGAAATCTAATCGGATTTCTGCTGGTCGAAGAAATTCTCATCCACAGTGAACAGAGTCAATTCTGGAGGAATCAATGGCAAAGCAACTCGTATTTAAGGAAGATGCCCGCCGCAAGCTGCAAGCTGGAGTCGACAAGGTCTCCAACGCTGTCAGCACGACGCTGGGTCCCAAGGGGCGCAACGTGGCTTTGGACAAGAAGTTCGGCGCGCCGACGGTCACCCATGACGGCGTCACGGTCGCCAAAGAGATCGAACTCGAAGATCCCTACGAAAACATGGGCGCGCAATTGCTCAAGGAAGCGGCGACCAAGACCAACGACATCGCCGGTGACGGCACCACCACCGCAACAGTCCTGGCCCAAGCTATCGTCAGCGAAGGCTTGAAAAACGTGGCGGCCGGCGCCAACCCGATGCTCTTGAAGCGTGGCATCATTCACGCTGCTGATGTTGTTTCTCGCAACATCCTGGAGCAGGCGACGCCGATCGACACCAAAGACGAAATCGCCAACGTCGCCAGCGTTTCCGCACAAGACAAGGAAATCGGCAATCTGATCGCCGAGGTCATGGACAAGGTCGGCAAGGACGGCGTCGTCACCGTTGAAGAGAGCCGGGGCCTGGAATTCGAAACCGAATACGTCGAGGGCATGCAGTTCGATCGCGGTTACATCAGCCCCTACTTTGTCACCAACAGCGAGAGCATGGAATCTGATATCGAAGAGCCTTATATCCTGATCCACGACAAGAAGGTCAGCGCGGCGCAGGATATCATCCCGATCCTGGAAAAACTGCATCAGATTGGCAAGCGCGAGCTGGTCATCATTGCCGAGGATGTTGACGGCGAGGCTTTGGCGACCATGGTTGTCAACAAGCTGCGCGGCGCGATCAACGTCTTGGGCGTCAAGGCGCCGGGCTTCGGCGATCGCCGCAAAGCCATGCTGCGCGACATCGCTGTCTTGACCGGCGGCACCGTCATCAGCGAAGAGACGGGCCGCAAGCTGGACAGCGTCACGGTGCAAGATTTGGGTCGCGCGGCCAAGGTCGTCAGCACCAAGGACGATACCGTGATCGTTGATGGCGCTGGCGAAGTAGGCGCAATCGCCGGTCGCATCGAAGAGATCCGCCGCGAGATCGATAACAGCACCAGCGACTACGACCGCGAAAAGCTGCAGGAACGCCTGGCGAAGCTCAGCGGCGGCGTGGCGGTGATCCGCGTGGGCGCCGCGACGGAGACCGAACTGAAGGAAAAGAAGCATCGCGTCGAAGACGCCTTGAGCGCGACCCGCGCTGCCGTTGAAGAAGGCATCGTGCCCGGCGGCGGCGTCGCGCTGATCAACGCTGTCAGCTCGCTGGACGGCGTCAGCATGAGTATCGCTGACGAAAATACGGGCGTGACAATCATGCGCCGCGCTCTGGAAATGCCGATGCGCAAGATCGCCGCCAACGCGGGCGAAGACGGCGCGGTCATCATCCAGAACGTGCGCCGCGCGCAATCCGACAGCGACAACCACCGCGTCGGCTTCAACGTCATGAACGGCGCATACGGCGACATGATCGAAGCCGGCATCCCGGATCCCGCCAAGGTGACCCGCGGCGCCATCGAGAACTCGGCGTCCATCGCCGCCATGATCTTGACCACCGAAGCGCTGATCACCGATGTGCCGGAAGAAGCGCCCCCGCCGATGCCCGGCGGCGGCATGGACGGCATGGGTGGCATGGGCGGCATGATGTAAGCCGGCTCATAGCCATCTGCAGGAGTTTCAAGTAAAAGGGACTGTCTTTGGCAGTCTCTTTTGTTTTGCTTGAACATACAAACTGTGTTAAAATCGTTTTGCCGCGACAACGCAGACTTTGAGGAGACGAACGTGGAAAAACAAATGGAAATGTATGAATTGCGCCTGCATCGTCTGGAGCAATTGACGACCTCAATGATTGACAGCCAATCAACTATGGTTCAAATCTTGCAAGAGCATTCCAATCGATTTGACCGGATTGAATCACGTTTGGATAGGGTCGAGAAGCGCTTGGATAATGTGGAGCAGCGCATTGATAACGTGGAGAAACAACTCGAACTTGTGCTGACCGATTTGGCGTTTATCAAAGAGATTCTCTTAAGGCCGAAATAGCGCCATCCTCGTCACGATGGCAGGCAACATGAAGAGCGCATACAGCGCTTAAGCCATTTCTGAGAAAACGATGTAGGCAAAGTGTCCAGCAGTTCTGTGGCGGAATACATTTGATACTCCTGCTGGAATCAGATAGATCTCCACAAAACTGAATACAAATTGGCGCAGCTAGTTCTAAACCGGCGCCTCGAGTTCGTCCGCGATTTCGTCTTCCTCGACGTTCATCATGGCCAGCGCGCCATCATCGTCAATATCCACGCGCACCACGCTGGCCAGGCCGAACTCTCCTGACAGGATCCCGTCCGACAAGCGATCTTCGATTTCGTTTTGGATCAAGCGGCGCAGGGGGCGCGCGCCGTATTCGGGATCGTATCCGTTTTCCGCCAGCCATTCGCCGCCGGCATCGGTCAATTCCAGCGTGATGGCATGCTCGAGCAGACGTTCCCGAACCTTATTCAGTTCGAGCTCGACAATCTGCTTAATCTGGTCACGGGTAAGCGAGCGGAAAATGATGGTGGCGTCGACGCGGTTGAGGAATTCGGGACGGAACATGCGATGCAACTGGTCCGTGACATTGCGGCTCATGTCTTGGTAGGTTTCTTCGTCCACCTTGTCGAGATCAAGCTGTGTATTGAAACCTAAGCCGGAATTGGGCTTGATCAAGTCCGCGCCGACATTGCTGGTCATCACAATCATGGCATTGCGGAAATCGACGCGGCGCCCGCGGGCGTCGGTCAAGGTGCCTTCTTCCATGATTTGCAGCAACATATTGAAGGCTTCCGGATGCGCCTTTTCCACCTCGTCAAAAACGATAATGCTGTAGGGACGACGGCGGACAGCTTCGGTCAGCTGGCCCGCGTCTTCGTAGCCGACGTAACCGGGCGGGGCGCCTACCAGGCGCGCGACCGAGTGCCGCTCCATGAATTCACTCATATCGAGTTGAATCAGCGCTTCTTCGCTGCCAAAAAGGAATTCCGCCAGCGCTTTTGTCAGTTCGGTTTTGCCCACACCGGTGGGACCGAGAAACATGAAGGAGCCGATCGGGCGCCGCGGATCCTTCAAGCCCGCGCGGGCGCGGCGCACGGCTTTGCTGATAGAGACGATTGCTTCGTGCTGGCCGATAATCCGCTCGTGCAGTTTGTCTTCCATCTCCATCAAGCGTTCGCTTTCCTCATTGGCGATCCGCGTGACCGGAATGCCGGTCCACATGGCCGCGACTTCGGAAATATCGTCGCCGAGCAAGCGCGGCTGGCCTGTGTCTTCATTCCAGTTGTGGCGGATATCCGCCAGCGTCGCATCCAGAGACGCTCGGCGCAGCTTGAGCGTATCGGCTTCTTGTTGTTCGCCGGCGACTTCCGCCAACTCAATTTCGTCGCTCAGTTCCTCCAGCTCGTCCATCACGCGGCGGACGGCGGCAGCTTCCGGGCTCTTGTACATGCGCAGCCGCGCCGCGGCTTCGTCTATCAGGTCAATGGCTTTGTCGGGCAGAAAGCGATCGGGGATATAGCGCGCGGATAAACTGGCGGCCGTTTCGATGGCGTCATCGGTGATTTCAACATTGTGATGATCTTGATAAGGGAATTTGATGCCTTGCAAAATCTCGATTGTTTCTTCGATCGTCGGTTCGTCAACCTGGATCTGCTGAAAACGCCGTTCCAGCGCGGCGTCGCTCTCGATGTGCTTGCGGTATTCGTCCAGCGTGGTCGCGCCGATACATTGCAGCTCGCCGCGGGCCAGCGCCGGCTTGAGGATATTGGCGGCGTCGACGCTGCTGCCGGCGGAACCGGCGCCCACTAACATGTGCACTTCGTCGATGAACAGGATCGTGTCCGACGCTTTGAGCTCTTCAATCACGCGCTTAAGCCGTTCTTCAAATTGGCCGCGGTACATGGTGCCGGCAACGAGAGAGCCAACATCCAGCTGCAAGACACGCTTGTTGAGCAGCGGCTTGGGACTGTCGCCCTCGACGATGCGCTGCGCCAAACCTTCAACGATGGCTGTTTTGCCCACGCCGGGTTCGCCGATCAAAGCGGGATTGTTCTTGCGGCGCCGGCTTAGCACCTGGATGACGCGCTCTATTTCCATTTCTCGTCCGACCACAGGGTCCAGCTTTCCGGTTTCCGCCAGGCTGGTCAGGTCGGTGGCCAGTTGATCCACCAGCGGGGTATTTTCCTTGCGCGAGGGCCTGCCCGTCGGGCGGTCCTGCATTTTCTGCTGGGATTGCACCGGGCTTTCTTGCAGCACCTTGCTAGTCTGGCGACGCACTTCTTCCGGGCTCACACCCAGGCGGCGCAAGACATCCAGGGCGATACCCTCTTGCTGACGCACCAAACCGAGCAGCAGGTGCTCGGTTCCAATATAGTGGTGTCCCATGCGGCGCGCTTCGTCCACAGCGAGTTCCAAAACCTTTTTGGTGCCCGGGGACAGGTCGAGCTGCGCATGACTGGATCTGCCTTCGGAAGTAGAGAGGCGCGTTACTAATTCTTCGACGCGCCGCAGGTCCAGCCCCAGGTCGCGCAGTACCCGACCCGCGACCCCGCCTTCTTCTCTCATCAAGCCCAGCAGCAAATGCTCAGTACCAATCTGGTGATGCTGCAAGCGTTCCGCCTCGTCCTGCGCTAGGCTTAGAACGCGCCGCGCCCGCTGTGTAAAGCGTTCCATTTTGTTTGGCACGGTTCATCCCTCCATCTTCAAAGGCGCGCGCCAGAGTTGACTGCAACTGTCCCATTGACATACGGATACGAGCCTGGGCGTATATTTGGCGGTATCCGCTCAATAGGACTGTTAATCCGCACCTAGTTTGTCTTTTGGATTGTGACCGCAGGCGGCGATGTTGTATCCTGGACGGTCCGGCGAAATCGCAAAACGCGCATCGCAAAAAAACAGAACGTGTCGGCTATTATACCAATTGCTGTGTACTAAGCGGTAGACCTCCGTTGCGGGATCGCGAAAAGTCTTTTAGTAAAACTTATTCAGGGTATGCTAGCGGAGTCCAGGGAAATTATCAACGCAGAACTGTCATTTTGCACGAAGAACTTGCTTGCCATTGAGTCGGAACAAAGCTGTGATGTATCAGCCGAAAAACGAAAAGACGCCTGCGCGGGCGCCTCTCTTAGCAAATCGTAATTGGCAGGTTTGCCTAATCTTCAGTCTGCGCCTCCGGCTCGGCCGGCGGATCAGCCGCCGGCGCGTCCTTTGGCAATGAGGCGGATTCCTGGATTGCCATTTCCCAGTCAAGGTCCAGATACTCCGTCGAATTCACGGATTTCAAACTCAAGCCAAGGCGTCGTTCTTTGATATCGATCTTGACAATGCGCAAGACCAGTTCGTCGCCGCGCTTGACAATCTCCCGCGGGTGGCTGACACGCTCGCCGGATAGTTCCGAAATGTGGATCAAGCCTTCTACCGCGTCGTTGTCGATCAGGCGCGCGAATGCGCCAAACTTGGTCAGTTTCGTGACGCGACCGCGCACCAGTTGACCTCGTCGCAAGGAGCCGGCAACTTCATCCCAGGGGTCGCTCATTATGCGACGCCGACTGAGGCCAATCCGCCGGGCGTCGGAATTGATGCTGATGACTTCAACCTCGACTTCGTCGCCTACATTGACCACTTGTCGAGGGTGCGTGATATGTCCCCAAGCCAACTCGGTCAGGTGCACCAGTCCCTCGGCGCCGCCGATATCGACAAAGGCGCCAAATGTCTCCAGGCTGACGACGGTCCCCTTGCGGATCTCGCCCAGGGTAAGTTCTTCGATCAGTTCGCGTTTGCGCCGCTGACGGACTTCGCGCATGGCGGCTCGTTCGGAGAGGATTAGCCGATTGCGATTGCGATCGACTTCCATGACTTTGACGCCAATCGGCTGATTGACCATCGGGCTGTAACGCTCTTCCGGCGTTCCCCCGGACATGCCCCGCGCGCGTTCCTCGGCCAGCTGGCTCTGTGGCACGAAACCGCGAAGACGCCCAAAGCGCACGATCAATCCGCCTTTGTTATAACCACCGATCAAAGCTTCGTAAACGTTTTTGGATTTGGCGAATTCTTCGGCTTTGCGCCAATCAAGCTCTTCAAGCGCGTGGTTGATGGACAAGACAGTCTCGCCGCGATGGTTGCGGGGATTCACGACGTAAACATCAACTTCGGCGCCGACGATCAGGGATTCGAGCATTTTGCGCGTCATCAACTCCAGTTCGCGCCCGGGCACCAAGCCCTCGTCGCCGTCCCCGAGATCCACGAATACCGCAGTGGGCGAGGTCTTGGTAATGACACCGCTGCAGATCTGACCTCGGCGGTATTTGGGCGGGTCGTCGTCCTTGGGCGCCTGCTCTTTCCTGGACTGGGCGGGAGGCTCACTGGCGGGCTCCTGAGCTTCAGATTCCGCAGGCGCCGCTGCTTGCTCAGGCTCTGCTTGCTCGGCATGCGGATCCGATATGACATCCGCTCCATCATTTGATGGCGCATTTGACGGCGCGCTGTCCGCTTCACTTGGCTCTGCCGGCGCGTCCGACGGCGCATCTGATGGAACGGCGGCATTTGATTCCGCGCCAGAAGACTCCAATTCATCCGGATTTTCGCTGTTGCCGGATCTTGTCTCTGTCGCCACGTTCTCGCCTGTCGCGCCAGCGTCTTCCGTTGAAGCGTCCGCTTTCTCGGCGGCAACCGCATCTACCTGCGACAACTCGGCGGACGACTCGCTCTTTATGATCCCGTCGTCCTTGCCTAGTTCTTCTGCGCTCATAGTTGTGTCCTACGTCCGTTACCCAGAGTTTCGGACACAATTATAGCCAGTGCGAAGGCAGAATCAAAGGACTAATTGACCAACAGGACATAATTGGCGGAGACGAGCAGTTCTGACAATCGGCGCTGAATATAGCGAAGCGCGGGAGCCCTCTGTATTTGACTGGGCGAGACGGCAATCGAGAACTGCTCAGTTCTCGTCATCCGCCGTTTGCGAGAGGAAATCGGCGTATTCTTCGTCATCAAACTCGTCATTGTAGTATTCGCCGTTCTGGTAACCGCTGTCGTAATAGTCCTCAAGCTCGCTATCGTAATCGTCAGCGCCGTCGGCGTAATCGCTTTGTTGGTCGACATGGCCGGAGAAGCGAAGCTGGCCATCATGCTCGTCGATGACGATTAGGTCGCCGTCATCAAAATTGCCCTTGAGCAACTCTACGCTCAAGGGATTCTCGATATGCCGCTGTATGGCTCTGCGCAGCGGACGGGCGCCAAATTGAAGATCGAAACCTTGTTTCGCCAGCCAATAGCGCGCTGGTTCAGTGAGATGGATTGCCAGGCCCGATTCCTGCATGCGTTCCGCCAATCCGCGGATTTGCAGGTCGACCATCTGCTCGACGGCTTGGAGGGTGAGCGGTTCAAAAATGATAACCTCGTCGATGCGATTGAGGAATTCTGGCCGGAAGGTATCGCGCATGGCTTTTTCGATTTCACGATGGTCGGCGATGGCGCGGTCGTCATGCTGCAAAAATCCCAGGGCGCCGCCTTGTTTGGCGAACTCCGTGCCCAGATTGCTCGTCATAATCAGCACGGTATTGCGGAAATCGACGATGTGGCCCTGTCCGTCCGTCATGCGTCCGTCTTCCAGCACCTGCAGCAGCGCGCTCCAAACATCGGGGTGCGCCTTTTCGATCTCGTCAAAGAGCACCACGCGATAGGGGCGACGGCGTACGGCTTCGGTAAGTTGGCCGCCCGCTTCGTAACCGACATAGCCGGGCGGCGCGCCAAACAAGCGGCTGACGGTATGCTTTTCGCGGTATTCGCTCATATCGACGCGGACCAGCGTGTCTTCGTCATCGAACATGAACTCCGCGAGCGCCTTGGCCAATTCGGTTTTGCCCACGCCGCTTGAGCCGAGAAAGATAAAGGAGCCGATCGGGCGTTTGGGGTCTTTCAAGCCGCTGCGGGCGCGGCGAATGGCATCGGCAAGCGCGGCAACAGCATTTTCTTGCCCGATGACGCGCTCGTTGATGACCTCTTCCATTCGCAGCAGCTTTTCCGATTCAGTTTCGAGCATGCTCTGCACGGGGATACCGGTCCACTGCTCAACTACCTGGGCGACATTGTCCGCGGTGACGACCTCGTCCAGCGTGTGTTCCTGCCGCCAAGCGTGGCGCGCGTGATCGAATTCTTCCTCCAGCTGGATGCGCTGCATTTTGCAGTCGGCGGCTCGCTCATAGTCGCGCGCCAAGCCAGCAGCTTGCTCTTCTATCGCCAGTTGATCGATCGTTTCCCGCATTTCTTTCAAGCGTGGCGGCATGGAAAAGAGCGCGACGCGCAACTTCGCCGACGCTTCGTCCAACAGGTCTATGGCTTTGTCGGGCAGTTTGCGCTCGGTCAAGTACCGCGCGGACAAACGCGCGGCCGCTTCGATAGCGTCATCGGCGATGGTCAAATTGTGGTGGGCTTCGTAACGATCGCGGACCCCAAAGAGCATCTCAATCGTGTCTTCGATATTCGGCTCTTCCACGAATATCGGCGCGAAGCGGCGATCAAGCGCGCTGTCCTTTTCGATATGTTGTCGATACTCGTCCATTGTCGTGGCGCCGACCGTCTGCAATTCGCCGCGGGCCAAAGCCGGTTTCATCATGTTGCCGGCATCCATGGCGCCGGAAGCGGCGCCGGCGCCGACCACCTGGTGCAATTCGTCAATGAAGAGAATGATTTCGCCATCGGAGCGCTGGATTTCGTCAATGGTCGCTTTCAAGCGTTCTTCGAATTCGCCGCGGAAACGGCTGCCGGCCAACATGCCGCTGAGGTCGAGGCTGAGTACGCGCTTGCCCAAGAGCAAATCAGGCACGTCGCTGGAAGCGATCTTCTGCGCCAGCCCCTCTACGATCGCTGTTTTGCCGACACCGGCTTCGCCAATGAGCACCGGGTTGTTCTTGGTGCGGCGGCTCAATACCTGGATGACGCGCTGGATCTCTCCGTCGCGGCCAACAACGGGATCCAGTTTGCCTTCCATCGCCATACGCGTCAGATCGCGGCTGTATTTCTCCAGGGTGCGATAGCGACTTTCGGCTTGCGGGTCGGTAACGCGCTGGCCGCCGCGGATATCTTTGACCGTATCGGATACGCGATCGCGGGTAATATTCATGTCTTCAAAGAGTTTGGAAATAGCGGTATTCCGCTCGCCGAAGAGCGCAAGGAAGATATGCTCGGTACTGATGTATTCGTCGCGCAAGCGGTTGGCTTCTTCGTTGGCGCGGTCGATTACGCTTTTGAGGCGCGGCGTAATGAAGACCTGGTTTGTGCCATGGCCGTAGATCGTCGCTGTGCGCGGGCTTTGGCGCAGCACGTCATCCACGCGCGAACGCATCGCGGCAATGTCTATCGAAAGACGTTCCAGTATCTGCTGAACGACGCCGTCGCTCTGTTCCAGCAGCGCGAGCAAGATGTGCTCGCTGTCGACTTGAGTATGGCCATAACGCTGCAGAATATCATAGGCGCGGTGGGCTGCGTCTTGCGCGCGTTCGGTGAATCGGTCAAATCGAAGCATTGATTTTCCCTCGCGACTCTAGCGGCAGGCAGGTGCGGTCAAATGTAATCCGATTGTAGTGGAGAAATGTAGAATCTACATAAGATTGAAGGCTACATCTAGCAGATGTATTCGGAAGCATCATTCATAAAATTTGCACGATCGCGCAGACGTTCATGTGGAACACCGGACACCCGTGAAGAAAAGAATCGGTGCGATAACGCTAGGTGGAGTACAGATTTTTTTCGATGAGCCTATCGGTTCGGTCACCACATCACAAAGTTATTTTGGAAGCGAATACCCAATGCAAAATGCTATCGCTTCAGCAATCTGTATAAGTTGCTCGGGATCTACCAGCCCAATCGCCTTTTCCCCGAAGCGCTTGATAGAAAGTGATTTGACTTGAAATACGTCTGCGGCTGAGTCGCGATGCAGCTTGTTAATCTTGTCTCGAGGTATGTGAACTAGCCAGAAATACCTATAGTTAGCGTAACGCTCTTTCCATGTGGTCAAAGGTACGACGATATGCAGTTGGCGATGCCAACTCGCTGCGATGTTCATCACAACTGCTGGGCGAGGTTTATATATTTCATCACCGGTTGTTGGCAATTGCGCTTGGGGACTTCCTATTGGCGGATTGGGGGCTGAAGGAGGATTGTTGAAATTTACTAACCAAATTTCTCCACGGTATGGTTTCTTTGAATTACGTCGTTTCACGGATTGCTTCGGCATCAAAGTCCTCATCGTAATCATCGATAATCTCGTTCGCTTCGAATATTTCAAATTCTTCTTCCGCAGCCAGCGCAAATGCCTCTGCCATTATCGCTTGCCGTTCTTTTTCAGGCATCGCGAGTAGATCACGCACGGTCAAATGAGTTGATTCCGCTATGTCCAAATTTGTATCCAGAATTTCGACCCCCACTCTTGATATGCGATCAGGCGACATCAAGCCTTCCGCTACCGCGCGTTGAGCCATCTGCTTGAGTTGAAGCGGCTCTTCGTCGCCCTGGTATTGTACTGGTTCGGATATATGCCATTTTCGTTTTCTCAAATCGATGTTTAGCGACTTGTATGCTGTATGATTGATTATTTCCAAGTCGCGCGCCCGACGTACCCAAGCCGCCATACTCATACCGTATTTGCGTTTGAGCGCCTCCAGTTCACCCCAGTCGAGATGCCCGCGACTTTTGCCCAACTCTTGATAGACGTGATCGGCCGGCGCCAATAGCGCCGCTGCGAAACGATACGCTAGTTTCTCTGCTTCCTTACTTGGCATCTCTCCAATATCCATAACGAGATGTCCAAGTTCGTGCGCCAAGCTCATTCGCAGCCGATCTGCAGGAACATTTGTGTTGATTACCGCGATAGAGCGCCCCTCGCATTTCGCTGACAGTCCATCAAATAGGCCGGTATTGTCCTCCCAGCTAACCACCACAAAATCTCGATCTTCGGCAGTCTGCACGAGATTGTCCAATGGACGATTGCCAACATCCCAATGGGCGCGCAATTGTTCAGCCGCATTCTCAGCCTCAGCAAGATTTGCGACAGCAATAGATGGCAACTCAGATATAGGGTCTGGATAAAGCAGCTCTCTTAACTCAATTTGCAGTTCAACGATATCGCTTGCATAAGCCTTTATTCTGCTGCGCTCAGTTTTGCTTAATTTCTTTCGGCAACGAAAAGCCAGCCACTCAACAGTTTTCTTAGGTTCGTGCGTGAAATACGTACTCGGAACGCCAAGTACGGAGCTTGCCAGCAGCAAAAACCGCGCGGAGGGATAGCTCTTCCCCGTTTCATATTTTGATATAGCTTGCTTAGTGATGGGAAAGTCATATTCTCGCAATTCGTCTGCCAGCTGAGTCATAGTCATTCCCGCCAAGAAACGTGCTTGCTTGAGCCGCGCGCCGATCATGTGATTTCCCCTCTACCTTCCGTTGACAAGTTTACCAAAATTGGTCAAAAAGTCAACCGTCAACTATGAGAGGCGCCTTTTCTGAGCGATTGGAATTCAGCACTTGCTGATAGACCAACTCGAGTTGATTCCCGACCCGCTCCCAGGTATATCGCTCCGCAACAAGCTGTCGCGCCGCTACTCCCATGCGCGCGCGCAGATCTGCATCGACCAGCAGCTCGCGCAACTTGACCGCGACAGCATCGGCTGTCGCATCGGCCACGAATCCAGCGCCGGCGGTCTCAACTTCCGGCATATTGCAGCCAGTTGAAATGACGGCTGGCAGCCCGGCCGCCAGCGCCTCCAGCACCGCCACCGACAATCCTTCGCCGCGCGCGGGCAGAGCGAAGACATCGCTTGCGGCCAATGCTTCCAGGCGCTCGTCGCTGCCTAGATATCCGGTACAGACAATCCGGGAGTCCCCAGCGGCCAAGGCCCGCACCTGCGATAGTATGCCTTCGTCGGGTCCGACGATCAGCAGACGCGCATCCTCGACTTTGGCGCGCTGAAAAGCGCGGACAAGCACATCTACGCCCTTTCTCGCTTGCAGGCGGCCAAGAAACAAAACAGTCGGCGCGTTGCCCAGGCCATGGCGACGCCGGAAGCGCGCATCTGAGGGCAATCCGGTGAATTCCTTCAGATTTACGCCGTTGGGAATGACACTGAAACGCGCAGGATTTTGACGCTTGCCGAATCGCGCCCACATTTCCGCGACCTCGCTGAGTTCCGTCTCGGTCAAAGCGATCACGTGGTCGATGCGGCGTGCGACCGCGGGGGAAAGCAGCCGGTCCCAGGCGGTTTTCAGTCGTCCCCGCCCCGTGGATATATTCAACGTCCCGTGGGGAGATAGTACGATCGGTATGCCAAGCGCCCGCGCGACCGGCGTGACCAGCAAGTTCTCAACGGTGCGGAATTCGTGAACGTGCAAGATGTCAACGGTTGGCAAAATGGAAACAGCAGCTCTCTTCATGCTGCGAGGCGTGGAAAGGTTGAGCCGACCACGCAGCCGAGTAGATAGATTCGGCCGTCGCAAGATTCTTACGCCGTTAATCGTCTCTTCTGCCGGTCCGCTAGATCTCGTAGTTTGATCCAGGGCATCTGTGGTCAAAACCGTGACCTGATGCCCCTTCGCGGCAAGCGATGCCGCCATGCCTTCGGCTGCCCGCACGACGCCGCCAAAGGCATAAGCCGGGTGATAATAGGGCGTCAGGTGCAAGATGCGCATGTCTATGTCACCAGCTCAACTCGACATCGCGCTTCCAGAAGCGCAATATCAGGCTGCCGCCGGGTAAAGCCGCGACCAGTCTGTACAGCAGGTCCATGTCTTCGCTATTGAAGACCCTTGCGAGGCGCATGCTCAAAGTGTAGACGATCAGCCCGATCAGTAGCGCTGGCATGAAATGAAAACCGCGTATGCCGATCGTGAGCAAGGCAACCGGAACGGCGATGAGCAGGAGACGAAATACGCTGTTCGCGATCCGTCGCCATTGAAAACCGGCCGCGGCAAAGGACGAACAGAGCAGAATCAGCACGAGTGATTCGGACAGGACCGACGCGATCGCGGCGCCGCGTGGATCTCCCCACGCTGTCAGCAGGATCGCATTGAGCGCGATGTTTAGCCCGAGACCGAGGGCGCGGAAGGCAAGCAGAAGCCGCTGGCGATTCTGGATCAGCATGGCTTTGCTGAAGACATTGCCGATCATCGTGATCGCCGTGTACCAGATTAATATGCTCAGAATGCCTGCGGTTACCGCGTTCTGATGACCAAAAAATGAGCTTATCGCGTCTGGCGCCAGCAAGCTGACGAAAAGCGCCATCGGCAACCCAATGACGACCATGTAAAGCGTCAACTTCTCGATCAAGAAACCAAAGATCGGATTCTTGCCCTCGCCGTGATAACGCGACAGCAGCGGATAAGCCGCCACCAGGACAGTCGTGCTGAAAAGTTCAATCAAGCCGAAGTTTATGACAAAGGCGACAGTCAGGTACCCGGCGCCCTCAGGGCCCAGGATGCCGGTGGTCATTAGTTTGTCCGTATGTTGGTAGGCCAGAGTCAGAAAGGCGGAGGCGGCCAGAGGCGCGCTGTTGACCAGCAGGGGCGTACTTATAGCCCGGTCGACAGGGAAGGTCGGGCGCAAACCGTCGCGCAAGTTGAGCCCCGCCAAGACTAGCGAGCGCAGCAAACCGGAGGCGATCGCGGCGCCGTATACGCCCAGCAGCCCCCAGCCCAAGACCAGCGCCAGGACCGCCAGCCCAATGCGCAGCAAGATATGCGCGATCTCCACCAAGGAGGTCTTGAGCATTTGCTCGCGAGCCAGCAGCAGGTCGTAACCTATGTTTCCAAAGAGGTCTACGAAGAGGTTTAACCCGGCGAGCGCGACGAATGCGCGCAGTGTTTGATCATAGACGGCAGAAAAACCGTTCATCCCGACGTATGCGACCAGCGCCAGGGCAGTTTGCCAAAATACCATCGCCGACCAATAGGCGCCGGCTTTATCTGGTTCGCGCGCCACATCGCGGATCACAATCAAGCTCATGCCGAAGCTGCTGATGGAACCGGCAATGACCATCAAGCCGCCGACCGTTCCATAGATGCCGTAATCATGCGCGCCCAGCCAGGCGAACAAAACCAATTGCCAGACGAAGAGCGCGCCTTTGCTGATCACGCTGGCGACGACCAAGGCGCTGACATTGCGCGCGGCGCGCCTGGCGTCACTTCCCGATAATTTCTTGGCTTCGCTCATACTCGCTCGTATTTTGGAGGGACATTTAGCCTTTTATACTACGAAACGGTTGGCCTGTGGAGAAATTATGCTCCTTAGTCGTATACACGAAATCGCTTGGCTCTACCCGACTGAACGCAGCGCCATATCGCGCCCAATCTGCGGATATGGCTAGGGATGTCGCCAAACATCAGCTATGATCGCAGCCAGCGGCAAGTCATGGAGCCAGCTTGTGTTTCGCTCAAAAGAGTCGGCGCTTGACTACATATTCCGGACACGGCGGCGGCTGGACGATGCGCCGCGCGGCTTGGACGAAGATACGCGAGACCCGGCCGCCACGCGCAAACTGCTGCGCCTCGCGGATTTGCCAGCCGCGCCATGCGAATTCGTAGTTATAACGGGAAGCCGCGGCAAAGGTTCTGTCGCGTCCATCATGGCCAAGCTGCTGGAAGCGCTCGGCTATCGCGTCGGCATGCTAAGCAGTCCGCACCTGGTCCATTGGAACGAGCGCATTCGCGTCGACGGGGCGATGATCCCGGATGAGGACTTCTTGCGCATCCTCGGCGACTTGCGACCGCATATCGATAGGGTGACCGAAGACTTAGGGGGACGGCAGTATCTGAGCCCCCAGGGCATATTCCTGGCGATGGCGCTGCAGTATTTTGCTGAAAAGCGCGTTGAAATCGCGGTCTTGGAAGTGGGGCGCGGCGGCCGCTTCGACGACATCGCGGTTGTGCCGAACCGGCTGTCCCTGTTCGCGCCCATAATGCTGGAACATACGGCTCTGTTGGGTAACACGCTGGAAAGAATCGCCTGGCACAAAGCGGGGATCATACCCGGCAATGGCGTCGCGCTGAGCGTGGCGCAACCGGCGGCGGTGGAAGCGGTCTTGCGGCGGGAAGCGGAATTGCAAGGGGCGAGGATTCATTTTCTGGATGAGGCCGATCGCGCGCAATGGCAGGCTGACACAGACGGGGGCCAGTTGATTCGCTTGCCGCCTTATGGCGAGATGCTCTTGCCGTTGCTCGGGCGCTATCAAGTTGAGAATGCCTCGCTGGCGATTCGCGCGGTGGAAGCGCTGCAAGCACAGATGGACTCGCCGCCCGTTGCCGGTGATCGATTCACAGAGCTAATTCGCTCCGGCTTGACACAGGTCAAGTGGTTCGGTCGCGTCCAAAAACTGGACCAAGAGCCCGCGATATATGTGGACGGCGCAATCACAGTCCCTTCGGCAGAGGCCTTTATCGCGAGTCTGCGGTCGCGTCTTTCCCAACCGGTGGCGGCCATCGTCGGCGTCCCGCGCGATCGTGATTTTTCCGGCGTCTACCAGGTCATGGCGCGCGTCGGCAGGAAGCTGATCATCACCGAAACGGACATCAATCCCAATACGCGCTTCCCGCCGCGCGAGGACGCGCTGCGAGCTGCTCAGGCTGTGGGCGCCGATGCCGCGCATACCGGCAGCTTGAGCGATGCGCTGGATCTGGCGCATGAGTTCGCGGGCGAATCGGGAACAATCTTGCTGGCCGTCTCGCTCATGTTGGTCGGCGAAACTATGTTGATCTGGCATGTGGATACGTCTCAGATCTGAATGTCTGGGTCCTGCATGGGCTGGCCGCGCATTTCAGATTATTGGCAAGTCAAACCTCGCAATCCCCGCGCAGGTAGACATAATCGCCGCTGATCCAGCCCTCGCGCCCCCACAGGCGGACTTTGAAATAGCCCTGGCGCTGCTCGCTGGCGGGCAGCCAGTCTCTGGCGCCGGTCACGCCGAGGACCAAGCCGTCGGGCGGGCTTTGGCGGAACTTGAGGTTGGCCCAGGGCTGCACCTCGCAGTCGCCCAAAGCCTGGCTTTGCGGCTGGCTTTGTTCCGGCTGGCTTGGCTGCAGCGCTGGGGGGTTGTCGCTTTGCAGCAAGACGACGGCGCCGCCGCGGTCGATGGCAGCGCAGGTCATGCCATCGCGACTGTAAGCAGGCAGGTTGGCGAGCCGCCGCGGCGCATAGGCGGCGTCGAGGAAGACGATGCGCCCCGGCTGGTCGAAGCAGACTTCGACGCCGGGCGTGACATAGCCATAGACATCGACCGCGTCGAGGATGCCCTGTTCGGTGAGGTCGGCTCTGCCCACGCCGACATGATCAATCCGCTTGCCCTGGGCGCCATCGACCCAATTGCTGACCTGGATGCCCGGCGGCAGGTGATTGAGACTGTCGTGGATGGGGATTGGGGTGGGCGGAGGCGCTTTATCATCGTCGTCTTCATCGTCGCGGGAACCGCCCGATGAGCGGGGCGGCGCTGGCAGAGTTCGAGGGTTATCTGATCCGGGGAGCAAAACGGCAAAAGTATTGGAAAAGCCGTAGGCATTTTTGGCGCGGAGTCCCGGGATATAAGGCGTATCAGGCGTCAAGCCGGTGAAAGTATAGCTGGCGACATCGCCGATATCCCTCCACTCGTGAGTGGTGTTGATGCGGACTTCGTAGCTGGTGGCGCGGCTGGATTTTGTCCAGCTGATCGTGATACTGTTATGCGTGACGCTGCTGACAACGCGGTCGGTGGGGTCGGCTGGGGATTTGTTGGGTCCGTCCAGCGTGGTGGCGCGACTGGTAACGAAGTTGGAAACGCCATTGGCGTTTTTGGCGCGGACTTGCAGGGTGTACGACCTATTGGCGGCGAGGCTCGTGAAGGTATGGCTGGCGACATTGCCGACATCGGT
>JAPPMO010000058.1 GCA_028873975.1 Chloroflexota bacterium
CTGTCACGCTAGTATACTCTCTCAACTAGGTGCCCAGTTTTTCGGAGCCACTACACCCCATCCCCCGGCCCCTTCCCCCACTGGGAGGGAAGGGGAGAGAAAAGTCCCTCCCTCTTCATGGGGGAGGGATTTAGGGTGGGGGCCCCCGCAGCAAGCGATGGCGGAGGTCGGCGAGGGCAATATGAATTTCCCGGGCATACTGGCAGCTTGCCGACGCGCGGGCGTCGAGTTCTACGCCGTGGAGCAGGACATCTGCCAGCGCGACCCTTTCGAGAGTTTGGCCATCAGCTATCGCAACCTGCGCGCCATGGGCTTGGAATGAGAGATGGATGCGGCGAATTCGCCACAGAGGCGCAGAGGACGCATTGAACGCAGAGAAAAGGTAAAGGCATGCCCTGACGCTGAAACCTTTCTTTGCGCTCTTCCTGTCTTTGTGGTTAAACTGCACGATAAATGGATGCCGAAATGACGCATTCTCACGGACAGCATCACCATCACGACCACAGCCACGATCATCATCACAGTTCCAACCCCCTCGCCAAAGTCGCGCAGGCGCTGCACCTGCCCGGCTTCACGCATGATCACAGCCACGCCGATCTGGCGGGCGACGCGGCTTTCCTGGACAACCAGTTGGCGATCCGCACGGTCTGGATCGCGCTGATCGCGCTGGGACTGACGACGGCGCTGCAGGTCGTCATATACGCTGCCAGCGGCAGCGTCGCGCTCTTGGCGGATACGGTGCATAACCTGGGCGACGCGCTCAATTCGGCGCCGCTGCTCTTCGCTTTCTACATCGCCCGGCGCGCCGCCAACAAGCGCTACACCTATGGCTACGGCCGGCTGGAAGATATCGCCGGCGTCTTCATAGTCATCTCGATCGGCTTTAGCGCCGCTTATATCCTGTACGAATCGATACAACGGCTGTTCAATCCGCGGGAACTGGAAAACCTGGAGTGGATCGCGCTGGCGTCCCTGGCAGGATTCGCGGGCAACGAACTGGTAGCCCTGATGCAAATCCGCGTCGGGCGGCGCATTGGCTCGGACGCCATGGTCGCCGATGGCCAACATGCTCGCATCGATGGCTTAACTTCGCTGGCAGTGCTGATTGCGGTATTCGGCACGCTGATCGGCCTGCCGATACTTGATCCCATCGTGGGCATTGTGATCGCCTTCGCGATTGTCGGCATCACCTGGAACGCCATCAAGGCGATCTGGTATCGCATGATGGACGCGGTTGATCCCCACATAGTCGAGCATGTGGAAGCGCATGTGCTGGATCTTGAAGGAGTGGTCGCGATTGAGACGTTGCGGCTGCGCTGGGTCGGCCATCGCATGTACGGCGTGATGAAGGTGGCTGTGCCAGCTGATACCACGCTGGAGGCGAGCGCAGAGATTGTACGCGCCGTTCAGCACGAAGCGCGCCGCGTCATCCCGCAGTTGGAAGAGTTGACGGTGCAAGTCAACGCGGCGCGAGAATAGCTCGGCAAAGAAAAAGGGCGACTCGCCAAGCCGCCCCTAAGTTGATGCGCGAATTCCTAGTCCTGGTCTTACCCGTCCAGCTCAGCCTATTCCGCGGCGATGCGCTCTGGCGTACAGGCTAGCTCAGCCAGAAACTCCTGGTTGCCCGCCAGCCGTTCTTCCAGTGGGATGACCGCGGCTTGCTGGTTTAACTCGTCAGCGTCTCGTTGGGAGATCGTCGCTTCGCCATTTTCAATTTCGGCGTCGGCTTGCTTGATGAGCTCCTGCGAAAGCTCTATGCCTTGTCTTCCCGCCATATCGAGATTGAGGCCGATGGCGCTGCCTGTCTGTTCATTGATGGCGGTTCGCGCGATGTCAATGTCGCCATTCAGATGCGCCGCCAGCAGCCCCCCGACGTTCTCGCCCTGCGCGTAATAGTGATCGAACTATGCCCGAGGAATTGCTCTGTTGTCCGACAGCCTAATCAAAAGGTGACATCCAAAGTAGCCCAGTCGGTCGTGGATGCCGAGGCGCAAGGCGTTTGGCCAGGCGTTTCGCATACCGTTACCCTCACGCGAAAATGGATGGTCTTGCCCGCAAGGCTGGTTGGGGCGTCAGTAATGGGAGCGACGATAATCCCGGTCGTTCCCGTGCTGGGGCTGTATTGCACGTTGCTGACTAGCAAGGTCGTAAAGACGTTGGTGATGTCGCCGCCTTTGAATTGGATTTGATTTTCGTACTCGCCGTTTACGGTTGCCCAATGGAATTTCATTCGGCCGTCATCGTAGATGATGTCAAACACGAAGTTACTGACGCTTTGGGTGTTTTGCGCCTGCAAAGGCAGAGCGGCCAAGGGCATGATCAGCCCGATTATGAAACTGGCGATCTTGATAGCGCTACGGGTTTTCATCATATCCATGCCATCCTTTTCTGAACGGGTTCTATTTTCATCATAAGCGAGTTTGTTATTCGCAGTCAAGTTTTTTGGCTGATCTGACAGTAACGGGAATTGGCTCTGCTGCGCTATCGCCTCAAAACACGCTGAGCGAGGCAGAGAAAATGCCCTTCCAAAGTTTTCCGGAAAACGATGTGACTTAGAGCAGGCGGTCTAGGCGACGCCCAGCGTGATGATGCCGCCCATTCTGCTGGCAAATTAAATGGGCGATTTGATAAATCGCGCCACCACTACCCCTATTTTTGTGGCGGATTGCCATATCAACATTTCGGTTCTTTTCGTATCATGTTGACGCAGTAGGAGGAAAAGCATGAATGAGGAAGAACGCATCATTGAAGTGACCGGACGTAACATACGCACGCCAATCACCTGGCTCAAGGATCCGACGCGTCATCTCCTCAAGATCAAGGCGGTCAACGCAAAAGACGGCAGCGAAGCCGATGCTCCGCCAGCTAAACCTGACGAGACGGCGCAAGACGAGACAAACAGTCAAGCCCGCGCAGATTAAGCGGCTTATCCACTGACACGACACTAGCGCCCCCGCCTCCGCGGGGCTTGCCAGGTTTTTTCTACCCCATCCCCGGCCCTTCCCCGAAGCATCAGGGAAGGGTGACTCGTCATCGAAATTGGGATTTTACTTGCTGAAAGACGCGAAAATGAACATAAAATCCCATCTTCTAATGGAGCGCTCCCCCTCTCCGATGCTTCGGGTCGCGTAGACACAGACCTACGGGAGGGGGCTGGGGGGTGGCTTGGCCTTAAGAAATGCGCGATATTCAAACCTGTCATGTCCTCAGCCAATGAAGATCGAAAAAAGCCTTCCCAGGCCGGGAAGGCTTTTTGATTTTGCCTTATCACAGGCTGCGCCGAGTCTACGATTCCTGCGCGTCCAGCTCGGCCTGTTCCCGGGCAATGCGTTCTGGACTGCAGGATTGGCTCGCCAGGAATGACAAAAATCCCGAATCGCCCGGCTGCCGGTCTTCCAGAGCGCGGACATCGCCCGTCCTCATCTCATGCTGGACCCGCTCGGAGAGCGTCGTTTCGCCGTCGGCGATCACCGCGTCGGCTTGTTCGAGGATCTCTTGTGAAATCTCAATGCCTTGGTCAGCCGCCATATCCAGGTTTACGCCGATGGCTTCGCTGCTCTGTTCGATGATGGCTGTCGTCGCGATGTCGATGTCGCCATTCAGATGCGCCGCCAGAATCCGTCCCAGATTTTCGCCCTGCGCGTAGTAGTTGTAAAAGCCGAAGCTCAGGGTCGCGCCGGATTCGATCGAGAACAGCGCCGGGTGGAAAACGGGGATGCCATATTCGCTGCCCAGGTTGATGACCAGGGGCAAGCCCGTCGCGTCCATGCGCAGGTCAATCGGCATCACAAAGGCAAAAGCCTCCGAGCCGCGGTTGATGAGCCCTTCAGCCGCCAGCAGCACTTCATCGACGCCAGCCACAGCCGCGTCCAAAACCGTTAAGCCCAGCGCCGCGCCGATTCGCTTGATCTCTTCCGCGCCAGCCATGCCAGCCGCCTCCGACGAATCGTAGATGGTGCCGATGGTGTCGATCTCGGGGTAATGCTGCAGCATCAGGAACAGGATGTCCTGGTAGGGCGTGGTGGAAATGGCGCCGGTGACATGATCCGGCTTGATGCAGGGCGACTGCGCGATGCCCGCTTCGTAAGGATTGTAGACGGACGTGAAGAGCAGCGCCGGCGGCTCTTCCATATTGCTGGTGGCGTTGACTGCCATCTGCGTCACCGTGGTCGTGAGCGTGATCAGGGCGTCCGGCTCGTAATCCAGGGCGTTTTCCAGCATCAGGCTGGCGGTGGGCAGGTCGAAGTTGGCGCTGCCGAATACGATCTGGATATTCTCGCCTTCCAGGTCCTGCCGGCTGTGCAGGATGGCGTTCTCCTCGGCGCTGATAAAACCGTAAGATTCCAGCACATCAAGGATGGCGCCTTCGGTGACATCGTAGGTGGGCAGATCGCCGAAGCGCAGGATGGCGATGGTCGGCTTGTCATCCGCCGCCCCCCCCCCCGCCAAGGGCAGCAAAAGCGCCAATACAAGCAATGCCAGCATGTTATGTTTTCGCATGTCAGTCTCCTGTCTCTCAGCTATATCCTTACAGAGGCCCAGGGTGTCTGGCCGCCGTAAGGAGCAACACCTTGACCCCATATGACTCTCACACGGAAATTCAACCAATACGCGGTGTCATGCATAGAGGTCAGGTCTTGAAAACTCGCTGTGGTCGAATATGCGTCTTTACTGATTCTCAAATTTGGCGCGTTTATCCAGACGTCCGTGATGCCGCCACCCTTTATCTGCACCTTGGCGCCGGTCATGTCCGCGACGTTATCCCAACTCAATTCCATCTTGCCGGTGTTCGAGTTGACACCATCGTATGTCAGATTGGATATGCTTTGCGCCAGCGAGGGCAGGGTAGCAGACAAGACGAAGAGCGCCAAGATAAGCAATGCCGGCAAATGTTTTCGCATGTCAGTCTCCTGTCTCTCAGCTTTGATCTACGTAAGCCCAAGGCGTGCTGCTGCCGTCTTGCAGCTCCACTTTCACGCGGAAATTATAAATTGTTCCGGAAACTTGCCAAGTGGACAAGTCTTGAAAGTTCGCAATGGTCCTGCCGCCGTCAACGCTGATGGACAAACCGTCTACGGACATCCAGGAGTCCACGATGCCGCCGCCCTTCACCTGCAGCTTGACGCTGTCCGTGTTCGCGACAGTATTCCAACTCAGGGCCATCGTATTGCTTTCCGCGGAGGTCCCGTCGTATGTCAGGTTGGATATGCTTTGCGCCTGCAAGGGCAGGGCGGCAAACAAGACGCAAAGCGCCAGCGCGAGTCCAATGATTTTGATGCGAGAGCGTATTTTCATGGAATTGCTTCCTTTCGCTAACTCTTTGATTGTGCACTGCGCTAATCCCTCTCCAGCGCGTCGTAGCCGCTTCTCTCAGCGCTTTCACCCTAATCGCTGGCAAAAATTACCGCCGTGTATGCCCAAGTAGAGTCTCCGCCAGAAGTCCAGGCGCACTGATAGGTTCTGCGAACGAGACTGCAGGCGGCCACTCGTATGCGAAACTCAAAGCTCAAGCCGGCCGAGTTGTCGACTAGTGGATTGAAGGTCGCTAAGAGTATTTGGGGCGTCACATTAGAAATCACGCCCAGTGTCGCATTCACCGAAGTCCACACGTCGGTTATGCCGGGGCTCGCAAACTGAACCTGAATCGCATCGGGAACCCCCTCGCTTTCCCAGATGAGATGCCAAATTCCGTATTCGACAGCAAAGTGCAAATTGTCGATGCTGAGGTCGCTGGTATCTTGCGCCTGCGAGGGCAGGGCGGCAAACAGGAAAATCAGAGCGACCAGCAAGCTAACGTTTTTGACAGTGGAGCGAGTTTTCATAGCCATCTATGTCCTTTCTGGCGGAAAGCCGGCTTGCGAACCGGCTATTGGATTACGACGAGCCAGCCGTGGTAGATTCCCAAGGGGTGCTTTGTCCCGCGGAGTTCAACACTTTAAAGCGAGCATTCAGATTGTTTGATGACGGCGCGTGAAAACTGACGCGGGTTTTGCCGCCGCTGCGCGAAACGCTTAGGTTAACGCTGACCCAGAGACCGCCAAAAGAACCAAATGACGCGGCTTTAACTTGGGCTTTCACGGTGACGCCGGTGGGTACGGAATCCCAGCTGAATTTCCACTTGATGTTTTTGCTGCCTGTGCTTTCCGTGCCGTCAAATTGAAGGTTCTCAATATCGGGCAGGACGACAGTATTTTCCGCTTGCAGCGGCAAGGCGGAAAGCAAGAGCGCCAGCGCCAGGCTCAGAATCAGGACGATTGAACGGTATTTTGCGGTCATTTCTCTTCTCCGGGCAAGATATTAGTCTGTCCTCACAATAAGCAAGTTTGCCATGCTTGTCAAGCAAGTCGACGAGGCGGGCATTCTCCAGCGCGTTCCAGCTAGCCCTTAGCGACGCGCAGTTCGGCATCCGTGTCGAGGAAACGCCCCAGCGACTCGACTTCCGCTTCCAACGAGGGAAAGATAGATCGCTCCAGCGCTTCAAAGGGCTCCACGACCACGCGAACCCCAGCCCGCCGCTTCTCCAGCTTCCAGTTGGCGACGGCTTCTCCGTCGATGATGACGCAGGCGCGGATCAAGCCGCCGCCGGGATGGACCTGCTTGGCATAAGCCTCATCGACCATGAAGTCGCGGCTGGCGTAACCCAGCAGGTAGTTGTCATAGCGCGGCAGGAAGCGGGCGGGCTGCTGCTCCGGCATTTTCATAAGATCCGAGATTTGTTCATGCAGCATGAAAGCCTCGCCGCCGGGGATGGATACCGTGAAGCATTCATCCGCCACCGCCGCCCAAGCCGCCTTGACTTCTCGCGCGCCCAAGCCGAACCAGCGCGAGAAATCGACCAGGGTCGCGGGCGCGTATGCGCGCAGGTAACGCAGAGCCAGCTCACGCGCGGGGTCTTGGGGCCGCCACAGCCCGGTCCCGATTGGCTGCCAGTCCGCCAGTAGAACGTAGGTCAAGTCTCCGTCAAGCTCCGGTCCCAGGCAGATCAGCCCGCGCAGCGCGGCGTAGCGGACGAGATGATGAATCGCCTGCCCCGCCACCGGGATGCCGCGCTCCGCCAGCGCCTGCGCCAACTGCGAGCGGATAAGCGCGCCTTCGCGTTTGAGTATGTCTTGGATCTCGCCGAGCGCTTTCTCGCGTATGCTTTCGCTCAAGCCTAATTGTTGATAACGCCGCCGAGTTCCGCGGATGGCGCCCGGCCCGCAGAGCGCGAGCTGGGAAGCGACATCTTCGACCGCGATCAGGTGCAGCGTACCGCGCAGGCTCCAGGTGAGCACAAAGCTGCGGTCGACTTCTCGCGCGCGCCTGATGTCTGCTTGCGTGATGCCTGTGGCACGGGCGGCGATGGCCAATTGAGCTGAGCTCCACTCTTGCGCTTGCAGGGCGCAGAGGTCGCGGACAACTGACGCCCCGGATGCCACGCGCGCGCCTTCAGCAAGGCGCTGATTTTTCAGGCGCAAGCGACGCAGCTGCGCGAGTGACAAATCGCTGGTCATAGGTCATCCTCGGCATCTATGATTACACTTAGCTCTCGCCAGGCATTATACGCTATGATGAGAGAATAGTTATTTGGAATACTGAGAGCCTAACGATGAAAGGACGAAAGGCATATCTCCTGGCCTTGATAATCGGCGCGCTGCTTCTGGGCGGCTGCTCTGTGGACGCGCCCCGCATCGCTTTTGCTGACTTGGACTTCGCTTTAGCGGACGCCGGCAGCGGCGAGAAACTTTTCAATCAGTCGAATAACGAAGCGCCGGCTTGTGCCACATGTCACTCGGTCACGGGAGAACAAAGCAGCATTGGCAATTCGCTGGCTGGGCTGGCGGAGATCGCTGGCGGCCGCGCGGGTGGCCAATCTGCCGAAGAGTATCTTTACTGGAGCGTCTTGCGTCCGGGGCGATATTTGGTCGCGGGCTATTCGAATATCATGTTCGGGGATTACGAAGACCGCCTGGAAGCGCCAGACTTGGCGGATCTGATTGCGTATTTGCTGACTTTGGACTAGATTGAGCATACGCTTGCAAAGCTGCCAAAGTCAATTCAGCCAGCTGAGAAGAGTTGAGAAGCAACAGGAGAATGCCATGGATATCAGTTCAGGCGGTGGCGCGCTAATCATCTCTGTTTTGCGCCTATTGCATATTGTAGCGGGCATGATCTGGGTTGGCGCCGCGATCATGATGTCCTTTTATGTCGAGCCGGCCTCCGAGCGATCGGGCCGGGACGGGGCACGATTCCTGCGCGACTTGTACGGGAAGAGCAATTACGCGCGAATGATCCCGGTTGCAGCCATCATCACAACGCTGGCCGGATTGCTTCTCTACGGCATGATGTCTTATCACGAGACCATGAACAGCGCGATGGGCATGTCAATAACGCTGGGCGCGCTTTTTGGCTTGCTCGCTTTCGGTCACGGCTTTTTCGCGCTGTGGCGCAGCGCCGGGCAATACAGCGATCTGGTGAACAGCGGCGATGCGGATGAAGCGACTCTGCAAGCGCTTGAAGACAAACTGCGCCGCAATGGACGCATCGGCATGTGGCTGGCGCTGGTCTCGCTGGTGCTGATGGCTGGCGCACGCTACATCAGCCCGCTTTTTGGCTGAGACATCCGATTGTAGTTTAACAGGGCGGGATACTGACAGTATCCTGTCCTTCGGTTTTTCGCCTCATTGATACGCGCATTCACCTGCGGATCGCTTATCCAGCTTCTAGCGCGAAATCAGTTTGACAGCGTTTTTGTTTGAAAACGGAAACCTGCGACCATATTTACCCCACTAACAGAACATTTGTGCTAGATTCGCAATCAAGATGATTTGATGACGCCGTTCATCAGATGCTTAACAACGCAATGAGTTGGTCATCGTGGTTTCACTTTCGGGTGGTGGCGGCGGCTGGCTGATTGCTGGATGGCTGCCCGCCCCTGCACCAATCGTGAACCGCGTGTGGACGGCCCGAGGCAGCGAAGGATGAGCGGCCGCGCGGAAGCGAGCCGTCCGCGAGCGAAACGCCGGCGTCAGGGAATGGGGAGCGGCCGCGTTCCATATTTGCTGCGGAAGTCCGGATGCCGTAGCAAACGGGGCAAATGCGACTCTGATTTGTTAGTACCGAACAAGCCTTAGAAGTTTCGACATGATTGTGGATGGATTTGGCAGGATCATCAGAAAAGAGGCACTAGGGAAAGGATCGCACTATGAAAGCGAGCACGGTCAAGATGATTGACGCGCCGGCCGGTCGTATCGGCGGATACATGCTGGTCTGGGGCGAAGCGGACCGGCGCGATTTGCAAGGCGAGTTTTTCACCCCGCAAACGGACGTGGGGCTGGATTGGTATGAGCAGCGTCCGGTGCTGTATCACCATGGCTTGGATGGCGCGCTGAAAGCGGCGGTCATCGGCGTCATCGATACACTGCGACCGGATGATACAGGGCTCTGGGCAGAGGCGCAGCTGGACCTGCACAAACGCTATGTGAGAGCGGTGCGGCGGCTGGTGGACCTGGGCGTCCTGAGCTGGTCATCGGGCAGTCTGCCGCATTTGGTGGATGTCGGCGAAGGCGGGCAAATCAAATGCTGGCCCATCGTGGAAGGCAGCTTGACACCCACCCCTGCCGAGCCGCGACAGACGGATGTGCAAACCCTCAAGAGCGCTTACAAGTCGCTGGGTTTGGATCTGTCGCGATTGGGCATTGAAGCGATAGATAGCCCAGACGCAAATGGAGCATCATCGAAAGGAGCATCAATGACAGCAACACCAAGCGGAGCTACCAAGCGCCTGCCGCTGGCGGACGAACGCGAAGCCATCAGAGCAGGACGCATCAAAATCGACAGCGAGTTCGATAGCCTGGACGCAATGGACATGCTGCACGGCTACATGCTGCTGCGCTCGACCAAGAGCTTCCACGGGGTAAGCGAACGCTATTCCAATGCGCTGTCGCAGAAAGTTGGCAAGGCTGAGCTGAGCGCAATCAAAGCGGACGAACTCGCCTACAGTACGCAGACCGGCTTCGGCGATGAATGGGCGCCGGACCTCTGGAGCCAGCAGATTTGGCACAAGGCGCGCCAGGACAACACCATCTTGCCCTTGTTCCAGTCCGTCGAAATGCCGAGCAATCCCTTCGAGCTGCCGATTGAAGGCACGGATCCGAAAGTCTATTACGTGCCGGAAACGAGCGACGAGGCGCATCTGAGCCTGGGCGCGGGCAATCCGATTCCGGATAGCAAGATTGGCTCGCGGGTGGTGACGCTCAACGCCAAGAAGCTGGCGCTGCGGGTTGGCTTCAGCAGCGAACTTGTTGAAGACGCCATGATCCCGGTGCTGAACATCTACCGGCAGCAAGCGGTGCGGGCGATCGCCGACGCCATCGACAACGTGCTGCTCAATGGCGACGCCACGACAGCGGCGAGCGGCAATATCAACCGCGACCACGCCGCGCCGCCCGCCACAGCCAAGTACCTGTCGATGAACGGCTTGCGCCACCTGCCGCTGGTGGAGAACACAGGCAACCGCATCAATCTCAACGGCGCGCCCAGCCTGGCGAAAATGCGCGAGGCGCGTTTCAAGATGCCGGCCAAGTACGCCGCGCGCCCTTCGGACCTGGCCTGGATCGTCGACAGCGGGACCTATGCCAAGCTATTGGGCATCGACGAATTCCTGACTATGGACAAGGCGGGTCCGCGCGCCACAGCGCAGACCGGGCAGATCGGTCTGGTGGATGGCATTCCGGTCTATGTCTCGGCCGAGATGCCGCTGACGGAAGCCGATGGCAAGGTCGGCGGCGGCGGCAACAATCGGGGGCAGGCGCTCTGTGTCTATCGGCCGGGCTGGACGGTGGGTTACCGGCGCAAGATCGCGGTCAGCGTCGATTACCTGTCGTATTACGACAGTTATCAGTTGACGGCGACGGTGCGGCTGGCTTTCGCGCGCTTCGATAGCGAGGTGGCGAGCTGCCTGTATAACATCGTGATGTAGCGTTCGCTGGGCGGGGGCGTCAAGCCCCTGCCCTGATTTTCTGTTATACTAGCCTCACGACGCAACAATAATGAGGTCCTGCCTGACGTGAAAATTCCATTGATAGTTACCGCGGACTATGCGACAGTTGATCCCATTACGGGGAAGTTGCACATACTTGGGGTGTTTCGCAACATCAACGCGAATAGTTTTCCAACTAAGCATCCAAGAATGTGCTTAGCGCTGATTATCGAAGGAGAATTGGCTGATAGCAGCAACCCTCACGAGTTGACCGTCACATTGACCGACGAGGATGGAATAGAAGTTTTCTCAATGAGGGGTGCGTTTGAAATGCCTATGGGTGCAATTGGGATATCCCCACATTGCAATATACTATTGGAATTCAATGATCTTCAGTTCGAGCAACCAGGGCAATACTGCTTTTATGTAACCGTCAACGCTGATGAAATCGAAGAATCAACGGTAATACAAGTTGTTCAACGTGACCGTGGAAACGCATAGATGTCCTCCAGAGCGGAAAAACTGCTGGAGCGCATGCGGCGATCCAAATCTGGCTGGAAGCGTAAGGACATTGAATCGCTGTACGAAGGATTCGGATTCGTATTGCATCATGGCGCGAAACATGATTACTATAAGCATCCGGACTACCCATATCTGAGAGACACACTAAAGCGAAGCCGGACTGTCCCGGAATATAATGTACGCAAAGCACTCAGGCTTATTGATAGATTCATTACAATGAAAGATACGATGAGAAGTGATAAAGACAAGAAAAGTGGCAAGAAGGGATTGTGCAAATGAATCAGCAAATGTGGCAGCAAGCTGAGAAGTTGGGAAACCGACCGTATCAAATGATGACATTTCTGGACAAAACGACGGACGGTGAACCGGTTTACGTCGCGCTGATCCCAGAATTGCCCGGTTGCCATACACATGGCGACACCATTGACGAAGCGCTTGAGATGCTCAATGAAGTAAAAGCCGAGTTCATCTATTTCATGCTGGAAGATAGGCTTGCAATACCAGAACCGCAGTTGCTTAACACAGGAAAACGGATAAATCTCGGCGACTATCTGGACAATGTCGTAGAGCGCGTGGCTCAACCCCAAGTACCCCGCGGTGTGTTTCTGACTCATGAGGCATAATTGTACATTGTATTTGACTAAGGTCTGACAGAATACGGTTGATGGATGCTTAAGTTGTCGACGATTTAGGACTGTTGAGATAATCCCTGCAACTTTGCGGCCTCACCCAACCACCACCCACAGCGCCTCGAAAAAATAACCCCCATCCTCCTGACGCTGCGCGTTTAGCGCGACTTCCACGCCCTCGCCCGGTTGAGCCAACTCGATCACCGTGCCGTAGGCATCGCCCGGCATCAGCGCCTGCTGGAGCGCAAAGGCGAGGCCGTCCGCCCGGATCTCCACTTGTACGCCGGGCAGCAATAACTCGCCGGCGACCGGCAGCCGATGACGCGCGGGATCAAACTGCTCTGGCGATATGGCGAGGATTTTCAAGTTCTATGTCTTCCGCTCCGCTATCTCATAAGTTAACACGGGCCCCGTCCAGGCGAAAGCATCGCTGTCCCATCTGCCGGATGCCCCGCAAGATTCTGTCATAAGAACAGGGAGGAAACGTATATGTACAGCATAGCAAGTTTGCACGACTTTCGCCGTCACTTGGGCTTGACGGAGACCGACGCCGACGCCGATGCTGATTTGCGGCAGGCACTGGAAAAAGCCAGCCACCTCATCGAGTCTCTGACGCAAAGGCGCTATTGCCCTGCGCTGGGGACGCGCCGTCTGACGATCGACGGGTCCAATCCGCGCGAGTTGATATTGCCGGATGATCTTCTGGAGCTGATTTCGATCGAATCCAGCCACGGGACTTTGAGCAAGGACGCTGTGCGCCGCTTGCCGATCAGAGCAGATTTGCCGGCCAGCGTGCTGATTCTGAAAGCGGGCGAGGTATTCAGCGGGGAATTGAGCGTCACCGGCGTCTGGGGCTGGCACGACCGCTGGACCCAAGCCTGGTGGAAGAGCGGAGATCAGATCCGTGGCTCGACACTCAACGCCAGCGCCGCCTGGATAACTGTCGACGATGTTGACGGAGAGAACCAAGACGGCATCAGCCCGCGCTTTCAGGTTGGACAGTTGTTGCGCGTGGAAAGCGAATACATCCGGCTAATTGCAATCGACCGTGAGGGCAATCGCCTGCAGGCTCTACGAGGGGTCAATGGAACGGTGGCGGTTTCCCATGCTGCGGGCGCGCCGGTCGAGATTTACCGAGCGGCGTCCGCAATCCGCGATTTGTGCCTGCGATATGCGGAATTGCTGATCAATACGGCGGGCTTGCTCGAAGATGAAACATCGCCCGCGCTACGCCGGCTGCGGCGGCTGACCGCCTGAGATTACCCGCGAGACCGCGGTTCTGCGATGTATCGCGTCTGGTTTTCACTTGCGCTCTGCGCTATGTTAGCGCGATGATTTTCAGACATGGCGGCAGCAGAAGCCAATGACGAATCAATTCCAGCGATTGGTCGCCCTGCGCTATCGTGATTTTCGTTTGCTGTGGCTGGGCGAGACCGTCGCTTGGACCGGCTCGCAGATGCGGAACTTCGCGATCAATTGGCACGTCTTCGAGTTGTTGCGCGGACAGACCTTCATATTCAACGTTCTTGGCAACGATGTCGTCATGGGATCCGAGGCATTCGGCTTGGGCATGCTGGGCTTGGCGCGCGTGATCCCGGTGATTCTCTTCGCCTTGCTGGGCGGCTTGCTGGCGGATGCCTTCGAGCGGAGGCTGGTGATGGTCGCGGCGCAGTGTCTGTCGGCGCTGCTGACTGCCATATTGGCGCTGCTAACATTGAACGGGCAGGTTAGCGTCGGCGCGATCTACGTCGTGACCGGGCTGTCGGCCGCTGCCATGGCTTTCGATTTCCCGGCGCGGCAATCGATCGTGGCGAATGTGGTTGAGGCGCGTCACTTGAGCAATGCTATCAGCCTGAATGCCTTGGTGATGCAGGTGGCGACCATCATTGGTCCGGCTGTAGCGGGCTTGTTGGTCGCGCAATTCGACGTGGGACTGGTTTATGGCGTCAATACGGCCGCCTTCCTGTTGTCGGCAGTTGCGATCTGGCGCATCCGGCATCGCGGCAAGTCTTCTGCCGAAGCGCGGCTCGGATGGCGAACGCTTTTGGCGGGTCTGCGCTTCACCTTCAGCACGCGTATCGTCCTGGGCACGATGTTGCTCGATTTTTTCGCCACGTTTTTCGCCTCGGCCCGCACCATGTTGCCCATCGTCGCCGGTCAGATCCTCGGCGTCGGCGCGGCGGGTTATGGGCTGCTGGCGACCGCGCAGCCGATCGGCGCCCTGCTGGTAGGCACGGTCTTGTCCCTGCGCGGCGAGATGAAGAGGCAGGGACTCGTCCTCTTGCTCAGCGTCGCGCTCTATGGCTTGGCCACGGCGATATTCGGCGTCTCCACCGTCTTCGCGCTATCCTTCGTCTTGTTCGCGCTGACCGGCGCCGGCGATACGATATCTTCGATCATCCGCGGCACGATCCGCCAATTGGCGACCCCCGACGAGCTGCGCGGACAGATGACTTCAGCCAATATGCTGTTCTTCATGACCGGTCCCCAATTGGGCGAACTGCGCGCCGGCATCCTGGCTTCGCTCTTCGGCGCGCCCTTCGCCATTTTCAGCGGCGGACTGGCGACGGCGCTCATGACTGGCTGGGTGGCCTGGCGCTATCCGTCGATACGACGCTACAACAACGCCGAGGACCTCAAAGTCAAACGCGCCTGACTCCGCCTGTTGCGCTGAGTAAATTGCGCCTATCATAGACCCCTTGGAGGCCAGCCGAGCAAGCATTATGAGCGAGAAAAAAACTGGACTGAAGCGCCATAACGCGGAAGAACAAAAGCAATACGAGCGCGAGGCGCGCTTGCAATATGGTCCCGGCACGGTCAACGAGTCGATCGAACGCTGGAACAGCTACAGCGGCGCCGAGCAAGAAGCGATAATCGCCGAGGGCAATCAGATCTATGTCGATCTGGCGGAAGCGATGGAAGCGGGCAAGGAGGCCAGCGACCGCCAGGTAGTCGATATACTGGAGCGCTGGCAAGATCACCTGCGCCGCTTCTATGAGCCGAGCCTCGATATGCTGCGCGGCCTGGGACAGATGTACAATTCCGATCCGCGCTTCATCGCCAATTTTCAAGATATCCACAGTGATCTTCCCGCATACCTCGAACGTGTCATCGATCACTATGTCGATGAGCTGGAAACAGCTGAGCTGGAACGAATGATGGCGGAAGACGACGAACTTGAAAAACGACGGCAAAACCTGTCACGCTAATCCAAACAGCCGGCCTCCCAAAGACCGGTGAGCCTGGTCTGAATCCGGCGTCCATTCCCCCAAAAATAGACAATCTCAAGCACGATAAAGGAGCTGCCAATGGCAAGTTTTCGCGTTGCCTTGTCCAATCTGTCGTTCATGCGTGTGAGCGGCGTACGCAAGAACTTCGATATTGATGAATTGCCCAATAGCATTAGCGCAGCCCATCTGCCGGCGCTGCTGGTGCTGCCGCTGGAACTGGAAAAGGAAGGACTGTTTAGAGAGCGCAAGGAAGGCCTGCAATCGGTCACTTTCAGCGGCAGCGCCCAGTCGGTCTACTATTCGCTGACGCATTTGCTGCTGGTGGCGCCGACCGAAAAGGGCTTGGGCTTGCGCGGTCATTTGCCTCGGCTGGTCAGCCTGATTGACAATTATGTCGCTGCGATCGCGGCCGACCTCACCTTGGACGAGGCGCTGCTGGCGCCGGCGCGGGTGGCGGTCGAGGCGGGCGTATTCGCCTATGCTGAGAGCGACTTCTACGGCTGCGCCTTTCGCCATACCTGGATGATGGAGATCTAGCGAATGAGCGGCCGATATGTCATCGCCATCGACAAGAACCACGACGGGACTTTCCTCGATCTGGACGAAGATCTGGCCGGGCATGTCCTGGAGCTGAAATGGCGCCTGGGTTTGCGGCAGCCGTATGACAGCATCGCCGATTATGGGACGGCGCAGATCGCGCTGCGCAATGTCCAGGGCAGTTTTTCGCCTGAACGCAAGCGCCTCGATATCGGCACTCGGGCGCAAATCGCCTGCGAAGACGGTGGCGAGCGCATCACCCTGTTCACCGGATTCATCAGCCGGGTCTCTGTCGATGCCGGCGATTGGAGCGAGGGACGGTCCGTCATTCATGTACAGGACATTCAGCCCTGGCTGGAAGCGAGCCCGGCGCGGCTGTCGCCCATCAGCAATGTCAGCGCCGACAGGGTGATTGATCGTCTGCTGGATGGGGCGCTTGCGCGGCGCGCGGCAGTGGCCGGCTATTGCATCATTGATGTGCCGGGTCATGATCGGATCGACAGCGTTCGGGTTTTTCCGCCGCAGAACCTGGGGCGGCGATTGCAAGCAGGCAAGACGCGTTTCGCCTATGTCGGCGATTGGTGGGACGAGACAACTTCGATACGACGGGCCATTCACGACCTGGCGGAAAGCGAGCGTGGGCGATTCTACATTGATCGCAGCGGCGACGCCGTTTTCCTCAATCGACATCAAACGCTGGTGAGAGAAACGCTGTCAGCGAGCTTCGTCGACGATATGAGGGGCATGGCTTATGCTTATGGCGATCAGCGCATCAATCGGTTCACGCTGCTGATGACCCCGCGCGAGGTAGGCGAGAGTGGGACCAGGCTGTGGCAGTTGGCGCGGGCAGAGCGCATCGGCGCGAGGACCAGCCTGGATCTCAACTTGCGTTTCACAGACGAACTGGGGCGGCCGGTCGGTCTGCTCGAATTCGAGCGTCTGCGGGCGGCTTTTCACCGGGATGAAAGGGGCGAGGGCAGCGCGATTCAGGAGAACGTATCCGCTCGAATCATTGATATCGGCTTCACGTCTCTGCTGGCGCGCCTGGAAAATAACAGCGCGCGCGATGTTTTCCTCACCGAATTGCTCGTCATCGGCAAGCCCTTGTACCGCCGCGACCCGCTGGAGCTGACCCTCAGCGATGGCGAGGGCATTCATCTGCACGGGCTAAGGCATTTCACGCAGGACCTGCCCGCCTTGTCCGATATCGCGACGGCGCAAGCATTTGCAAGCTATGAACTCGCGCGGCGCAAACATCCGGCTGGCGCAGTGCGAGAACTGCGGCTTGACGCTCGCCAAGATCCATCCGCGCGCAGATTGAGCTTGTTTGACCGCATTCGCATCAGCGAATCGCGCACCGGGCACATTGACCAGGAGTACTTCATCATCGGCGAGGAGCATCAGGTCAGCCAGGGCGGGGCGCGGCACGAGATTCGTTTGACGTTGGAGCCGGCCGATCTGTCGCGATTTGTCGTCATCGGCGACAGCGTCATCGACGACCGAGAAGAGCTGATCGCGCCGTACTAGCGCATGTCTTGTCATGTGGGGTGGGGTTTCCCCACCCCTTTTTTGTTTTTTCGGGTAGTGTATACTTTTTGGTTGAAATTCAATTGAGCCAAATATAGTTTCACCACAGACGCTCAGGCCGCCCAGGCTTGGAGTTTATGCGCTTATGCCAGGCACAGCAGAAAGCATGGGATGCGCCGTCGCAATGCCATGCATGATTGCCACAGACCAAAAGGAGATCTTCAATGAAGTTAAGGACATCCGCACTGGTTATAAGCGCGATTCTCCTATGTGCCGCGGCGCTGGCGGTTATCGCGCAGGACATTGACAACTGCTGTTTCGTCGACCGCCAATGCAGTACCGACCAGGAATGGACCGACGGCTATCAGGCCTTCCAGAACAATCAATGTCCCGCTCCTGCGCAATCGCAGCCGGTGGCAAGCTCGCCGACCGCCGGCAATGCCCCGGCGCAAATTGACAACTGCTGTTTCGTCGATCGCCAATGCCAGACTGACCAGGAATGGACCGACGGCTATCAGGCCTTCCAGAACAATCAATGCCCGGCGTCCGCTGTTTCGGGGGCGCCAGCACCATCGCAGCCGGTCAGCGGGGTACTCCTGCGGACGGCCACCGGGGTTATTATCGGGTACCCCAGCGGGGGCAGCATCCTGCCCTCCACCGAGCCTAGCGACAGGCCGCCCGGGCAAAGCATCGGCTATCATTACAATTGCTGTGAATTCGCTTGGCAATGCAACAGCGAGCAGGATTGGGCGGAAGGCTATTCGACACTCCAGAATCATGGTCTCTGCCCGCTTCCGGGGTTGATTAGCATCGTGGGCGACCCGGACTTCTTCGACTATTACGAGCGAGTGCTCGACTTGCTGAAGACCAGGTCGCCGCAGCTCTATGACTACGTGCTCAATGGCTTGCTCAAGATTGAACAGAGGAGGTTTGCGCATCTATGGAATTCACGGAGGTCTTATGTAGATGCCGTCGGCCGGGTATTTTACGTATTTTGGGAAGACGGAGAGCCTATCCAATCGCCATCGGACTTCTACGAGGCCGCCATTCTGGTTCACGAAGCCTGCCACGTTCATCGACTTGATGCTGGTCTGGAGCCGGGAGAGCTGGTGGGGGAAAGGGCTTGCCTGACAGAACAGATCGCAGCCTTAGAAGTCATAAGTCCGGGCGATCCTTCACTGCCCGAGCTACGGGATCTTCTGGCAAACATTGATAATCCCGAATACCAATGGTGGCACGATTAGCGCCGCCGCGGTCGCAGGTCATCGTAAGTCGTACAAATTCAAGAATATAAGCCTGCTGTAGGGGCGACATTGTATGTCGCCCATTATTCTTCAGAAAAACTCGCGGGCGACCGTTTGGGTCGCCCTTTTTTGTTTGTTCGCGTTTGTTGACAAGCCAATAGAAAGTAGCTATCATCTGGAATGAGTGCGTATTACGCACAGTTTGTGCGCTATGCTCACATACTCCAGGAGATTCATTGGAACTGCCATGAGCGAAAATCAAAGCACCGTCATTCAATCTCTCTCGCGCGGATTAACCGCGCTGGAATTGGTGCTCGAGCAATCGGCGACGCCGCAGAGCCTGGCGAAGGAGTTGGGCGTCGACCGCAGCACCGCCTACCGCATCCTCAATACGCTGCTGGCCCATGACTTTGTGCTGCGCGACCCCCTCGACGATCAATATGTCATCAACGTGCGCAAGGTCTTCAGCTTCGCCCACAGCATCACGGGCAAATTGCATTTTCCCACGCTGGCGACGCCGTACTTGGGAAAACTGCGCCAGAAAACCGGCGAAGCGGCTTCTCTGGCGGTCTTGCAAGATACCGACGTGGTCTATGTCAATCATTTGCCGGGCGAAGAAGCGATCACCGTAGCGCCGATGTTGGGCGTCCGCCGGCCCGTCTACGTGTCGGCGGTCGGCAAGGCGATCCTGGCGCATCTGCCGGAATCGGAGAGGAGTCGGCTGCTCAGTCTGGTTGAATGGAAGCCGATGACGGACAAGACGATCACGGATCTT
This sequence comes from Chloroflexota bacterium, assembly GCA_028873975.1. Taxonomy (GTDB): domain Bacteria; phylum Chloroflexota; class Anaerolineae; order Aggregatilineales; family Phototrophicaceae; genus UBA6055. The sequence continues at coordinate 19,425 of JAPPMO010000058.1, forward strand.
GATGCCTTCCGCGGCGCATTGTACGCGACACGGCAACGGGGTTATGCCATAGACGATGAAGAGACCTTCGAAGGCGTTCGCTGCGTGGCGGCGCCGGTCAGGAATCACCGCGACGAAATCATCGCCGCGATGGGCGTTTCCGGCCCGGCGACGCGCCTGACGCTGAATCGCGTACACGAGTATGGCGCTTATATTCGCAGGCTGAGTCTCGATTTTTCTATTTCTATGGGAGCGCCGGACGCCGAACATGGCTAGTCCGTTAATCCGAAACGATGCTGGTTAAGAAGAAAGGAAGTCGCTATTTAGGAAGATCAAGACTCACCCATTTCGCAAGCGAAAATAGTTTTGGCTTCAAGGAGTTAGAGATGAAAAGCCTGAAAACCGTTTTGCTGTTGCTCTTTGTGTTTTCCTTGTGCCTGCCGCTGGCATCGGCGCAGGACTCCTTCCCCTTGACGGATCCGGCGACCGGCGCGCGCCCCTATGAAGGGGCGGAGCTGCGCATCGTCAATACCGAGGTGGTGCCGATTCTGGCCTATGAGCACGAGATCCTCGATCCGGCTTACGAAGAAGCGTCGGGCGTCACGCTGATCTATGAAAACGCCGCCCACAGCGATCTGCTGCCGCGCATTCAGACCATGTGCGCCGCCGGCGGCGATGACTTCGACATCATGTTCGTCGAGGACGGCTGGGCTGGCGCCCTGTCGGCCATGGGTTGCCTGCAAGAACTGGACAGCCTGTATCTGGCCGCGCCGGGCGATTCGCATCCCAACGATTTCACCACCCGCGCCTTTGGCACCGTCGCCATGAACAAAGAAAAATGGGTTGGCATCCCGACGCTGGTCGCTGTTGGCATGTTCGCCTATCGCACGGATCTCTTCGGCGATCCCGATGAACAAGCCGCCTTTATGGAACAATACGGGCGCGAATTGACTGTGCCGCAGACCTGGGATGAGCTGGCTGAAGTCGGCGAATTCTTCACCCGACCCGAAGATGAGCTATGGGGCTTCAACTATCGCTACGGCACGCCCAATAACATCCTCTTCGATTACATGATCCATTTCGGCTTCTCGCGCGGGGTCGATTTCTTCGATGCCGATTTCAACCCGCTCTTTGGCACGGAAGCGGCGATTGAAACCGCGGAATTCTTCGCCGGTCAAGACTTCCTCAACTTGCAGCCCCCGGGGCGCGAATCCTACCAGTTTGGCGAGGTTTTGCAGAACTTCATCCAGGGCAAGGTGGCGATGTACGGCACCGAGAGTTGGGCCATCCCACTGCTGCTGGATCCGGAAGCGTCGATCGTGGCTGAGCATACCGCTTTCGCGCCGATACCAGGCTGGCGCAATCCGGAAACGGGCGAGATTCAGTCGGCGCTGCTTTCGGCTGGACCGGCTTATATGATCAACGCCAATATCTCGGACGAGCGCAAGCGGGTCGCCTGGGACTATCTGCAACTGGCGCATGGCAAGGAATTCGCGCGCTTGCTGGCGGACCAGCGCGGCGCCGGCCATCGCACCTCTGCCTTGACCGACCCGGATCTGGTGGCGAAGTGGCCGCATCTGACGGCGAATTATGAAGCGGCGAAAGTCGGTATCGGGCGGCCGGCGGAGCCTTGGTGGCCCGAAGCGGAGAACGCCATCGGCCGCGCTTTGCAAGAGATTGCGGCGGGCGGCGACGCGGCCAGCCTGATGGCGGAAGCCAATGCCGATATCGTCGAGATCGTGGCTGATGCCGGCTACTATGACGAGGGCATCACCTATGTTTCGGTCGAACAGCGCGAAGAATTCGTCTGCGCGAAGATGGCCGAACTGGGCTTGGACCACGACGAGTGCATGTAGGGGATAGCAGTACCCCCATCCCCAGCCCCTTCCCCCACAAGGAGGGAAGGGGAGTAAATCACAGCATGTCGAGGCGCCTAAGTCCCTCCCCTCTTTAATAGGGGAGGGACTTGTGAAGGGGACATCCAAAGACAACGATGGCGAAGCCCGACGTATCAGCCCAGCCCGCAGGCCAAAGCCTGGCAAGGCGCGTCTATCGCCTGACACAGCGGCACAGGCACTGGTTCTTCATCGGTCCTGCCTTGCTCATCCTGCTGGCGGTGGTCATCTACCCGATCATATTCTCGACCGGGGTTTCACTGTTTCGCGTCACTTTCGCCTCGATGTCGCGCCCTTTCGTCGGCTTGCAGAATTTCGAGCGCATGCTCGGCAATGATGATTTTCTGCAGAGCGCCTACAATACGCTCTTTTATGTGGTCTTTTCGGTATCCGGCTCCTTCCTGCTGGGATTTGGCGCCGCCTTGCTGATCCGCCGCATCAGCCGGGGCAGAGACATCCTGCGCTTGATCCTGATCGTTCCCATCACCATGGCGCCCATCGTCGTCGGCTTGATGTGGAACTGGATGCTGGACCCGCTCTTCGGCTTGATCAACTGGTTTCTCGGCTTGTTGGGCATTCCCGGGCAAACCCTTTTGGCGCAGGCTGGCACGGCGCGTCTGATGGTGGTTCTGGTTGATATTTGGCAGTGGTATCCCCTGGTCTTCCTCATCATTGAAGCGGGCATGGCGACCTTGCCGCGCGCGCCTTATGAGTCGGCCCGGCTGGAAGGCGTTTCATCCTGGATGATCTTCCGCCGCATCACGCTGCCGATGCTGCGCCCGGTCATCCTGGTCGCATTGCTGCTGCGGACGGTCGACGCCTTCCGCACCTTTGATCTCGTGCGCGTGATGACCGATGGCGGTCCCGCGCTGACCACGGAGACGCTGAGCCTGTACCTCTATCGCACCGCCTTCACCTTCAACAAGTTGAGCCGGGCGGCGGCGGGCTCGATCTTGATGCTGCTGGTGATCGGCCTGATATCGGCTATGATGTTCCGTTTCTTGTACAAAGACATCGAAGTGGGGTAGCGGAGGATGGCGGTCCCGGTTCGCGAACGCGCCCTTGCCTATGCCATTCTGATAGCGATGGCTGTATTGGTGCTGATTCCGGTGCTTGCGGGCAGCCTCACCGCCTTCAAACCGCAGATCATCTGGATATCGAGCCCGCCGGTTTGGTTCTTTCAGCCGACCCTGGAAAACTTCGAGTTTGTGCTGATTACGCGGCAGAATTGGCTGCACCTGCGCAACAGCTTGATCATCTCGATCGGCTCGGTGCTCATCGCGCTGGCATTGGGCGTGCCGGCGGCTTATGGCTTCGCGCGCTTTCGCTTTCGCGGCTCGCGGGGGCTCATGCAGTGGCTGATTTCGCTGCGCATGATCCCGCCGATTGTGGTGGGCTTGCCCTTCTACGCCATGTTTCTTTTTCTGGAGCGCTCCACGGGCCTCGGCTTGCGCGATACGCATTTTGGTCTCATTCTGACTTATCAGACATTTTTGCTGCCCCTGGTCATCTGGATGATGCGCGGTTATTTCGTTGAATTGCCCGCCGCTATGGAAGAAAGCGCCATGGTGGAAGGCTATACGCGCATCGGCGCGCTCCGGCGCGTGGTGCTGCCGGTGGTTTGGCCCGGCATTGTGGCGACGGCGCTGCTGAATTTCATCTTCGCCTGGAACGAGTTCTTTCTGGCGTTGATCCTGGCGGGCAACAACACCAGCACCTTGCCGATGGCGGCTGGCACATACGTCGTGCGCGCCCGCGTGGAATGGGGCAATCTCTTCGCCGTTAACCTGATCATCATGATGCCGGTGATCGTGTTGACGATCTTCCTGCGACAGCAACTGGTCAAGGGGCTGACCTTTGGGATTTTGGAATAGGCGCGGACTATGAAAGTCGTACTCAAAGATCTGGTGAAAGGTTTCAAGAGCGCCGACGCGTTTGCGGTCAACCGGATCAACCTGGAGATCGACCAGGGCGAGCTGGCGGTGCTGTTGGGACCGTCGGGCTGTGGCAAGACCACGACCCTGCGCATGATCGCCGGTTTGGAACAGCCGGATAGCGGCCGTATTTACATCGCCGAGCGCGATATCACCGATCTGGCGCCCAAGGACCGGCGCGTGGCGATGGTCTTCCAGAACTTCAGCATGTACCCGACCATGAACGTCTACGACAATATCGCTTTTCCCCTGCACGCCATCAAGATGGATCGAAAGGAGATCGACCGCACCGTGCGCGAGGTGGCGCGTTTGGTCAATATCGATCAACTGCTGGAGCGGAGCCTGCGGCAGGTCAGCGGGGGCGAGGCGCAGCGCGTGGCATTGGCGCGGGCGATGGTGCGGCGTCCCGAGGTCTTTCTGATGGACGAGCCGCTGAGCAACCTCGACGCCAAACTGCGTGTGCAATTGCGCACCGAGATCAAGCGCCTGCACCAGGATACCGGCACGACCTTCATCTTTGTCACGCACGATCAAGAAGAAGCCATGACCCTGGGCGACAAGATCATCGTGATGAACCGCGGCGATATCCAGCAAGTCGGTACGCCGCACGAGGTCTTTTTCACGCCGCGCAACGCTTTCGTCGCCAATTTTGTCGGCACGCCGAGTATGAATATGCTCCCCGGCAGCCTGCGCGTTGAAGAGACCGGCCGCATTTTCGTGGCTTTGCCCGGCTTTGAACTGGAACTGCCGAGGCGATTCGCGGCCGGGCTGCGCAGGATGAGTTCTCATCACGTCATTTGGGGCATCCGCCCGGAAGCGATCAGGCTGGTATCGGCGCCCGGCGGCAACTGTGTTCCCGGGCTGGTGGAATTGGTGGAAGCCTTGGGCAGCCGCGATCTGATGTTCGTGCGCGCCCACGATCAGCTCTTCGGCGTCATTGTCGACGCGCTGGATTCTGTAGCAGCCGGCGAGACCTGCCTGCTTCATTTCGACGGCGCGCACATGCACCTCTTTGACGCGGCAAGCGAGCTTTCGCTGCTCCTGGATGAATGACTTCGGGCGAAATATAACGGAAAGCGGAGGAAGATGTGAACGCAATCGAGCTAAAAGCCAAGTGGCAACGGCGCGAACCGAGCCCGGGCATGTGGATGAGCCTGACCGATATCACTGTCGCCGAAATGATCCGGGATGTCGGGCTGGACTGGGTCTTTATCGATACCGAGCATACGGCGATCGATTTACAAACGCTGCAGAATTTGCTCATCGCCTTGGGCGATACGCAGGTGATCGCGCGCGTGCCGGGCAAGGACTCGAGCCATATCAAGCGCGTGCTGGATATCGGCGCCAGCGGCGTACTTGTGCCGCATATTCGCAGCGCGGAAGAAGCGCGGGCTGCGGTCGCCGCCTGCAAGTACCCGCCGCTAGGCATCCGCGGAACCGGTCCCCGCCGCCCCAGCCGTTACGGGCTGGAGGAAAAGGAATACCTGGCGCGCGCCAACGATTCCACTATCGTCGTCATCATGATCGAAACGATCGAGGCGGTGAATGATATTGAAGCCATTCTGGAGGTCGAGGGACTGGACGCCTTCATGTTTGGCGCGGTCGACTTGAGCGCCAGCATGGGTTTGCTGCCTCATTTTGATGACCCGCGCGTGATCGGCGCAATTGACGCGGTGGTGGAGAAAGCCCGCGGCACGACCATCGGATTCGCTTCGGGCAGGTCCCCCGATGCTGATCCGGGCAGTCCCTTTGGATGGCGAAACCTGCTGAAACAAGGCTTGCACATCATCCCGATCGCTTCCGATGAGGGGCTGATTACCCAGGGCGCGCGCGACATGTTGGATATTTTTCGCGACAGTATAAAGAATGGAGACAGCTAGTGCCTTTGCTGGAAGCCGCCCGCTTGAAGAGAGTGGGTACGGCGATACTCAATTGCCTTGGTTCCCCGTCCGAACGCTCGGATTGGGTGGTTGAGACGCTCCTGCGCGCCAACCTGGCCGGGCACGATTCACATGGCATCATGCGGCTTTTGCAATATGCCGAATGGGCCCGGGAAGGCACGGTGAATCCAGCCGCGGATGTCATGACCCTGCGCGAAACCGCGAGCGTCGCTTTGCTTGATGCTGGGCGAACCTGGGGGCAAGTCGCGGGGCGCGCTGCCATGGCGAAAGCCCTTGACATGGCGGGGGAGCGCGGCGTCAGCCTGGTCGCGCTGCGTAATTGCCCGCATGTCGGCCGCTTGGGCGAATATGTCTTGATGGCCGCCGAGAAAGACATGGTCGGCATGGCTTATGTCAATTCGCAGACCGCGAGCGAGGGATCCGTCGTGCCCTGGGGCGGGATCGACGGCCGCTTCACGCCGACCCCGCTGGCTTTTGCCGCGCCCAGCGGCTATGAATGGCCCGTATTGGTGGATATCACGGCCTCGGTGATGCCCGAGGGCAAAGTGCGCGATCACCTCTACCGTGGCGATCCCTTGCCGCCCGATGTCATCATCAATGCGGCTGGCAGGCCGACGACCGATGCCAGAGACTTCTACGGTCCGCCGATGGGGGGTATCTTGCCGCTGGGCGGCGCTGTCGGTCACAAGGGATACGCGCTGGGCGTGATGATCGAGATGCTGGCGGGCGGTTTGACCGGCGCCGGTTACGTCAGCGAGACGCCGCCGGCGGGCGGCAATGGCGTACTCTTTCAAGTGATGAACATCAAAGCCTTTGAAGATCTGAGCAGTTTCAAGAGCCGCACCCGCGGCTTGATCGCACACGTCAAGTCGTCGCGCCCGCGCGCCGGATTCGACGAAGTGCTCTTCCCCGGCGAACCGGAATTCCGCAACGCGCAACGGCGTCAGCGAGAAGGCATCAACCTGCCGGAGAGCCTTTGGACGGCGCTCAAGCATCTGGCGCGGGAACTCGAAATCGATCTTGAGGGAGAATGAACGATGCGTCTATGCGGCAACTCCATCACCTTTGAAGATTACCCGGTCGAAGAAGCCTGTCAGCGGCTGGCAGCGTCCGGCTGCAATGCGGTGGAGATGTGGAAGCCGCATCTCGCTGGCTGCAGGACGCCAACCCTGATGGAGCATTTCCGCCAATTCGCCGCCGAGCTCGGCTTGGAACTGTGGGGCTTGAATGTGGTCGGCGCCGACTATTTCCAGCCCTTTGGATCAGGGGCGAATTATGACCGCGCGCTGGCGGGCTTGAAAGAAGATGTTGATTACGCCATCGAACTCGGGGTGGAGGATGTGATGGTCTGGGAAGGCTTGCGCCCGGAAGACGACAGTCCCGATGAGGATCTGCTGGCGGTATTGACCAGCCTTTTCAGCCAGGCGATAGACTATGCCCGACCGAAGGGCGTAGGCTTCATCGCCGAGCCGCATCCCTTCACCCTGGGTATGGACAACGGCTTTATGAAGCGGCTCTGCGATAGCCTCGACCGCGAATCCTTTGGCATACTCTTCGATTTTTGCCATTATGGCGTCGGGCAACCGACGTCTTATGTAGATGCCATATACGATTTGGATTCGCGCATCAAACACCTTCATTATTCGGATAGCGATGGCTTGACCAGCGAATTGCACTTCCCGCCCGGCAAAGGCCGGCTTGATTTGGCGGCTATGAACCGCGCCCTGGCGGAGATTGGCTTCCGCGGGACGTCGACGCTGGACATGTACGGCTATCCCGTGCCGGAAAAATCCTACGAATGGGGCTTGCCCGTTTATCGTGAAGCCCTGGTCGCGATCGGCCTTTTTAAGGGAGCGGGATCGTGAAGGCTGCTGTCTTGCGGGCGATCGGCCAGCCGCTCGCGATCGAAGAAGCGCCGACGCCGCGGCCGGGCCCCGGTGAAGCGCTGCTGCGGGTGCGAGCCTGTGGCATTGACGGCACCGACCTGAAGCTGCTGGACGGCTTCGGTTATGTGCCGGAGTTGCCTTTCATCATGGGCCACGAGATCGCCGGCGAAGTGCTGGAATGCGGCGCCGATGTGACGGGTTTTGCCGAAGGCGATCGCGTTGTCGTCTACAACTTCGTCACCTGCGGCTCTTGCGTCTATTGTCGGGGCTCCCGCGATCAGCTTTGCCTCGATATGCGCGGCATCGTCGGCGTCCTGGATCTGCCCGGCGGATATGCGGAAACCGTTTGTCTGCCCGCGCGGCAGTTGATCCGCTTGCCCGACAGCGTGAGCTTCGAGGATGGCGCGACCTGCTGCGACGCCGGCATGACAGCGTTGCGCGCCGTCGATCGCGCGGATGTCAGCAGCGGCGACCGCGCTCTGGTGATTGGCCTGGGCGGGGTCGGCTCGGTCGTGACGCAGATTCTGGCGGCATCGGGCGTCGAAGTGATCGCCGTGGATACCGACGTCGCTAAAGCAAGCTGGGCGCGGGCTCAAGGCGCAGCGTTGTTTTTATCGCTGGAAGCCGATGAACTCGTCGCCGAGGCCCTGCGTCGCACTGGGGGCCTGGGCGTCGATCGCGTTATTGATGTGGTGGGCTTGGAAGATACCATGCGCGCCGGATTCGCCGCTCTGCGCCGCGGCGGGCGCATGGTCGTCGTGGGTTATACGCCGGAGGCGCTGCCGCTGCCCGGCAAGGAATTGGCGCAGAACGAGAAGGAAGTGCTTGGCGCGCGCGCCGGCCGACCTGAGGATCTGCGAACTTGCCTGGGACTTTTTGAGGAGGGCGCGCTGCGCTCGATCGTAGGCGCGACTTACCCCCTGCAGCAAGTAAACGAGGCGCTGGAAGCCTTGCGGGGCGGCGTCATCGGGCGCATCGTTTTACGCTTTGATTGAGCGCTGAAGAACGGACGATAACGACGGCGTGATGAGATACAAAGGGAGATAGTCTTATGGAAAAACTTGTTATTACGGTCACCTGCGATACCACTTTGACCTACCCGCATAATCCCAACGGGCCAAAACCGGACAATCCCAGCGGGGTTGCCGATGAATATGCGCGCGCCATCAATGCCGGGGCGTCGATTTGCCATGTGCATGGCTCCTATATCAGCGATACAGAAATCCAGTCCGACGGCAGGCTCTTGCAGATACCGATCATGGAGGGCTGGGCGGAAATCAGCGAGCGCATCCGCGGGACCGGCAAAGCCATTCTGCAATTCGGCTTGGCCAGCATCCGCCTTGAGCAAAAAATCGAACTGTGGCAGAAGCTGAAGCCGGATATGAGTTCCATCAACTTCGACTCGCATGACGAGTATTTTCAGCCGGTGCCGGAGCATCCGCCGGCGGGCTATTGCTACTCGATCCATCCCATCTCCGAGCTGCGCGAATATGCCCGTCTGGCGAAGGAAAATGATGTCAAACTGGAGATCGAATGCTTCAGCACCGGCGCCTTTTGGGCGATCGAGAAGGTACGCGCCGGCGAATTCTGGGTGGGCGACCGGCGCGAGGACGAGTTGGGTCTGCTGCCCGATCCCTTGTGGGCGACGCTCTTCTTCGGCTGGCCCGGGCAAAGCTGGACGCCGCCCTCGGCCAAGGGCATTCAGTTCATGGTCGATCATCTGCCCGCGCAGGTCAACTGGAGCATGAGCTGCATGGCGCCGGCGGTTTATTGGTCGACGATCGCGCATGGCATCGCCATCGGCGGTCATGTGCGCGTGGGCATGGAAGACTGCCCCTATATCGAGCCGGGCGTCTACGCCAAGAGCAACGCGGAACTGGTCGAGCGCGCCGCGCGCATCGCCCGGGAAGTCGGGCGCGAGATCGCCACGCCGGAAGAAGCGCGGCGGATCACGGGCTTGTCGGCTTGAGACGACCTCAAGCATGTGACGGTTATGATCATTGACGCGCATGCCCACATCATGCTCGCGGTAAACGGCCAGACCGCGATCGGCGCCACGACTTCGCTGTCCTGGGGCAGGGTGCGCTGGGGCGATGAGACGATTCAATTGCTGCCGCCCTTTAACGAGACCACCTCGTTCAGCGCGGAGACGCTGCTGGCGCAGATGGATTGGGCGGGCGTTGAACGCGCGGTCTTGCTGCAAGATCCCTTCTATGGCCAAGCCGATGCTTATGTCGCTTGCGCAGTCAAACGATGGCCCGACCGTTTTCTGGGCGCATTCGCGCCCGACCCGCGCGACCGGGATCTGCGACGGCAATTTCAGCAATGCGTCGATGAATACGGACTGCGCGCCCTCAAATTCGAGTTGACCGAAACGACAGGCTTGACCGGTCGCTACCCGGATCTGGATATCGACTCGGCGGAATTTCACTGGATTTATGAAGAGGCGCAGCGGCGCAATCTGGTCGTCGCCTTCGACTTGGGCAAGCCCGGCAGCGCATCCTACCAGAGCGACAATGTCGCCGCGGTCGCCCGCCGCTACCCCGCGCTCAACATCGTTATCGCGCATCTGGGGCAGCCGCCGATCGCGCGCCCGGATGAGGACGCGCTCAACGCGGCCTGGGCAAAGCAGATCCTCTTGGGTCGACTGCCGAATGTCTATTTCGATACATCGGCTTTGCCAGCCTATGCGCCCGATTACGACGAATATCCCTATGTCCTGGCGCAGGACTATATCCGCAGAGCCGTCGACTTGATCGGCGCGGACAAGATCATGTGGGGTACGGATGCGCCCGGTTTATTGACCAGCGGCAGTTATCGGCAATTGCTGAACATGACCCGCGTCCACTGCGACTTTCTATCGGCGGAGCAGAAGGCGCAAATCCTGGGGCGCAATGCCGCGCGGGTCTACTGGTCAGCTTGAGGGGCGTCTCAGTTCAAACGATATCGATAGACCTCGCCCTCAAGCCGGGTCACTTGCCGGCGCTCTTCCAGCAGTTGCAAGTGGGCCAGCGCCTCGGCCATGGCGAAGCGCCATTCATGGGGCGTGAAACGCTCGAAGGGGAAGATGACCATCGCAATCTCGCGCACTGTGCTCGCGCCCCCGGCGACGGCCTCCAAGGTATGACCCAGGCGCTGGTCGTGATGGTCCAGCAGTTCTTCGATGCGGCCGCGCCAATCGGTGATCAGCCACTTGTGCCCGGGCAGCGCCAGCCTCACATCAAGTTCCTTCAGCGAACATAGCGAATCCAGGAAGCGCCGCAGGGGATTGGGCTGCGTATGTTGCCAGGCGCCGATATTGGGCGTGATCTTCATCAGCACGTGATCGCCGCAGAGCATGAGCCGATCATCGGCGTCATAGAAGATCAACTGACCGTCGCTGTGCCCCGGCGCGTGGATGGCGCGGAAATCCCGCCCTCCGATGCGGAGGACGCTATCCGCCTCGAGGCTGTCCTGCCGCAGCGGGTGCGGCAGAGTCGCATCGCGGGTGCTGCCCAGCGCGCCCTCAACTTCATCGATGGTGACCTGGTCGACGCCGCAGGCGAGCAGCCATTGATGATAGCGCGCGGTGTTGCGCGGGTTGTAGAAGTATTGCGCTTGCGGCTTTTCCAACTCGGGGATGGTCAGCGGCATCGGCTGCTCAACGAGTCGCTGCCACCAGCCGGCCAGGCCGAAGTGATCGGGGTGCATGTGGGTCAGGATGATCTTTTCGACCTCCGCCGGCGCGATGCCTAGCTGATTCAGCGCAGCCCGCCACTGCGTTTGCGCGGGCGCGGTGTTCAAGCCGGTATCGACCAAGGTCCAGCCGCCTTCGCCGCGCAGCAGGTAGCAGTTGACGATGTTGAGCGCGTAGGGCAGGGGGATCTGGACTTGTACGATGTCGTCGGTGATATGGGTGACGCCGTCGTCGGTCATGGATTGCCTTGCGGGTCGGTGGGCAACGAGCAGTATATCATTGATTGACCGCGGCGGCACAGTGGGCGAAGCTTCATCAGTTGATTTGATCGCAGACCTAAACGAGATGTGGTGGAATCGCCACGGCGTCATATAGCGGCGGGGCCCCATGACCAAGAAAATCAATTAGGTTACAATGTAAATGTCAATAAGCGTCAGGTTGGCTAGGGAGACTAGCGATGTTGTCGAGGGAACTCTTGGACGAGTTACATCAGCTTGAACGGGCTGACAAGGCAAAGGTTATCCAGATCCTTGCTGGAGAATTGGCTATCGACGAAGAAGCGTATTTTCAAGATGGAACATATTACGACTTCTGGTCACCAATAGACGCGCCCGAAGCGGCAAACCTGCTGCTCAACATGCTGGACGAGAAGCGGGAAATGAACAGCGCGCTTTAGGGGATTCTTTTGGGAACTACATACTTAACGTCGCAAGTTTGTCCCGGATTGGATTTTGGCAGGTCTTGACTTCGGGGCCTAGTATGTAGGTGTATAGTCCCGTGTTGAGGTGGGTCGGTTTTTCGTGAAATTTCTCT
>JAPPMO010000021.1 GCA_028873975.1 Chloroflexota bacterium
TCGGTGCTCTCGGTGTCCTCGGTGGTGAAAAAATAATTTGATGCAATTGCCCTGGTCAAATGGGCTTGATGACTTGCCGCGCTTTGTGATAGATAGTACAATCACCTGCGTGAGAGATCGGAGCGGATCTATGCAGCGACTGGGTGTCTTGGCTCTTGTTTTTATCGTCTTGTTGGGTGGAGGCGCGATTACTTCAAACCTGCTTTCGTCGGATTTGGCGATTCAGCAAACGACGGATCCAAGCGGAAACGCGCTGACCGCCACCCCCGATCAAGCAGTGGCTTTCATCTTGGTTGTCGGTTTCATTCTCGTCAACGTGACTGGGGCGGGGCTTACCCTGGCGCTGGTAATTTGGCTCTTGAACCGTCAAGTGACCGTCGTGCGTCGAGAAGCGGAAGCCTGAGGCCATTCGCCATCGCCTGCGGATGCGAGCCCCGCGCATGTGAAGCTATCTCCTCATGGGCATCCAAAACGGTATAGCAATTTTGCAGCAAAACCCGGCAATTGTTCTGTTCTCTTATTTAATGAACCGCGATTTGCGGTAGCCGAGCAAGTTTATTATTTTGTGTGAGCGCGGTAGCCCAAATTCGCCGGTTACGCGCCGAGCGGCTGTGAAAGTCAAGTCTGATGACTGAGGATTCCCAAGCGCTTCAGCCTCCGCGGCCAAAGGTCGCGCTGGCAATCGTTGCGGTGGTCTTGATCGCCTTCGTTCTGCTCATCGCATACATTCTTGTTGACAATTTGCCCGGCGCGTCAGGCGGGTCACTGTCTGAAGATTCCTACGCGGCCGAGGTGGCTGCGGCAATGGATGGCGCTGATGCCGATACTGGCGCCGGCTTGATCAACGAATACGAATGTTACACTTGCCATGTCTTGGGGGACGGCAGCCAGTCGCCCCTTTTCGACGGCATTGGAAAATATGCGGCAGAACGCCGACCGCCTCTTTCCGCCGAGCAATACCTGTATGAGGCGACTATTTTCCCAGGCGCATTTATAGTCGAAGGCTACAGCGATTCTATGCCGACCAACTACGACGAGCGGCTTAGCCAGCAAGAGGTCGGCCATATTATCGCCTACTTGCTGACGCTTACCGAAGAGCCGCCGGACTATTAAACGCGCGGGCATGTCCGCATTTTCGCTGGAGCTGTTCTCCCCGCTCATTAACGAGAACCTCTCGCGGATTAACTGACCCAGGCAATATCATGAGCTTTGATGTCTTCACGATTTCGGCGCTGGTGGACGAATTCATGGATACGCTGGTCGGCGGCCGCGTGCAGGACGTGATTGATGTCGATGACATGGGCATCGGTCTGGAAATCTACGCAAACCGAATGCGCCACTATCTCTATATGAGCGCCGACGCCAACCAGCCGCGGGTATACCTCGCTGCCGGGAAGCTGCGTCGCGGTCTGATGAAACCGACGCAACTGGGGCTGCTCTGTCGGCGAACCGTCGAGGGCGGCATTGTCGCGCATGTCAGCCAGCCCGATTGGGAACGGCTGCTGCGGATAGACATTGCGGGCCCGGAAGGGGAGGTCTCGCTCGTTGTCGAGCTCATGCCTCGGCGCGCCAATGTCCTGCTCCTGCGCGATGGCTTGATTCTTGACTGCCTCAAACGCGTGGGTCCCGACGAGAATCGCTATCGTTTGAGCTTGCCCAACCACGACTATGTGCCGCCGCCGCCGATCCGCGGCCAACTGGCGCCGGACGATGTTTCGCTGGAGGGCTTGCGACGCATCATGGATTCGGTAGAGAAACCGTCAGTTCAAGCCAGGCGTGTTTTGCCCGGACGAATCCTCGGCATGAGCCCGCTGCTCGCCAAGGAAATTGTCTTCCGAGCCAGCGGACGTGCCGACGCCAAAGCGCGAGACAGCGACCCTCGCGCGCTGCTTGATGCCTATCAGGCGCTTGTCGCGCCGCTATTGCGGCGACATTGGCGCCCCGGCATCGGCTATGAAATGGGCGTCCCCGCCGAATTTGCCGCCTTCCCCCTGTCATTCCTGGGCTGGCAAGCCAAGCCGACAATGAGCGGCGCGATCAGTGAATTCTTTGGATCGCTCGGCAGCGCGGACGCCTATGACCAGGCAAAGAAGCCGGTGCGGAAAGCGATCGATGAAGCGCGGCTGAGGCTATCGGCGAAACTTTCTTCGCTAAAGCAAGGCTTCAAAGACGAAGGTGAATTGCGGGCGATACGGCAGAGCGCAGAACTTATCCTGGCTTATCAAACTGCCCTGCATGAGGGACAGGAATTGCTCCGCGCGCATTATGAACCTGACGAGCCGGAGTTGGTCATCAGGCTCGACCCCGAGCTTAGCCCAGTCGAGAATGCCCAAAGCTATTTTCGCAGATACGAAAAGGCGAAAGGGGCGAGGAAGGCGATTCCGGTTTTGATCGCGGAGACGACAACTGAACTGGAATTCATGGCGCAGTTGGAATCCGATCTATCCTCGGCGAGCAATTGGCCCGAGATTGACGACGTCATTCAGATCTTGCAGGAACGCGGACACTGGCAGGGCAAAAAACTCAAAGTAATTGGCGGCGGAGGCAGGCAGGGCCCGCTTCGTGTTGTCAGCCGCGACGGCTATGTCGTCTGGGTTGGTCGCAATAGCCGACAGAATGAAAAGCTGACCTTCAAGACTGCCAACAGCCAGGATCTTTGGTTGCACGCGCGCGGCGCGCCCGGCGCTCATGTCGTCATCCGCAATGACGGCAGACGAATCAGCGAGCGCTTGATATTAGAGGCGGCGGCGGTGGCGGCGCATTATAGCCAACGGCGGAACGACCAGCGCGTTTCGGTGGACTATACGCGCGTCAAATTCGTCAAAGCGATCAAGGGCGCGGGACCGGGCATGGTCAGCTATCGCAACGAGAAGACGGTATCAGTCCAACCTCGGGACGAGACGGCGCTTACGGAATGACTCCTGGCAAGAACTGTTCAGTGTTAATCTTCCGCGCTTTTCGCCCCTAATACGCGCTGAGTTTCTTCAAGGACCTGGCTTACGCTGATATCGCGCACGCAAGGATGGTATTCAGGCGAGTCATCGCGCCAGTCGAGGATGCGACAGGGACGGCAGGCGATTGTCGATGTGATCGCCGCATGCTTTCGACAATCGCCCCAGGGAGCGAATTCAATTGGGTCGGCCGGACCAAACAAGGTCACGGTCGGCGTATGCACGGCGGCGGCCACGTGCATCGCGCCACTGTCCGGTCCCAGGACCGCGCCTGCGCGTCGATAAAGCGCCGCCAATTGACCTGCGCTTGTCTCGCCGGCGACGGAAAAAGACTGCGCCATCATCTTGCCGGCGATCTCGTCGATCAAGGCTTTTTCGGCGGAGCTGCCGGTGAAGACGATCGCCGCTTTGTGGAGCCACGCGACTTGATCCGCAACTTCCGCCCATTTGTCCGCCTTCCAGAGTTTGCTGGGCATCCCGGAGCCGGGATGTATACAGACGATTGGCTCTGTGCTGTCGATCCCCCGATCGGAGAGAAGCTGATCCACAGCCGCGGCGTCGGCTGGATCGACGGTCAAAGCCAATTCGATGTCTCGATTGTGGGCGGCGCCAAGCCAGAACTGCGCCAGGTGCAGGTTCTGCAGCACGGCGTGTTCCTGTTGATGCGGGGCGCGTCCGGTTAGGAAAGGCGCGACATTGGCCTTGTCGTAGCCGATGCGCTCCTCTATGCCCGCCAGGAATGCCAGCATGGCGCCCCACCAGTGATCCGGGCGCATGATTAGCGCGCTGTCATAACCGATTCTGCGCAGCATACGCGCTGAATCAAGCGCCCGCAGATAAGGATTGCCCCTCGGCGACCCGCCTCCCCGCTGGAAGCCGGGAAAGTCCAGCGTCAGTACGACATCGACCTCGGCGAACCGAGCCAGCACTTCGGCAGCCCAGGCGCCACAGATGACGTGCAATTCTGTTTCGGGCCGCTCGCGCTTGATAAACTGAAGCGCTGGAGTCATTAACAGGACGTCGCCGAGGTGGTCCGGGCGTATGAGAAGCACCCGGTTCGAGCGGGCGCGTTGCGGAAGAATCGGCAGCTTGGCGAGGCAGGACAGAAACAGGTCTCTAACTGCATGCAGCGTGGAAGGCTGATGCAAGGCACGCGCCTTGTTCAGATTACGAATTGCCAAGGTCTCTTTATCCAAGTCCGAGATCCTCATAGGCGCTTAGGAGGCGGTGCATGAGCGCTGACCAGTCGTAATGCGCCCGTACTTGCTCGCGCGCTCGTTCGCCCAGCGCCTGGCGGCGATCCATATCGCTCAACAACGACGATATGGAATGGGCGAAGCTGTCGGCGCCGTCCGCGATTTCGATTGCTTCCCGTATCGACCCATGAAGGCCGGAAGCGCCCAGCGATGTCGAAACTACCGCGCAGCCGGAAGCCATCGCTTCGAGAATCTTGAGCCGAGTGCCGCTGCCCATGCGCATTGGCAGGACAAATAGAGTCGCCGCTTGCAAGTAGGGCAGCACAGACTCGACCCAGCCGGTCACTCTCACATGATTGCCATGGGCCAAGGCTTGGATCCTGGGATGTGGGTTCCTGCCGACGATAATCAGCTTTAGCGTGGGATGCCGCTGCAACAGAGCGGGAAAAATTGAAGCGCAGAACCATTCTAGCGCATCGACATTCGGGCGATAATCCATTTTCCCGGTAAACACCAGTTGATTGTCGGCTCTCCGTTCGCGGGAGCAAGCCGCGTAGTCGTCGACAAAAATACCGTTGGGCATCACATAAATCGGAGCGCCGCCATACGATTCCAACAGATTGCGGTCTTCTTCGCTAACAGCGATTACCGCATCAATGGACCGGCATAACTCCCGCTCGTAGCGCTCCAGGCGGCGCGCCTGAATCGCCGAGTAGAGCGCGGTGTGCAGGCGAGACGGGCGCTTCCTGTCAAGCTGGTAGATCAGCCGCTGCAATTCAGCTTCCGCGTTCAGGGCATCGTACACGACTTTCGCTTCACCTTTTTTCAGCCCTATCACTGGCAGATAGCTGCCCAGTTCGATACCGGAGAATTGGATGATCTCGAAGGCGCGCGAATCCAAAATCGCGGCGAGCTTTTGAGCGAAGGCGGCGCTCATTAGCCGATCTTCCATGTCCGCCCTGCGCGTGGCCAGCAGTGACACAATGCGATCCGACTTGCTGCGCTGTGGAATTGGGCAGCTGTGGACCTCCCGGCAATATTGAAACAGCGGGTTCGTCCCGGGGCTCAGCGCGGTATCGCTGAACGTCAGAAGCGTCACCTTGTGACCGGAGCCATAGAGGCCGCGAATGAGGCCATAATTTCGTATCGCCGCTCCCGATTCGCTGGGAAACGGGTTGTCGGGGCAAAGCAGCAAGATCTCCATCGCTCAGTTGAGTACAGCCTGGTAAACGTCAAGTACCGTTTGCGCCGCTGCTTCCCAGCGAAATCGCTTGGCGCGTTCGATACCCGCCTCAGACTGCGCTGCCCGCCAAGCGCTATCGACGAGAACGCGCTGCATAGCCCCCGAGATTGTGGGGAGATCACGCGGATCAACCAAAATGCCGACGTCCCCCACGATTTCCGGCAATGACGCTACATTGCTGACGATTGGCGCCGTGCCGCAGGCCATTGCTTCCAGGGCTGGCAGACCGAAGCCTTCGTAGTGGGAGGGCAGGATCAGCATGAGCGCATGATTGTATAGGGCGGGGAGCTGAGAATCAGATATGTCGTGGCGAAAGATCAAGCTGTCATTGATCCCGACCTTGGTTATGTCGCGCATGAGCTGCTCAAAGTGCCAGCCGGGTCTGCCCGCGACAAGCAGTTTCGGCAGATCCGGCATCTCAAGTTTCAGGTCGCGATAGGCGCGTGCCAAGCCGACCAGATTCTTGCGCGGTTCGACGGTGCCGACAAACAAGAGATATGATTCTGGTAAATCCAGCTCGGTAATCACCGGCTTGGTGAGGGAGCGGGGCAAGGGACGGAAAACATCTTCCACGCCCAAATGATGAACGGTTATTTTTTCCGGCGGGACGTCGAGGATATCTACAACATCCTGTTTGGTGGCGAAGCTGTCGGCGAGGATATGGTCCGAGCGCATGACCGAGGCTTGGATCTGACCGTTGTAGTATCGTCGACTCTCCGGGGTCATGTATTCGGGATAGTGAATGAAACTTAAGTCGTGCACGGTGATGACATGGCGTCGCGCGCCGCGCATTGGCGCGATAAAATCGGGACTGTGCAACAAATCCAGGCGGCGCCTCAATAGTTCAACTGACAGCGCCCCCCGCTCCAATAAGTGGTGCGGGGGCGTCCAAAGATTGGCGCTTGCAAAGCGGCGGGATAGCGCGCGTCTGGCTTTGCGACTTTGGAAGACAGTTACTTTGTGGGCTAGGGGATACTCCTCCATGGCGGAAATGATACCCATTATATATCGGCTTATGCCTCCTACACGGTAGTGGGTTAGACGAGCATCTATTCCGATATGTGCCATGCGTTGAGTATAGCGGTATCATAATGCTCATGCCAGACGCCCTTGAAGACCGGGCTGTTGACGGATTGACAGGCGCGGGGCGGCTGGCTGTTCGAAAGACGCCATGGAAAGGGAGGACCATGCCGAGATATGATGTGGTGACATTTGGCGAGACGATGATGCGCTTGACGCCGCCCGGCTATTTGCGCATTGAGCAGACGACTTCCTTCGACATTTGGGTTGGCGGGACAGAATCCAATACAGCGATTGGTTTGGCGCGTCTGGGTATGAACGCAGCCTGGTTCTCGCGCCTGCCCGCCTCGCCAATGGGCCGCTATGTTAGCAATCGCGTTCAGCAGTACGGCGTGGATGTCAGCCATATCGTCTGGGCTGAGGATGCGCGGCTAGGGATATTTTTCCACGAGCAGTCAGAAGCGCCGCGCGCCAGTCGCATCATTTATGACCGAAAAGATTCCGCTGTCAGCCGCGTCCAGCCGGCCGACTTGCCAGCGGATTTGTTCCTGGCTGACATGAGTCGCCTCTTTCATGTCACCGGGATAACGCTGGCGATCAGCGATTCCGCCAGGACGACGGCGCTGGCAGCCATGCGGCGGGCAAAAGCCATTGGCTGGCTAGTCAGCTTCGATACCAATTATCGCAGCACGTTGTGGTCGGGCGAGCGGGCGGCGGCGGATTGTGACGAAGCGATGGCTCTGGCGGACATCGTATTTTGCCCCTTCGGGGATTACCGGGCTCTTTATGGCGACGCCTCGCCTGACGAGGCGCTGGCTGCCCTGGCTGCGAAATACCCCGAGACGTTTATCGTCATGACTCTGGGCAAAGATGGCGCGAGGGCGATTGCGCCGGATGGCGAAGTCTTTCGCCAATCGGCCATCCTGGCGGGAGAAGTCGGGCGCATAGGCGGCGGAGACGCCTTTGCCGCAGGTTTTCTTTACGCCTGGCTAAGCTTTGCGGACCTTGCGCTGGCGCTAAAATGGGGGGTTGCCATGTCCGCTCACAAATACACAATCCCGGGCGATCTTCCCTTGGTCGACTACGAAGAAGTGGCTTCCCTGGTAGCTGGATCAACCGGGGGCGGTCTCATCCGCTAGCGCTGTCCAGCAAAAATGATTGCGCGTCGCGATGCCTTGGAAATAGCTCGCCATTGTCGCTAGCCGCAGGGCGCGGTCTTACCTATAATTCTGGAATCCCTTTCCTATTCGCCGGTTTACGCTATATATGAGCAAGCCAAAAGACAGTGGCCATCCCTTTGTTCGCTTATTGAACTATGCCTCGGCCTACAAGCGGCGGGTGGCTTTTGCCACGACCTACTCCGCGCTTGGCAAGATTTTTGACATCATGCCGCCAGTGTTGATCGGGGTCGCGGTCGATATCGTCGTGCAAAGGCAGGATTCGCTTTTGGGCCGGCTGGGCGTCGCCGACTTGACTCATCAATTGTTGATATTGGGCTTCGCCACGCTGATCGTCTGGATTCTTGAATCCCTGTTTGAATACATTCAGCGGGTTCACTGGCGCAATTTGGCGCAGTCAATGCAGCACGATCTGCGCGTCGACGCTTACGACCATGTACAGCACCTGGAACTGGCGTACTTCGAAGACCAGAGTACGGGCGGGTTGATGGCGGTGCTGAATGATGACATCAATCAGTTGGAGCGCTTTCTGGATATCGGCGCCAGCGATGTGGTGCAGATCGTCACCACCGTTGTCGTGATTGGCGGCATCTTCTTTTTGGTCGCGCCCAGCATCGCCTGGATGGCCGCGATTCCCATACCCTTCATCATCTGGGGTTCAATGCGATTCCAGCGCTTGCTCGCGCCGCGTTACAGCGAAGTCCGTGAACAAGTCAGCATGATCAACCACCACTTGTCCAATAGTCTTAGCGGCATCGCAACCATCAAGAGCTTTACCGCGGAGGATTACGAAGCGGAGCGCCTGCGCGTCGAAAGCAACGAGTATGTCGAACGCAACCGGCGCGCCATCCGTCTGAGCTCGGCCTTTACGCCTTTGATACGGATGGTGATCGTGACTGGATTCATCGCCATTACCGTTGCCGGCGGCCAATTGGCGCTCAACGGCGCCTTGGATGTCGGCGCCTTCAGCGTGCTGGTATTTATGACTCAGCGCTTGCTCTGGCCCCTGACCAAGCTGGGCGAGACCTTTGATCTTTACCAGCGAGCCATGGCATCGACCAAGCGCATCCTGGATCTGCTGGGCATCAAGCGCAAGATCAACGATGGCGGCATTGCCTTGCCGATAGCGGCAATCCGCGGCGGTATGCGCCTTGATGACGTGTCATTCTCCTACAGCGACGGGCGCGAAATCATAAAGGGCTTGACCCTGGACTTCCCGGCTGGCCATACCGTGGCGATCGTCGGCGCGACCGGCGCCGGCAAGAGCACCGTTATCAAGCTGCTGCTGCGCTATTACGACGTGACATCGGGGCGCGTTCTGCTTGATGGCTACGATCTGCGCGAGTTGAAGCAGGCCGATATTCGCAATGCGATCGGTTTGGTCAGCCAGGATGTCTTTCTCTTTCATGGCACCGTGCGCGAGAATATCGCCTATGGATGCCAGGATCTGCCCGACCATCTCATTGTTGAGGCTGCCAAGATCGCCGAGGCGCACCAATTCATTTGTGAACTGCCGCAAGGATATGACACAGTCGTCGGGGAGCGCGGGCAGAAACTTTCCGGGGGACAGCGACAACGCTTGTCCATCGCCCGGGCTGTGCTGACAGATCCGCCGATACTGGTGCTCGACGAAGCTACTTCTTCAGTCGACAACGAGACTGAAGCCGCAATACAACGTTCGCTGGAGCGGATCGCTGTTGGCCGCACCACGATCGTTATCGCGCATCGTCTGTCCACCATTCGCAACGCCGACATGATCTATGTCTTGCAAAACGGCCAACTGAGAGAAAGCGGGGGCCACGAAGCCCTGGTGCATTTCAATGGCCTTTACGCGACGCTATGGCGCGTGCAAACCGGAGAACGAATGCTGGCTCAAGCCGGCGACTAGCGCACCTGCGCGAGCAGCCTGTCAACCACCTTCATATTAAGCACGGCGTCGCTGGGCGGGAAGCGCGGCGCGCGCCCAGTGAGCAGGGCGTCGGCGAAGTCCTCGACCATCAATTGATAGTGGTCAACCGGCGCGATGACATATTCCGTCAATTGATCGCCCTGCCAATGTTGGACAATCGTGTCCTTTTCCTTGTCCGGCGTGAAACTCGCCCCGACGACAATCGAGCCAGTTGTGCCCTTGAGCCGGTAGCTTTGCTGGCGATGGGCGCGCAAGCCGCAGTCGAAGTGTCCAATCACGCCCGAGGGAAACTTCAACGTACCTGCCAGAATCTCGTCGACGCCTGTCTTGGGACCGATGTTGCCAACCGCAATCGCCGTTTCCGGCTCTTCGTCTGTCATGAAGCGCATCAAATTGACGCAATAACAACCGACATCCATCAAGCCGCCACCGGCCAGCGGCTTGCTCAAACGGATATTGGCTTCATCGCTGATGTAAAATGTGAAGCTGCTGTTGATGATTTTAAGATCGCCGATGCCGCCCTCAGCCACGATGGATTTGACCTTGGCGTGTTGAGGATGAAAGCGATACATGAAGGCTTCCGCCAGCAGTACGTCCCGGTCCTCAAAAGCGTCGACGATCGTCTGCGCTTCCGCCGCGTCGCTGGCGAAGGGTTTTTCGCAGAGCGTGGCTTTGCCGGCTCCCGCGCACTTGATGCTCCACTCGGCGTGCATGCTATTTGGCAGCGGATTGTAGATGGCGTCAACCTCTTCGCTCTCGATCAACTCTTCGTAGCTGCCGTAGACGATCGGGATGTTCTGCTCGGCGGCGAATTCCCGGGCGCGTTCTAGCGAGCGACTGGCGACTGCCGCGACGACGCCGTTGCGCGACTCGTGGATAGCCGGGATGACCTTCCGGCCGATATTGGCGCTGCTTAAGATACCCCAGCGGACTTTGTCGGGCATAACAGGCTCTCCTTGTTAGATTTCATAACCACATAGCGATGATTCTATCGAGTTCGCCGCTTTCTTTCAAAGCGGCCAGGGCACCGTCGACAAGCCGCCAGGCATCGCGGTTGTCGCGGGGGACCGCGATCGCGTAAGGATCGCGCGTCAAGTATCTTTGCGCGCTAGGCCAGCCAGCAAATCGCCTCTGGTAAAGCCGCAGCGTGATGGCGTCTACGATGGCGGCATCGGCATATCCAAGGCGCAGGGAATCCAGCGCGTAGGTCGGCAATTCGTAGGGCAGCCCTGTTATGACTTCGTTTTTCTCTTCCAGCACTCGCAATTGCGTGTCCGCCACGCTGCCAAACTCGTAGGAGACCTTTTGTCCAGCCAGCCCCTCAAGCGACGAGATGGGTTTTTCGGCGCGCGTGACCAGCAGAAGTCCGTTATCGAAGTACTGCCGGGTATAGCGAACATCGTCCATGCGCGCCTCTTCAACTCGCAGAGCCGAAATCAGTATATCCACCTCTCCGCTGATCAAGGCGTCGTACAGGCCATAATAGCTGATATTAACAAATCGGACCGGCAGATCAATAGTTAGGGCGATGGCATTGGCGAGATCAATATCCAGTCCATAGACCGCCTGCCCGTCGTCGCTGGCGAAGGGCGGGACAGAGGCATCGACGCCGACGATCATGACGCCGCGGGGAAAGGCTTTGGCTTTGTCGGCTGGACGCTCGATCCATGAAGCGAACAGCAGCAGCAAACCAGCCGTGATGAGCGCTAGACCAAGCGACAGCGCCAGCCGCACCCGCATACTCATGGCTCCTCCGGTGGCGGCAGCCACTGAGTGGGGCGGCGTTCCCAGCCGCGGGCATAGTCTTGGATGGCGTAATAGATGGGCTTCAGGTCGAATGCCGGGCTTACGAGGGTGAAGTTGTCGGGGTAGCCGTTCAGCGGCGCGGGATAACGAAATGCCCAAATGCAGAGCTGCTCCACCCAGTTCCAGTTGGCTTCGGCGAATTCGAAAGCCTTTATCGTATACTGCAATCGCTGCGACGGTCGGACAGCGCCGCTCCAGCGCGGATGGTCATTCCAACCGCTCTCAGTGATGAAAACGGGCTTTGCGCCGTCGTCGGCTTCCAGCATGATTTGCCGCAGGAATTCCAGACGGCGGAAGTTAAGTTGATCAGCGCTGGGCTCGGCATCGGCCGCTTCGGTTGACCCATAGCTGTGAACCGCCAGCGCATCAAAGTATGGCGCGGCGCCGCTGCTATACATCTGCCGCAGGTAATCCATTTCGTTGAGCCCGGCCGGGCTGCCTTGGATTTCCTTTGTGGGCGCCAACGCGCCCGCCAAAACGAGAGCCTGTGGATTGGCATCTTTGATCGCCGGGTAACTCTTTTGCAGCAGCCGGACGTAGGCGGGTGGGTCAACCGGTCGATAACCCCACTCGAAGCTAAGATTGGGTTCGTTCCAAATGATAAAATGCCGGATTTCTTCTCTGTAGCGGGTCGCCAACCGCGCGGCGTATTGGGCGAAATCGTCGAAGGAGGCTTCTGGCAAGTAATTGAGCGTTGTGGCGCGGCCCTCGCTAGCAGCCGGTCGCGCCCAGTCAGGCGTCAAGCCCAGCCTGGCGATGATCCGCAAGCCCTGGTTCTTCGCGTGCCGGACGATGAGATCCGCTTGCGTCCAGTTATATTGATTGTCGCGGGGCTCAAAGTATGCCCAGGGGAAGAACTGTACGATCGTCGTCGCGCCGATCTCTCTCACCAGTTCCAGTGATCGCTTGATCTTCCGCTCCTGCACTTCGTTTTCCAACATGGTATGAATGCAGACCTGCGGCTTGATCGTCTGGACGATCCGCGCTTCCCCTAGCTCAACATATTCAACCGGGGACCAGGTGCTTGAAAAGACAATGTAGACAGTGGCCAGCAGCAGCAGCCATTCTGGTCGGGCCAGCAATTTAAAGGAACGGCGCGATCTTTGCCTGAATGAGTTAAGCATTCGCCAGACGATATGTGACATTAGTTCTGCGATAAGGTACAATAGCGCATGTTCGTTCGCGGTCCCTTGCATTTGCAATCCGGGCATTTGCGCAACGGTCGAACAGACATATTGTAGTGGCTGATGTTTGTGTGGGGATAGGTAGATTTGCCGCAGCGCGTGATCGCCATGTGGTCTGGACCACGAAATATCTCTACCGCCTTGATGCGCTCCTGGGCGAGCAGAAGCGACACCAGGGTGATAGACGAGCCATTCTATGCGCATTATCTCCAATACACTGGCTATGATCACCCGGGCGCGGATGAGGTCATTGCAGCATACGAGACGGACTGGCGTCGAGTGATTGACGGATTGCTCCCGGACGGAGCAAACGATGGATCAAGCGATGAAAAGATCGTCTATCAAAAGCACATGACCCAGCACATGCTTGAGCACATCGACCGCTCCTGGATTGCCCAGGTTTCCAACTGTTTCTTAATCCGCGATCCGCGGCGAATGCTTTTGTCCTTCTCAAAAGTGATTCCTGACCCGCGTCTCGATCAGTTGGGTCTGGTCCAGCAAGTGGAAATTTTCCAACATGTGCGCCGGGTTACGGGCGCTGTGCCGCCGGTCATCTCATCGCGCGGTGTTTTGTCCGATCCGGAGGGCTCCTTGCGGAAGCTATGCGCGCTCCTTGATGTGCCTTTTGAAAGCGCGATGCTCAGTTGGCAGGCGGGCAGGCACGATAGTGATGGCGTCTGGGCAAAGCATTGGTATGCCAGTGTGGAAAAGTCAACCGGATTCGCGCCCTACGAGCATGATGACAGTCCGCTGCCGAAACATTTGCGCGGCTTGCTCGACGAATGCCAGGGGCTTTACGAGCAGATGGCAAAACATTGCATAAACTAAGGTAAGGCATGAAACAAGCATTCAATCCCAAGAACAAGGACTTGCTCATCAATATCAATGGCGAACTCTATCATCGTGATGTGGCGGGCATCAGCCCTTTTGACTCGGCGGTGCAAGGCGGCGATGCCGTTTGGGAAGGATTGCGACTTTATCAGGGCAGGATTTTCAAATTGATCCCTCATCTCGACAGATTACGCGCCTCGGCGCAAGCCATGGCATTTGCCGAGATTCCCAGCCACGAAGCGATTATCAACGAGATAAGCAAGACTTTGCATGCCAATGACATGAGCGACGGCGTTCACATTCGCTTGACCTTGACCCGCGGCGTCAAATACACTAGCGGGATGGATGCGCGGCTCAACAATCAGGGACCGACTTTGATCGTCCTCGCCGAGCACAAGCCGCCGGTATACGACAAGAGGGGCATTCGCTTAATCACGTCCGGCATTCGACGCATACCGCCGGATTGCGTCGACCAGAATATCCATTCCTGCAATCTGATAAACTCGATTCTGGCCAAAGTTCAAGCCAATGCGGCCGGCGTCGACGACGCCTTGATGCTGGACTATCAAGGTTACGTTGCGGAGACAAACGCGACCCACGTCTTCATCGTCGATGACGGCTTTGTCATGACATCGGATACGGGTTCTTGCCCGGAAGGCATCACGCGGGCGGTGGTGCTGGAGATATGCGAAAGCAACGGCATTCCCTATGCGATTAAAGACATATCGCTGTCCCGAGTCTACCGAGCCGATGAAATGTTCTGCACTGGCACGATGGGGGAATTGGCGCCGGTGATTGAGCTGGATGGCAGGACCATTGGCGCCGGCCAAGCTGGCGAGATGACCATGCGCCTGAGTACGTTGTTCCGCGAACGAACAAAACGCGAGGGTTATCAAATCTTGGAGGCTGTGACAGGCTAATCGACTGTTTCTCGCTACTGAAGCGTAAAGGAGGGTAATACCGATGTCAGATTTTTCATTTGTTGGACAACCGACCCCGATGATCGACGGCGGCGCCAAAGTCACGGGCAATTTGAAGTATACGGGCGATTTGAAGCTGGCGGGCATGTTGCATGCCAGGTTCGTCCTCAGCAGCTACGCTCATGCCAATATCAAGAGGATTGACGTCGATGCCGCCCTGGCGCTCCCGGGCGTGCAGCGCGTTTTGACCGCCGCCGATCTTCCCGATATCGCGCCATCTTCCCGCGCTAAACTGATGTTGGCGCGCGACCGGGTCATATTCGTTGGGCAGCCGGTGGCGGTCGTGCTGGCCGATGACCCAGCCTCCGCGGCCGATGGCGTCGAGTTGGTGGAAGTGGATTATGAGCCGCTGGACGCTGCCATAACTATGGATGCGGCCATGGCCGACGGCGCGCCGCTCGTCTGGCCCACGGGCATCCCCACCGGCGCGGAAGACGAAGCCGCCCATGGCGCTGACGCTGGCGGTGGCGGCGAGGATGAAGAGGAAGCCGCCTCCAACATCGCGGGCCGAACCAAGATTGAACGCGGCGATGTCGTGACGGCTTTTGCGGCCGCCGATCTGATTGTGGAACAGACCTTCGAGACGCCCATGGTGCACCAAAGTTCTATCGAAACACAGGGATGGGTCGCGCAGCCCAACCCGATCAACGGCGGGCTGACCATGTGGGGCAGCGTTCAATCGCCCTTTGGCGTAAGGCTGGATGTGGCGGAAACGCTTGGCATCCCAGAATCCGACGTCACCGTCTACGGCATGCCGGTCGGCGGCGCTTTTGGCGCCAAGTTCGGCTTGTACGAGCCAATGGTAGCCCTGATTGCGCATACGGTAGGGCGGCCCGTGAGCTTGATTCTCACCCGCGGCGAAGAACTTCTAACGACCAATCCAGCGCCGGCGCTACGCCTTTCCGCGAAAATCGGCTTCAAGAATGATGGAACCTTGCTCGCAATGCAGGCGCGCACAATCGGCGATACCGGGATTTATCCCAGCGGGCTGGCGGGTTTTGCTTCCTTCCAATTTGCAAACTTCTATCCTTGCGAGAATGTTCTGCTGGAATCCGTCAATGTCGTAAGTTTCAAGCAATCCGTCGGCGCTTATCGCGCGCCGACGTCGCCCACTGCCTTCATGGCTGCGGAAACGCTCTTTGATGAAGGCGCCACACAGCTAGGCATGGATCCGATTGAATTGCGGCTGAAGAACGCGGCGCGGGCTGGCGACCTGATGCCCGATGGCAGCGCATTCCCGAATATCGGCATGGTGCAGACATTGGAAGCCGCACGCGAGCACCCCTTGTGGAAAAACCGGGCGCAGTCGCGCCAAGCCGGTCGCGGCGTCGGCTTGGCCATCGGCGGCTGGATGGGCGGCTTGGAGCCGGGCGCGGCCGCCTGCAAGCTCAACCGCGATGGCGTATTGCAGGTACAGATTGGCACTGCCGACCTTTCCGGTACGCCGACCAGCTTCGCGCTGCTCGCGGCGGAAGCCTATGGCGTCGACCCCGACCAAGTGCGCTTTGTCTATAGCGATACCGACAGCGCGCCTTATGGCGGCGGCGTTGGCGGCAGCAAGACGATGTACACCTTGGGCAATGCCGTGATTCGCGCGGCCGAAGACGCTCGACGCCAGACCCTGGCGATTGCCGCCGAGGAATTTGAGGTATCCAGCGAGGACCTTGAGATTGTTGACGGGCGAGTTCAGGTGCGCGGCTTCCCCGATCGTTCCATCGGCTTGGGAGAAATCGCCGGCAAGACGATGACATTTGGCGGCGCTTATGAACCCGTCTACGGCAATGGCCGCCAAGCCATAACCGACCGAGCGCCGTCCTTTTCGGCCCAAGTCGCCGAGGTTGAGGTGGATGAAGAAACTGGCGAAGTCAATCTGGTGAATCTGGCAGTGGTGCAAGACGTCGGACGCGCCATCAATCCGCTGGCGGTTGAAGGTCAGATGCAGGGTGGCGCCGTGCAAGGCGTCGGTTGGGCGCTCTATGAAGAGATGCGCTACGATGAGAACGGACAACTCTTGTCCGGATCCTGGATGGACTATGCTATGCCGGATGCCATGCAGGCTGCGCCGATACAGACGCAACTCGTAGAAGTGCCATCGGAGAGTGGTCCCTTTGGCGCGCGCGGGGTCGGCGAACCGCCGGTGATACCAACCGTAGCCGCGATTGCCAATGCCGTAGCCGACGCGACCGGGCTGCGGCTGACGCAAACACCGATGACCGCCCCGAGAGTGCTGGCAGCGCTCAAACAGCGTTAGGCGAAGCCGAACGTAGGAACTGAAGAGCCAACGGCCAGGTTGGCTCTTTTGATTTTCAAGCCAAGTTACTGCTTAGCGGTCGATTATAGAATTTCCGGGCGGTTCTGGGAGAATGGAGCCAGATATCGTGGCCAAGCATAACATTTCTTCGGACTTTCCATTTGCGTCGAATTTCATCGAGATTCTAGGATCCAGAATGCACTACATTGACGAAGGAGAGGGAGATCCCATCCTCTTTTTGCACGGGAATCCAACATCAAGCTACCTATGGCGGAATATCATCCCTTATGTAATCCCGCATGGACGCTGCATCGCGATTGACCTGATCGGCATGGGCAAATCGGACAAGCCCGATCTCGATTATCGATTTCTAGATCACGTCAATTATGTCGAAGCATTCATCGACGCGCTACCGCTCAAGAACATCACCTTGGTCTTGCACGACTGGGGCTCTGGGCTTGGTTTCCATTACGCCGCCAGCAATGAATACAATGTCAAGGCGCTGGCTTTCATGGAAGCCATCCTACGGCCGATGTCTTGGAGCTCTTTCCCGATTGGACCGCGGATCGGATTCAAGCTCTTTCGCATGCCTGGTATCGGCTGGATCTTGCTCTCGGTGATGAACCTGTTTTTGAGGGGTATTTTGCCACAGATGACTATTCGGGACTTGCCCTCCGAAGAAATGAAGCATTACCTAGCGCCGTATCTCGACCTTGCCAGTCGCAAACCAGTGCGTCAATGGCCCTGTGAAATCCCGCTGGACGGCGAGCCGGCGGATATGGTCGAGTTGGTTTCCGCCTATAGTCAAAGCCTCCAGAAATCGAACCTGCCCAAATTGCTACTCTACGCTGATCCAGGCGCCATCCTCACTGCCGATGATATAGAGTGGTGCAGGCGGAATCTCAAGAACCTGCAGTTGGTTGCGCTGGGCAAAGGGTTGCATTATCTGCAAGAGGACCATCCGCATGAGATTGGCGCGGCTCTAGCCGAATGGTATCAAGAGTTGTGAGAGTGGAGCGGCGTGGTGGAACTGTTCTTTTCAGCGTCCGCCGTCGATCGAAAGCACTTGCCCCGTAATCCAATTAGCATAATCCGACGCGAAGAAGAGAACGCCATGCGCGATGTCTTCCGCCGTGCCCAGCCGCTTGAGCGCAAAGCGCTCTATAAGCGCCTTTTGCCCTTCGTGACCGTAGGACTCGAACTGTCTGATGGAGGTGGGATTGGACAAGACGAAGCCGGGCGCGATATTGTTCACCGTGATCTTCCATTTGCCCAGTTCCTGCGCCAGTTGTCGTGTGAGATTGATTTGCCCGGCTTTGGCCGCTGCATAAGCTTGAATGCCGGTCAAGCTGGGTCCCAAGCCCGCGCCGCTGGAAATGTTGACAATCCGGCCGTATTCCTGCGCTTTCATGACTGGCGCGACCGCTTGCGAAAAGAAAAAGGCCGCCCGGGTATTAACCTCGACGATGCTGTCCCAGTCTTCTTCCGTGACCTCTTCCAGCGGTTTGCCGACCTGGCCCTGCACCCCGCCAGCGTTGTTCACCAGGATATGCGCGGCGCCTTCAGTGGCGAGCGCCCGCTCGACCAAGGCGAAGACTGCCGCCCGATCGCGCACATTCACGACCTCGATTTCGCATTTGCCGCCGGCCTCTCGGCAAAGCTGCCGGGTTTCTGCCAGTTCGCCTTCAATGACATCGCAAGCCCAAACTGACGCGCCGCGCGCCGCGAAGGCCAGGCTGATCGCGCGGCCAAATCCGTGAGCGGCGCCGGTAACAATCGCCACTTTGCCGTCAAATTGAATGTTCATGGCAAATCCGCCTTTAACTCGTCGAGATTGCTAATCGTCTGCGGACGCCTGCCGTCTTCGATCTCGCGGATCATCTCGATCCAGCGCCGCGTGAGGGGCAAGTCCAGTCCAATCTTTTCGCCTTCCGCCAGGATCGGCTCGTACATGACGACTTCGGTTCTGCGCTTGCGAACCGCCAGGTCGCGCCAGATGCCGCTATGCGTCTTGGCGGATACGCGGTTGAAGGCGACAAGCGTATCGAGCGAACGGTTGATCCCATCTGTGTCCCTGGCGACGAATGCCGCGGGTTCAAAGCCGTTGAAACCACGCGCTTCCACGCCGATTTGCGTTGCCACTTCCAGAATCTCTTGCGCCGCGCGGATGTATAGATCCCGGTAGCTTGGGTCGGCCAGCGCGTCCGCGATTGGTTCGTTGGTCAAGGCCGACACAAATAGCATCGCCCCGTAGGCTTCCTTGCCCCAGAGATATCCCCAGAGATCCTTGGTGATAATTGTGTCTTCGTCAAAGTCGCGGAAAGCCGCCCCGATTTCTTCCAGGCGTGTTGTGATCGCGCCATTCAGTTCGCCGACCACGACCGCGCCGCGCCCGCCAAAGAGGATCTTGCCCGGCGCGTGGTAGTCGGCGCTGAAATTGATAAAGGCGCCCAAGGTCCGGTCGCCCCCGACAATCTCGCGAATGGTCAACTCGTTCAAGCCGTTTTGCACCGACATGACGTAGCCGTCATCCGCAAGATGCTTGACAAGCGTTTCGCTGGCTGCTTCGGTGTGCTGGGCTTTGGTGCAAAGCAGGATAATCGGGTATTTCTCCTCCAATTGCTGCGGCAATGAAGCCGCCGCTTCTACGGTGAATTCGTCAACCGGACCGGTGATCTCTAATCCCGATTGATTGATCTTGGAAACGTGTTCCTCGACGACATCGACAAAGAGAATATCGTGACCGGCTCGGATCAGATATGCGCCAAGCGTGCCGCCGATAGCGCCGGCGCCCCAGATTAGGATTCGCATGAGTCCCAGCCTCCTTCGAGCAGTTCCAAGGTCTCGTCAACCGCCACCTGCCAGATCGCCAACATTTCTTCGTCGGAGCGCTGATAGAGGCCCCCCATATTGCCATCCTTCACATGTCGTCGGACAGCCGCGGGGTTCAACCGTTCCAAGAGCGACACATCAATCAGCGGTCTTTGCTCGCTGGGCATGTCGACGCCTTCAAGTCGCGTCCAGGGGTAATTCTCCATCCAGGAAGCATGAGAGCCGACCGGATCCGTCTCGAGCACCTTTTCCCAGGCCTTGGGCGCATTATACCAATTGTGCCATTTGACTTGAGAATCGCTATTGTCCATCATCCACTCTTTGAGCATGCCAAGGGCGGGCGCGTTGCCTCCATGGCCGTTGACAAGCAGGATGCGCCGGAATCCCGCGCGGCGGATGCTATCGAGCACATCGCGGATTAGCGCCAGGTAAGTGCGGACGCGCAAGGTGACTGTCCCCGGGAAGGCTGTCCACTGCTGCGCCAGCCCATAAGGCAGGACCGGATAAACCGGTACCCCGGCCAGGGCACCCACGTCCTTTGCCAAGCGCCCCGCCAGGATCGTGTCGACGCTCAGACTCATGTAGGCGTGCTGCTCGGTGCTCCCCGTCGGCAGAATGCAGCGATCGTCGCCTTTTAGATATTCCTCGACTTGCATCCAGTTCATTTCAGATATCAGCATGGATCCCCTTTCTTTCCCAGGACCGCGGATCAAACATGGACACCGTGTCCTTGACGCGGACGCTCGTGCGCTGTTTGCGTATACCGTGTCGCTCATGCGATTTTGCCTGAGCGCGACAGACCCTATTCGCTGCCGACGTGCGACTTTACCAAGAACCATGCAAATGTGCGCTCAATCCGATGATGTTATATGATATGCTGGAAATCGCCAAGTTTCGGATGCGAGCGGATTTGCCCAGTCAGCCTCCGACATTGCTTGCGCGCTGCCAATGCGGGGATAAGCATGGTCGAATGTACAGGAGCTAGCGATGAACTCTGAATTGTTGCGATATAGCCAGCTTAGCGCCAACGAAATCCACTTCTATAACTTGGTTGGCTACTTGCGCCTGCCGGGGTTGATCAGGCCGCAGGCGGCGGATGCTTTAGCCGAGGAAGTACTAGAGGTGATGGAAGGCCTGGGCGTCGCTAGGGAGGCGCTACGCATAGCCAGGACGAGCAAAGACAAATTACGCCAGAGCCGACAGTATTTGGCTGGTTCAAACCTGGAGCGCCTTATCCACAGCGAAGCGCTTAATGCGCTGGCCGGGCAATTGATGGGCGGTACTTCAACGCTCTATTTGCCCTTCACAGCGGTCAAGAGCGGCGGCGGCGGTCGATTCCACTTTCACCAAGACAATCAGTATACGCGTTTCGACGGGCCCGGCATCAATCTTTGGTTCGCGCTAGGGGAAATGACGCCGGACAACGGCTGTCTGCAGATTGCACCAGGGACCCACCTGGGCGGTACGATCGACTCCGTCGAAAGTGAAGACAGGGATGGTCACCGGACCGTAGCCGTGGAGCCGAAAGCCTTTCTGCCGCTGCGAATGATGCCCGGCGACGCGGTGGCTTTCACGCGTTTGACATTGCATGGATCGGGAGCCAACATCACAGACCAGCCCAGGCTGGCATACGCTGTACAGTTTCATCGAGATGACGTTCGCGCGACCCGAGATGGCGAAGATCTTGGATTGCTCAAAGCGAATCCACGCTTTGACGTCGGGCCAGTTAGAGCCTTTACGCCGGACGGTGATTGACGCCGAACCATAACTGAATATAACGTAATCCTTGAGTCTGGTAGTATCGAAAGAAGGTGATGGAATTGAACTTCAATCCGATTGAGATGATAAGACCCAAGCGGGAGATTGCTGGCATCAGCGCGATCCTGCTGCCTTTCCATGACAACTGCGAGATCGACTGGCTTGGCTTGGCGAACCACGTGCGACGCACGGCGGAAGCCGGCTTGACACCCGCCGTCAATATGGATACCGGCTATGCCAACCTGATCAGCGAGAGCCAACGTCAACAGGTCTTGGAGGTCACGCGCGAAGTGCTGGGAAGCGGCGACTTTGTGGCGGGCGCCTTTGTGGCGGACAGCGAGGGAGACGCCTTTGACGGCGATGCATATCTGCGCCAGATCGAGGAGATACAGCGCCATGGAGGCAGGCCGATTATCTTCCAGTCCTATGGTTTGACGAGGCAAGCGGGCGAGGATATCGTCGCCGCCTACGAGAGATTGGGCGAGGCCACCGATGGTTTCATCGCCTTTGAACTTGGGACCATGTTCGCGCCATTTGGCGCCATCTACGATATAGAGACATACGAAGGTTTGTTGGGTGTTGAGCGCTGCCTGGGCGCCAAGCACTCCTCGCTAAGTCGTGAGTTGGAATGGCAACGCTTGCTGCTGCGCGACCGGGTGAGGCCCGATTTCAAGGTTTTCACCGGCAACGACCTGGCGATCGATATGGTGATGTACGGCAGTGATTATCTGCTGGGCTTGAGCACCTTCGCCCCGGATCTCTTTGCCGAACGCGATGCCATGTGGCTGGCGGGGGATGCGGGCTTTTACCAATTGAACGATCTTCTCCAGTATCTGGGATTCTTGGTTTTCCGTCCGCCGGTGCCCGCCTACAAACATTCCGCGGCGCAGTTTTTGAAACTGCGCGGCTGGATCGAATCCGACCAGACACATCCTGATTCGCCGCGGCGACCGGAAAGCGATATCGCCATCCTGACGGATCTCGCCGAAAGGCTGAATGTTTTGAAGGCGAGCTAGCGGATGGCTTACCGACGAGTCGCGCAATTGCGCAACTATCAACAGTTCACAAGTTACTGCGAATCTGTCGGAGCCGACCTGCCGGTTGATGAGCGCGCGGAATTCGGCAAAGCATCTCCGCTTGCGCGGCCTTATGCCTACCGCCAGCATGGTTTCTCGAACCGTTTCGCCATTTTGCCAATGGAAGGTTGGGATGGCAGCGCCGACGGAGGCCCAACCGACTTGACAATCAGGCGCTGGCGACGCTTCGGCGAGAGCGGCGCCAAGTTGATATGGGGCGGCGAGGCGGTGGCGGTGCGACATGACGGACGAGCAAATGCGCGTCAGTTGGTCATCAATGACCGTACTGTGAAGAATATCGCTGAATTGCGGGAGTCTTTGCAGAAGGCTCATGAAGCGCGCTTCGGATCGGCAGAGCAACCCTTGATTGGCCTGCAGTTGACGCATTCAGGGCGCTTCTGTCGCCCTCATGGTCCCAGGCTGGAACCGATGACGCTGTACCGGCATCCCTTGCTTGACAAAAAATTTCAGATCGAAGATGACAAGGGGCTGATGAGCGACGGCGAGATTGAGGCGCTGATTGAGGACTTCGGGCGGGCGGCGGCCTTGGCGGAGCGCGCGGGCTTCGACTTTGTTGACATCAAACATTGCCACGGCTACCTGGGTCACGAGTTCCTCAGCGCCGTCAATCGCGCCGGCAAATATGGCGGGGGCTTCGAGAATCGCACGCGCTTTCTGCGGGAAACAGTCGAGCTGGTTCGCGCTTTGGCGCCGGGCTTGGATATCGGCGTCCGCTTGAGCGCCATCGATTGGGCGCCTTTCCATGCTGGCGGCAATCGCATCGGCGAGCCTATGCCCTATGCTGGCGAAAATTATCCCCACGCATTCGGCGGCGACGGCACCGGCACCGGCTACGATCTGAGCGAGCCCAAGCGTTTCCTGGCTCTATTGCGCGAGTTGGACATCGGGCTGGTTTGCATCACCGCCGGCAGCCCCTATTACAATTTTCATATTCAGCGCCCGGCCATCTTCCCGCCCTCCGACGGTTACTTGCTGCCCGAAGATCCGCTGGTTGGCGTCGCGCGCCAGATCCAGGTAACGGCGGAATTGAAAGCGGCTTTTCCGGACCTGACGATGGTGGGATCGGGATACTCTTACCTGCAAGATTGGCTGCCCAATGTGGCGCAAGCTGTCATCAAGCGCGGCATGGCCGATTTCATTGGATTGGGGCGCATGGCGCTCAGCTATCCGCATTTGCCGGCTGACTTGTTGGCTGGGGGTCCCTTGCAGCGCAAACGCGTCTGCCGCACCTTCAGCGACTGCACAACCGCCCCCCGCAACGGCATGGTCTCTGGCTGTTTTCCCCTGGACGAGTTTTACAAGTCGCGGGAGGAATACGACCGCCTGACGACTCTGAAAAAGGAACAAGCCGCGGAAAAGGCATGAGCGCTTGCGCAGAGCTAGTTCCAGCCGTATTCCGACGGTTTGAAATCGATCATGCTGCCGTGATAGTAGGGCACGGTCGCCAATTCCGGTTCCGCCACTGCGTCGAGCCGGGCATGGTCGGCAACGCTTAATTCCACGGCGAGGGCGCCGATATTGTCCAGCAAGTGCGCCATTGTGCGCGGACCGATGATGGCGCTGGTCACGCCGGGCTTGCTGACGACCCATGCCAAGGCGATCTGGCTGGGACTGCAGTCTTTTTCTTCCGCCAGTTCTATGACCGAATCCAGCAAATCGTAAGCGCGATCGCTGAAGTGCTGCTGCGCGCGGCGCTCGAAGGCCGCGCCCCGCCCGGAATCACTGCCGAAGCGGCTGTCGCCGGGTATTGGCTCTCCGCGACGGTATTTGCCGCTGAGGAAACCACGCGCCAGCGGCGACCAGGGCAAGATCGCCAAGCCATAACTCCGCGCCATGGGAATCAGTTCGCGTTCGATGCTGCGGTCCAGCAGGTGATAGGGCGGCTGCTCGCTGACAAAGCGATTGAGCCCCAGTTCTTTTGCCACCCAGAAAGATTCCAGGATGCGCCAGGCTGGGAAGGTGCTGGCGCCGATATAGCGCACTTTGCCCGCGCGAATCAAGTCGTCGAGCGCGCGGAGCGTCTCGTCGATGGGGATATTGGAGTTGGGTCGATGCAACTGATAGAGGTCGATATAATCCGTTTGCAGGCGCTTCAAAGACGCTTCGCAGGCTTGAATAATGTGGCGCCGGTTGTTGCCGGCAGCCAAGATGTCATCGTCATCCATGCGCCCGTGTACTTTGGTGGCGAGAACGATGCCCTCCCGTTTGCCATTGCGTTTTAGAGCCTTGCCTACCGCGATTTCGCTGCCGCCGCGCGAATAGACATTCGCTGTATCGAGAAAGTTGATGCCTTCGTCTATGGCGCGATCGATAATGTCCATGCCATCGGCGTCGCTTGTGACCCCGCCGAAGTTCATACAGCCGAGGCAGAGTTCGCTGACCATCACACCTGTGCGTCCGAGAGAACGATAATCCATTTTCCGCTCCAGTCTCTATCAGTCCGGGAGACATTATAACGCGGGTTCTCCCGAAGGCTTAGCGCCAAGTGCTTGTTCTGGCTTCTCAGACGGGGATTGGCAAAATTTTCCCGCAAAATGCGGTATATTTGTCTGATATTGATCTCGGCAGTCAGAAGGGCTTCGCATGGCGGAATACGGGAAAACGACAGCCGGTGAACCGGTAGAGCAATTCACCCTGCGCAACAGCGCGGGGATGGAAGTGACAGTCATCACTTACGGCGGCATCATCACCTCTATCCGCGCGCCCGACCGCCGAGGGCGCCTTGCCAATGTCGCGCTTGGCTTCGAGAGCCTGGAAAAGTACGAAGCCGGGCATCCTTATTTTGGCGCCATCACCGGGCGATACGCCAATCGCATCGCCGGCGGGCGCTTTGCGCTGGACGGAAAAGAATACAAGCTCTTCATAAACGAAGAAACATGCAGCTTGCATGGCGGGGAGAAGGGCTTCGACAAGCGTATCTGGAAGCCGCGCGAATTGACTGACGGCTTGCAACCGGGTCTTGAATTAACCTACCGCAGCGCGGACGGCGAAGAAGGTTACCCGGGTAACCTGGACGCTGCCGTAAGCTACACGCTGACCGACGACAACGCGCTCCGCATCGATTACACAGCCACAACGGACGCGCCGACAATCGTCAACTTGACCAATCATAGTTACTTCAATTTGTTGGGGGAAGGCGAAGGAACGATTTACGACCATATCCTGACCTTAAATGCCGACCGCTACACGCCTACGGACAGCAATTTAATCCCGACCGGCGAATTGGCGGCGGTTGCGGGCACGCCCTTTGACTTCCGCAATCCAAAAGCGATTGCGGCCGGGCTGCGCTCTTCGCACGCGCAGATCGCGCTGGCGGGCGGCTACGACCAGAATTTCGCGCTCAATCGGGAGGGCTTGTCCGGGGGAGAACTGGGCTTCGCGGCCGGAGTCTACGAACCGCGCTATGGCCGGCGCATGGAAGTTTGGACGACCGAGCCGGGCATCCAATTCTACTCCGGCAATTTCCTTGACGGTACCTTGGTCGGGGCAAGTGGGCGTATGTATCGGCAGGGCGACGGTTTGGCATTGGAGACGCAGCATTTTCCCAATTCGCCCAATCAGCCGCAATTCCCGACGACGGTCTTGCGTCCCGGCGAACGTTACGAATCGACCACGGTTTACAAGTTTGCAACGGATTAGCTCAGTCTTTAATGGTGGGGTCAAAGGCGTCGCGCAAGCCGTCGCCGAGTACGTACAAGCAGAGCACAACAACCGTAATCAGCAAGCCGGGGAAAAAGACCAGATGCGGCGCGACTTTGTAGAATTCCCGCGATTTGCTGAGCATATTGCCCCAGGTAGCCGTGGGCGGTTGTACGCCAAGCCCGAGGAAACTTAATGCGGATTCAATCAGAATGACGATGCCGATATTGCGGGCAAGCGTAACGATAGTCAAGGAAAAGACGTTTGGCAGGATATGCTGCCGCATGATGCGGAAGCTGGATGCGCCGATGGCTCGGGCGCTTACGATGTACTCGCGCGAGCGGATGGAGAGTGTCT
This sequence comes from Chloroflexota bacterium, assembly GCA_028873975.1. GTDB lineage: Bacteria > Chloroflexota > Anaerolineae > Aggregatilineales > Phototrophicaceae > UBA6055. The sequence continues at coordinate 26,233 of JAPPMO010000021.1, forward strand.
CGCCGCGGACGAGACGGGTAGTCGGCGTCCAGGTGATGAGCACGATGATTAAGATGAGCGCTTCCGCAGTGGGTTTGAAGACGGCCGAAATCACGATGAGCAAGACAAGGACGGGGATGGAATTGAGCGTGGTGATGATCCAGTTGACGAGATCGTCGATGAGGCCGCCGAAGTAGCCGGTCAGGATGCCCAGGGTAACGCCGATGACCAGCGCCAGGAAAGCGGACATAAAGCCGATGAAGAGCGAGACTTGCCCGGCGTAGAGCAGCCGCGCCAGGTGATCCCGCCCCAGGTTGTCTGTCCCGAACAGATGCCCTTCGCTAAATAGCGGCAGGTACTTCGAGGCGGAAGCGTCGGTGGTGTTTGGATCTACATTAAGCAGACCAGTAATGAGCGGGGCGGCAATTGATGACGCAGTCAAGAAGAGCAGGATCCCGATGGCGACCAGAGACAGACGGTCGCGCAATAGCCGAGCGAAGGCGAGATCAGTCAGCGATTTGCTTTTCAGCTTTTCCGCTTCACCGAGCGCGGATTTCGCCTTGCCTGTTGTCATCGCTGGCTCCTAATGGATGCGAATACGGGGGTCGATGAGGACATAAAGAACATCGGACAACAGAAAGCCGAGTATGGTGGCGAGGGAAGCGAAGATAACAATGCCCATGACAACAGGATAGTCTTGCTGGATAGCGGAAGTGTAGGCGATGCGGCCGACGCCGGGCCAGGCAAAGACGGTCTCGATGACGATCGCGCCCGCCCAGACATTGGTGATGATTGGACCCAGCAGCGTAGCGACGGGTATCAGGGCGTTGCGCATGGCATGGCGAAAGTTGACGGCGCTTGGCGCCAAGCCTTTCGCCCGCGCGGTGCGGATGTAATCTTGGCCGAGCACTTCTAAAGTGGAAGTGCGCAAATAGCGGGAAAAGAGCGCGATCAACCCGACGGCAAACACGAATGTCGGCATGATGAGATAGTCGATTCGCTCGAATAGCGGCGGGCAAACACCGGTGAGCGTAACCCCGCAGCGCCCTCCAATCGGCAGGATTTTCATCGAACTGCCTAAGAGAATGATCAACATATATGCCAGCCAGAAACTGGGAATCGAGTCGAAGATGACCGCCATGATACGGGATACATTATCAAAGAGACGGCCCCGCGTAACAGCAGAGACAACGCCCACGGGAACGCCAATGACCAGCGAAGTCAATATAGCGGCGATTCCCAATTCCAAAGTTGCGGCCAAGTTGGACAAGATAACTTCGAGAACGGGTTGCTTCTTGATAAATGATTTGCCGAAGTCCCCGCGCAAGATGCCATAGTTGTCGCCCGGCGGTTCCGGAATGCCATCGCCGTCTTCGTCGAGTGGAGCGATCGGCGTAAATGAACTGTCGGCAATGCCATCGTCGTCGTTGTCCCAGCGCAGCCAGTCATCACCAGCCACCCAGCGCAGATACTGGATGTGGAAGGGATCGTCTATGCCCAGTTGCGCCGCCAGCCGCGCGCGCGTCTCCGCCTTGATGTTGGGCGCGAAGTACAGCCGCTCCACCACGCTGCCTGGCGCCAGCCACAGCAGCAGGTAAGAAAGCAGTGTGATGCCAAAAAATGTCGGTATGGACTGAACAAGGCGGCGAATGATGTATTTTATCATGCAAAAAAGCCAGTTTCACCGAATAACGTTTGCTTCAGCAAAGGAAAGAACGCGCTGGCTAGCAAACCAGCGCGTTCTTTGAATATAGTCTAGCGCGCTTTAGGGGCTGATAGCGATATCAGCCATGTTGGCGTAGCGCGTCTCGGCATAGGGCATCCAATTCTGGACAGAATTGGCTTCGGCATACATGCTGAATGGCGCGAAGAGCCACCACCAGGGCAGATCTTCGTGCAGGATGCGGCTGATCTCGTGGTAGAGCGCCTGGCGGCCCTCGAAGGAGCAGCCCGGCAGCGCCAGCGCCTCGTCATAGAGTTCGGTGACGCGGTCGTTGCGATAGGAGACGAAGTTGAATCCGCCGCCGACCAAATCGCCCACCGGCGTGAAGACATTGCGGGCGTCGGTGTCTTGATCCAGATTCGTGAAGCCGATCATGATGGCGTCAAAATCTTGACCGAGCAGGAACTGCACCAGCGCGCCAAATTCCTGCGTCTGGAAATCGACCTCAATGCCGATTTGCCCCAGTTGATCTTGAATCACCGTGCCAGCCGCTTCCCGAACCAGGTTCCCGGAGTTGGTCAGCAATTCGAAGGCGAAGGGCGTGCCGGGTTCGGCGTAGAGGGCGTCTTCGGTGGCGACCAGCGGCGTGCTGGGGTCATCATCGTCATCAACGAAGCCGGCTTCCGCCAGCAAAGCCAAAGCCGCTTCCGGGTTGTATTGCCAAGGCTCGATGCTGGAATCGTAACCCCAAAGCGCCGGCGTTCCGAAGCTGTTGACCTGCACCGCTTCGCCTTCGGCCGCGCCTTCAATGATGTCGGTGTAATTCACCGCCTGCGCCACCGCCTGACGGACGCGCGCATCGCCAAAGAGCGGGTGCTTGCCTTGGTCAATGGGGTTGCCGTCGTCATCTTGGCCATTGACCGGGTTGCCGCGATCGGCCATGTTGAAGCCAACGAAAGTCAAGCCGTCATCCACATATTCGTAGATCTGGAATTCGCCGGCTTCGGCGCGGTCGCGGAAGTCTTGCATCTGCACGGCCGGCACGGAAGCCGAGCCAGCTGTGCCGACTGAGTTGACCTCGCCCGCCAGGAACTGCTCGATACCGACGATTTGGTCGGGCACGTTGCGGATGATGTAGCCTTCGGGCGAAACGTCCATCCAGTGATTCTCGTTGCGAATCAAGCTGGTCTGCTGGTCTGGCACCAGCGCGCCAAAGTTGAAGACGCCCGCGGTGACGCCGGGGTTCTTGTTGTACTCCAGATTGTCGATCTCGGCGTAATTGCCATCCAGCATGGGCTCGATGATGTGCTGCGGCAAGATGCCAAAGTCGTCCAGCTCTTCAATGACGCGGCAGGAGGCCAGCTTCAGCGTGACGACCAGGGTCGCGGCGTCGACGGCTTCGACGCTCTCGACGCTTTGCAGCACATCGGTGCGCGGCGAGGAAGTCTCACCGCTGGCCAAGGCGTCAAAGGTGAACTTGTAGTCGAAGGCGGTCACGGGCGCGCCGTCGTTCCAGGTCACGTCATCGCGCAACGTGAAGGTGTAGACCAAGCCATCGTCCGAGATTGCCCAATCCAGCGCCAAGCCGTTGTCCTGGTCGTTGCGCCCCGCTCTCATCGGCGCCCGCGTTTCCGGATCGATATTGTACAAGCTGGGGAAGAGGAATTCGTTGAGCGCCAGCTCAACCGTGTTGTTGGAAATGAGCGGATTCATATTCGTCGGGTCGCCGCCGAAGTTGGTCCCGATCAAAATGCCGCCATCCTGCGCGCTTGCGGCGAAACCGAAGCTCGCCACAAATAGAGTGAGTAAGATTATCCTCATTAGCTTTAGCATCGCATTCTCCTGTTTGGTAAAATGATCAATGGTATCATCATGCCATAAAAGTATAACAGAGCTTAGGCTGGTATTTCCATACAGCAGTTGCCAGGGCGCAGGGCAATTGCATCAAAATGAACATGCGCTGGAATGAACACAATACAAACTAAAATATAATCACAGAGACACAGAAGTAGTTCCAAGTTAGTCATGCAAAAGAACGACATGCGCGGTCAACCCCTCACCCCCCAGCCCCCTCTCCCCTTGTGGGAGAGGGGGAGCGCGTTCGGCGGGACTAGGATAAGATCCAGAACTTTCGCTACAAATGAGATTTTTCGCATTATTTTGTTGGTACTACTTTTGCACAATTGTGGTGTGTATAGTCCCGTGTTGAGGTGGGTCGGTTTTTCGTGAAATTTCTCTGGGGTTT